>LPNH01000023.1 GCA_001543385.1 Candidatus Hemicellulosilyticus sp. P3
TAATCGTTGTTCGCTTGCTTATTCATTTGGCTGCGGTTTTAAGGGTGAAACATCTTTCTTTGCGCTGCAGGAAACGTGATACCCCTATAGGACATCGGCAAGACAAGGTGGAGAACGCAGTGGACCTTGTCGGGATGTCCGGGTGTCACAACTTTGCGGCGTAAAAGGGAGATGTCACCCTGCCGAAGCCTATAAGCAGAGATCAACGACTCTCCCCTGCTTAAGCAGTGACAAGGTTATTCACAGAAGACGGGATCATAAGGAAAGAGACTCCGGCGAATAAAAAGAAGATGACAGGTATATCAAGAACCTCCATTAAGGATAGCATCATCTGTTACGCAGACATTACCGGTAAACGGCTAGACGAACAAGCACAGAAAAAGGCCGGTAGCGGTTAACACTTTCGCAGAAAAAACGCGAAAAAGACACTACCGGGTGTTTACCCTCCAAGAACGGCAAAGGTGAAATGTTTACACGGATTTTTACGAGTTTTGTTTTGCACCGAAGGCAAAATCTAATGCCCTCCGAAAGGAGATGAACATAGGGCCAATAAAAAGAAAAAATGAAGGGCAGAGAAATGAAGTTCAGTCCAGTCCAATGTAGTATATATACAGGACTAAACCGACCTCTGTTTTCAAAGGCATTTTCACATGTCTGTTTCTTCTTTTTATTGGCGGAACTACTCTTGAACTATTTGGAAAGATTCTAATTTAGAAGGTTAAAAAATCGGCAAAACTGTTTACCGGTTTTTTTCAATAAACTGCCACTGTGGGAGGAAGTAAAATTACAAGTTGAAAACGGCTTTCAGAACCTTCTTGGCGCCGTTTGGAAAAACTAGTACTTCCGGGTTGGCACACGATTTGGCACACGTGTGCGTGTGCCAAGAAAAATACGTTTTTTGGCCAAAAAGTTACCAAAGCCGGTCGGAGCAGAAATTTTTACGGGAAATTTACACTGATTTTTCCGAGTTTTATTTTGGCTAGTTGATATCTTTGCAGTGCGCTTGCCCGTCGGTTTGTCCGGTGTAGGCGCACGACCAACAGGACCAGCATCATGAAAAGCATAGAAGTAGCCGCCGTCATCATCCAGAAAGGAGACCTGGTATTCGCCACCCAGAGAGGCTATGGCCCGTGGAAGGATTACTGGGAGTGGCCGGGGGGCAAGGTCGAAGCGGGCGAATCTCCCATACAGGCGCTTCACCGCGAGATCAAGGAAGAACTGGATGCCGAGATCAGGATAGACAAGTTCCTCCACACCGTCGAATGGGACTATCCCGACTTTCACCTCACGATGCACTGCTACATGTGCTCGCCCGTCACCGATGCCCTGCACCTGAACGAGCATGAGGCCGCCCGGTGGCTTTCTGCAGGGAACCTTCGCACCGTCGGCTGGCTTCCCGCAGACGAGATACTGCTGCCTATGATAGAGGAAGAGCTCGGGGGCAGGAATCCCGGCAAGGAAGACGCCCCGGTTGCCTGAACCGGCAGAAATTTTTAATGACAGATAAATGAAGCATTCACTCAAAGATTGGTTCGTCGCGACCAGATACTGGTCCTTCGCCGTTTCCACCATGCCGGTGGTCGCATGTTTCACCTACCTCTTCAGCAAAGGGCTCGTCCCAGCCGGAGCCAAGTCCTTAGTCGTCCTGGCGATGTCCCTGCTGGGGGTCATGGTCCTGCATGCCGCCGGCAACGTCCTCAGCGACTGGGCAGATTACCGGAAAGGGGTCGACAATGAGAATGCTTACGCAGTCCCCAACCTGGTGTTCAAGCATTTCCTGCCGGAAGAGTACCTGCGGTTCAGCATCCTCCTCTTCGTCATCGGAGCCGCTTTCGGCATCGGAGTAGTGGCCTTGAGCGGGGTGAAAGTCCTTCTCGTAGGAGTGGTCGGAGTGGTCCTTACCATGCTCTACTCCTTCTTCAAGTTCCATGCGCTTGGAGACCTGGACATATTCATAATCTTCGGAGTGCTTACCGTACTGGGAACCACCTGCGCCATCACCGGGGATTTCGTCCCTGAAGCCCTCGTGCTGTCCCTGCCGATCGGTGTGATCACGGTTTCAGTACTCCACGCCAACAACACCGTGGACATCCCGACAGACGGAGCTGCTGGGATAAAGACATTCGCGATGCTCATCGGAGCCAAGGCCTCTTCGGTCCTGTACCGCATCTACATGGTCATCCCCTTCGTGTGCATCATAGCCAGCGTCGCCGCAGGATGGCTGCATCCCCTGGCTCTTCTGAGCCTTGTCGCAGCCGTCCCTGCAATGAAGAATTTCAAGAAAGCCGGCCTTTACGACAAGGACGGACTGGAAGCGATGAAAGGACTTGACCAGGCTTCGGCACAGCTTCAGCTCGCTTTCTCGGGGCCACTTTCCGTAGGTCTCCTCATAGCCGGACTCATATGAGCAGGAAACTCTGCATGGCCGTAGCCACCGCAGCGGTCCTCTGGTTCCTCATGTTCAGCCCCTGGACACGGGACCTGGTGAACTTCTGGATCGGAATGACTTTCTCCGCCCTGGTCCTGCTTGGAATGGGCCTCGCCTTTACCCCGGACAGGGAACAGGTGCTGAAGGTGGAAAAGCCAATGATGCAACTCCTTGGAGGGATTGCCCTGGCTTTCGCGCTATGGGGGATATTCTGGATCGGGGACAAGGTCTCCGCATGGATGTTCGATTTCGCACGGCCCCAGGTCGAGAACGTCTATTCCATGAAAGCGGGGCTTCCGCCCTGGACGATCGCCCTTCTGCTGCTTTTCCTGATCGGACCGGCCGAGGAGTTTTTCTGGAGAGGCTACGTACAGCGGACGCTGGGGAAGCTGCTCCCCGGAGAACACGCCTCCGACCATGCGTTCCTCCTTACGGCGGCGGTCTATGCCCTCGTGCACGTCTGGTCATTCAACTTCATGCTGGTCATGGCTGCCCTGACCGCAGGGCTGGTCTGGGGCCTTGTGTACCGACTGCGCCCCGGATGGCTTCCCGCCCTTGTAGTAAGCCACGCAGTCTGGGACGCCCTGGTATTTATAATTATTCCAATCTAAAGCGCCGCTGGCCCACCCTCCGCGACTCTACCCTTGCGAGGCGGCGGAGCCCTTCAGGAAGCGCCGCCACGGTCAGGATCAATCTTCGAAGTATCTCATGGAGGACAGCATGTCGAAGATCATGTCAACGTACTGACTGGAAGTCTGGTCCCAACGGAATCCAAGGCGGCGGAGCACCTGCATCGAAAAGTCGGTGGAAGCACCGTTCTCGACCAGTTGCGCCTGCCCTTCAGCCTGGGTATATGCGATGATACTGGACAAGACCCTGGACTTGTCCGGATCGTCCTTTGCAGCATCCATGATACGCACGAATTCTCCATCCTCAACATATTCCAGAGGCCTGCCGCGGTCGTCGCGCATGCGGGACATGATGTCGTCCATCGGCAGCAAGTGGTCGTTGAAGGCATGGAAGACGACGTTCTCCCTCGGAGTGAGGGCAAGCAGGACAACCGCCCTTGCGGAATCGTCTATCGGAGAGAATTCCATCTTCCCCTCAAGCAGCGAGTAGGGACAGGCTCCGAGCATGCGGTAAGCCTTCAGGCGGCCCATCGACGCATTCGAGTTGAAATTGACCTGGAATTCACCGTCGGATTCCCTTGGGGAAAGGTTGCCCATACGGATGATCTTCGCATTCAGCTTTCCTTCCGCAACCTTTTCCAGGATGTACCGTTCCGCCAGGAATTTGGAGACGACATACTGGTTGTCGGTGTTCTGGCCGAAGAAAAGCATCCTTTCGTCCAGTTCCGCCGGGACGCTTCCTTCGCTCATGCCGCCGACGCTGACCGTCGACACCTGCACCAGCCTCGCCCCGCCAGCCATGCAGAACCCGACCAGGTTCCTCACTCCGTAGTAATTGACACGGAGGATATCGTCACCGCGGGAGAAATGCTTGACGTTGGCGGCGCAGTTGACCACGAGGTCGATTGGATTCCCGGAGTCGAGAAGGGCGTCGAAAACCTTTTGGTCGGACATGTCGCCCTGGATGATGCGGATCTTCCTGCCTATCAGGGCACGGTAGTTCTTCTCGAAATAATAGACCAGCATCTCGGAGAGCCGCCTCTCGGCGGTAACCGAACCCTTGCCGCGCAGCAGGCACCAGATGGCAGCGTCTTCCGGGGTCCGCTCCACCAGTTCCCTCAGGACATGTATCCCAAGGAAGCCCGTCGCCCCGGTCAGCAGGATATTCTTTCCAAGGGCCTGGGGCTCCCCTCCGATGAAAGCCTCGAGGGTGTTCCCCGCAAGGACCCGGTCTATCGAAGAGTAATCATAGCCATAGACGTCATCCCTGCCTGCAGGAGCCTCGGAGGCGCCGCCGCCGAGGAAAGAAGCCAGGGCCCTCGGGGTAGGATTCGCAAAGACATCGCCATAGGAGAACTTGAGTCCCTGCTTCTCGGCACTCACAAGCACGCTTGTGACCATCAGGGAAGAACCTCCCAGATCGAAGAAATTGTCTGTCGCACCTACTCTCTCCATACCAAGCACTTCGGCAAAGATTCCGCAGAGGGATTCCTCAACCGGTCCTTCCGGCTTGACATAGGACCCGCTGGAAGTCATCACCGGAGCCGGAAGAGCCTTCCTGTCAACCTTCTGGTTCACATTGAGCGGTATCCTTTCCAGTTTGGAAAACGCAGCCGGAACCATGTAAGGAGGCTTCCGCCGGAGGATGAAGTCTGACAGTGCCCTGGTGTCAAGCTCACCGTCGCAGACGATGTAGGCGGCAATGAACTTCCCGCCGGACGGATTGTCGAACGGCTGGACCGTCACATCCTGCACACCGGGGAATTCCCTGATCACGGCCTCTACCTCCTTGGTCTCGACCCTGAAGCCACGGATCTTCACCTGGCCATCGTTCCTCCCCACGAATTCGATGTTTCCATCCATTCGGTATCGCACGATGTCCCCTGTCCTGTAGGCACGGTCATAAGGCCAGTCGCTTTCGAAAGGATTGGTGATGAATGTTTCCGCAGTCTTTTCCGGACGGTTGAGGTAGCCGCGGCTGACCTGGGGGCCGCTGATCAGGAGTTCGCCGACAGCTCCAGCAGGCAGCCTGCGCCCCAGGCTGTCGGTCACGTAGAGCTTGAGGTTGGACAGCGGATGGCCGATCGGGATGTTCGCCTCTTTCCGGGTCACGTCATAGACAGTGGAGAATATGGTGCACTCCGTAGGCCCGTAACCGTTGTGGAAGGAATATGCGGGAGGGTCGATTGAAACCAGTTTCTCCCCTCCGGCGGACAGATGCTTCAACGACTTGTTCCCGGGATAGTTCCTGGCATACATGACGGCCACCTGCGTGGTCATGAAACTGTGGGTTATGCCGTTTTCCGTGATGAAGCTGTCGAGGGCGGACATGTCGTGGCGGGTTTCCTCGGGGATTATGCACACGCAGGCGCCCGTAGTGAGAGCCGGATACATGTCCATCATGCAGGCGTCGAAACCATAGCTTGCATACGCCGCCACCCGGCTTTCAGGCCGCAAGGCGTAATATTCACGGTACCAGGCGCAGAAGTTCACCAGGTTGCGGTGCTCGAGCATGCACCCCTTCGGGACCCCGGTAGACCCAGAGGTATAGAGCAGGATGAACAGGTTCTCAGGAGCCGGTCCTTCAGGGACAGGTCCCTCAGGCAGGGAGGCTATGACAGCGGTATCCAGGACGGGACCGGAGTAATCGGTTATCAGGGGCCTGTACTCCGCATCGGCGACCAGCAGCTTTGCAGAAGCGTCCGCTATCATGAAGTTGAGCCGTTCCTGCGGATACGAGGGGTCGAGAGGCTGGTAGGCGCAGCCGGCCTTCAAGACTCCGAGTGAAGCGACAGCCATCATCTCGCTGCGGCCGATCAGGACCGAGACTACATCCTCCCTGCCAAGGCCGAAGGAAGCGATCCTCGAGGCCAGGGCGTCGGTGATGTGGTCCAGCTGGACATATGAGAGGACCTTCCCGGCGAAACTCACGGCAGGGGCGGAAGGGGTCGCCGCAACCTGGCTGCGGAACAAGGAGACTATTGTCTGCTTACCGTCCACGGGCAGGGTCCAGGAATTGAACCCGTCCAGAAGGGCATCCTGGCGGGAGTCCGTGAGCAAGAGCTCCCCTACCTTCCCGTCGGAGAGCATCTGGCGCAGGACATGGCATATCGTGTCGGCGAAACTCCGGACAAGGCCCTGGCTGTAGAGGGTGGAATCGTACTGGAAAAGGAGGCTCTCGGGACCTTCCGCCCCGCCTACGAATATGCTCACCGGGAACATCGGCGTCTCGGGGGCGAGCTCCTCGCAGGCAAGTGTTTTCCCTCCTATCCTGTAATCTTCGAGCAGTCCCACCTGATAGGCCATCATCACCTGTGGCTGGAATCCATAGTCGGAAGAGACCTTGGCGAAGGGATAATACTCATGTGCCCTTGTCTCAGAGAAGATCCTGTCGGTTTCCTTAAGGTAATCGGACACTTCACCCTCAGTGATGTCACCCGAGAGTGCAAGCGTGTTCACGAACATGCCCACCGAGTCGGAGACCCTGAGGTCGGAGCGCCCGTTGCTGACAGTGCACATGAAGACCTTCTTGCTGGCGCAAAAGGCTCCGAGAGAAAGATAGACGGCAGCAAGGCAATAGCTTGCAGGGGATATTCCAAGATCTATGCAGCGCTTTGCGACATCCACCCCAAGGGGAACTTCCAGCGAAGCTGCGGCGCCGGGCCCTTCGGTCTTCTCCTTGTCGGGAAGGATTGCGCTTGCGGATTCGAATCCCTCCATCCGGTCCCTGAAGAACGCTCCGGCGGCATTGTAGTCCTCTCCTCCCTCCGAAGCCTTCTGTGCGGCGGCATAGTCGAAGTAGGAATAGCTTTCCCTCCGGGGTGCCGCTCCGTCGACCGCCGCACAGAACTCACCCATGAACACGTCCAGGGAGCGGCCGTCGAAAACCAGATGATGGAAATCGCTAAAGAGGAAAAGGCCGCTCGGGCACCTCACTACCTCAGCCCTGAACAAAGGCCCTTCCGATAGGTTGAAAGGCTTGATGAAGCCCTCCTTGAGTGCCTCCATCTGTGCATCGGAGACCGTCCTGACACCGACCTCCGGCGTTCCCTCGCATGGGACGAGCCGTACTTCCCCACCTACGGTGTCGAAACGGGACATCAGGGCCGGATGGCAGTTGACAACTTCCTTGAAGGCCTCGGCAACCTTCCGGGGATCCAGGTCAGGGGGCAGGGTCCAGACCATAGGCAGGTTGTAGACAGTCTCATGGGGGGCCTTCATGCACTCGAAATAGAGCCCGGCCTGCTGGAATGTCATCGGAACCGGGCCGGCAGCGGCCGCTGCGGCAGCCGGGCCTGAACTCTTCTGACCGGAAAGCAGCGAAGACAGGACGAGGTTTTCTATGCCCTGGAGAGTGGCGGTCTTGACGAAACTATTCATGTCCACCGAGATGCCGAATTTCTTGTAAAGCTCCGTGGCAAGACGCAGGGCGGACAAGGACGTGAGGCCGCAGTAGACCAGAGGATCGGTAAGGGAGAAACCGTCGATGCCGGCCGACGCCTTGACAAGGTCGGCGAGTTCCTGCTCCAGGACATTCAACGGTGCCGCCTCTACGGCATTCTCCCCCTTCCTGGCCGGCTTCCGGGGCTCCGGAAGGGCCTTGCGGTCTACTTTCTGGTTGACATTCAAGGGTATGGCATCAATCTGCATGGTCACCGAGGGGACCATGTACGGAGGTTTTTTCTCCAGTATGAAAGCATTGAGGGCATCGATGTCCACCGGCAACCCTGCCACGACGTAGGCCGCGAGGAATTTCCCTCCTCCGCCTTCCTCGTCAAAGGCCTGTACAGTGGCATCGGTTATTCCGGGGAACTCACGGATCACGCTTTCAACTTCCTTCAATTCGATACGGAATCCCCTGATCTTCACCTGCATGTCCTTCCTTCCGATGAACTGGATGTCGCCGTCGGAACGATAGCGCACCACATCTCCCGTCCTGTAGACCCTCCTGTAGGCAGGATCATCACTGAAAGGATTGTCGATGAACACCTCTGCAGTCTTGTCCGGCCTGTCAAGATAACCGTCACCGACCTGGAAACCAGCGAGCAGAAGCTCGCCGGCGGCACCGACGGGCAGCCGCTGTCCGCCTTTGCCTACGACATAGGCGCGTACCCCTGGCAGAGGTTTCCCGATAGGGATGTCGGGCTCCTGCTCCCTGACGAACTTGCTGACCGTGTAAACCGTCGTCTCGG
Source organism: Candidatus Hemicellulosilyticus sp. P3 (assembly GCA_001543385.1). Lineage (GTDB taxonomy): Bacteria > Bacteroidota > Bacteroidia > Bacteroidales > P3 > Colimorpha. Next base: position 8,250 of record LPNH01000023.1, read on the forward strand.
TGGGTCCGTAGGCATTGACGACCGTATACCTGGGAGGAGCGAAACTGGAAAGTTTCTCCCCACCGGTATAAAGAACCTCGAGGGAATCGTTGTCCGGGAAATTCACGGCGAACTGAGTCGCTACCTGTGTCGTCATCAGCAGATGGGAGATACGGTTCTTCGTGAAGAACTCGTCAAGGGCCGGCAGGTCCAGCCGGATTTCATCGGGGATTATGTACAAGGCGGCTCCGCTGGCAAGGGCGGTGGACAGGTCGCACATGCTGGCGTCGAAGCCGAAACTAGCGTACGCCGCAGTATGGGACCTGTCACTGATTCCCAACGACTTGGCGTTGTTCCTTGCAAATGTGGAAACATTGCGGTGAGTAAGGCGCACCCCCTTCGGGACACCGGTCGTCCCGCTGGTGTACAAAAGGATGAAAAGGTCGTTGGGCCTGGGATCGGGGACTTCCGCCCTACCCCTTGGAAGCGATGGGACCTGGGCTGTGGAGAGGACGGGGCCGTCATATCCGGAGACCAGGCCTTCAAGGCCGGGATCCGCTATAAGCAGTGAAGACTTGGCATCCTTGACCATGAAGGACAGCCTCTCGGTCGGATAGGAAGGGTCCAGGGGCTGGTAGGCGCATCCCGCCTTCAGAACAGCAAGGGGGGCAACGACCATGTACTCATTGCGGTTGAGGATGATCGAGACTATCCCTCCGGGAGCGACCTTGCCCGAGATGCAGGCCGCAAGATTGTCGGAGAGGGCATCCAGCTGTGAATACGACAGCATGGTCCCCTTGTAGACAACCGCCGGGTTGCCGGGGTTCCTTCCGACATTTTCCCTGAAAAGGTCAAGAAGGGTAAGGTCGGGGTCGAAATCGACAGCGGGAGGATTGAACCCCTCCACCTGGGAGACTTGTCCGCCTGTTGCGAAAACCAGGTCGTCCACGGTGTCCGCCCCGGACATGGAGCTGAGGCAGGCGCTGAAACTCTGCGCGAACTGCCTCAGGATGTCTTCGGAATACTTTTCACGGCGATAGACAACCTCGATGCCCTCGGGAGACCACCAGAAGGCAAGGTCGACATCTTCCCCAAGGGTGCATTCCTCCGGGGCGGAGGGGCCGCCCAGGAACACGGAACGGTCCAGCTCCAGTTCCCTTGCCGCCTCCTCGTACGTGAAGCCGGGATGCTCCTTGACTCCATCGAAGCGGCGCGAGACAGAATCCAGGATGGCGTGCAGGGGCGCTCCGGGAGCCCATTCGACATAGACCGGGAGTTCCGGACAGCCTTCCCACGAAAACGCGAAACAAGCCTTGGTGTCCGCACTCCAGACAGAAAGGGTTATTCCGAAAGCCGTACCGAGCACGATGTCCTCGGGGTAAGGCAAGCGCTTCCGCAGGGCTTCAAGACTGTCCTGCGGGATGGTGACAGGGAAAAACGTCCTGCCCGGCCGGCATGGGGCCTTGCCCAGGATATCAGGGATGATCTTGGATTCCAGCTGCGAAGCAGATCCGAAGTTTTCGATGAACCATTGGCGGTCTTGCCCGCACACGGCCTCTGTTGGGGAACTCGTCTTTGTCATGTGTCGTCTGTAAGTTTATCATACGTTGGCGGCAAGCAAGCTACCACTTGCCGGAAAAGAATTTCGGAGTCACGGTGAGCATGATCCAGCCCCAACGGAGCTGGCGGTTTTCATCCGTCCTCTTGAGGACTACCATCGTCTCGGTGCCTCGCATGTAAGAAAAACCCAAGCTCACTTTCGCTTCGCTTGAAAGCCTGTAGGATGATGCAAGCTCTATCTCGTGTCCAAGCGGCTTGCCTGCATTCTGGAGTTCGGTCGCTGTGGCCAGGAAATGATAGGATGCATCGAAGGAAGCCTTTTTTCCAGGAGACCACCTGCCGCCGATGAAAATGTTTTGAAGTCCTGGAGTGAAACCGTGGACATAGGTGGTTACATAGAAGAAATCCATGGCCCCGTAGAACTTGTGATGGGAACCATAAAGCGAACTGAATCCCTTGATCACGCTGTGGCGGATCACCCCTATCTGCCCGGAGGACGGCGTGGCGAAATCCTTGTCTCCGCTCATGTAGTCGTATCCCGAGTAGAAAGACCAGCGGCCTGAGGGGGTGTAAGAGACCTTGCCGCTTGCCATCCAGGCCCTTATGGGAAGGCCCTGCTCCCCCTTGCCCATCTGACGGTAATATGCGGCCTCAGCCTTCCACCTGTGCGGGGTGAAAGACAGGTAAGTGCCGGCAAGCTGCTGGTGGTAGGTCCTCTCATCAGGCTTGTCTTTCTCTCCTCCCTGCATGCCGGCGTCCATCAGCAGGAGCGAAGCTCCGAGATGCCAGTCCGGCACATCGATATGGTACCAGGCCGCTCCCATGGTCTTGTATGGTTGCAGGCCTCCCGCGTAATAGGTCCCTCCGTTGATGTTCGCAACATTCTGGTTGAAGGCCCCGAAGACATGAATCTTCTGGCCATGGCCTTCGTAACCTGCCAGCAGGACATCGTGGGATCTTGCGGTCATCGCCCAGTCATCGGCTCCGAAGATGCGCTGGTCGTCATAGGACAAGTTCTGCCTGCCCACCTTGAAGAAGAGACCGCCGGGAGAGGACATCCTCACCCAGGCCTCGTAGATATTGAATACGCCACCCTCTGAACTGCCCCAGGTGCCGCTGTGCTGGGCAGTCACCTTGGCCGAAAGGTTCTTCTTGGCCAGACTCATTCCGAGCAGGGTCCTCTCAAGGATGAAACTTGCGTAATCCTTGCTCACCGCGCTTTCTCCATCGACATTCGGGAGACCGCCATGACGGACCTCGCCACGGGTAAGGAAGTCGGCATCTATGGACAGGCTTCTTTCCTGAGCCAGGGCCCCCGCCGCGATGAGCGGCAGGAGGATCAGCGTCAACCTGAGCCTCATTCCAATTCGAACAATTTGACAAGGCCCGTAAGTTCGAGGACGTCGCGTATGACCTCGTTGACCCCGAGAAGGGTGACCTTGTTCCCAGAAGACCTGGCATTCTTTAGAATGTTCAGAAAGATCCTCAGACCGCTGGAGGAGATGTATTCCAACTCCGAGCAGTCTATCGCCAAGTCCCTTCCGGAACTTTCAAGGAGCGGCTTGAGAGCCTGCTCGGCATCGATGGCCGCAGCTGTGTCGAATTCTCCCGACAAGGTTGCGACAAGTTTCCCGTCTACTTCCTGGATTGTAGTTTCCATATTCCTGTCATGCTATGTTAAACTCTATGTTAAACTCTATGTTGAACGCCATGCCGGGCGCCGTTCCGCAGGTCCTTCCGCAATGTCAGCACATTCTTTCCGTCCCGTCTTGCATACTCGATCGAATCCATCAGTTCCCTCGCAATGAATATTCCCAGTCCTCCGGGAGTGCGAAGTTCGGCCGGCTGTCCGGTATCAGGAGCAGGCACCTTCGTGGGATCGAACGGCCTGCCGCTGTCAGTAACTGTGAAGACCAGGCTCCTTCCGTCCGGCCTGGCATCGACCTGGACCTCCCCGTCATGGCCCTCCGGATAGGCATATTCAATCACGTTTACAACGACCTCCTCGACCGCAAGCCGTATCCTGGCAGCTTCGTCCTTTCCGATTCCCAGCCTTCCGGTTACAGACTTGACGAACCCGTTCAACTCCTTTACCTGGCCAAGGTCGTTGCGAAGGACGATTGACTCCTCCCACTCCCGGGCTGCATTCCCGTTGTAGCGGATGGCAAGCATGGTCAGGTCGTCTTCCTGCTCCGTGCCGGAGATGAAAGTTTCTACTTCCCGGTCGGCCGCCGAGACGATGTCGGCAGCCGCAGCCGCCGGATCGGAAATGAACCTGCCAAGGATTCCGATGACCCTGTCCTTTCCGAACATCCTGCGGGAGGTGTCCTTTGCCTCGGTCAGCCCGTCCGTGTAGAGGAAAACCGTCGTGCCTGGAGCGATCCGGCACTCCTGTCCCTCGAACTGGACGTCAGGAAGGACTCCTACGGGAAGGTTGGCGTTGGCAGGAAGCTCTTCAACGGCACATCCGACAAGCAGGGGCCGGTCATGGCCTGCGTTGCAATAGCGAAGCCTGCCGCTTGAAAGGTTCAGGACTCCGATGAAGCAGGTGACGAACATCCCGGCAGAATTGTTCCTGCATCCTTCGGCATTGACGGCCTTGACGATCTTCACCGGATCATCCTCCGACGCGGAAGCCAGGCTGAACATGGAATGTATCATCGCCATCACGATGGCAGCAGGGATTCCCTTTCCGCTCACGTCCCCTACGACGAAGAAGAGTTTCCCGTCCCTTATGAAGAAATCGAAGATGTCCCCTCCCACTTCCCTGGCGGGCTTGAGGGACCCGAATATGTCAACATCGGTGCGGTCCGGGAAAGGAGGGAACTTCTTGGGCAGCATCTCTTCCTGGATACGCCTCGCGATATGGAGTTCATTGCCGATCCTTGCCTGGTCCACATAGGCATCCCTGAGTCTCTTCTCGTTCCTTGCGAACCGCTCAATCATCAGGAACAAGGCCGTCAGCGCAATCAGGGTCAGGAGGAAATCGATGAACCGGTTCTTGCGGATATTCCCGTAAAGCTCCTTTTCAAAGATAACCTGGGCGACCTGCCACTGCGGCTCGTCTTTCCTTGAGGCATAGTACAAGAGGGCCTTGTCTCCGGAAAGGCTGTCCCGGAAAGCGATCATGCCCGCACGCGCTGAACCAGCCTGCGGAGGAACTGTTGCGCCGTCATGGAGGAGCCTGACGACCTGCCCGGCGACCCTGCTCCCGGAAGGTCCCGCGAAGGGTTTCCCCTCCCGTGTCAGGACGATGGTGAATGAAGATGGCAGGCTGTGGTACACATTGAGGGTGTCGCCCAGCCAGGACAGGTCGATGTCTATCCCGCAGACGCCCACGGTCCTGCCGGAACCATCCTTGAGAGGACATGAATATGTGGTCAGGTCCATCTCGGACTCATCGACATAGTGATACGGATCGGTCCAATGTCCTCGATCCTCGGCAAGTACCTTCAGGTAATCCGGATTTGCAGTGTAATCGTGGTCGGCGGATGCGATCTGGCTCACCTTGACGGTGCCGCCGGATTTCCTGGCATACGGCTCGAAGAGTTCGCCTTTCCCGGGATAATAACCGGGGATGAAAGTGATGAAGCCTCCGACGATGTCCGGATTGGTTTCCACAAGCCTTCGTGCCGCACTGAACATCGAATCCGGATAAGGAAGGTTACGGCTCAAGTCCCAAAGATGGTCATGGATGGTCGCCTCGGCAGATTCCAAAGTGTGGTTGATGATCTCCGTCTTGGTCCACAGTTCCACCATGGACTGCCTTTCGGCGGCCTGCATCACAAGCTTCCGGAGCCTGCCATACTGCAACAGGGAGATACCCTCCACTATCAAAGCGGCGAAAATGACAACGGCAAGGCCGAAACCGGCCTTGTTCCGCACAATCCGACTGAATACCTTCCCTGATGAAAACACTTGCAGCAGTTTAGACTGCCTAAATATAGCCTTTCCTAAGAAAAAAAAAATAATGGCCGGAGGGATGGACGAACGGTGGCATTGTTGTAAGAGAGGGTGTTATCAGAACTTGACGGCGAGGGTCATACCGGCAGTAGGTACGACGGTGGTGCCGGTCTGGGCAAGGTCGATGCTGGGATAGACAGTGGCGGAGAAAGCGTGTTTTCCGGCAGCGTCCTGATAGTACTGGTTCTTGACCTTGGCAATCTTGACGGCATCGATGCAGGACCAGATGCTGACACCTACCTGGGCAAGCATCAGTCCACCTACTGCTGTAAGGTATCCACGGGCTTTGTCTTGCTTGGCCTCAGGGATGTTCCATTTTCCGTTGGCATCCTTTTCAATCATGTTTACTACATTCTGGGTCAGGGTGCCGGAGACGGCGCCGAGGACCACGCTGGTACCGAGGAAAGCCCAGCCGCGGCCGGTTTCCTTCATGATGAGCTGGCCGGTACCGGGAGCGCCAAAAGATTCCAGACCGATCCAGAAGACGGAATAGGGGTCAACGTCACTCTTGACGTAATCGGATGCCTTGTAGTTGTTCTTGAGAGAGCTGTAAGATGTGCTCTGAGGAGCTTTCTGTGCGAAAGCCGAGGTGCAGGCCGCTGCCAGCACGAGAATGGTAATGATACGTTTCATTGTTGAAGTTGTTGTAATTGTTAGTTCTTTTCTTTCTTGTTGACACGCTTGGTCAGGCTGATGGCGCCTGTCGGACAGACGAGGCGGCAGAGGTGACAGCCGACGCATTTCTGCCCAAGGAGGCGTGGTTGTCGGGTGTCGTGGTCGAAGGCTATGGCCTGATGGCCGCCGTCCATGCACGACACATAGCAGCGACCGCAGCCGATGCAACGCTCACGGTCTATCTTCGGATAGACAATGGTATCGCGGTCGAGGTCGGAGGGCAGCACGAAATTCTTCAGCTCTGAGCCAACGAGGTCGTCGAGCCGTTCGATGGCGTGCTCGGCCATATAATTCTGGAGGCCAAGTGTAAGGTCGTCAATAATCCGGTAGCCGTACTCCATCACGGCGGTACACACCTGAACATTGCGGCAGCCAAGCTGGATGAACTCCAGCGCGTCGCGCCATGTCTCAATGCCACCGATGCCGCTCAGATGCACATTTTTCATGATAGGGTTCATCGCCATCTCCAGGATGTGGTGCAGGGCGACGGGCTTCACGGCGGGGCCTGAATAGCCCGAGAGTGTCTGTTTGCCGCTGACCTCCGCCTCGTGGCTCATCGTCACGCTCTTGATGGTGTTGATAGCCGAGATGGCATCGGCTCCGGCGAAGTAGGCTCCCATTGCGGGATTGTTGATTTGCGTGATATTGGGAGTCATCTTGGCGATGACGGGAATTTTCACGCTGCGCTTTACGTAGGCGGTATAGAAAGTCACCAGCTCCGGGTTCTGCCCCACGTCACTGCCCATGCCCGCAAGGCGCATCTGCGGGCACGAGAAGTTCAGCTCGACGGCATCGCAACCCGCGGCCTCGGCCATCTGTGCAAGCTCGGCCCATTCTTCCTCAGACTGTCCCATGATAGAGGCCACGACCACCTTTGTGGGATAGTCCTGCTTCAGCCGCCGCAGGATGTCGAAGTCCACTTCGTATGGATTTTCCGACAACTGCTCCATATTGCGGAATCCGGCAAAGCGCGTATCGCTCTTCACGGCATCGAAGCGTGGCGACACCTCGCGGATGTCCTGCTTGCAGATGGTCTTGTAGAAAACGCCCGCCCAACCGGCATCGAAGGCCCGCGCCACCATCTCGTAGTTGGTGCACACGGCCGACGAGGCAAGGAAGAAGGGATTTTCGCACTGGATGCCGCAGAAGGTGATGGCAAGCGAGGGAACCGCACCGTTTGCACGGACTGCATCCAGGCATGCTGCGCTCAGCATCTCAGGGATACGGATAGGCCGGTCGTAATGGATACAGGCCTCCTCCGCCCGTTGGAGGTCGACTTCGGTACAGCCAGCGACAAAACGCAGGGCATGCTTTTCGTTGCCGAACCGGATAGCACGGATGGCCCGGGCCACATCGCCAGTTTTGCACGATTTCGTGCAGGGAGCATCCTCGCACAGCAGGCAACGTGCCGCCTCTTCATGGATGTGAATCATATCGTTGTTCTTAGCGATTGTCCACAATCTTTACTCCGGGATAATCCTCAGGACGGAAGGTAACCTCGTCTTCGGTGACACCGAGGGCAACATTCTCAATGGTCATGGTGACGATGGACTTTTTCATCTGGAGGAAGGTGGGAAGACAGGTCTTTTTGGAGACCTTCAGGTCTATCTTCTTAGCGGCATCCTTGTCCTTGTTGGTGCTGAGTTTCTTGCAGACGAAGATCCACTCATCGGCGGTTTCGCCTTTGGAGATCACCTTGTAGCCTTCCGTAAGGTTCATGAAAGGAGCAAGGTCTCCATCCTTCTTTCCCTCTACGTGCTTTGCACTCACCGTCACTTCGGCCTTTGCCGGATCGTATGCCCACTTGGTCGTGGCATCTGTCCAGTCAATTTCGCTGCCGCTGTTACCGGCAATCTGGATCTTGGTTTTCTCGCCTCGCACCAAGATATGTGTCGTAGCCGATCCTACGATGGCCATCTTCATGGTCATGTCCATGGCATAGCCTTCCGCATCGGCGCAAAGAAGTTGTTCCTGCATTTTTGCCACAACCTCTTCCGGGGTCTGGGCATAAAGAGCCGCACTGCTCATAAGAACAGCGGCGAGAGTAAAGAGTAAATGTTTGATTTTCATATAGTTGTTTTATAAAAACTTCACGGCATCCCAGCCGTAGTCCTGATACATGGTGGCCTCAATATTGTGGTGTTTGACATAGCTGGCGACAGCGGCTGCGCGAACCTTTTCGCGGGCTTTCTCATCGGAATAGACCTTCTGCCAACCGTCATATTTGTCGCCGAAGATGCGTTTGGCGGAAGGAATGAAACGGGAACCGTCTTCAACCTCGTCAAAAGCCGTAACGATAAAGTCTGCTTCCGATTGCCGTAGGTGCATCTGCCCCGGATAATGCCCGCCGGAAACGCATTTGAGCGTGTCGCCGGCAAGATAGTATTTTAACACCCAGTAATCACCCTTCACCTTGATATCCTCCTTGCTGCTGTCATCTACGTCAATGATGGTGTAGAAGGGAATGCAAATGTCACCGTCGGCATAATGCTGCCCGATTTCGTCTGCGAGATATTTCTCTATGGCGTCGAGATAGGTTTTGCCTGCATCGGCCTTGTCCGAGGTTCTGCCTTCTCTGTTACGGCAGCCGGTGATGGCACATGCGCCGCAAATGATGGCAAGGATAGCGACGAGCATCCAAAGTCTTTTCTGTTTCATTTATTTAAAATACTGTTTTACAATCTTTTTCAAAGTTACTTTGAGAAATATCTTTTCCAGAAAACTTGGCGGAGTAAAGCAGTTCCTGAGGACAATGTCCAGACAGGCGAACTTGCCGGCCGTAGCATCGAAGGCAGAATGATCTTCACCCCCGGTGTAAGCTTTGGCAAAGGCATCCCAGAAGTGGCGGAGCTGGTCTTCGTCCATGTGGAAGATATCCTGCGTCCGTTTCATCTTAGAGTACACGTTACAGACCAGGAACAGATGGCCGATGTCAAACATGGGGTCGCCGTAGCCGAAGCGGTCCAGGTCTATCCAATAGCAGTTCCCGCCTGCAGTAATGATGTTCCCGGGCTGGAAATCCCCGTGGACGCAGTGCCCGTCCTCCGGAATGCTAACGGCATAATCAAGTAGCTTGTCACGTATTTCTCCGTTAACGAACTTACTCTCGCAGAGTACGGTCAGGAGCTGCTGCTTCCTGCTTGGAAAGAAAGCCGTGTCGCACGGAGTTGAGAACATCTTCTTTCCTTCCGTTGAGAGGAGAACGGCCATTTCTTCCAAACGCTCCGGAGAGTCGTGACAAATGCGCGAGAGGGACTTCTTTCCCTTGATTACCTGAGACAGCGTGGCATAGGCATTCCCCACACGCACAATTTCGTACATGGCAGGCGCAGAAAGGCCCAACGTCTCTACGGCTTTGGATACTTCATATTCCTTTGTCACACTTTCCTTCGTGCTCAAGGCAGGCTTGCTCACCTTCAGGATAACATCCGGATCGGCAGGATTCACGTAGGTTTTCCCGTTGCCGCCCTCTCCAACCTGTTTCCAGGAACTTAAATCTATGGTTCGCATCTCATTTCAAATATTTATCTTTCAACGCATTTTGCTCTTCTTCAGAGAAACCCAGCTGCGCGGTAATGTACTGCCGGAGGCCGCCGTAGCGCCGGTCAATCAGGTCCAGTGCTGCCTCAAAATTCTCACGGCTCACGCCCACCATGGCGCGGATGAAGGAGACTTCGGCCTCGCCGCCGCCATTTTCCCTGACCTTGGCCGAAAGCGCCTCTACGTAAGGGGCATAGCTTTCATTGGACAAGTCAAAGTCCGCTACAATCACTTCCCGGGATGCGCCGAGGGCCCCCAGCACAAAGGCCGATGCCCAGCCGGCACGGTCCTTCCCCTGCGAGCAGTGCCAGAGGGATGCGCCCCCAGAAGCGAGTACGCCGCGAAGGAAATCCCCGTAATAGCGCTGGGAAAGGCGATCCGACACGATGGCAGGATAAAGCTTCTTGACAAGCTCCTGGGCCTGTGGCAGCGCGGCGTAGTTTACAAGCGCTGCGGCAAAATCCTTCGATGACACCTGCGAAGAGTCGGCACGGCCCTGCGAGAAGCCGTCGATGAAGGCTTGAGGCAAGGTGGAAAGACGGGTGTAGGTCACGCCCTCGATGATGTGGTCCGGGTCGGCTGCTGCTTCGGCATCAAAGCGGAAGTCGAATACGTCGGAGAGTTGGTATTTGCCTGTCAGGAGGTCCACGTCGGCATCGGTAGCCCTGGAGAGGTTGCCGCTCCGGATGAGTTTGCCGCCTTGCACCTTTCTTCCGTCCTCCATCACAAGGCCTCCCATATCGCGGGCATTTTCAATGCCTTCGAAGGGAATGACACGACTCTCGGGTGTATGGGTGCAGGACAGAATCATGGCAAGTAATTGTCAATCAGCCTGAACATGCCTTCCGACAAGGGGGCTTTTCCGTCCCCGAGCTTCGTTACCAGGAATGTGATTTTGGTGGCGATGAAAGGATAGAGCTTCCGTACATGGGCCTTCAGTTCCTCCTCCGACTCCGTTTCCCAATAGGCCTTGGCAAAGGCTGTCCAGTGGGCCCGGAGGGTGGGGATGTCCAGGTGGAAGATGTTGTCGGCCCGCTCCGGCGACATGAAGTTGGTGGCATAATACATCATGGAAAGGTCCCATTCGGGTACGCCGTAGGCAAAATCGCCCACGTCAATCCAGAGGTCTCGTTTGCCGTCGGTGATGATATTGCCGATATGGAGGTCTCCGTGGAGGCAGGTAGGGACGGAAGGGACCGCCTCAAGGAAACGGCGGAAGCGCTGCTTGTAGGCTTCGGGAAGATGTTCGCTGCGCTCTATCCAGTAGAGCACCAACTCTTTCATGTCCGGAAGACGGGATGTATCGGCCGGAGTCTTATGAATCTGCCGGGCCAGGTGGGCGAAGCGCTCCGACAGCGGCACCAGCTGCTCCGGTTCCTCGGAAATGATGCGGGTGAAAGAACGCTTGTTCGGAATCAGCTCATATTCTGCGCCGAAACGCGTTCCGTCCGTGATAAGACGGATGGGCTTAGGCGTGGGAAGGCCCGAATCATAGACCACCCGGTTAATCCGGAACTCGCGTGCGGCAGTATCGGCCGCAAAGCCGGGCATGAAGAGCTTGGCCAGCGTTTTGCCGTCCTTATGGTTGTAGGTAAGGGCCGTTCCGCCCTCACCGGTCTGGAAGTAGTCTTCCGGGTTTATCATTTGTACTTCGTCCATATTGCTTTCAAAAGTTTTCCATGAAGTGCCGTATTCTTCGCGCTCCTTCCTGAATGACATCATCTTCAACCGTAAATGCAAGCCTGACATAAGCGTCAAAGGCGTCGCCAAAAGACAGACCCGGAGTAATGGCGACATGTTCCTTCTCCAGCAACGAAAAACAGAAGGTGCGGGAATCCATCCCTGTTGCCGATATGTCTGCAAACAGATAGAAAGTAGCCTCGGGTGTACCGTATCGGATGCCAGGAATCCCTTCAATGGAATCGACAAGCACTTTTCTTCTGGCAAGGAATGTATGCCGTATGGGGGCGGCATACTTGTCGACGTGGGTCATGGCCTCAAGGGCGGCCCATTGAGAGACAGAACTCACGCATACGGCTACATTCTCCTGCATCTTGACCAGCCTCTTGATGAAATGAGCTTCGCCTATGACGTAACCCACCCGCCAACCGGTCATGCAGAATGCTTTTGAAAAAGAATTGAATATGACGAGTTTTTCCGAGGGGAAGAACTTTGATATGGAATGAAAAGGCTTGTCATAGACCAGCGCGGAATACACTTCATCCGAGAAAACATACAGTCCATTTTCCTGAGCGAACAAGGCAATATCTCTCAGCAGCTCAAGTGGATATACAGTGCCTGTAGGATTGTTCGGAGAATTGACAACGATGATCTTGGTCCTGTCTGTTACGAGAGTCCGCAGATAGTCCATATCCGGAAGAAAACCTTCTGTGTATCGGTCGGCTATCACAGGCTTTGCCCCGCACAGGAGCACGTTGTTCGGGCACTGCGCCCAACTGGGGCCGATGATAATGACCTCATCTCCAGGATTCAGGAGCATCCTGAAGGCCAGATGTATAGCCTCCGTAGCACCGACGGTGATCGCCACGTTATCGGGACGAATTTCAATCCCGGCCTTATGTGACTCGTAGGCCGCTACTGCTTCCCTGAGTTGCGGTATGCCGGCGCTTGCCGTATATCTGGTGCGATGCTCACGGATACACTTGTAAGCGGCTTGGCAGATTCCTTCAGGAGTCGGGACATCCGGGTCGCCAAGCGTAAAATTGATTACATCTTCATACTTTTGTGCAAGTGACATCAGCTTCCGGCCCAATGTGCCACGTATACTCCATGATAAATCGGAAAGAATCATATCTTCAAATCTGTTTCATATTTTTAATAAGTAAATCCCAGTTCGTCCAAATAGACCGTCTGGCTTCATAGGCTAAATTTATTTCAACACAGAAACAAGCGCAGCGCGGAATTCGGGCATGGGCTTTTTGAGGCCGGCGTAAGGGGCGATTTCTTCCTCTATGTCTTTCAATGGACGGTCGGAGCCGAAATAGACCGGCGCGAAGGCTTCCCAGAACCTGATGGCCAGGGCCTTGGACATGTGGAAGGTCTCCTGGATGAATTCCTCCCTGTCCAGGACGGTGCAGAGATAGACCATGCCAACGTCAAAGAGGTGATTCCCGTAGCAGAAGTCCCCGAGGTCGATGAAATAGCGCTTGTTCCCGGCGAAGATGGCATTGCTGTACTGGAGATCGCCATGAATGGCGGTGTCTTCGTCAGGAGTATCGGCAATGAAGCGCCCCAGCTTGTCCTTTTCGGCCGATGAAAAGAAGGGATTTTCTTCCAGAAGCCTGTAATAACGGTCCTTTACGTTTTCAAACTGGGCGGTATCTACATGGGTATCATGCAGTTGCAGGCACATCTGCGCAAATTCTGCGGCATACTGCGCCACCTTTTCCGGCTCGTCGGCCGTAGCGCGGGAATAGGATTTCTTGCCGAGGATGCGTTTGAAGCGGATGCCGTAACGGCCATCCTCAGTTACTACGTACTCTCCAGGTTCTGGTGTGGGAATACCCAGGTCATAGACCTTCCGGGCCAGCTTCATCTCGTCCAGGGGCTGTTGGATTTTACCAGGGAAATAGAGCTTGAGCATCACCGAGGGGTCGGTTTTGTGGTCGTAGCTCTCTCCGTTGAATCCGCCGCCGGAGAGGATGTAATCGTCAAGACTTATTCTGATGGCTTTCACGATGACGGCTCCGAAGGGCCCGCCCCCGCGCTCCACGCTTTCATTGGACAGTCGGATGGCCTCGCGCATAAATTGATTGTCTTGTTCTGTGATGTTCATTTCGCTAACTGCTTTACAGGGAAGGTGAAATAGGTGTCCGGGAAGGGCTCGTCCCGCAGGGTGAAGTGCCATCATTCGCTGTCAAGGGGCTTGAAGCCATGGTCCGGCATCGCGTTCTACTATCGTTGACTGTCATCTTTTACAAGGGTTTCTTCCCGGCGAGCGTCAGGCGCCTTGAGAGGCTGGTTTTGGGAGAGGTAATCTCGGATGTTTTTACGGTCTGCTGTTCTCCATCGATGTCGAAGCTGAGGGTTGCACCGTCGCTGCGCACTTCCATGGTAACAGGGGCGCCCATGACCATCGGGAGGTTTATGTCGCCATGTCCGGCCGGGAAGCCGCAGAGGACGGGGATGTTATACCGGAGCAGATATTCCCGGAGCATCTGTTCGCAGTTTTCAAAGGTGAACTCCGTACCGCAGTCCGTGAATTCGCCCAGAATAACGCCCTTGCAGCGGTCCAGGACACCGTTCATCTGAAGGATATTGAACTGTCGGTCGATGTTGTGCATGGATTCCTCCACCTCTTCGATGAAAAGGATGATATCCTTGCCGAGGGTGGCATCGGCCTGCGTGCCCAGGTTGGGGGCGAAGGTGCAGATATTGCCGCCCACCAGGATGCCGCTGGCTTTGCCGGTGATGTTCTGCGGATGGGCCGGGATTTCGTACCTGGGGATCTTCCCGAGGAGGATGTCCCGCATCAGGGTGCTGGTCTTGTCTGTGCCTCCGGAAGCCAGGAAGGAGCTCATGGTTCCGTGGATGCTCATGACACCGGCACGGGTCCACAGACCGTGGAGGGTGGTGATATCACTGAACCCGACCATCCATTTGGGATGGGAGGACAGTTCCGGAAGCTGTATCTGGTCAATGAGCTGGATGGTTCCATACCCGCCTCTGTTGCAGAGGATGGCCTTGATGGAAGGGTCCTCCAACGCCCACCGGATGTCGCTGACCCTTTCGGCGACGGTGCCTGCATAGCGGCCGTCGACGACCTTGCCCACATGGGGACCGATGACAGGCTCGAGCCCCCATCCGCGCAGGACATCGACGGTTTTCTCGACGTTCTCCATCGGCGTGAAGTAGGACGGGGAAATCAGTGCCACTTTGTCTCCGGCTTTCAGATAGCCGGGTTGGACGCATTTCAGCTCGACTGTCTTTTCCGAGGTTGGAACAGGGTCGTCCTTCTTGCAGGAGGTAAGGCCCGCAGTGCAGGCTGCGGCTATCATAAATATGGGAAGAATACGGTTCATTTATGCTATTATTTTACAGGGAAGGTGAAGTAAGTGTCCGGGAAGGGTTCGTCGCGAAGGGTGAAGTGCCACCATTCGCTGTCGAGGGGCTTGAAGCCGTGGTCCAGCATCGCCTTCCGGAGAATCATGCGGTTCTTGAACTGCTGCTGGGTGATGCTGCGACCTACAGGGCTGGCACTGTTGTTCCCGGTGTATTCGCCAGTTTCGGGATTGCCGCAGAAATCCGGATGGCTTTCGGGGCCGAACCAGTCGAAGGTGCCGCCCATGTCCACTTCCTTCTCCGTAGTCATGTCAAAGAGCGTCAGGTCCACGGTGGAGCCGCGGGTATGGCCGCTCTTTTCCATGATGTACTCCTGCTCAAAGAGCACGCTCTTGTCAAGGTCCGGATAGAAGTAGGTCTTCATCATGGTGTCGCTGAGGTCGGCCGCCCAGCGCACGAAGTGATCCACGCCCTTTTGGGGACGGTAGGCATCGTAAATCTTGAGGCGGAAGCCCTGCGCCATCACGGCGTCGCTCACGGCCTTCAGTGCCTCGGCCGCCTTTTTCGTCAGCAGTGCCGTAGGCTCTTCATAGCCGTCGATGCGTGCTCCTACGAAGTTGTAGGTTCCGTAGTAGCGGATTTCCATTATCACATCCGGCACCACGTCCGTTATGGTCACAAACGCGCTGCTGTCCTCTGTAGGCAAAACCACAGGGTCTTCCTTATGGCCGCAGCATGTAAGTACTCCTGCGCCGCAAATGATGGCAAGGATAGCGACGAGCATCCAAAGTCTTTTCTGTTTCATTGGTTACTGCTTGGGATGAAGTTTGCGGTAGAACTTTACGCCTCTTACAAGGGAGCCGAAGTCGGATTTCTGGACATGCGAGGAACGGATATAGCCATCGCGATGGACGGTGAACTCCAGCATCTTGCTAATAAGGGGCTTGCGGTAGGTAGCGGTTACCGTTTCCAGTTTATCGGCATTGGGAAATCCGAAACAGAGGCAACCCTTTATCTCCATGCTGCTGTTTTTTGGCTGTTTGAACAGGGCATTCAGGCTTTCCATTGTCTTCTGGGCTTCTTCCAAGTTGTCGCCAAGGGGAATGAATAGTTCGAAGGCGGGGTCAATATTGACCTGCACGATATCATCGCCGAAACCGAGATGTCCCACGGAGAGCCAATAATGATGCGCTCCGTCTTCTGAGGGTGAATCGAAGACCTCGCGTATTTCTGCGCCGCCGTTCAGTAATTGGCTCAGTGAGCTAAGAAAATCGGCATCTCCCGTATCTCCGTCAGCCTCGATGGAGACGATTTCGTTCCTCTGGGGAATTTTGGAAAGCTGGGCAAATGATGCGAAGCTTACTGCTAAGAGCAGAGCGATAGTAAGTAAACGTTTCATAAGATGTGCTAATAATTTTGTTGTCAGAGGCACTTCTGTTTCATTACTTAACCTTTGTCAAAAGACGAAATCCACTTTCTTTACGCCGGGACCATAGATGGTCTTGAAATCGTCCCGCATTGAGATGACGTGATAGCCGGCTTCTTTCCACTGCTGCCCAAGTTTAAGGGCTTTTTCTCTGTTGGCGTGGTCGCGGGCATCGTCATCGGCAATGAGCATGAAGGCGGCCGATTTCAGGGAATTGCTTAAGGCAAAATTGTGCATGGCGCTGTCGCCGCCGCTGTTGCCGAAGGACAGGACGGGCGTCTTGCCGATTTCCTGCTGAATCTGGAGGACCTTGTTGGTCTTGAGGTTTTTGATGATCAGCTCGTCGGTACGGACAAGGTTTTCTTCCTTGCCGTAGGTGTGGTTGACGCCGGGTTCATCTCCCTGGCCGCTGGACTGGAGTTTCACGTCCATTCCGATAACCCGGTTGGGCTGAATGCCGATAGCCTCCACTAGTGCACGGACGATGAAGCGGTCGGACCCTGAAACCACATAGTAGGTGAAGCCATTGGCTTTCAGGTAATCGAACACTTCCAGCATGGGCTTGTAGAAGCTCTCTCCGTATGTCATGCCGGTGAATCCGTTGGCGGGCTTGGCTGCGTAGGCCTTGACATATGCATCAAACTGAGCCACCGTCATTCCGGCGTAGGCCTTGGCTGCGGCCCTGGCGTGGATCATGTCGAAGCCGCTCGGGAGTGCTTTTCCATTACGGACAAAGTCACGGATGGCCTGTGCCGCCTCCTTGACATCCTCAGGGGCCTTGTCTTTATAGGCGGGATCGTCCAGGGCGCGGTACTCCAGGAGGTTGTATTCGAAGTAGCTGGGATAGAGTTCGCCCACGAAGGTGCCGTCCATATCGAAGGTGGCGATGCGGTCCTCTTCCTTGATATAGTTGGTCGACTTAGGATTGGTTACATCCTGAACATATTCCTGAAGGGCCGTGAGGGCCTCACAGTCGTTCCACAGGGTGAAGTAGTCCTTCGGTGCCAGAGTCTCCGGATCATTTTTGTTGCAGCCGGCCAGTATGCCGGTTATGGCAATGAAAAAAAGTAGAAAGTGTTTACGCATATTTTCAGAGTTGTTTTACATGGAAAGTGGCTTTATTCTGTTTGCTATTTCTCCACGCCCAGGCCCGCACGGCAATGTTGCGTGCAAGGCAATCGCTGTAGAGCCATGGCTCGCAGCTGTGGATGTCGCCCACGTTGATGAAGTCGCGGTAGGGCGCATACTCCGATCCGCTGTAGCCGGTGACAACGAGCACATGGTACTCCGGCGAGACGGCTACGGTGATGGTGTCGTGCAGCGTGGCAGGAGTGGCGTCGGTGCGCCAGTTCACGGGGTTGATGCAGATGTCGGAAGCGGCGATGACGCTCTTGATGTATTTCACGTCCTTCACCGTGTTGTAGCAGATGGTGACTCCCGTGTCGGTCTCGCCCTCGGCGGGACGGATGTGCGGGCACTGCGCCATGTCGGCCTTGGTCACCTTGTAGCCCAGGACGTATGCGGCAGCCAGCTGTGAATAGGTCTCGTCGCTCATGTGTTTCAGCAGTTCCACCATGGCCCTGCCGCCCTGGCTGAAGCCTGCAATGATGAGCGGGCGGCTATGGTCGCGCCGAGCCTGGAAATGGTCGAAGGCCTTGCAGACATCGTCCATTGCGAGTGCGACGCGCCGGGAAATGGTGTCCTCGTCCTGCGTCACCCAGGCATCTATGGTGGTATGGCGGTAGTATGGGGCAAAGAATCGGTTGCCGGGCGACATATAGGTCGCCACTTTGCTTATTTCCGTCGCCATATGCTCGCGGTGCGTGGCGTTCCACACATCGGCGTAGTGGCACAGCCGCCCGTCATCGGTGGTCCAGTCCTCCTCCCATGTCGAGACCACATAGAACACATCGGCTCCCGTGCCGTCGGCATCTCCATCGGCCGTAATCCACATCGAGGGATTGTCGTAGTCAGGCTCCTTGGGCACGTATGGCTGCTCCAGCCCGCCGCTTTTACTGTTGCAGCAGGCAACCATGCCTGCGCCGCAGATGATGGCAAGGATGGCGGCGAGCATCCAGAATCTTTTCTGTTTCATCAATCAGCTGTGTCCTCGGCCTTGAACTCTTTGTTGATTTTCGGCAGAATCTTGCCGATGCGCATCATCTCGTAGTCGTAGGTGGGCGACTGGCGGTTGATGCCCGTGCCCTTGGGCTGCTTCGCCTTCAGGTTCTGCCAGAGGGCATTTATCTTGGCGGTACCATCAATGTCGGCGGTGCGATATACGCTCATGTCGTGATAGACTGGATCTTCTTTCTCCTCGTCGGCTCCCTCTGCGACAACATCGCACGTGTCTGGAGGGAGCACTTGCAGGAGCAATACCCGGATGCCCACACCCTCGTTATCCTGTGAGACGGCGAAGGCTCGAACTCCAGCTCCCACAGAATCGTCAAGCAGGATCTTATGGACCTTGCCAACAAACTGGGTATCAGGCTTCTTATGGTTCATTATCCTCCGTACTGTTCCAAGTTCAATCCCATTGAACACCGGCTCTTCTCGCAAATCACACGCTGTTGGAACGGCGCGCCACTTCTGAACTTGCAGAATGCCGCTGACCGGGCCGCGATGACCACCACGAAGAAGGGATTGAAGGTACATGTTCACATTAACTCGAAAAACTATGACATCAAGCGACCGATTGATGAATCGTACCAGAAGAGGCTTGCCAGGCAGGTTGTCTTCGCCCCGGAACTCGGTAAGTGGAACGACCTCGTCAAACCGGCCAACTGATGCAACTTATTTTTTACACATTACTAACTGACTAATACACAAAGGCCGGGCGGACAAAGCCAAAGCAATCGATTAAGGTTTCAATAGGCAAAGCAGGGGCGCACGTTGACGATGGTAATACCATCGCCGCCCGTTGTTTTGGAACTGCTGCCCCACTGTTCCTCACCGTTATAAAACACATAAAACCAGGCGTAATTAACATATGCGCCGGTGTTAACAGTTGTCGACGACCAATAGACAGCATAATCAGCCCCGTTCTTTTGCAGCATTTCACGCGCTTTGGGCATCATCGCATTAAACTGGCCTTTTGACGGAAGGAACCACCCCGAAGCGCCGTCCGGACGGGCTGTCGCATATTCCCAGGCGGCTTCCAATGCCGGGTAATCATCCGAGTGATACGCAGTGCAGATGGCAAGGCCGTTCATCGCGGATGCATCGGCAAACGCAGGATCGATACGGTCACTCATAGAGGCGCTCGGCTTCCACACAAAAGACGCATCCGCTCCGCCTGCGCTTTCAAGTGAGAGCACGAGTATGCGGGAGCCTGGTGCCGCGACCTCGACGTCGGAAGATGAGGAGATGAATGTTATGCGTCCGACGGCGTCAGAGGGCTTTGAATAAGTAATACTCCCGTCCGGGCGTACGTACCAACCGAGCCAGCCAGAGCAGTCCTCCCCGAACGCGGCCTTTATTTTGAGCCACTCGAGCGTGTTGGTAGCACCGTACTCCTCGAGGGCTACGCTTACAGTATAATACGTTCCGTTTACGAACGAGGTCGGGACAAAGTTGCCGTTATGAGAGTATCTGTAAATCTTGGAGCCGGTGGTTGCAGTAAGCGTCAAAGGCACCATGTCCAGAGTTCTTCCGGGAATCGCGAGATAGAAAACGTTGGTAGCCGATGATGGGATGGCAGTGAACGTTTCCCCGTTTATTGACATGCTGAATCCGGTGGCATACAGATCGCTGTAATCATTGCTTTTGTCCTTCAGCCGGAACCTGACTATGGACTGCTGGTTGGCAAAAGACGCATTGGTTGTCGTTACCGATGTCCCGTCAACCGTTGCGGTGACGGTGGCCGTGGCATAGTCGCACACTTTGTCAATGCTTCCCTCTCCGCCGGTCAGTGTTCCGTCCTGACGGGAGTAATTATTGCTGAGGTACTTGAGAAGAAGCTCCTCCCCGTCGGAGGGGAGCGAAGTCAGCGTCCCGCTGAAAGTCGTGCTGCTTCCGCTTGTCTGGGCGGAGAGCTGACCATATTGCCTGGAGGAGCCGTCGCTAGTCCAGACAGTTATGACATCTCCGGCAGTCCAGGTGGACACAATCCTGGGCGAGGTCGCAGATGTGTCTTCCTCCAGGGCTCTGGTATATACCCTGGAGGCATTGACTGTCATAGTATAGACCTGCGGAGCGGGTTCCCCCTCAGACTCCGGGTCGGCTTTGCTGCAGGAAACCGCCAGCGCAACAGCCAGGAAAACTGCGAGGATAAAACTATATAAAGTATTGTATTTCATAATGCGAACTCCCCCTTTAATAATTCCAGAAATACTCTCCATCTTTTTGATAATCGTCGCGTGTGCTTTGAGTTTCTTCGCTCACGCACAATAAGCCCTCAAGTTTTACTGTAAATACAGTGCTCTCAGGCGTGGTGTAAATCAGTTTCGTTTTCATTTTTTTATTTTTTCAAATCTTTAGCAAATTCGCTTGGGGTCTTCCCGGTGATAGCCAGGAAGGAACGCTGCAGGGAGCGAACGGTGTAGAATCCACTGCTATCGGCCAGTTCCGCAATGGAGATATCAGGATTTTCACTGAGGAGATCCAGCGCACGGCGGATACGAAGGCCTTTGATATAGTCGGGAAAACTGATGCCAGGGGCTGCATCTGCAAGCATCTTGTCTATCTCGTAAGGGGATTTGCCAAGAATGGCGGAAATCTTCTGGCGGTTAAGGCCCTTGTCCAGATAAAGTTCGCGCCCTTCTATGACATCCTTCAACGTGAGAGCGGCTTCAGGAGCATCGGAGGCGTCTTTATGTGTCTGCATATCGGCAATGATGGACACCTGGCGCTGGATGGAACTGAGACTCTTTTTCAGCGATTCACTTTCCTGACGATGGGCACGGTTTCTTGACAGGAGCAGCACCAACAGAAGGCCTGTGGCAAGGATGAAGATGGTGATTAGGACAAATATAAGCCTCTGGTTCTGCCTGAGGACCCGGGTAGTGTCTTCCAACTTGAAGCGATAGCGCTGCACATCGTACTTCGCGGAATTGGTGAAGGTGCCTTCGAATCGCTCTTTCTGCTCAAGCTGCCTGCTAAGAGAGTTGTAGATTTCCTGGTATTCGCGGGCCTTTTCGCTCATTCCGGCGTTAGTGCAGGCTTCCAGAAGTCGGGCGATACGCATCCTGTAGGAGCGGCTTACCGTATCCGGCTCGGTGAAAGGGAGTTCGTCCCGGTAGATATCCAGGATCTTGTCCGGCTGCCCGGCGGCGGCATAGTAATCGACAAGTTGGGTCTGGCCGTCCGTAGTGAGGCAGTAACTGCGGGTGCAGGCCTTTTCAAATGCCTGCAAGGCGGAATCCGACGATCCAGTGTAGGAATATCCGATTGCCCGGTGGATGTCCAGGTAGAAGCGGCAGCGATCGATATAGGAGCTGTCCATACCAGGAAAGGAGCGCTCCATATCAGAGACACGCTTTTCGTAGTCGGTACAGGCCGAAAGGACGGCATCCCAGTCCTTTTTTCCCTGCAAATCGTTGAGGTACTGTCCATAAAAGTAGATGAGGTGGCCATATTCCTCTTCGCTCGAAGCAAGGGATGAGGCTTTCTTCAAGGCACCGCACATCATTTCGAAACCGTCGTCTTCCTCTCCTATGTCAACGAGGGCGTTACCGACAAGAAAGTCAAAGGCGTTCTCTTCGAAAGCCTTCCCGGCTTTATGGGCACATTCCTTACCTTGCGTGCAAGTGGCGAGGAGCTCCGTGAAATCGCGGCCACTGCGGAGGACGGTGGCAAGGTGGTAGAGGAGCTGCGTCCGCACAGCAGGATCCCGGGCTTCCTCCAGTTCGAGTGCCTTCCTCATAAACCCAGCTGCGGCGGCATAATTTTCCGTGTGGAGATAGGTTAACCGGGCGCGGAGGGTATGGGCCGTATAGGCGCTCAGTTGCCCGCTCCGGAGACCTTCGTCGGCAAGACGCATAGCCTCTTCATAGTCCGTCATTGCCACTTCCTGGATGTGCGATAACGTATATGCTCCACTGGGGACGGAGTCTGTTGCCTGACCCTTCGGAGAGGAACAGGAGACAACAGCAAACGTCAGGGCAAAAAGGATATAAAGCACATTTCTCATATTGAAGAGGTCTGTTTTTGAAAGCAAAGTTTATTATTTTCCAGCAAAAAAAAAGACCAAATCAGCGGAAATTTCGGGTTGTGTTGAAATAATATCGCACAATTTGAAAAATTGTCGCATATCCAGAGAATGATGCTTGCTGACAATAGCAATCCGAGAGCATCGTTCACGCCCAACGGCCGGCTGCTAGAAATTAGCAAGATGCCTGGTACAAACGGCGAAAAAGGGATGAGGTTCTTCCCGCTCCAAGAATCGACTACTCCGACTTGTCGGAGATCTTATGTTCAAGCCTCTTCAGGCGATTCCGGTCGTAGACCTTCTTGGATTTATGGACGGCCTTCCGGAAGGAGACAGGCCGACCGTGCTCGGCGATCTCTTCGAGCCGGGCAGCCCTGCGGTTGGCGAGCATGAAGTCCGCCTCGGTGATCCGCAGCTTCTTCGATTTCTTCCTTTGTTTCACGACTTCAATCCTGGTCAGCCATTGTAGACTTCCCCGTTCCAGAGCATCTTCAAGAATGTCTCAACTGGCACGATCTCTATTCCGTTCAAGGTCCTCGGTGCCCTGTCGCGGGAAACGATGATAGGCCTCGTGTCCGGGAAGTCTTCCATGAAGGCCTTCAGGCCTTTCGTATGCTTGGACTGCACTTCGTCGGTGCTCTTTATCTCAATGGCCACTTTCGCTTCTCCTAGGACGGCATCAACCTCGTATCCGCTGTCGGTTCTCCAGTATGCGAGGCTATCCTCATAATCATGATAGTCCAGATAAGCCTGAATTTCCTGGATGACAAGGTGCTCGAAGGCATGTCCGAAATCGGCGGAGCCGGGTTCCAGCGAGGACCGGTGGAGCAGGTAGTTTACAACGCCGACATCGAAATAATAGAACTTCGGAGCGACGACTGCGCGGCGCTTCTTCGACTTGGTGAATGACGGTACCATGTACCCGATAAGGGTCTGTTGAAGGATGTTGAAATACTCCTTCACGGTCGTGGCGCTGACCCCGCAGTCGGAAGCAATGTTCGAATAATTGACGATTTCGCCGTCCGTTTGGGCAGCTATCTCGAGGAAGCGGTTGAAAGAGGACAACTGTCTGACAACGGCCTCGTCCTGGATTTCCTCCTTAAGGTAAGTCCCGATATAGGACTGGAGGCGTTTCTTCGGGTTCTGAATCATATAGTGACGCGGAACCATGCCGTTGTTGATCGCACGGATCAGGTCGAAATCCGGAATCTCGGCACTCACAAGCGGGTGCAGCGTATATTTGAGGGCTCGGCCTCCCAAAAGGTTCGTCCCCACGCGCTTGAACTTCCTGGCGCTGGATCCGCAGAGGATGAAGCGGATTCCCCGGTTCTCCATCAGCCAATGGACCTCGTCGAGGAGTGGAGGTACTTTCTGGATCTCATCCACGATGACGACAGTTTCCGGACCTTTCTTGTCCAACTCCTCTCGGAGAAGCGATGGACGACGGGCCAGGCGTTCAAACTCGTCGCTCTTAAGCAAGTCGTAAACAATCGCTTCCGGAAAGACGGTCTTTACCAGCGTGCTTTTCCCAACCTGACGGGCGCCCCACAGGAACAGGCTGTCGTCTCCAGCATCATCGAACGAAAGAATTCGCTTGTATTCCATATCTTAAAATGTCTAAAATCCAAAGTAGCACTTGCAAATTTAGACAAAATTCGAATCATAACAAAGAGAATTCTGATTATTTCTTCCATCCATAATCAGTCGTTGAGATAATCTGATAAAAAGAAAACAGAAACATCTCCAAGCCGTTGCTGACTTGGAGATTACTGGTTTCAGTTGAAGTAACGCTACGCGTGTTTGTGGAAGTTGTAGAGCTCGTACTGGCAGAACCCGCTGCGCTGTTTGTAGCCCAGCGGAGACGCGATCTTGTTCTTCCGGAGCCAGGCTCCGATGCCAGGCAGGTTGTTCTCGTCGACGAACGCCAGACGGTCGGTCTGGAGGAAGCTTCCGAGGTTAACGGTGATGACTCCGTAGAGTTCATCGTCCGGGACGGTGGCTGAGTGACACTTCAGTGCCTTTGAATTTGAGAGTCTTCATGACTTAAAACTTGTTTTGAGTTTCTTCTGCGAAGGAGTAGTATGACTCATCCGTTAGGATGATATGATCGAGGAGAGAGATATCGAAGATGTCGCAAGCTTTGCGAAGCTTGTTCGTCTCGTTGATGTCAGCCACACTCGGAGCGGGAGTTCCGCTCGGGTGGTTGTGGAAGAGGATAATCGCTGTGGCGTTCGTCAGCAGCGCTTCCTTGATGATGCGCCGGTGATCGATCTGGGTCGACTTAATGGTTCCGACGGTAATCATCTTCTTGGCCAAGGGCAGGTTGGCTCCATTGAGGAGGAGGATCCAGGACTCCTCGTGATCGAGATCCCGGAAGTCTTCGCGCAGGTATCCTGCGGCTTGGGCCGATGCCTTGATCGGGGTGTCGGGTGTGTAGTGTGCTTGCTTCTTCATAATGCTGCGGTTTAATGGTGAAACATCTTTTTTTACGCAGCTGGTCATACGTCACCCCTATAGGACATTGGCAAGGCAAGGTGGAGAGCGGAGCGGACCTTGCCGGAATGTCCGGGTGACAGAACTTTGCGAAGTGAAAGGAGATGTACCATTCCGGAGCAGAAGAGGCAGCAACGGGAGCACACTCCCCTTCCGAGACGTGTTGGAACAAGACGGAGGCAACTTTTTGAGAATCCAACGGAAATAAAAGAAATACATTTTGAGAATCCAGCAAAATGACCTAAATTCGCATCGGAAACGTTAAACTTTTTGAGGAAATGGAATACCCGGATAGAGTATTTAAGAGGAAGATATACGAGAAACTCGTAGACTGGAAAAGATCGAAAGACGGGAGTACGGCACTCCTCATCCGCGGAGCCAGGCGAGTCGGTAAATCGACTATTGCCGAGGAATTCGCCAAACGGGAGTACACATCATATATCAAGGTCGATTTTGCTGACGCACCGGATGCGGTCTGGGAAGCTGTCGCCCATATCGCCGACAGAGACCAGTTTTTCCTCCAGCTCCAGTTCATCTACAACGTCAGGCTGGAACCTAGAAAGTCCGTGATTATCTTCGATGAGATCCAGAAGGCACCGAAGGTTCGCGAAGCCATAAAATATCTGGTCAAGGACCACCGCTACGATTACATCGAGACCGGCTCGCTGCTTTCCATCAAGAAGAATACACAGGGGATCGTTATCCCCAGCGAGGAGACCCGTATCGACATGTTCCCCATGGACTATGAGGAGTTCCGATGGGCACTCGGAGATACGGCGACCGTCCCTCTCCTGAAGCAGACATTTGATGACAAGAAGGGCGTCGGGGATGCGACTTGTCGAAAGTTGCTTCGCGACTTCCGTCTGTATATGCTGGTGGGCGGCATGCCGCAGGCCGTAAATGCCTATCTCGACACACAGAACCTCAGTGTCGTGGATTCGGTCAAGCGGGAGATCATCGAGCTATATGGAGATGATTTCCGGAAGATTGACCCTACCGGCCGTGCCACCCGCCTGTTCATGGCTGCTCCTTCCCAATTGACCGGCAACGCCACGCGCTATCAGGTGACCAGTGTGCTTGGGCGCAGCCAGGAGGAGGCCGACATGAACGAACTCATCCAGGATATGGAGGACAGCATGGCCGTCAACTTTTCGTATCATGCCGACAATCCCTCCGTGGGCCTGTCCCAGCACAAAAATATGCAGCAGTACAAGATGTTCGTCGGGGACACCGGTTTATTTGTCACGATGGCATTCTGGGACAATGAGGTCACGGAGAACATCATCTATCAGAAACTCCTGAGCGACAAGCTGGCTTCCGATCTGGGATATGTATACGAGAATGTGATCGCGCAGATGCTTCGCGCCAAGGGCGACAAGCTCTATTATCACACTTGGCCGACGCCAAGTGGAAAGCACAATTACGAGATCGATTTCCTCCTCTCTCGCGGCTTCAAACTCTGCCCTATCGAGGTCAAGTCCTCGGGGTACAAGGCGCACGTTTCCATGGACGAGTTCTGCAAGAAGTTCTCGCAGCAAATCGGAAGCAAATACCTGGTATACACAAAGGATCTGAGAAAAGATGAAGACCTGTGGCTCATTCCGGTATATCTGACGCTGTTCGTCTAATCGCTCGGGGTAGCTTGTGCCAATTACTGCACACACTGCTGCCAGAGGCAGATTCGATGTCAATGATTCCGATGATTCCGCACTTTGAAGGTCGTCAGACATATTTTCTTTATTTGTAAATTATCCGGAACGGCTTTTTATGAACGAGAATAGCTTTTGGATAGATAGCTGGGGTATCTCCGGATACACAGATAAAACCACGGTTAACCAGCAAAACAAGGAATTCCAGATAGAGATATCCAAGGAGGCGGACCGGATTCCCCGCATTGAAGTCTATACCACTAGGAAAGATAAGCTTTCCCATAAGATTCCACAATCGAGCAAGTATAACAAAATTACGAGAATCCAAGAATCTGAATTCAACGAGTACTTCAACCAGACGTTACAGAATCTTCATCATCTTGATGTAAGCGGTGGCGAGTATTTTATCAGTTCAGACGATTACTCAGATACATATGAACTTGAAGCTTTTCTTACAAAAGCGCATGTCCATTTATCTCTCTATATCTGTCATACAATAGATTTCACTGAAATACGGATGGCTACTGCCCGATCCTTCGCAAGGAGGCCAGGCATCAGCAGGAATTATGTATCATTCCCTGAGCCACAATTCCGTCAAATCTTTAATCTTATGATGGATTTCTGCCACAATCGAGAATCCTATGTCCGTTTTCAGGACCCATTATATGCACAGATTCAAGCGCTTGTTTGCGACGAGAAACCCGTCGTCGGACTTTCAGCCAACGCGGGCAATTGTTTTGATCAGGCGAGGTCTGAGATGTTAAAACACAAAAAAAACATTGAACTCCGCTTATTGAACATGGACGAACCAACACAAAAACGCAAGGAGCTCCGTGCAGAGATCAAGGGGATAGATTTTTGTGTCTCAATCCTTGATTCAAACAGATAATAATCTGCGGAAGTGGGAAGAAGAGCATGCGTCATCTTTGTCCTTACTATGGGAAAATTATTCCGCCACGAATAAAGTATTTTATTCTCATTTGGCGAAATAATTCGAGAAACTTCTCTCTATATATTCAGAAAGAAAAAGTGAGTAGTTCTGGCCCTATCGCAAACAATTCGGATGTCGAAACGGGTGGGACTACGCTCAGAAGCAGCAAAACAACGGCATAAGTGAGTTGCATTTGAGTTACACACGTAAAGTCCTTACTAAGTGAAGGTGGTTTGACGGAGACATACAGACCTGAAAACGTTACAGAATGGCAATAGCACGTCAGGTCACCAGCAGAAAGAGCACAAATAATGGCTTTTGACCACGATCTTGGGGTAGAAAAACGCCGAAATCGGCATGATATTGAAAACTGAAAAATAATCTCGAAAACGGGTTTTCCGCACTAATAAGTAACGGTTTTAGAATTGATCGACCTGTGATTCAATTCTTTGAAGGAATCCTCTTGAGGCGCTATAATTGATTTCGGGTTAAAGGAAAAAGACTCTCTGCTTGTCCGGTCCTGTTCATGTATTAGATATACCAACCGAACTAAACATGTACATATAATGGTACTTGAGGATGGAAAAACTTCTTAAAAAAGACGCAAAGATGATCTATTAATTTAGAATAATTCAAGAGTAGCTATATAAGTATTCGAACTAGAAAACGTCACCTTATCGCGACAAGAGTCAGCCGTTATTTTACTTTTTCTTTAACCCGAAATTGTCACAATAAAAAAGGCATTTCGCACATCAGAACATCAATTCTGTCACAGCTCGACGCACAAAAAAAAGAAGTTTTTGTCACAATTGTGACAAATAGACCTTATAACCTATTGATAATCAAATGTCTTTTTCGTGTTCAAAAATCACCTTGGAAAGTTCGGGTCTTGCTGCATAGGCAAGTG
>LPNH01000221.1 GCA_001543385.1 Candidatus Hemicellulosilyticus sp. P3
CAACCGCATCATTGCGGGAAATATCAACCAGGTGTTGAAGGTGGACAGCGTGGTGTGCGATTTCTCCAGCTATCCCTATGGGGCAAAGACATACGCGAGACAGATGATCATCCGCTCCAGCAACGTGACGGAACGCACGCTCGTGACGGAGTGCCGTCTGCTGAATGCCAGCCGTTCGGATGATAACCCAAACGGCTTCACCATCGAGGGTTTCACCATTCTGGAGAATCGTGACATTCAGACCGTGAAGCGATGATGAAGGTGATTGCAGACATATCCGTGAAGGCACGGGTGCTGAGGGACGGATGCAGTGACAGGATAAGGGCGCGGCTTGACAGGCTGACACCGGACGGGCGCATCAGGCTCGTTGCCGTGATGATGACGGTATTCGCCGTCCTCTCGCTCTATACGCTGGGCAGTTCTCTCTACGACATCTACCATGGACGTACACACCGTATGGAAATGGAACATGCGCAGACAGTGGAACTGGAGGACAGTAAAAGAAGTATTGACCATTTTAATTCTATCAAGACAAATGACAGAAGAAAAGAAGACAGCAGCCTCCCAGAGTGAGGCAAGACCGCTGACCGAACAGGAGCGTCAGCGCAGGAAGAAAATGATTGTTTATCCGCTAATGGTGCTGATATTCCTCGGCTCAATGTGGCTTATCTTCGCCCCTACGGGAGACAAGGAGGTAAAAGGCGGCGACGGTTTCAACACCGAAATGCCGGACGCAGCCGCTGGCGGCATCATCGGCGACAAGGCAAAAGCCTATGAGACGACTGGCAGGCAGGAAGAACGCCGACAGGAGCGTGAGATGGCTATCGGTGACCTCGGTACCCTGTTCGCACGGACAGCACCCGCAGAGCGTGAGGCAGCATCTGACACGACAGGTACGACGGGAAACGGTGACTTCAGTCTTACGGCACCTGAGGACGGTACGCCGTCAGACAGGAAAGTGAAGTCCACCAGACAGACCATCGCATCGTCGGCGGAAGCCTACCGGGACATCAACAGGACATTGGGCAGTTTCTACCAGCCGTCGGAGGATGCAGCCAATGAGCAGTTGAAGAGCCGTATATCCGAGTTGGAGGACAAACTGGCCTCACAGGCTCAGACAGGGACGAATACGGTGGACGAGCAGATGGCGCTTATGGAAAGGTCATACCAACTGGCGGCAAAGTAC
>LPNH01000222.1 GCA_001543385.1 Candidatus Hemicellulosilyticus sp. P3
ATCTCTACATCCCCTCCGGCAAAACGATTACCTGCACGGGAGCCAATGCCACCGCCCCCACCGGCGGCGGCGCGGGCATTGAACTGGCGGCGGGCAACACGCTCTACCTCATAGGCAGTGGCACGCTGAACGCCACGGGCGGCAACGCTGCCAACGGCGGCAATGGCGGTGCAGGCGGTGACGCTGATTTCAGTGTGGACAACTGGGTACAGTCTGGCGCAGGCGGCAAAGGCGGTGACGGAGGCGGCGGTGCCGGTGCTGGCGTCGGTACCTGCGGCGGCGCAGGCGGCGCAGGCGGTACAGGCGGTGCCAGCAATAAAGTGAATTTACATGGTGAGCCGACAGGCAATGTCGGTGGTAACGGTGCCAGCGGCAGCACCGCTGCTGCCGAGATGGGCACGCTCTATATTTACCAGTTGCCTGCCCCTACGACGGAGTTTCATGGTGGCAGCGGTGGCACAGCCAGCGACAATGGTGGCAACGGAGGTCGCCACGCTTTATATAGGGAAAAGGAAACGATTTTTAGCAACTACACATGGTCCATAGGTGGCGGAGGAGGCGGTGGAGGCGGCGGCTTCGGCGGCGCAGCCAGCGACATCGGTACCGGCGGCCCTGGCGGCGGCGGTGGCGGAGGCGGTGCCTCAGGAAGCATTCAATACAAAGATGGTGGGACTAGTTTCTACCAAGTAGGAGCCTTAGGAGGTAGTCCAGGTACTAATGTAGATGGAACCCTCGCTGGCGCAGGTGAAAGCACGCTGATGGTGAGCGCTGACAAAAATCTCTTGGCCCGAAGATATCCGGTAAATTATTCTTTTGACAACATCGGTTGGCAAGACGGCGATAACCGCGCTGCCGGCGGCAATGGTAACGTCGGGGGCGCAGCCAGCGTCAGCGGCTCGGCCAACGCCGTGACGGCGGGATGGCCTACGCAGGGCTTAGGCACCGAGGACAACCCCTTCATCATCAGCAGCACCGACGACTGGAACGAGTTCGCCTCCTACGTCAACGGCGGCTACGCCTTCAGCGGCAACTTCGTGAAGCTGGGTGCCAACATCAGCGTCTCGACGATGGCGGGCACAAGCGATGCCAACTCGTTCCAGGGCACCTTCGACGGCGACGGCCAGACGCTGACCTTCACCAAAGGCACGTCCGCAGAGCCATTCGCCGAAGAATACTGCGCCCCGGCCACGTGAAGAACGCCGTGATTAAGAACCTGCACGTCGCTGGCACCATCTATACCAGCGCGAAGAAGGCTGCCGGTTTCGTGGGCGAGTCGCACGGCGCGCTGACCCTCACGGGCTGCATCAGTTCGGTCAACATCAACAGCAGCGTCAGCAGCGACGGCACACACGGCGGACTGGTCAGTACATTGAGCGGTGAAAACAACACCATCATCATCGAAGGCTGCGTCTTCGACGGCTCCTTCGCCACCACCGACGGCACCAACAACTGCGGCGGCTTCATCGGATGGGGCGTATACAACAAGCCCACCATCCAGAACTCGCTGATGAAGCCCGGCAGCGTAGCCGCAGGCATGCTCAACAGCACCTTCGCCCGCTGGAATACAGGCAACGAAGGCATCTACGAGCCGACCATCACGAACTGCTACTACGTCGCTGTAGATAACCTGCCCACCGACCAGGGCATGGAGCCGGTTATCTTCGACTCCACACCCGACGACCTCGGGCCGTTGGTGAAGGACTATGGCATGGTGCAGACATACAAGAACGGCCTGCTCT
>LPNH01000223.1 GCA_001543385.1 Candidatus Hemicellulosilyticus sp. P3
CCAAAAAAACATCGAAAAACAGATAGTCATAAGGGCGAAAAAAACGTATCTTTGCGGTGCGAACTGAAACGGAGGGAGGCACTGCTGGGGAGCAACCTTCCAAGGGATAGGTTCACAAGGTATGATAGCATATCAAAGGGGCGGTTGTCAAGGCCGCCTCTGTCTTTTTGATATGCAGGATTACCTTCCATGCCTCAAAAAACCCAAGCGTCATCCGTTCGGTTGGCTAGGCACGTTCCGTTTGTATTTGTTGTCCCTTTCCCTGAAGTAGATGTACCACTTGACGTAGTTGCGGTAGTGTTTCTTGGACAGTCCCCGATGGAGCGATATGTTCTCTTTGAGGTGGCCGAAGTAGGATTCAAGGGCGTTTGTGGTTTTAGGTATTCTCGGGTTGTCGAGGAAGCGGAACATGTCGGGCAAGGCCCTTCGGATGTGCACGTAGGCTTTGCGAACCATCTTGTGGGTGAACCACTCGGCGTGCGACGACTCGCTGACGGTCTTGTCGTTGAGGTATCCGACATGTTGGTCGTGCCATTCGCTGAGCATCTGCTTCCAATGGAGCATGTCATTGCGTGTCTGTATCTTGCAGATGAGCGTGGCAATCCTCCTGAGCGATTGCCCTGCCTCGCTCTTCGGGTGCTTTGTAAGCCATGTGAGGCACTCGCGCTGTATGTGCGCCAGGCAACGCTGCCTTGTCGCGTTTGGGCACGCCTTGCGCACCGCCTTGATGATGTTGGCGCCGCCGTCGGAGGTGACGCTTTCTATCTCGATGCCGAGGCTTTGCAGGTTCCTCAGGTCCTCCACCATCTCGTCCTCCCACTCGTCGTCGGTCAGCCTGTAGAACAGCGTGGACTTGACCGTCTCGTTGCGGTAGAGCACGAGGCACAGCTTGTTGGGGAACCATGTGCCGTCTATCAGCAGGTTGACCCTCTCGTGGAACCTGATTCTCCAGACGGGACAGCTGTCAAGGTACTCGTCGAACCATCGGGCCAACTGCCTCGTGCTGTATCCGCTCAGCGTGGAGATCTGCTCAAGCGTCTGCTTGCCCAGTATCCACCACTCGAACCACACGAAGCGGTTGCTCTTGCCGATGTCCTTCCGACGGAAGGTGAAAAGGCTTCCGCAGTTCTTGCACTTGTACCTCTGGTGACCATCCCGTTTGCCCCACTTGACGACGTCCAAA
>LPNH01000224.1 GCA_001543385.1 Candidatus Hemicellulosilyticus sp. P3
CCGTTGTTGGCCACACGGATGACGGTTTGGTCCTCCGAGTTCAGGTCAGCGGTGATGCGGATGGAGGTGGCACCTGCCTGCACGGCATTCTTTATCAAGTTGTTGAACACTTGCATAATCTGTCCTTCGTCGGCATAGATGAGCAAGTCGGGCGTATTGGCTTGATAGGTCAAGGTGGCACCTTGTTCGGCAATCTTGGCCTTGTTGAGGAGCAACACACGGTCCATCAGTTCGTCGACCATCACCGCCTTGCGTACGGGCGGCTGGGCCTGCGTCATGCTGCGGTAAGACTCCACAAAACGGATCAAGTCCTTCGACGAGGCAGAGATGGTTTCCAGTCCCGCCTTCACATCCACACCTTCTTCGGTGAGCAAGGCATCACTCAAGGAAGCGATGGGCGCGACGGTGTTCATGATTTCATGTGTCATCACGCGAAACAGCTTGTTTTGCGAGGACTCCTCGTTGGCTGCGTCGCGCCGCTCGAAGATGCCCTTGATGCGGTTGAGGGCTCGGTTGAGGGCCGACTTCTCCTTGAAATGGAAGTTCAGCTCGCCGTCCTCCAGGGCATCCATCATGAAGCCCACCTTTCGGGCATCATTTCTACGCACGATAAGAGTCGTCAC
Source organism: Candidatus Hemicellulosilyticus sp. P3 (assembly GCA_001543385.1). Classification (GTDB taxonomy): domain Bacteria; phylum Bacteroidota; class Bacteroidia; order Bacteroidales; family P3; genus Colimorpha. The sequence continues at coordinate 624 of LPNH01000224.1, forward strand.
CACAATCGCTGCAACGACGGCCACCACTACAACCAATATCCAAATCCAGGCACTCATATTCCGTATTCCTTTAGGCGGCGGTATAAGGTCGGACGACTGATCTTCAATGCTTTGGCCACCAGGGTCAAGTTTCCGTTGTAGGTCTTCATCGCATTGCGGATGACCTGTTCCTCGGCACTTTCGAGGGTTTGGTTTGGTATTTTTGCAGCTGCATCATCCATCAGTTCCGAGGCGCGGAGTTGGAGGTCGGCGGCGCGGATGAGTTCCGCCTCGGAATAGATGACCGCCTTCTCGATGCATCCTTGCAACTCGCGGATGTTGCCACTCCAACGGCAGCGTTTCAAGAGATTTATTGCCTCGTCGGAAAGGCCTTGTGCCTTGCGGTGATATTTCTCGGCATATTGCTTGACGAACATCTCTGCCAAAGTGACGATTTCGTCGGGACGCTCGCGCAAGGGCGGCAGGTGCAGCGTGACTGTGTTGATGCGGTAGAACAAGTCTTCGCGGAAACGGCCTTCCTTGACCATCATCGCCAGGTCCATGTTGGTGGCACAAATCATGGTGATGCTACGGTTTTGGATGACGCGCAGCAGTTTGGCCTGCTGTGCCAGCGGCACATTGCCGATCTCATCGAGAAACAGTGTGGTACCGTTGGCTTGCTCAAACTTACCAATATGGTCGGCATGGGCATCTGTGAAGGCGCCTTTCACGTGGCCGAACATCTCGCTCTCGAACAAGGTATCGGTGATGGCTCCGATATCCACGCCCACCATCGGCTTGGTGGCGCAATTGGAAAGGCGGTGTATCTCGTTGGCCAGCACATCCTTACCCGTGCCATTCTCGCCAGTGATGAGCACCGTGGCATCAGTGGGAGCCACTTTCTCCACCATCTCACGCAGCCGCCGCATTGCTTCGCTCTCGCCCCAGCGCATTGTCGGCGTGGCATTCGTGTAGGGTGGACTCATGCGATGTGTCCCTACACGATGTTTCTTGCAAGCCTCTTCGAGTGTGGCAAGCAGTTTGGCATTGTCCCAGGGTTTCACCACGAAGTCGAAGGCGCCGCGTTTCATGCCTTCCACGGCGAGGGCGATGTCGGCGTAGGCCGTGAAGAGCACCACCTCCACCTCGGGGAAGTCGCGTTTCAACTCGGAGAGCCAAGAAGTTCATGTCGAGCAGCACCACATCGGGCTTGAAAGTTCGCATGGTCTCCATCAGCACCTTGGGCGAGGCGATGAGTTCCACCTCGGCGAAGCGCATGGGCAGCAATATCTTCAGTGCGGACCGGATGCCAGCGTTGTCGTCAACGACTAAGATTTTGGATTTGAGTTTGGACATTTCAGTTATTAGTTGTAAGTTGTATGTTTTTTGACGCGGGACTTCGAGACGCGGGACGCGGAGCCCAAGTCGCCGTAATTCAAACTTTTCTCCTATCCAACCAAAGTTTCATCAACGGGTCAGAAATGGAATAGGTTTTTTCTTTTCTTGTAATAAGGTCGTATTCAAGCAATTTGAGAGCCGCCGATTGGCTTGAACTTGGCGAACGCAAACGGTATTTCTTGTTGAATGCCGTGGAAGTGATGCCTTGCACCTGTTTTTCGGCATGGATGGCGTAAAGCAGTTCCTTTTGTGCTTCGGTGATATAGGCCAA
>LPNH01000225.1:0-1181 GCA_001543385.1 Candidatus Hemicellulosilyticus sp. P3
ACGACTATGTGGCTCAGATTTCCCTGTCAGCATCTTTCCGCAACCCATCCAGCACATCATCACAGAACTGCATGAGTGCCAGAGTTTCCCCATCGACTATGTGGCAGCATCCATGTTGACCGCCATAGCCGTTGGGATTGGCAACACGCATTTGGTTCAGGTGAAAAGCGGATGGTTGGAGAGTTCCATCCTCTACATGGCACTTGTCGGCAGGCCAGGAGCCAACAAGAGCCATCCCCTATCCTTTGCCATGAAACCGTTTCTCACCTACGACTATCAGCAGAACCTACAATTTGAGAAGGAGTATAAGGAATTTGAGAAGATGGTGCAGATGACCCGTAAGGAACGTAGCGAGGCTGGACTGGAGGAATATCCTCAAGAGCCTGTCCGCAAGCGGTTCCTCGTTTCCGATATCACCCCTGAAGGACTGAGCCTGATACATGCACAGAATCAGCGGGGCCTCTGCCTGTGGGCTGATGAACTGTCTGCATGGTTCAAGAACTTCAACCGTTACAACAATGGTTCTGAAGAACAGTTCTGGCTTTCTGTATTCAGTGCCAAGACAACCATCTCCGACCGTAAGAGCGCAAGAAGTTCAGTATTCATCAAGCGACCGTATATCTCCGTCATCGGTACTATACAGAAGAAGGTGCTGGGTGAACTGGCTAAAGGAGAACGGTCATGTAACGGATTCATTGACCGCATTCTGTTTGTTCTTCCATCAGACCAGCAGAAGATCCGATGGAATGACCGTGAACTCTCTGAAGACATCGACCAGCAATGGGCAGACATCCTATCAAGACTGATAATGCTTGACTTTATGCCATGCGAAGAGAATCCATACAAGATACTCTGCTTTCAGCCTGAGGCACGTGCAGCCCTCTATGAGTACCAGCACAGACTGGCGGAGATGTGCGACACTGAAGCCAGTGAAGTCATTGTAGGTATCTATTGCAAGTTGGAAACCTACCTCATCCGCTTCTGCCTGATTCTGCAACTGGCACGATGGGCTTGCGGAGAGACTGGAAAAGATGCCATCGACAGGGAATCCGTTGAGAAAGCAATCCTGCTGACAGAGTATTTCCGAATGACAGCCCTTAATGTGCAGGGAATCATGAATGAGGAATCACTGACTACACAACAGCTCGCCATCCTCCATCAGTTGCCGAGCCAGTTCACAA
>LPNH01000225.1:1191-2055 GCA_001543385.1 Candidatus Hemicellulosilyticus sp. P3
GAAGGACTTGATTTGGCAGACAAGGCAGGCATGAAAGAGCGGGCTTTCAAGGACTTCCTAAGTCGGAACATCGGAATCCTGTTCAAACGGGAACGCCACGGAGAGTACACGAAAATCTAAGTTATAACCCCTCGCACTTTCCGCACTTTCCACACTTTGACCCGTCAAAATGCAGAAAATGCAGATAGTGCGACACTAAGAAAAGAAAAAAATGAGCGATTACAGATTCAAACTACAGCCCTATAAGGGCATCAGCACCAGATACACTTGCCCTGAGTGTAAGCAGAAGCGTTGCTTCTCCCGTTACATCGATACGGAGGGAAGAATCCAGTTCCCTTCATACGTTGGCAGATGCGACCATGAGCAACGTTGCGGGTATCACTATACACCCAGCGACTATTTCAAGGACAATCCATCTGCACAGGAGCAGCTATCAGAGGAAAGGAAGACCATCTTTATCCAAAAAGTTGCAGAACACCCCAAACCAATATCGTACATCCCATCAGAGATAGTGGAAGCCAGTATGCAGCACTACGAGGCCAACAACCTCTTCCGCTTTCTGTCCCTCAAATTTGGCAGGGAGCAGACGATGGAACTGATGAAGAGATACCATGTCGGTACTTCAAGACACTGGCAAGGGGCAACCGTTTTCTGGCAGACTGACAGCAATGGCAAGGTAAGGACGGGTAAGATAATTCTTTACAATCCGCAGACAGGCAAGAGAGTGAAGCAGCCGTTCTGCCATGTCACATGGGTACACTCTGCCTTGCACCTCGCTGACTTCAATCTGAGACAATGCTTCTTTGGGGAGCATCTTCTGACCTCAGAAAAGAGCAAGCCAGTCGGATTGGTTGAAAGCGAAAA
>LPNH01000226.1 GCA_001543385.1 Candidatus Hemicellulosilyticus sp. P3
CCATAGATGCGTCCCGTGTCCGTGTAGCGGAAAACCACGTCCATACCCTGAGCCTGCAAGCGACTCTTGAAGTCCTCTGCGTTGGATGATGCCGCCAATATGGACAGTATCTTTTCTTTCAGCGAAGCGGCTATGCCCCCTTCGGCAATCTGTTTCTTCGACCATGCGAAACGCTTCTGCACTGCCTCGTAGCCGACAGACGGCCCGATTTTGGAAGCCTTGAACGGATTGCCAACCTTGTTGCCGTTATCATCGGTGGCAGAATAGACCAGTCCGTGATACTCACGGTTACGGGCTATGCCCCTTGTTTCCTCCACATCTATATTATATAAGGAGAGGACGGCACGGAGTTCTCCCAAAGTCTGATAGTGGTAGCCACGGACAACCGCCTTGACCATGTTTGCAATCTGCTTCTTCACGTCACCCTCACTGGCATTCACCTTTCGGAGAGGAATCTCGGAAATAGCCTGCCCACGTTCTGCCGTGTGCAGGTTGTATTTCTTCTCCAGTTCCCGTGTGGCCTTCTTGCTCTGATAGAAGTTGTTGCTGGAACTGATAGCCTTTCCGTCCTCCCTGACACGGATGGTCACGATGTGCATGTGGTGGCGGTCGATGTCCTCATGCTTATAGACCATGTAGGGCTGAGAGCCAAAGCCCATCTTCTCCAGATACTCACGGGCGATGTTCTCCATGTCCGTGTCCGTCAGTCTGTCGTCGGGATGCGGATTGAGGGAGATATGCACCACGGGATTCTCCGTGCGGCATCGGTCGGGAATGAAGTGCATGAAGTCCTCCAGAGCCTTTCGGATGTTGACCTTGCCCGTTCCGTCATCAAAGATTCGGTTGGTGGCAAGCAGCTTACCCTCGTCTTTGTTGATCTTCTCGCCGTTGTACGCCAGTGCGCCAAACAGCGAGTTACCGAAACTTATTTTTGCGACCATTTGTCCCTGTACTCATTTGTCAGTTCCAGAATCTTCGATGCAATCTCCACGAGTTGCTGCATGTACTTCTCCAGTTTGTAGGTCAGTGCCATTGCCCTGCGCTCGGAAAAGTGGCTTCTCAGTTCTTTCAACGTCTGGTTGTAGTTGTTGCCAACCATACGGAACTGGGCGTGAAAGTCGCTCAGTTTCGTGTAGTATTCGTGCAGTCCCTTGTCGAAAGTGACCACATGGAATGTC
>LPNH01000227.1 GCA_001543385.1 Candidatus Hemicellulosilyticus sp. P3
GCACATGAACGACCTTATCAGGAAAGGGAGTCAGCTCAACGAGAAAATCAGCCAACTGGCAAGCGAGTTCAATGTAGAGGATTCACAGATGCGCAAGGCTGGCTCAACCCATCTGATGAATCACCAGAAACAGACGATACGGTTGATTATGTTGTTCGGGCTTGCCGCCTTCATCTTGGCTGTGGTTTTCTTCTGGCTCCTGCATCGTGACCTCAAAAAGAGGCATGAGAACGAGTTGCAACTTGAAAAGAGCAACCAGCACAACGAGGAACTGCTCACGCTGCGCCACAACATGATGCTGACGGTGAGCCACGACCTCCGTTCTCCGCTTACTGCCATCATGGGCTATGCCGACTTGCTGAAAGAGACCGCCAAGGATGAGACGTGCAAGCAATATGAGGATGCCATCCGGCAATCGTCAGAAAGGATGCTCACATTGCTTAACTCTTTATTGAGTTACTACCGTCTTGATACTGGCAAAGACGAAGTTGATATGATGCCCTTCCGTGTGAAGGACGTGTTACGTACTTTGTTGGCAGAGTACGAGCCTTTGGCGGCAGTCAAAGACATAGCGATAGAAGGAACTTTCAGTGGTGATGATACCGTGGTGATGGGTGATCGCAAGCGCATTATTCAGATAGGCAGTAACCTCATTTCGAATGCCATCAAGTTCACCAAGAAAGGCACCGTGAACATCAGCGTGGACTATAGGGATAACACGCTAACCATCAAAGTACAGGATTCCGGCACGGGAATGAACGAAGAGCAGGTGAAGCGCATCTTTGCGCCATTCAACCGACTGGAGAATGCAGATACACAGGAGGGGTTCGGTCTCGGTCTGAGTATCGCCAAGGCACTCGCAGAATTGTTGGGCGGCAGGATCGAAGTGGAAAGCCACATCGGATTCGGCAGTCTCTTCACGGTCACACTCCCATTGGTGGAAGGGGATGAAGAAGTATTGCAGCGGACAGTCATGGAGTCAACCGTCTTGCCGGAAGGCTTGCGGATAGCGGTACTGGATGATGATACCGTCGTACTGAAGATGACCGTTGAGATGCTTGCCAAGAAGAAAGTCCAGGTAGTCGGATGCCATACGGTGGACGAGTTGTTTGAGCGTATGCGCAAGAATGACTACGACCTTATCATCACCGACATCATGCTGGGCGGTATGAGCGGA
>LPNH01000228.1 GCA_001543385.1 Candidatus Hemicellulosilyticus sp. P3
GCACATGAACGACCTTATCAGGAAAGGGAGTCAGCTCAACGAGAAAATCAGCCAACTGGCAAGCGAGTTCAATGTAGAGGATTCACAGATGCGCAAGGCCGGCTCAACCCATCTGATGAATCACCAGAAACAGACGATACGGTTGATTATGCTGTTCGGGCTTGCCGCCTTCATCTTGGCGGTGATCTTCTTCTGGCTCCTACATCGTGACCTCAAAAAGAGACATGAGAACGAGTTGCAGCTTGAAAAGAGCAACCAGCACAACGAGGAACTGCTTACCCTGCGCCACAACATGATGCTGACGGTGAGCCACGACCTCCGTTCGCCACTTACTGCCATCATGGGCTATGCCGACTTGCTGAAAGAGACAGCCAAGGATGAGACGTGTAAGCAGTATGAGGATGCCATCAGGCAATCGTCAGAAAGGATGCTCACATTGCTTAACTCTTTATTGAGTTACTACCGTCTTGATACTGGCAAAGACGAAGTAGATATGATGCCTTTCCGTGTGAAGGACGTGCTTCATACCCTCATGGCAGAGTATGAGCCCTTGGCAGCAGTTAAGGACATTACGATAGAAGGTGCTTTCAGTGGTGATGATACCGTTGTGATGGGTGACCGCAAACGGATTATACAGATAGGCAGTAACCTCATGTCGAATGCCATCAAGTTCACCAAGAAAGGCACCGTGAACATTGATGTGGATTACCGAGACAATACGCTAATCCTCAAAGTACAGGATTCCGGCACGGGAATGAGTGAAGAGCAGATGAAACGTATCTTTGCACCTTTCAACCGACTGGAGAATGCAGATACACAGGAGGGATTCGGTCTCGGACTAAGTATCGCCAAGGCACTCGCAGAATTATTGGGCGGCAGTATTGAAGTGGAAAGCCACATCGGCTTTGGCAGTCTCTTCACGGTTACACTCCCATTGATGGAAGGAGATGAAGAAGTGCTGCAAAGGACTGTCATGGAGTCAACTGTCTTGCCAGAAGGATTGCGGATAGCAGTCTTGGATGATGATACCGTCGTACTAAAGATGACCGTTGAGATGCTTGCCAAGAAGAAAGTCCAAGTAGTCGGATGCCATACGGTGGACGAGTTGTTTGAGCGTATGCGCAAGAATGACTACGACCTTATCATCACCGACATCATGCTGGGCGGTATGAGCGGAGACTGTTCCCATGCTGGCCATGACAGGCAGGACGGAACGAAATGCCGAGGACTTCATCAAGGCAGGTTTCCGTGGCTGTCTGCTGAAACCGTTTTCATACGCAGAACTGACAAGGGCCATCGCCAACAGCATCAATGTGGAAACCCAGACAGAAGATGAGTCGCCGAAAATTCCCAAGGCAGATTTCAGTATGCTTTTGAAGGGAGAGAAAGATGTAAATGGAATGCTGAGCCTTCTTATTGAGCAGACAGAGACAGAAATGAAGGAACTGAAATCTTCGATGGAAACGGGTAACATGGATTCTATCTCATTCTTACAGCATAAATTGGAGTCGCGGTGGGAATTCTTAGGAATCGTCAGACCCATGTTAAGACTCCGTGATGCACTGAAAGGAAAAGGTAATTTGGATAAGGCTGTTAATGAAGTGGTGCTTACAGCAGAACAACTGATAAACCAGGCAAAGGAGATGATGGAAGGAGGTGCGGCATGACGAGGATTCTTATAGTAGAAGATGACACCATTCTGAGCCGTCTCGTCGTGAATTGGCTGAAAGATGCAGGAATGACATCGGAATGTGTTACGTCCATCCGCGAGGGCTTAACCCGTTTGAAGAAAACGGACTATGACCTTATCCTGAGTGACCTCCGCTTGCCGGATGGAAGCGGCATCAAGATTCTCGAATGGATAAACGAGAACAGGAAGCCGATTCCCTTTATCATCATGACCAAATACGGCGATGTGCCGACTGCGGTAGATGCCGTGAAAAAAGGGGCTGTCGAGTTTATTGAAAAGCCAGTCCATGACATTCCACTTGTAGAAGCGATTCACAAAGCGTTGGATGGCAGAAGCCAGAATACTAACGACTCGAAAATCATCAGACGTGTCAGCAGAGCTTATCAGGAACTTGTAGAAAAGGCGGAGCGTGTTGCAAACTACGACCTTTCGGTAAT
>LPNH01000229.1 GCA_001543385.1 Candidatus Hemicellulosilyticus sp. P3
ATGTAGTCAACCCCTTCCGTGCCACCATTGTACTTGGTACGCCGGGCAGTGGAAAGTCGTATGCCGTGGTGAACAACTTCATCAAGCAGCAGATAGAGAAGGGCTATTCGCTCTACTGCTATGACTACAAGTACCCCGACCTCTCGACCATTGCCTTCAACCATCTGCTGAAGCACTCTGGAGGTTACAAGGTGAAGCCGAAGTTCTATGTCATCAACTTCGACGACCCGCGGCGCAGCCATCGGTGCAACCCCATTCACCCCGACTTCATGACGGACATTGCCGATGCATACGAGAGTGCATACACCATCATGCTCAATCTTAACCGTACATGGGTGCAGAAGCAGGGTGATTTCTTCGTGGAGTCGCCTATCATCCTCTTTGCCGCTGTGATATGGTTCCTACGGCTCTATCAGGGTGGCAAGTACTGCACCTTCCCCCATGCAATAGAACTGCTTAACCGCAGGTACGAGGATCTTTTCCCCATTCTCACGTCCTACCCAGAACTAGAGAACTATCTTTCACCCTTCATGGACGCATGGCTCGGTGGAGCGCAAGAGCAGTTGCAAGGGCAGATAGCAAGTGCAAAGATTCCATTGTCACGAATGATTTCCCCGCAACTCTATTGGGTGATGAGTGATAGCGAGTTTACGCTTGACATCAACAACCCTGACGAGCCGAAAATCCTGTGTGTCGGCAACAATCCCGACCGTCAGAACATCTATGGTGCAGCCCTCGGTCTGTATAACAGCCGTATCGTCAAATTGATCAACAAGAAGGGAAAGTTGAAGTCATCGGTCATCATCGACGAGTTGCCCACCATCTATTTCAAAGGGCTGGACAACCTCATTGCCACTGCCCGAAGTAACAAGGTGGCGGTCTGTCTCGGCTTTCAGGACTTTAGCCAACTTGTCCGTGACTATGGCGACAAGGAGGCAAAGGTGGTGATGAACACCGTCGGCAATATCTTCAGTGGACAGGTAGTCGGTGAAACTGCCAAGCAACTGAGTGAACGATTTGGAAAAGTGCTCCAGAAACGCCAGTCGATTTCCATCAACCGACAGGACGTTTCCACCTCTATCAATACGCAGATGGACAGCCTTATCCCGCCCAGCAAGATTTCTGGTCTTACGCAGGGAATGTTTGTCGGCTCTGTGTCCGACAACTTCAATGA
>LPNH01000230.1 GCA_001543385.1 Candidatus Hemicellulosilyticus sp. P3
ATCGCTCCTGTCGTGCAGCAGGCGGATGACGGGTGCTGTGCGTCTGCCCATCATCGCAAACAGCTCCTTCCAGTCGTCACCCGACGGCCTCTTGGCGGACGAGGCCAGTCGGTGGAAGAGCAGCACCACAGGTTCGGTGGCCAAGTCTTCTCTCAGCTGGCCATCCGTCTCACTATTGTTGTTAGGTGCTAACATCTTATCTGTCATCCATATCTTTCAATCTAAAAATGATCAGGAACGCTCGGCTCTGCCGCTTTGTACCTTCAGATTCAAAGAACCGACCCCGTAATCGAGAAAAATGATCAGAAGAACCGACCCCATGATCCCCGATTTTTCTTTTTTTCCAACACAAAAGCTTCTGACAACTCTGTCTGCCTACCTCTTATTGCATCCACTTTCGTGATTCTGAAAATTGTGGTCACTGATTAATTGATATAATCTCCAAAAACCAAATATAATAATACAAGGAGACAATAATCTAAATAATTCATTGTTAAAAACAATATTATCTATATCTTGTGGCAGAAAGAACATCAATGCATAATATATAGCTATATACATAAGGCTTTCTATTGCCGTTTTCCACCAACTTGTCAAAATTCCTTGACATAGTTTTGTGTAGTATAATAACAATAGAAATAATGTATTGATTGGAGCATATAGTATTAGAACCAACATGACTACTACCTCAGGGTATGAACCAGGCCTACACCCAGTCAACCCCAAAACAATCATTAAATGGATAACGGTATATATTAAATAAGCTTGAAAAGCGAACTTTACCATAAACCTAAATAATTTGCAAATGAATCAATTTTATCAAGTATCTCATTCCTCTCATTTTGCTGATTTTCATGTTCTTTTCTGAGAGCATCTTCTTTCTCAGATTTTGTCCAAGGCTTAATGTCGCCAAAGCCATAAGGTTTACCATCTATTTGATTCTTCATTTCATTTATTTGTTGCTTAGAAACCCCTGATTTGTTTAATAACGTGGAACTACTGGTATTACAATTACCTGTAGTTTTAGAATGCTTTGCGGGCAAAAGATTATATTTAAAAGGGAACGATATACCTGTTGACTGAAGGTTGAATGCCAACAAGGGGAAGCATCGTCGCTTCCCCTCCTCCATTTCCTCCTATCTCGTGTATTGCTGCTTCATCCTCTCGAACTC
>LPNH01000024.1 GCA_001543385.1 Candidatus Hemicellulosilyticus sp. P3
CCAGTCGGGCAGGCCATGGCTTGATGGAAGGGAATCCATATGCCCAGGCGCGTTATGCATTGGCTAACGAGAATATCAAGAACCTATTGGCCGCCATAAATTCGGGTGATTTGGGCACCTTTATTAATATCACCGAGTCGGAGGCCCTGCAACTCCATGCCCTGATGATGTGCTCCAATCCCTCATTTATCTTAATGAAACCCAATACTTTAAGCATCATTAATGAAATTAGGGGATTCCGTGAAGAAACCAAGATTCCGCTTTGTTTCACTTTGGATGCTGGCCCGAATGTGCATCTGCTTTATCCCGATAGCGAAGCCGAAAAAGTGGAACATTTCATCCATGACCATTTGGCTGCCTATTGTGTTGACAACAAATGGATTGCCGACCAAGTTGGTGACGGACCGAAAAAACTGCTGTGATGAGAGACCGTTATTATAGCAAAATCATCCTTTTTGGCGAGTATTCGATGATTTTCGATGCCACTGCGCTAATGATTCCACTCAAGCGGTTCTCGGCGCAATGGCAGTTTCCACAAAGCCGGAATAGGACTGCTTCGTTGACCTCCAACCAAAGTCTGAAACGGTTCTGCCAATATCTCTCCGAAAACGAAGAACTATCGAAACTCTTTAACTTACAAGCTTTAAGAAGGGATTTGAATGATGGACTTTTCCTCGCCTCCAATGTGCCTTCGGGCTATGGTTTGGGTAGCTCTGGTACTCTGGTGGCCGCTGTTTATGACCGCTATGCCGTGCAGAAAACCGAAGATTATCTTCAATTGAAAACACTCTTTGGCAAGATGGAGAGCCACTTCCATGGCAGCAGTTCCGGCATCGACCCACTGCAATGTTATCTGGGCAAGCCATTCAAAATCACACCAAAAGGTGTTGAGCTACTTCCGGACGATTTCCTGAAAAAAGACATTCACATCTGTTTGATTGACACCAAGATCAAGAGCAATACCAAGCCGCTGGTCAACCATTTCAAGGCGCAGCGCGAAAATCCCGAATTTTTGAGCCGTTTCCAAACGGAATATCTGCCTTGCGTGAAGACTTGCATTGATACGATGATTGAAGGAGATAATGAATTGTTTTTCAAATCGTTGAGGCAATTTACCAAAGGCCAATTGCAGTTCCTTCGTCCGATGGTTACCGACAACACTTTGGATTTGTTCACCACCGATTATGACTTTAATTTTGGCATAAAGATTTCAGGCTCCGGCGGTGGTGGCTATGTGTTGGGTTTCACTGACGATGTTACCAAAGCCAATGAGCTGCTAAGCCTCTCATGTCATTTCGAGACTTTTGACGGCATAGATACACTCCCTCGTTCCTCGGTCGGTATGACATGCCATCAAAAGGCGAAGAAATCTATGAGAGGCGAATTTGATATTATTTGGCTCTAAATTGCTATTTTTGCGTCCCGAATGTCAGCCTTAAAAAACATAGAATCCTGGATAGAACGCACTTTGACCACGGTCATCGACTTCTTCTATCCGCCTTTCCGTAAGGTGATGAGCCTCGAGCTGTTCCGTTACGCGGCCTGCGGTGGCTTAAACCTCGTTTTGGAATGGGTGCTGTACTATGTTTTCTATCATTTCGTCTTCAAAGGTCAAGTCTTCGACCTTGGCTTCATTGCCTTCACGCCTCACATTGCTGCCTTCGTGTTCAAGTTCCCGATCACTTTCCTGACGGGTTTCTGGATGGCGCGCCATATCAGTTTCTCGGGCTCCACACTGAAAGGCAGGACACAGATTGTCAGATATTTCCTCGTCACCGTAGGCAACATTCTCATCAACTACCTCGGCCTGAAACTCTTCGTCGAAGTGTTCCAATGGTGGCCGACCGTTTCATACGTCATCATCTCCATCCTCTGCGTGACATTCAGCTATTTGACGAACAAGTTTTATTCGTTTAGGAAAGAGAAATAGTTTCACGCAGAACTCGCAGAACTATATGAAGCGCGAAGCGAGGCTTTTTCTTGGCACGCAGAATGCGCAGAACTATATGAAGCGCAATGCGACGCCAAGTTTGCGTCCGGTAGGCTTCTGCGTTTTCTGCGGATTCTGCGTGAGGTTCTATCCTATCTGACTCCAGTCAAACGTCTGGGCAAACAATTCCTTGTAATGCTCACGGAGCATCCTATTCTCGGGCTTGATAAGCTTCGGGTCGTCAGCCAATAGCTTGATGGCGGCCTCGCGAACTTGAGGAATTAAAGCACCGTCTTTTTGCAAATCTCCAATAAGCATTTCGATTTGTCCGGACTGACGTGTGCCGCCCGTTTCACCTGGGCCTCGAAGTTCTAGGTCGACCTCGGCGATTTCGAAGCCGTCATTGGTGCTGCACATGGTCTTCATACGAGTTTTGCCGTCAGTAGTCAATTTATGGTCGGTGACGAGGATGCAATACGACTGGTCGGCACCGCGCCCCACGCGACCGCGCAATTGATGCAACTGCGACAAGCCGAAGCGGTTGGCGTTCTCAATGATCATCACCGTGGCATTGGGGATGTTGACACCCACCTCGATGACCGTCGTGGCCACCATGATCTGCGCATTCCTATTGATGAATCGTTGCATCTCGAAGTCCTTGTCCTCGGCAGTCAACCGGCCATGGCAAACGCAAAGTTTATACTGCGGCTCGGGAAAGTCGTGCAACAAGGCCTCGTAACCCTCCTGAAGCGCAATCATATCCGTGTTCTCCGACTCCTTGATGCATGGATAAACGACATAAATCTGCCTACCGAGTGCTATCTGCTGCTTCATGAACATCATGATGCGGTAGCGGTCGTCACTGTACACGTGATAGGTCTGCACAGGTTTGCGGCCAGGAGGCAACTCATCGATTTTAGAGACATCAAGGTCTCCGTATTGCGTCATTGCCAAGGTACGCGGGATGGGTGTGGCGGTCATCACCAAAGTGTGGGGTGGAATCTCGGTCTTCTCGTAGAATTTTGACCTTTGCTCCACACCAAAACGGTGTTGCTCGTCGATGATGGCCAAGCCCAGGTTCTTGAATACCACCTTGCTCTCAATCAGCGCATGGGTGCCCACCACGATTTGCATAGTGCCGTTAGCAAGACCTTCGTAAATCTTCCTTCGTTCTGCGATTTTGGTGGAACCTGTCAGCAGGGCGAAGTTGACATCCATATCCTTCAGTTGTTCCTGAAGTGTGGCAAAATGCTGTGTGGCAAGGATTTCAGTGGGTGCCATGAGGCAGGCTTGGAAGCCGTTGTCCAAAGCCAAGAGCATCACCATGAGAGCGACGATGGTTTTGCCGCTACCCACATCGCCTTGCAGCAAACGGTTCATCTGGTGTCCTGAACCCAAGTCTTTTCGGATTTCCTTGATGACACGCTTTTGGGCGTTGGTCAGTGGGAAAGGCAGATGGTTTTTGTAAAAATCGTTAAAATAGTCGCCCACCACACCGAAAACATGACCTTTGATGGCTTGCTCGCGGTGCATCTTGTTGCGCAAAAGCTTCAGTTGGAAGAAGAAATGCTCCTCGTATTTCAGTCGGCGCGTTGCTTGTTGGATTTCGATGTTGTTGGAGGGCAGGTGGATCTCGTAGTAGGCATAGCGGCGCGGTATCAGCCGCTCTTGCTCAATGAGGGACTTCGGTAGTGTCTCGGGTATATACTCGTAGACCTGTTGCAGGATGAGTTTCTGCAGCTTGGCGATAGTGCGCGTGCCGAGGCCGTGGTCTTTCATCTTCTCGGTAGTGTTGTAGACACCTTGCAAACCTTCACCGATGAGCGGGTCCTTGGGGTCGTATTCCTCAATTTCAGGGTGGACGAAGTTGAAGTTGTGGTTGAACTCGCTGGCCTTACCAAACAGCACATATTTCACGCCAGGCTTGAAGCGGTTCTTGATCCATTTCAGTCCACGGAACCACACCACTTCGATGCTTCCCGTCTCGTCGTTGAAGAGACCCGTGGCGCGCGTCGCCCTCGTTGCCCCAATCAACTTGATGTTGGAGATAGTGCCAACGAGTTGGTAATACACCGTATCGTCGTTGATGTATGCTACCTTCTGGATCTGGCTGCGGTCGATGTAACGGAACGGAAACTGGTTGAGCATATCCTGATAGGTGGACACGCCCAACTCCTTCTTCAGGACTTCGGCTTTCTTCGGCCCGACGCCTTTCAGATAAGCAATGTTCGTTTGCAGCAGGTTCTGTTCCACGGCACAAAAGTAATAAATCTTTCCGTTTGCCGTTTACAATTCAAGAAAAGTACTTGAATCTTGAAAACTATGTCAAAGCAAGCAATTGCACTATTCGTATACTTATTGCTGAGTTGTTGCTCTTTCGCACAAAATGCAGCAACAATAAGCTTCAACACCTCGACACTTCGGGAGAGTATAATCGTTGGCTATTCAAGGACATTCCATCAAAACCATGAGATTGAGGTCGGGTTGCGATTCCATATCAATAGGCTGGCTATGCCTGACGACCAACAGAGCATATATTATAGACGATTGTATGCCTCAAGTTTTGCCCAACACTTTGGGCTGCAATTGGGCTACAACTGGTGTTTTCTTCCCCGTCTCGACCATTTGAAACCGTTTGTGTTTTATGAGCTTCAAGCCGCATATTCGACTACAAGAAACCATGGTTTTTCACCTACCATTAACTTCAATGAAGGGAGTTATTCTATTGAAGAATATACTGAATCTTTCGGGCCTTTTCTTTGGTTACAAAACACCATAGGAGTAGGCTTCAATGTTGAAATTTGGAAATCATTTTATCTTTTTGAGAAGATTGGATTTAACACGACCCAAATCATTGGAAACGATGACAAACTAATGCCGGATCCTTTTCAAAAGTTTCCTTGGCTTGTCAATGAATTTGGATATATGATTATGGCTGGTGTTGGATATAGGTTTTGAAATCTAACTTTTACTAACTATGGAACTAAATTTCATTGATATCCACACCCATACGACAAAAAGTAGAGACAATCTCATTCAAATCGTCAATCTGGACTTGGGTCAACCTTATCCCGAGCAAGGCTATTATAGTTACGGCATTCATCCGTGGGCATTGGATAATGCTGATTTTCAAGTTGATGAAGCCTTGAACAAACTGAAAGAGAACTTGCAACAACCTCAAGTCATTGCCCTTGGCGAGGCAGGTTTGGACAAGTTTCACGCTGACTTTGAGCAGCAAATCAGGCTTTTCGAGCGACAGATTGTTTTGTCGGAGAACATGAAAAAGCCGATGATTCTGCACGAGGTGAAAAGTCACAACGAGATTGTCACTTTGCGCAAAAAACACCGAGCGAAGCAGCCTTGGATTGTGCATGGCTTCAACGGCACGGCGCAAGATGCCCGACAACTCATCGGGCAGGGAATTTATCTTTCTGCTGGGGAAAGCCTGTTGCATCCCGAAAGAAAGATTTATAAGTCGTTTAAATTCATCGATTTGGATTATCTCTTCCTTGAAACCGATATGGCGGAAATCGGAGTGGAAAAGGTCTATGAAGCCGCGGCAAAACTATTAGGAACCGACATTGTTACTTTACAAAAACAAATCTTTACTAACTTTGCGCGGTTATTCGGACGCGAGACTAGAGGCAGGGAAGCACTACACTGAGCCTTGACCCTCATAGCGGACTTGATCCGCTATCTCTCAAGCGCGAAGACAAATCCTTTTCGCTCGGGAGATTGCGGGTCTGCGCCCGCAATGACGGCAAGAGGCGAGAGGATAGTCCCGTAGTCTCATGTCCCGAAGTTCCGCGTCAGCACAACAATTCAACACTTCAACAATCAACACTTCAACATGATAAAAATCCTCTTCATCTGTCACGGCAACATCTGCCGCAGTCCCATGGCCGAGTTTGTGATGAAACATCTCGTCGAAGAAGCGGGCTTGAGCGAACAATTTGAAATCGCTTCTGCAGCTACTTCAACGGAAGAAATCGGCAATCCCGTCTATCCGCCAGCGCGGCGCAAGTTGGCTGAGCACGGCATCGGCTGCGATGGAAAGACCGCCCGCCAGATGACACGGCAGGACTACACCTATTATGACTGCATCATCGCCATGGACCGCAACAACCTCCGTAACCTGAAACGGATGTTGGACGAGGATACCGACCACAAAATCAGCCTGTTAATGGATTACACCCAGCGTCCCGGTGATGTGGCCGACCCATGGTACACAGGTGACTTTGAAGCCACTTGGGTGGATGTTTTGGAAGGATGCAAAGGACTGCTGGCTTACTTGGAGAAGCATTCATCGTTTGAAAAATGAAGAGACGCCTCCATATCATCCTGATCCTGCTTGCCTTGTTTATCATGGCCGCATGCCATGACAATCGCCATGACAAAACAGAAGAAAGTTCAAACACCCAAGTCCCAAGGACAACCCCTATTGAAGAGGTGACTCCACCCGACATTTCCCGTGCCGACGACACCTTATGTTATAAAGGCTATGTCTTTTTCTCGCAACCCGTCCCCAAAGCCGTGAAGGCCCGCATGCAAGGCAAGTCGCTGCCTGAGTCAGCAAGGATCGGCTTTGACGAGCTCCGTTACCTCACCCTTTATCATTACGACTTCGAAGGTCGCATCCAGCAAGGCGAGATGGTGTGCAACAAGGCCATCGCACACGATCTGCTCTGCATCTTCAGGACCTTGTTTGCAGAGGCTTATCCCATCAATAGTATCCGGCTGGTGGACGACTTCGACGCCTCCGACGAAGCCTCCATGCAGGCCAACAACAGTTCTTGTTTCAACTACCGCACCATAGCAGGTTCATGGAGACTTTCGCAACATGCCTTTGGAATGGCCGTCGACATCAACCCCCTGCAGAACCCCTGCGTCAGAGGCACGCGCATTCGACCCTCTACAGCAATAGACTATGTGGACAGAAGCAAGGACTTCCCACACAAAATTGACGAAAAAGATTTCTGCAAAAAGACGTTTGATTCGTTCGGTTTCCGTTGGGGCGGCCACTGGCGCAGCGTAAAGGACTACCAGCATTTTGAGAGAAGGAAATGAGAATAAATGACGGTTATCCATTGATTATTCGCTTTTTATTGTATCTTTGCAGCAATAACCAATAAAAACAGACTCTTATGGGACTCATCAACTTTCCAAATGCCAACCAAACGCAAAAAACGCCAAATCAAAGCGGATGCCTCAGAAGGATTATCGTTATTTTAGTTATTGCATTCGTCGCCTACTACCTATTGAAATCCTGTGGAGGAGGACTGTTGAATTACGGAGGTGGTGGAACTTCCAACACCACGCCCTCTTCGAACGACAACACCATTACCATGCCAGACATGACTCCAAAAAACACCAACACCACTTCCAATACCACAACCACTTCCAACTATGGGGATTACAGCTGGATTGTCGGCACCTGGGATTGTGACATGGGCGCCTATGGCAAGATGGTAATGAACTTTGAAGGCGACGGCACCTCGGGAAGATGCTCAGAACTAAAACCCGACGGCACCTATAGATATGGAACCTACCAAGTCAATGGCAACGTATTGTCCTACAAATTGACGGGCGAAAGCTTCTCTTCAACGATTAATATCGAGTCCGGACATAGACTGTCGGATGGCGATGGGACTTACTATCGGAAGAGGAACTGAGATTTAGGGAACGTTTCAGATCCCTTTTGCTCATAATTTGAACAATGGGCCCATTCGTTTTTTGCGAATGAGCCCTATTTCTTTTACAATCCATCCACTTCATCCATTTTCCTCCCAAATTATCCATTTTAGATACAGTTTTTGTATCCGATTTGGATAATTAAGTTATTGATAATCAAATATATAATTTGATTGTATTAGGGTTTGTTGTAATTTTGCGGACGAAGGAAACCTAACAATAATACAAATAAAAGTTGCGCCCGACACGTACAAGGGACAATATTATGAAAAAAAGAGTACTTCTGGTTTACGCAATCGCTGTTTTGGCAGCATTGTTTACTAACATTCCATTGTCACCTGCACAGGACTGTTTTCACGAAAGCAAAGAAAGGCCAATTAATTTGGGACAGAGCTATTTAGATAACATGTCGGCTCCGATGAAAACCGACATGGGCAAGTATTCTGTAGGCTTACAGATTCCACACAATATAATGGTTGGGTATGATAACAGTTTAAAGATGGGTATAGGTGCTCGCTTTACCTACGATTTCACAAAAATGTTACGCATCTCCATAGACGCTGATTATTATTTGCTGAAGCCTGATAATACTAAAATTGAGGATTTAGGAGAACAATGGGATGCGAATTTTAACTTTAACTTTGTTTTCGGAGAGCGAGATTTTCATATTTATTTTTTAGTTGGCGGTGGCCTGACGTATTTTGTTGATTATGATAATTGGTACAATAGTGTGGTTTTAAGTGTGGATAAATCGTTTCAAGGGATGGTTAATTTAGGTTTAGGCATAGAGTACCAGTTAAATGAAAAGTTTAGGCTTTATTATGAACCTGCATTAACGGTTAGCATCGGATCTTTGTACATTTATAATCAGTGGTATATGTGCAAATTAGGACTATCTTATTGTTTCTAGTCAAGCACATTCAAAAACCATAACTATTTATCCATGTAATTAGAATAATAATCGAATTAAAAGTTGCGCCCGACACGAATTAAGGGAGAACATTATGAAAATCAAAACAATCAAGGTTTCAGAGTTCAGTCTCAAAGAATTTGAACAATCCATGGTGAATCCTGGTTCAATGCAAACTTACGGTGACTTTATTGGAGAACTATACAAGGAAGAACCCTATGCAAAACTCGAACACGAGGATGTTATCTATCATGAATCACAGAAAGAACAACTGATAGAGCATATAAATGAGTTAACTCACAAAAAGTAAAGAGACTAACCAACTTAATTGTTATTACTATGGAAATTGCTAAAAAAATAACAATGGTGCTAATTTCAGCGATGGTGATTATTGGCACTGGATGTACAAAACCCAACGACCCAAGCAACGGTGGTAATGAAGGAAATAATGGAGGAGGTGACAATAGCGGCATCAACTATTACAATGGCCACGCCTATGTTGATCTCGGCCTGCCGAGCGGAACACTATGGGCCACCTGCAATGTGGGTGCCGAGGTTCCTGAAGGCTACGGCGACTACTTTGCTTGGGGCGAGACCACAGGAAAATCATCATACCACTGGTTGACCTATAAATACTGCAACGGCGCTCCTACTCTACTTACCAAATATTGCCACGACTCTTGGTACGGCTTCAACGGCTTCACTGACAACCTGACCATGCTGCTGCCCGAGGATGACGCAGCCACGGCCAACTGGGGTAGCGGGTGGCGTATGCCCACAGATGCTGAATGGAGGGAACTGAACAGCATAACGGTAATCAAAACGTGGCAAAAGGGTGTTTGGGGCAGCCTTTTCACAGGGCCTAACGGCAGAAGTCTCTTCCTGCCTGCCGCCGGTTATCGCGACAATAGTGATCTAGACAACGCAGGCAGTGATGGCTATTATTGGTCGAATTTGCTCACAAATGACCCAGGAAGCGCGCACTTCATCAGTTTAGGTGAGATTGTCGCCAGCGTGTACCACAATAAAAACCGCTATTACGGTCTATCTGTCCGGGCTGTGTGTTCCGTGCGTCAGAACTAACCCTTGTTCCATTGGTTAGGCAGGGGTGAAAAATTGGCGTGCGGGGCCTGCACGTCAGGCTGTCGGGCCCTGCCAATTATAAACTATTATGAAAAAAGCGAAAAAGGTGGATGCCAAAAATCCTATAATGAATAGGCTTTATAAAAACACTTGTATCATGAAAAATGAAGAATTTCAAAACAAAGTTGAACAATGGCTTCTTGAACAAGGATATGCCAAGATTGAAAAATGGTTAATTGAAACGGAAGAAAATGCCAATTCAGTTAGAATAACCGTAGAATTGAAAGTATGTGATATTTTGGTAAAGGCTGTCTGCAACACTAGTAACGATGAAAACGCAATTCAAAATGCTGTTTTGTCATTAAATGAGAAAATTGTGCAAAGGTTGGACAGCGAGGCAAATAAAATAGCCGAATGGTAGGGATTTTCCTATATAACACAACCATCTAATAATCAATAAAAAAATAAACAAGTATTAAATGAAAAACACATTAAGGTTTATGACCATATTGCTCTTTGCTTTGGCAATGGCATCATGCACAAAGGACTCGAATGATGGAGGTGGTAATGGAGGAAACAATGGAGTGGAAAACAATGGCGGCAACAATGGGCAGAATAGCGGAGAAAATGGAGGAGGGAATGGTGGTGGCAACGGCACCTACAATGGACATGAATATGTCGATCTCGGCCTGCCAAGCGGCACGCTATGGGCAACCTGCAATGTGGGTGCGAATACGCTTGAAGAATACGGCGACTACTTCGCCTGGGGCGAGACGACCATAAAAACAGGCCGCTACGACTGGAGTACCTACAAGTACTGCAAGGGCAGTTATAACACTCTGACCAAGTACTGCGACAAATCTTACTATGGCTACAACGGCTTCACCGACCACCTGGCAGTCCTGCTTCCCGAGGATGACGCGGTCACGGTCAATTGGGGTGACGGATGGAGTACACCATCAAGAGAGCAGTGGGTAGAACTCTACAACAACACTACACGTATCTGGACGTTTAAGCCGAGTGGTGTGGAGGGAGAGATTTTCATCGCGTCAAACGGCAACAGTCTCTTCTTGCCTGCCGCAGGCGCGTATTGGTCGAGTTCGCTCTACGTAGGCGGAGATTGCTCCATGGCGTTTTGCCTCCATTTCAATTCGGAAAATTGTCTTGTATACACCACGCGCCGCGACTTCGGGTGTTCTGTCCGGCCCGTACACTCTCCTGCGAAGTACTAACTCTTGTAGCGTTTATGGGCAACGGTCACGAACGAAAAAGTTGGGATGAAAACGCTATTCAAAAAATTGTTGTAGCAAAAAGAGAAAATGTTCAAAGGTTTGACAGCGAGACAAATCAAGTAGCCGAATTTAAATCGATATTAGAGATTTGAATTTACAACACAACAAATTAATAATCAATAGCAATAAAAACACTTATCAAATGAAAAACGCATTAAGACTTATGGCCATATTGCTCTTTGCATGGGCATTGGCATCATGCACGAAGAACACAAACGATGGAGGAGGGAATGGTGGAAACAACGGAGGAGGGAATAATAGTGGCAACGGCACTTATAATGGACATGAATATGTTGACCTCGGACTGCCGAGTGGCACGCTGTGGGCGACCTGCAACGTGGGCGCAACCAAACCTGAAGACTACGGCGACCATTTCGCCTGGGGTGAGACCACACCAAAGGATTGTTATGACTGGGTCTCCTATAAATACTGCATGGGCAGTATTAGCACTCTTACCAAATACTGCTGCATCTCGGAAGACGGCTACAACGGCTTCACTGACTATCAGACTACCCTGCTGCCCGAGGATGACGCAGCCACTACCAACTGGGGTAGCGGCTGGAGGATGCCCACCCAAGAAGAGTGGATAGAAATGTGCAGGCACACAACGATGTCGCACGATGTGGTGAATGGCGTGAAAGGGCTAAGGTTCATCGCCAGTAACGGCAACAGCCTCTTCTTTCCTGCCTCTGGTTACATTACCAATTTTCTTGAAAATACCAGATACTGCTACTACTGGTCAAGTTCGCTTAGATCCAGCGTAAGCGCATGGTTCCACGGTGGAGATTATGAAATGTTGCAAACCCAACTGCGCTGCCGCGGGTGTTCGGTCCGTCCAGTGGTCAACTTCAACAATAATGGAGGGGGAAATGGTAGCGGTAACGGCACTTATAATGGGCATGAATATGTCGATTTCAGCCTGCCGAGCGGCACACTGTGGGCCACCTGCAATGTGGGTGCTAATTCACCTGAAGAATATGGCGACTACTTCGCCTGGGGCGAGACCCAGCCGAAGGACATTTATACAGATAATACTTATACTTATAGCGATGATCCTTCTATCCTCCCATCAGAGCATGATGCCGCCACGGCCAACTGGGGCAACGGCTGGAGGATGCCTACTCAAGACGAGTGGGAAGAACTATTTCGTAAGACAAGATGGTTTTGGACGTGGCAGCAAGGCGTGCCCGGGCTAAAGCTCCTAGACATCAACGGCAACAGTCTCTTCCTGCCTTTTGCTGATATAATTTGGGAAGACGGACCCGACTTCGAAGAAGATTTTAGATATGGCTGCTACTGGACGAATGAAGGCGGCTCGGATTTTGCGATGACCTATTACATCGATTCGGACGGATGGAGAAGAAAAGGCTACGAACGCTTCCGTGGATTGTCTGTCCGGCCCGTGCGCTCCGCGGCGAAACAATAACCTTTGTTCCGTTTTGGGGCAACGTGAAAAGACAAAGTTGGGATGAAGACGGAATTAAAAATGCCGTTTTGGTTTTAAATGAGTAAATTGTGCGAAGGTCAGATAGCGAGACAAATAACGCAACCGAATTGTAGATTATGGTATTATTATAAAGGATCTCACTAGCGACCACTAAAAATTTGGACGATTAAAAATTGAATGTTTAAAAACTAAATAACAACAGTTCACTATTATCGATTTGTTCTTTTGACATCGTGGTAATCAGTTTTATCGAAGAAATCCTTGAGAGAAGTTTTATCGGTCGGTGAGATGCTCAATATCTGAAGGACTTCGTAGGTTGGCTGTCCGAGTCGCATGTCGTGCTGGACGACAACCACCAGACAGTATGTGATGATGGCATCATATATCTGCGCCTTCACGGCGTTTTCAGAAGTGCCCCAAAACTTCTTGATTTTGATGACAAGGTAGTTGAAATGGTTCCTATCGAGGAACGAGGTCAACTGGGAGAAAACGTATTTGTCATTATTCATCTGCCGAGAGTTTCGGCAATAGTAAAACTCAAATCTGTTGACTCGAAAAATCTCTGGAATCAACTGATTTTACTACTATTTCAAAGAACGATATCGATTTTTAGTGGACAGCAATGATTAATAATTATGAATGAACAATTTGGTGAATTAGTACAACAGTACGAGCAGGCGATAAAAGATGCTGATGTGCAAAAACAGGAGACCCTTCTTTCAGAAATGAGACAAAACATAAAAGAAAGAACTAATGGTGTTGATAACTATCCAATAGAAGGAGAGTCAATATCCATCATGAATGCCTCTTTCGAAGGCTTGCTGAAAATAAACGGAGATATCAATAGGGAAACAACTTCGGATGTGATGACAGATTATGGAGATTCAAGAAGGAAAACAAATCTGAAAGAAAACAAGTATGGCCCCGATAATCCATATCCATTGGAAGATCAATAAAGAGTGCTTTATTCATTAAACGCAAAAATAAGAATTCAGGGCGAGGCAGACAAAAACACGGGTGTTGTGCCTTCTGTCGGTGCTTATGCTTCGTTGGAAATGATAGAGCCTTTTGTTCAATACATGGAAAAGTTACTTGTTGAACAGATGAACGGTGACATGGCTTTCTTGCAAAGCAATCCTCTGGAGACTTGGTGGTACAACGGCGAATTGGTAAAGTTTAGAAGCGATAAGTCGATAAGTATGCTTCAATTAATGATTGACAATCCGCGTATCACTATTGCGGAATTGTCGGAAAAGCTATCCATCAACTCCTCTGCTGTGCAGAAACAAGTTGCCGCCATGACGAAAAAAGGCTATATCTCCAAAGAAGGCACTCCAAAAAAATGGCTTGTCCATATCTTTTCCATCTTGAAATAAGGTGGTGTATTTTTGAAAGGTGGTATTATTTCGGGCGAAATCCACCTGTTTTGAGGTCGATTTCGCCCGACTCTTATTTATCCCTCACCAACCTCACGCTGCGGCCACTGCACTTATCGGTGGTGATGGAATGATAGAAAAAGCTGTTGCTGAAGTAGATGCCCAAGGCTTCTTTGGGGTCCAGGCATGAAGATGACCAATAGAGACCGTATTTGCCCACCAACCCCACATAACCGAAGTCGCGAATGCCTGCCGCCGGCAGAAACACCGCCCCCTGGGCCTCTGCCTTCTCTGTCCAGAAAGGCTCGGTGAGATTGTTGGGGGTGTAGTCGACATCGTCGTCGTTATATTTCCGTAGTGGGCAATAGGTGCTGTCCCAGTCGTCAGGCAACAACAACAAACCCCAAACGCCATCAACAGCTGCCTTCGCAAAACGGATACCCGTGGCGGTAGTCCGCTTCTCAAGGATGTAATCCCATTCCTCGATGGTCAAAGTGCGCCATACGTTTTCTTCATTGCCGCCATTGCTGATGGCATTGTAGCCCCAGTCGGCCTGACCGTCGCCATCAAATAGGTTCAGCGTGTCAACGCCATAGGCGCTGTATTGCCAAGCCTCGTCTTCAAAAACGTTGCGGCTGCACCACGGCTGGTAACATATCGCTCCATGGTCACGCCCACTGGTACCCCAGGCAAACAAATCCAACCAATTGACGCATTTCTCAGCAGAGTTGTGATTGGCATTGTCGCCGCCAATATAGTCAAACTGGTTTTCGGCAAAACGCCATGTGTTGATGGATGGCTTGTATTGCAGGTTACCTTTCGAGAAATACACCTGGTCACCCGCCTCGTTGATGGTGAACAGCCCGTTGATGGCTCCTTCGGGCGCTGGTGGTCGGGGCGGCAAGGGCTTTTCCCTGAAGCCTACCAACCAAACGATGGCTCCTATCAGCATTGCCGCAACCAACCCCAAACCCACTCTCGAGGAAATTCTGATCGTTTCGCTACGTTGCATGGCTTTTCGCAAAGCGTCTACGCTTTGGTAACGCGCTCTTGGATCTTCCTTCACACAGCATTGCGTTATAGAATCCTTGGCCAAACCGAAACGCTGCAAAATCTTGCCCAAGGCATAGATGTCGGTAGCCGGTGAGAACAACTCGGTCTTGGCGGTCAACTGCTCGGGGGCGCAATAATCGCGGGTGAACCCAAAATCGTGAAGGTAACTCTCGCTCCAACCGAAGCCCAAATCGATAAGTTTCACATGATGGCCCTTATTGGTGATGAGTATGTTGCTGGGCTTAAGGTCGAGATGTAGCATCTTCTTGTCGTGAAGATAGGACAAAGCCGAAAACAACTCATCACAAAATTGTTTCCTGTGTCCTTTCTCTTTGAAATAGTCAGGATGCTGGGCCAAAAAAGCCTCAAGACTGTCACCGTCGATGTAGTCCATGCGGATGTATGGGCCGTTTTCGTCCTCATCATAGGCAAAGTAACGCACAATGTTGGGATGCTCCAACTCTATGCCGAGTTCAAACTCCTTGCGGAACAAACTCATATAGACTTCCGACGAACGCATGTCCTTCTTGGGCCGTTTGACGCAATAGACGCGGTTGTCCTTGACGAGACGGTAGCAATCACAGGTGCCACCGCTGTCAAACAACACTTCATCTTGATTGTGCTGTACAGGATTGATGAAATCGGAATCGCTCATTAGGCTGCCTCCTTGATGAATAGTTCAGTCAATCCGTTTTGGCGTCCAGCCACATAACCCAACTCGTTACCGGCGGCATCGCGCACAATCTCGCCATTGCGGATGACTTGGTACACTTGCAAAGGATACTCCAAACGAAAACTAAAAATGGTCACCTCGTCGTTGACAAGCAATTTGCCGTTCAAGCTCTCTGTCACTCGGAATTTGTTCTCACCAATACATAGCAAAGCGATATGACGGTTAGGCAGCCATGAAGCCTCCACCGTTGTGCCTTCGCGAATCTCATCGGCGAAAAAAGCCTTCTCCATCCAGTCGCTTTCCACAGGTTGCATGCCCGTCAGGGTCTCCCACGAAGATGAGCCCAGATAATGCGCCAAAGCATCAAGCGTGGCTTTTCGTGGCGCTATAGGCGACTTGGCATAACCCATCAACCGCTTCAAGGTGTTGACTCCCAAACGGTCGCTGGCTGGAAACGACTCCGACAGCACCTCGAAGTCCTTGGCGTTATTGAAGTCGAGCCCCGACTTCTTCTTGATCATTTCGATGATGGGAAGGGATAACATGATTCCAATGATATGATGCAAAGATAGGAATTTATTGCTTATTCATAGTAAGAAAACACAAATGGATGAAGTGGATGAAAACAGAGTAACTCGGATGGTCTATTATTGTATTTTATTTGAAATAGTCATGGAGAAACTATCAAGTGACATCCACATCGGGCATCTCATTCAGGAGCAGTTGAAAGTCGACCAACACAGCGTGGGCTGGCTCTCGCGTGAGATTGGCTGCACCCGCAACCATGTCTACAAAATCTTCAACAAGCCCTCACTTGACGGCGACTTGTTGCTTCGCATCTCACTCTCCATGCATTTCAATTTCTTCCAATACTATTCGGCCGCCTTCATTGAACGAATGAAGGTTCGTATTGGAGAAGAAATAACAGAATAATACAACGCTTATTTCCTGAACGGTTCCATCACCCGGTCGAAGATGCCATTCATAAAGGCCAAAGCCATGCCGTAGTTACTGATCGGGATGCCTTGGTTGACAAACAAATTAGTTCGGTTCAACAGTTGCTTGCGTGTGCTCATGCAGCCGCCGCATTGGATGGCCATGGCGTATTTTTCGGGGTTTGCGATGGGTGACAGCCCTGCCACATACTCGAAATGAATGTCTTTTCCTGTGTAATTCAGAATCATGCGAGGCAACTTCACGCGGCCGATGTCTTCGCAGGTGCTGTGGTGGGTGCACGACTCAAGCAACAAGACCGAATCGCCGTCCTTCAGTTGTGAGAGATAAGGCGTACCTTTCACATAGTTGTCAAAATCGCCACGCAAACGTGCCATGACGATGCTGAAGCTGGTCAGAGGAATGTCATTGGGGACAATTTTGCTCACCTGGCCGAACACTTGGCTGTCGGTGACCACCAAAGCAGGCTTAGGCATAGTGTAAAGGTATTGCTGCAAGTGGGTCTCCTTCAGCACTACACAGATGCATTCATTATCCAACACATCGCGGATGGCCATCACCTGAGGCAAAATCAAACGGCCTTCGGGCGCTTCGCTGTCAACGGGGCAGACCAAAACCACCACCTCATTAGGTTGG
Source organism: Candidatus Hemicellulosilyticus sp. P3 (assembly GCA_001543385.1). Classification (GTDB taxonomy): domain Bacteria; phylum Bacteroidota; class Bacteroidia; order Bacteroidales; family P3; genus Colimorpha. The sequence goes on from LPNH01000024.1 coordinate 17,046, forward strand.
ATGATGCCACCCAACAACGACACTTTCTGATACGCGCTCTCGGGAATGGCCTTTTTCAGCAGCTCGACCAAAGGCGCAATGCCATCCTTCTTTGCAACGCTGAAATTCAGCACCTTAGTGGCATAGTTTTGCTCTATCATCGCCTTCACGACGGCAAGGAGCGACTCTTGGTCGGATTTGTTGTGGACGACGAAGAACGGCACCGCCAATTCCTTCATACGGGCGATGAGATGCTTTTCAGGATCACCGAAGTTGTTTTCTGTGATGACCAAAACGGCGCAGTCGATCTCCTCCAGCACTTTCATGGTCTTATCCACACGCTGTTGGCCCAATTCGCCAACATCGTCGATGCCCGCCGTGTCGATGAGCACACAAGGCCCGATGCCGAAGATCTCTATGCTTTTCTTGACGGGGTCGGTGGTAGTACCCGCCGTGTCGCTCACGATGGCGATGTCCTGTCCCGTCAACAGGTTGATAAGACTGCTCTTGCCGCAGTTTCTGCGACCGAAGATACCAATATGTGGTTTCAGATCCTTAGCCATAATTATAATAGTGCCGAAAGTTGATCGTAATAGTTTTTGCTCACAGGCACGCGGCTGGCGTTAGGTACATCCAGGACGGCATAGGTGAATTCCTTGTCTTTCTGAAGCGCCTGCACCCTACTGCTATTGATGAAATAGGAGCGGTGGCAACGTACCAAACCGTTTCTGACACAAAGGTCCTCCACCCTTTTCATTGTGTTGCGGATGCTGCAGAACTTGATTTCGCTGTCCTCCAAATAGCACACCTTCACATAGTTCTCATCCGACTGCACATAAAGCACCGCATCCGTGGCCACCACCAACTTAAGGTTGTCGCGCTCGTCCACAAAGCGGATCTTCTCTTTCGAGACGTCACGGTCTTTCTCGAAGAGCTGCTGATCCTTGGCCAACAGCAAGAAATACAAGTCGATGATTACATAAGGGATGAGCATGAGGACAAAGAGATAGACCAGCGTCATGCCGAAGAACCAGAAAAAGGCCACATCCTTACTCGACATCAGCCAGAGATACAAGGCCGTAAAGCCCGAAGAAAAAACAATTTCAAGCAGGCAGAGCAAGACACTCCTTCCCCAATCAATCTCGCGTCTTTTCCGATTGAATAACATAAACAACAATCGGGAGATAATCATCACCACGAGGACGATGCAGAGAATCATCGTCACATGGAACGAATAGCGCGAGAAGGGAATAGAGAAACGGTCGAAACTAGTAGGTGAAAAAAGCAAGAGCATCCCGAAAACAAAGAACGGGACAGTAAGGATATGGGTAAAAAAACCTTTTCCAGCAGCATATTTCTTGGGTAATGCAGTCATTTCTAATCCTATTATTGGACCGCAAAGATAGTAAATCTCCATAAATCCTCAAAAAAATCGAAAAAAGTCATAAGAAAATGGAAAAATGTAATTTATTAAATATCAACAATAAAGCCGACAGCAAACGACAACAAACGACTGCTGTCGACTACAAACGTTTAATCAACGGTTTAGTCTTGACAAGTGTTGTTACTTTGCATCGTCAAACCGATTGATAGGGCAAATTCGCCAACCACAAGGTGCGACACAACTAAACAAACTAATTACTAATTACTAAACACACACAACTATGAGTACAATGAGAAATTCGGTCATCCTGATTGGCCGCCCGGGTGCAGAACCTGAAACGAGAACCTTCAACGACAACCGCATCATCACGCGCTTCAGCCTTGCCGTGAACGAGACACACCGTAACGCCAACCACGAGCAGGTGAAAGACACGCAGTGGTTCAACGTGGTGGCATGGGACAAGACCGCCGAGCGCGTCGCCCTTGCAGTGAAGAAAGGCAAAAGGATCGCCATCGATGGTGCCTTGCGCAACAACGAATGGACC
>LPNH01000231.1 GCA_001543385.1 Candidatus Hemicellulosilyticus sp. P3
GCATCCACCTTGGCAGAATCCACCACAATCTCAGCATGGAAAATCTTCTGTTCAATACGCTCGTTGAAGTTGTCGGACACAGAGCCGACAAACATTCCCTGAGTAAGACCTGAAATCTTGCTGGGCGGGATAAGGCTGTCCATCTGCGTGTTGATGGAGGTAGAAACATCCTGCCTGTTGATGGAAATCGACTGGCGTTTCTGGAGTACCTTACCGAAACGCTCACTGAGTTGCTTGGCTGTCTCACCCACTACCTGCCCACTGAAGATGTTGCCGACGGTGTTCATCACCACCTTTGCCTCCTTGTCGCCATAGTCGCGGACTAACTGGCTGAAGTCCTGAAAGCCGAGACATACCGCAACCTTGTTGCTTCGGGCGGTTGCAATGAGGTTATCCAGTCCCTTGAAGTAGATGGTGGGTAACTCGTCGATGATGACCGATGACTTCAACTTACCCTTCTTGTTAATAAGTTTCACGATACGGCTGTTATACAGTCCGAGGGCTGCACCGTAGATGTTCTGTCGGTCGGGATTGTTACCGACACAGAGGATTTTCGGCTCATCGGGGTTATTGATGTCAAGCGTAAACTCGCTGTCAGACATCACCCAATAGAGTTGAGGGGAAATCATACGGGACAGTGGAATCTTAGCAGATGCTATCTGCCCCTGAAGTTGCTCTTGCGCTCCACCGAGCCATGCGTCCATGAAGGGAGAAAGATAGTTCTCCAGTTCCGGGTAGGACGTGAGAATTGGGAAAATATCCTCGTACCTGCGGTTAAGCAGTTCAATGGCATGGGGGAAGGTGCAGTACTTACCACCTTGATAGAGGCGTAGGAACCATATCACTGCGGCAAAGAGGATGATAGGCGACTCCACGAAGAAGTCACCCTGTTTCTGTACCCATGTGCGGTTGAGGTTGAGCATGATGGTGTATGCGCTCTCGTAGGCATCGGCAATGTCCGTCATGAAGTCTGGGTGAATGGGATTGCACCGATGGCTGCGCCGTGGGTCGTCGAAGTTGATGACATAGAACTTCGGCTTGACCTTGTAGCCGTCCGAATGCTTCAGTAGGTGGTTGAAGGCAATGGTGGAAAGGTCGGGGTACTTGTAGTCGTAGCAGTAGAGCGAATAGCCCTTCTCTATCTGCTGCTTGATGAAGTTGTTCACCAC
>LPNH01000232.1 GCA_001543385.1 Candidatus Hemicellulosilyticus sp. P3
GCTGGAGGACGGCAGTCCCAAGCCAATCACCAAATGGAAGAGTCGCGAGTTTGACGACCAGCAGAAGCAGGACTATCTGGACGGCAAGGTCATCAAGTTAGAGAACATGACCGACAAGGAAGGACAGCCCTGCACCCTATACGTGCAGTTCAACAAGGAGAAAGGCCGTCCGTACAGTTCCACCACTCCGCCAGAGCCCGGCAAGGTGCTCGGTCCCTCAAATGAGAGCAAGACGCAGGTAGCCGTGAACAACGAAGGCAAGACCAACGAAGAGACCAAGGGCGTGAAGGAGCCTTTGCAGAAAGGACAGGTGAAGCCTAAGGACGAAAAGCAGAAGGCACAGCAGGAGCAGGCTAATGGTGAAGACACGAAACCCGCCAAGAAGCAGAAGAAAGGAGGCCCGAAACTTTGAGGGATATAGCAAGAAGTACCACCACTAAATCCAATTATCCGAATTGAAATCAAAACCCAATCAAGAAAATGAAGACAATCATTGCAGAAAAGCCCAGCGTGGCACGTGAGATAGCCCGCATTGTGGGTGCAACCCAGCGTGAGGAGCGCTATATCACAGGTAACGGCTACTATGTCACATGGGCCTTTGGCCACCTTGTGCAGCTTGCCATGCCCGAAGCATACGGATTCAAGGGCTTCCAGAAGGAGAGTCTGCCCATCCTGCCCGATGTGTTCCAACTGACGGCCCGGCAGTCGAAGGGTGGCAAAGGCTATGCCGCCGACCCCGGTGTGGAAGCGCAGATACGCTGTATTGGAAAACTGTTTGCCGATAGCGAGTATATCATTGTCGCCACCGATGCGGGACGTGAGGGAGAACTGATTTTCCGCTATCTCTATAACTATATCGGATGCTCGACACCGTTCAAGCGGCTCTGGATCAGTTCACTGACCGACAAGGCCATCCGTGAGGGCTTGCGCAACCTCGAAGACGGCAGCAAGTACGACAACCTCTACCTTGCCGCCAAGGCCCGCAGTGAAGCCGACTGGCTCGTAGGCATCAATGCCACACAGGCCATCACCATTGCCGCAGGGCGCGGCACCTACAGCCTCGGGCGTGTGCAGACACCTACGCTGGCAATGGTCTGTGACCGTTACTGGAAGAACAAGCGCTTTACGCCTGAAGCCTTCTGGCAGTTGCACTTTGCCACTGGT
>LPNH01000233.1 GCA_001543385.1 Candidatus Hemicellulosilyticus sp. P3
ACCAGTGGCAAAGTGCAACTGCCAGAAGGCTTCAGGCGTAAAGCGCTTGTTCTTCCAGTAACGGTCACAGACCATTGCCAGCGTAGGTGTCTGCACACGTCCGAGGCTGTAGGTGCCGCGTCCTGCGGCAATGGTGATGGCCTGTGTGGCATTGATGCCTACGAGCCAGTCGGCTTCACTGCGGGCCTTGGCGGCAAGGTAGAGGTTATCATATCTGCTGCCGTCTTCGAGGCTGCGCAAGCCCTCGCGGATGGCCTTGTCGGTCAGAGAACTGATCCAGAGCCGCTTGAATGGTGTCGAGCATCCGATATAGTTGTAGAGGTAGCGGAAAATCAGTTCTCCCTCACGTCCCGCATCGGTGGCGACAATGATATACTCGCTGTCGGCGAACAGTTTCCTGATACAGCGTATCTGCGCTTCCACGCCGGGGTCGGCGGCATAGCCTTTGTCACCCTTCGCCTGTCGGGCCGTCAGTTGGAACACATCGGGCAGGATGGGCAGGCTCTCTTTCTGGAAACCCTTGAATCCATAGGCTTCGGGCATGGCAAGCTGCACAAGGTGGCCAAAGGCCCATGTGACATAGTAGCCGTTACCTGTGATATAGCGTTCCTCTCGCTGAGAGGCACCCACAATGCGGGCTATCTCACGCGCCACGCTGGGCTTTTCTGCAATGATTGTCTTCATTTTCTTGATTGGATTTTGATTTCAATTTGGATAATTGGATTTAGTGGTGGTACTTCCTGCTATTTTCCTCAAAGTTTCGGGCCTCCTTTCTTCTGCTTCTTGGCGGGGGTCTTGACTTCACCGTCAGCCTGCTCCTGCTGCGCCTTCTGCTTTTCATTCTTGGGCTTCACCTGTCCTTTCTGCAAAGGCTCCTCTACGCCCTTGGTCTCTTCGTTGGTCTTGCCCTCGTTGTTCACGGCAACCTGTGTCTTGCTCTCGTTGGAGGGGCCGATCACCTTGCCGGGCTCTGGCGGTGTGGTGGAACTGTACGGACGGCCTTTATCCTTGTTGAACTGCACGTAGAGGGTGCAGGGCTGTCCTTCCTTGTCGGTCATGTTCTCCAACTTGATGACCTTGCCGTCCAGATAGTCCTGCTTCTGCTGGTCGTCAAACTCGCGACTCTTCCATTTGGTGATTGGCTTGGGACTGCCGTCCTCCAGC
>LPNH01000234.1 GCA_001543385.1 Candidatus Hemicellulosilyticus sp. P3
GATGCAGGGCAGCATCAACGGGCAGGTGACGCTTCTACAAGTGTTCAACATCCTGCTTGAAGATACGAAGAACCGTGTAGGCATAGACAGGACTCCTGCCACCTATACCTGTATCAGACAGGTAAAGGATTCACTTGCAGAATTCATTCCTGCAACATATGGAGTCAGCGATATGGCGTTCGGGCAAATGACCAACCAGTTCATCAGTGACTATGAGCATTTCCTGATTGACGGACAAGGCAAAAAGGCTGCTACAGCCCATAAGTATTTCACCTATCTGAAACTGGCTTGCCGCAGGGCATACAAGGACGGACTGACAGACAAGTACCTCTTTGCACGTTACAAGGAACCGACCATACCGAAGAAATCGCCACGAACCATAACTCCAGAGAACTTCCAGCGGATAGTCAGCCTGCAAATCCCATCGGATAAGACATCGCTCATTATCGCACGTGACTTGTTGTTGATAGCCTGCTACACGGGTATGGCTTATATTGACGCCATATCTGTTACACAAGACAACCTGTCATACGATGAGCAAGGGAGCCTGTGGCTGAAATACAAACGCAAAAAGACAGGGGTACAGGCTGTCGTGAAACTGATACCAGAAGCCATTGAACTGTTCGACAAGTATAAGGACGCTGGTCTGCCTACGCTGATGCCCCGCCAGAACTATGCCTTCCTATTGAAGAACTTGAAGAAGATAGCGGAAATGGCAGACTGCACACAGCCAATCAGCCACCACATGGGAAGGCACTACTATGCTTCTATCCTCACCCTATCCAATGACGTGCCGATAGATGTCATCAGCAAGATGCTTGGTCACACGAATGTGAGAATGACACAAGTCTATGCAATGGTGACACAGGACAAACTCTTTGAGGAAGCCTACAAATTCATTGAGGCAACCAAGGACTTTGTACTGGTGCTCAATGCTAACAGCAAACAAATCGTAAACAAGCAAAGACAATAATAGCAATTATGAACAGAAGTACATTCAGACTGATGCCCTATATCAACAGGGCAAAAACAAGGGCAGACGGCACAACAGCCATCCTGCTCAGAATCACCATTGATGGCAAGAAGACCGTCATGACGACGGATTTCTGTTGTCGTCCCGAACTATGGGATGCTAAACAGGGCGAAATCATATCCCCTAC
>LPNH01000235.1 GCA_001543385.1 Candidatus Hemicellulosilyticus sp. P3
TGACCGTGTTGGCAATCTGTTTCTTTACGTCACCCTCGCTGGCATTCACCTTGCGGAGAGGAATCTCGGAAATAGCCTGCCCACGTTCAGCCGTGTGCAGGTTGTATTTCTTCTCCAGTTCGCGTGTAGCCCTCTTGCTCTGGTAGAAGTTATTACTGGAACTGATGGCCTTTCCGTCCTCCTTGATGCGTATGGTGACGATGTGCATGTGGTGGCGGTCGATGTCCTCATGCTTATAGACCATGTAGGGCTGTCCGCCAAAGCCAATCTTTTCCATGTACTCACGGGCAATGTTCTCCATGTCCGTGTCCGTCAGCTTGTCGTCGGGATGCGGATTGAGGGAGATATGCACTACAGGTTTCTCCGTTCGGCATCGGTCGGGCATGAACCGCATAAAATCCTCCATAGCCCTGCGGATATTCACCTTGCCCGTACCGTCGTCGAAGATGCGGTTGGTGGCAAGCAGCTTGCCCTCGTCCTTGTTGATCTTCTCGCCATTGTACGCCAGTGCGCCAAACAGCGAGTTTCCGAAACTTATCTTTGCGACCATTTCTGCTGATACTCATTTGTAAGTTCCACAATCTTCGTAGCAATCTCCACTAACTGCTGCATGTACTTCTCCAGTTTGTACGTCAGCGCCATTGCCCTGCGCTCGGAAAAGTGGCTTCTGAGTTCTTTCAACGTCTGGTTGTAGTTGTTGCCAACCATGCGGAACTGTGCGTGAAAGTCACTCAGTTTCGTGTAGTATTCGTGCAGTCCCTTGTCGAAGGTGACCACATGGAATGTCTCACCGAAGAACTGCGCCTTGATGAAAACGGACGGATGCGCCATGCCTGAACGCTCGAACATGTGCAGGAACCGCTCATGCTCCTTGCTGTTGAACCTTACATAATAGCGGTAAACCGCCGGATCAATCTTGGGATTTCTCCCTCCTTTATTCTGTTTCCTGTTCATTCTTGAATCTGTTTTGTTTGACAATATGGTTATCACTCACTGCTTGCATGAATTATGTGCGCCTACGGCAGTATCAACGGGCAGTCCGACTTCGGAGGACAGCCCCCAGCCCTCGGCAGAGCAAGGGGTTTTGAGCGGCTAACGGAGTTCTGAGCGGCTCAAAACATACCTTGCTATGTTCTTGAGAACATTAAAATCCGCT
>LPNH01000236.1 GCA_001543385.1 Candidatus Hemicellulosilyticus sp. P3
CCGTCATGCGAGCATTCCCAATCCATCAAACCAGATGGCCGTCGAGGACATCAAGCAGGTGCAGGAGGTGATAGCACGAGAGGGAAAACAGCTCGTCTATGCCCACTATAATCTCATTGTGGCGATGGATGCCCAGAAAGATATGCAGAAGGTGACCAACCATCTGGAGAACATCTTCAGCCGTCAGGGCATCCATATCTCGAAACGTGCCTATAACCAGCTTGAACTCTTTGTGGCCTCGTTCCCTGGCAATGTCTATCGTCTCAATCAGGATTACGACCGTTTTCTGACGCTTTCGGATGCTGCCTTGTGCCTGATGTATAAAGAGCGTCAGACGCATGGCGATGATACACCCGTGAAGTGTTACTATACCGACCGTCAGGGTGTACCGATGCCTATCGACACCACAGGTAAGGAAGGAAAGATAAAGTACACCAACAACTCGAATTTCTTTGTTCTTGGCCCGTCTGGTAGCGGTAAGTCGTTCTTCATGAACACAGTCGTGCGCCAGTATTACGAGCAGAATACCGATGTGGTGATTGTCGATACAGGTGACAGTTATGAGGGACTGTGCAGCTATTTCGGTGGAACATATATCTCTTATAGCAAGGAAAAGCCCATCTCCATGAATCCCTTCAAGGTGACTGAGACGGAGTATCTCCAGAACTTCGGTGAGAAGAAGAATTTCCTGATGTCGCTGATATTTCTCATCTTCAAGGGCAGTCAACAGCCCACGAAGATTGAGCAGTATATCATCGAGCGAACCATCATCGAGTATTATCGTGAGTATTTTACTCCTTTCGAGGGTTTCTCCGAGGAAGAGAAGAAAGAACTCCATCAGACGCTAGTGATTGCGGCCAAGAGCAATGGCGAGTATGAGAAATACGAGGAAGAGCTGCAGGCGCGCAACGGTACTGGCTCCTACGACGTAACGGAAGAAGAGCGTGCGAAGTATGAGCGTAACAGCCGTCTCTCTGAGAAGTTGCAGGCCGTGGTTGATGACGCAGCCAGTACGGAGGGAGAGAAGAATGCTGCCCGGAACCAGTTGCAGCGACTGACTCCTGAGATTGTCGAGGGCAAGTTCTTGGAAAAGATCGAGCGCGAGATTGCCAAGCGTGAGCAGCAGCGTAAGAGCTTACGGGTCCGGGAACT
>LPNH01000237.1 GCA_001543385.1 Candidatus Hemicellulosilyticus sp. P3
TGACAGTCACACCATTGTTATTAAGTGAGTCGTTGATGATGAACATATCCTTGTCGAGGCAGTTCGACCAGATGGTCTCGCTCTCACGAGGCAGAGCCAACTGGTTGCAGGCATCGCCGCCAGGACCAGGAGTCGGGCCAACATTGGCATCCTTCAGTTCGTAGATACCAATGAGGTTCGGGCTTTGCTGCAGGTCGCCGATGAAGGCGGTCTTGCCGTTGAAGTCGGCCACGGTGCAGCCACCGGAGCTACCGCTGGCGTAGCCAGGAGTGCTGGAGAAGTTGAACACCGAGCCACCCATCGTGTTGGTGGTGATGTTGTAGTCGTACACGCCGTTGTCGGCATTGTTGAAGCAGAAGATGTGCTCAACACCGTCTTCGTCCTTGTAGTAGGCAAGGTCGGAAGCGCTCGTTGGGGCGGGACCGGTGAATTGGACAGCACCTTGGCGGTTGATGAGCGTCAGGTTGCCGCTCCAGTTGCCGATGACCCAGAAGCCATCGCGCTCCGGATCGTAGGTAATACCACGTTGGGCGCCATAGGCACTGGTGAAGGTGCTCACCAGGCTGTGGTTAGCCAAGTCGACACAGTAAACCGTGGCGCTGTTGGCAACACCATAGAAGTATTGGCCATCATAGGTCATGCCACGGAGCGTTCCACAACCGGAGATATCGAAGCCTTCGATCATGTTGCCCTGGAGGTCATACTTATAGAAATTATGTGCGGCAGCGCTATAACCCCAGTTGGAGGTATAGAAGTTGTTGCCGTCAAAGCCCACACCATAATGGCCGCCTTCGGCAGCGTTGAAGGTCATCATCAGATCCCAAGGAGCGCGGACGCCCTCTTCACCCGGAACCGGGTTAGGATCGTTGTCGGCAGTGGCGTCGCGGGTGATGGTGACAGGCTCGGCCCAGTTGATGGGAGCCTCAATCATCTCACCGCGGTTGCCCTCGTAGACGGCACCGACACCCCACTTGTAGACACCAGGCTCGAGGTCGGCCCACTCAACGTCGATGTAGACGGTGTCGGGCACCCAGACGGTGGCCAGCAGGACGGTGTTGTCTTCGGTGTAGGGGCACTCCTGGTAGCAGTTCGTGCGGTACACTCTGTAGTGGTTCAGGCTGCGGGTCGAATTTTCCATTCTCAGAGGAGTGTCACCCTTCACGTAGGTGCGGAGGTTGCTCTTGATTGGGCTGTTGGCAGCAATGGCAACAGGGGCGTTCTCGTTGGCATAGTCGTAGAAGCCACGGCCAGCACGGTTGTTGAAGTAGTTGCGCATTGTCCACACGCCACCACCATAGTTCTCCCAACCTTGGCCGCCGTCCCACCAGTCACCGTTCGGGTTGCTGTCGGAATTGCACATGCCAGCAGGATAGCCCATGCCACCAGCTTGGTCGACGTGCCACACAACCCAGAGGTCGGTGCCGCCATGGACCGGGACAGGAGTCGTCAGATCCCAGTCAACCCATTCGCCGAGACCCACAGGCAATGTGACAGCCTGCGTGGAGACCAGCGTACCGGCACCAGGAGTGCTGCCGCCTTCATAGATGTAGCAGGTGTAGTTGCCACCCACGGCACCGCCGTAGAGGTTGTCGCTGAACATGGAGACCTTTGTAAGAGTGAAGCCATTGTACTGCGTAGTCAGGCTTGCAGGATAATGGTAAGCGAACGAAGGCTGATCCGTGAGGTTGGAACGCAGAGCGTCATTGAACTCGCCCTCAAGGAAGGTGTGCCAACCGGCACCCAGCGGTTCGGGTCTCTTGTAGAAGCTGATATAGTCCACGTAGAAGCGGTCGTCGTTCGAGTTGACG
>LPNH01000238.1 GCA_001543385.1 Candidatus Hemicellulosilyticus sp. P3
AGATGCCCTTTCAGGATGAAGATGGGAAAGAATTTCCAATCAAGGGATACTATGTTTGTCCATTGTGTAAGAAAACATTTAATTTACAAGAACTTGGTGATAAAGTAGGTGATGTATTAACTTTGGAAGATGTTCCTCCCAAGTCTTTGGGTGGAAGCCCCATTCTTGTTACCTGCAAGAAATGCAACAGTAAGTGTGGACACGATATTGATAACTGGTTGTTGCATGAGTTGGAATTGCAATATGGAAATAAGAACCGACAACTAGAGAATGCAGATGCCGTTTTAAATTCTCATGGAAAGAAAGTTCATACGAAAGTTCGGATAGATGAAGAAAAAACTATTTGTTTCGACATAAGAAGCAAGACCAACCCACCTAATGCCGTGGATGATTTTGTAAACAGCGTGAAAAGTGATGGTGCAAATTATTCGATTCAAGTCAATCTCCACGTAAAAAAGGAAAAGAGTAATGTCCAAGCGGCAAGAATCGCAGTACTAAAGTCTGCGTATCTATATGCTTTTCGAAAGCTGGGGTATTATTACATTTTGAATGATAGTTTAAAACCAATAAGAGACCAGATACTTAATCCTGATAAAGATATACTTCATGGTACTTTTATAATTGGAGATCAAGATACCATGCCAACGAAAAGGGAAGATGGGGTATATATCGCCATTGTTAACGAATATCGGTTTCTCGTCGTTTTAATTTCTTTTACCGTTCCGTCAACAGGTTTTATCTGTAGAGGTGTCGTTGCCCTTCCTTATCCTGGCTCCGAAGAAGAGGGCATACGGTTGTATCATGAGATACTGTCCTTTAACAGTAAGGAAGAAAGACGCCAGTTCCAGATTAGAGGACCTGCAAAGGTTACTGTAAGAAGGGGAGATAACTCGATTATATACGAGAATGGTTAATTTAGAAATTGAAAGTTCAACATATGAATCAATATGAGACATAGAATAAAAGCAGGTAAGGTTGGTTCGTTTACACCTGAGAAGCAAAAGGTGGAGATAGAGCAACTGGAGAACAGGGAAGTCGCTGACGAAGTAGAAGAAATCTTCGAGGAGGATTCTGAATTCAGCAATGATGACGAAGCCCTCGCAGCGATGGAGTTTTACGACAGCCCAGACGAAATGGAGTGAT
>LPNH01000239.1 GCA_001543385.1 Candidatus Hemicellulosilyticus sp. P3
ACTCGTTGAGATCCTTGCATCCATTGTAGTCGGCAGTGTGGTCGATGACCTTTTCACCCAGACATTCTTTCAGTGTCTTCACCGCCTTTCTTCCTGCCTCGTCATTGTCAAGATACGCATGAACGTGGTTGTACTGGCTCAGCAAGTCCGTTGACTTCCGCAGGTAGATGATGCTGTTCAGCACCAGATTGTCCTTTTGCGCTGCATCATGGTTGATGGCGACCGCTGAAAGGAAGTCAAAGAAGCCCTCAAACACGTTGCACTCCCTGCTTGGCTCATTTCCTGCCTTGATGAAGGTCGTTCCCTTTGGCGCAATGCAGCCCTTGAAGAACTTGTTGCGCACTTCATAGCCACCTTTGTCATTAGGAAAGCCTATGGCGAAATACCGCTTGTTGCGGAGGTCATAGTGCAGTTCCTTGCAGTAGCGGCTTGCCACCTCAAAGGGTATCGCCCTTTCTGACAGATACTGGCGCAAGGCATAGTGTCCGAGCGGCAGTACCTCCACGTTCGCAAACTGCGGCTCCGTGTCTTCCGCTATCTTCTGGTACTCCATTCCCTTTATCTCCGGCATCGGCAGTTTCATGGTCTCTGCAATGTACTGAGCCTGACGGATGAAGTCGTTCGACGGTATCAGTTTCCCAGCCAGCGTAAAGATGTCGCCACCCTCACCCATGCCGAAGTCAAACCACTTTTCCTTTCGGGTGTCGAGTTTGAACGAAGGGCTTTTGTCACCCCTGTAAGGCGCATGATACCACAGCACCGCACCACGTCTTTTGACGGGATGGAAACCGAGCCGACTCAGAAAGTCGGCAATCGGTGTTTCTTTGATCTTCTCTATATCCATCCCTTCCCGTCAGTTGATGATGAATTTCAAGCCAATGCCGTACTGCGTATGGTTCAGCCCAGAGGTATTGCCCCACAGGAAACGCTCACGCACATTCCCCGTCAGCACCACCTTGTCCGACAGATACCACTCCACGTTTAGCGTAGCGGCACAGCCATAGACAAAGCCGCCCTTTTCCTTCAGCCGTGAGCCGTCATCCAGCAGTTGCTTGTTCCAGTTCACTGTCTCGTACCCTGCCAGTGCCGATGCACCGACATAGACGAAGAACGACTTCGAGGCATCAGACAGCACCTGCTTG
>LPNH01000240.1 GCA_001543385.1 Candidatus Hemicellulosilyticus sp. P3
TGCCGTGGTTGAACTCGTCAACAGCCATCTCACCATGCTCGATCTGTGCCAGGGACTTCTCCCATTCGCCCGTCATCGTCACGTCGGCAATGCTCATGTCCTTCACGACGGAATAGAGGGCAAGCCCTTTTTCCGTAGGGACGAGCGACTTCTTTACCCTTTCCATATATCCACGGGCAAAGAGTGTTTCGATAATGGAGGCACGGGTGGCAGGTGTGCCGATGCCGCAGTCCTTGATGGCCTGTCTGAGCGTTTCGTCCTCTATCTCCTTGCCGCAGGTCTCCATCGCTGCCAGCAGGGTAGCCTCGGTATGAAGGGGCTGTGGCTTGGTCTTTCCCTCGGTGATGGAGGCTCCTGAGATTTTCAGGCTGTCGCCCTCGTTCCAGTCTGGCAATACAGTGTCAGCATCATCGCCATAGACAAAGCGCCATCCTTTTTGCTTCATGACAGAGCCACGGACGGAGAAGGCCATGCCTTCAGCAGTGGCAGTCACGCTGGTGACTTCCTTGACACACTTGTCGGCAAACGCCTCAATCATGCGACCTACTATCATGTCATAGACAGTCATCTCGTCCTTTGAAAGCAGGGCAGGCTTCTCACCCGTGATGAGCAGGGCGTGATGGTCGGTTACCTTCGAATCGTCCACACTGTGACGTGAGAGTGTGGAAAGCATCATCGCCTTTGTTCCCCATTTCTCGCTGCCTTGAAGGGTAAGCAGCAACGAGGGGATTTCCGCGAACACGTCTTCGGGAATATAGCTGCTGCCTGTTCTCGGATAGGTGATGATTTTCGACTCATAGAGTTTCTGCGCTATCTGGAGGGTCTGGTCTGCCGTGAACCCATGCTTGGCATTGGCTTCCTTCTGGAGCGAAGTCAGATCATAGAGCAAGGGCGGTTCCTCGGTCTTTTCCTTGCGTTCCACTTTGTCAACCGTGGCAGTCCTGGCGGCCTTCAATCGAGTATAGGCGGTATCGGCTTCAGCCTTGTCCTTCCACTTCTCAACGGATGACAGCTTTACGGTTCCGCCGTCTGCCATACCAGTGGCAAAGTGCAACTGCCAGAAGGCTTCAGGCGTAAAGCGCTTGTTCTTCCAGTAACGGTCACAGACCATTGCCAGCGTAGGTGTCTGCACACG
>LPNH01000025.1 GCA_001543385.1 Candidatus Hemicellulosilyticus sp. P3
CCCGATACCGACCGAACCAAACTTTAATTAATCACATTTTCAAAGAACTCTTCGGCTGCGCGGCTTAGCCGTTACGCCGTATCTTGAATTTTTAACGAACTATTGAAGATGATGACACACAAGAATGTGGCCACCACCCAGATTTATGCAGACCTCGTTAGTGACAAGAAAAGAGAAACAGTTAATCGTATTACCCTCAAATAGTACATCACAATGAAAAGAAGAAATATCATCAGAATGACTGAAGGAGGTAAAGTATCAATGCCACTCAATGATGTATGGATGACAAAGGAAGAAATCTCCGATATGTTTGGATTGCCAGAGGCTACTATCTATCGGGCCATCCGTGCAATCTATAAGAATAAGGAATTATATGAGCATGAAACGTTGGAAAAAGTCCCATTCCCAAAGCATGAAAAGCAAGGCTGGACGATAGACGTCTATAATTTGGATATGATTCTTTATCTGACATACAAGCTACCAAGCCGGAACGCACAGATATTCCGTCGTTATATGATGAACAAGGCATACGAGCGCAATCCATACGAACATATCTGTATCATCGTGGATGACGTGGACTTTACACCAAAGACCAAGTAAAGCCACATATATATAATAAGGTGGAGGGGATATACATCAATTTCCTCCACCTTTTTCTTGTTCGCACATTACTCTATTTGGCTATTTGCGAGATTTTTTGTAATTTTGCGCCCCAAAAAGTGTAATACAGAATATGATCCATAAATATGAAAGTCTCCCTATCTGGGGACTCATTGCTCTACTAAGTGCAGTCCTGGCTATGTCAGGACGACTTATTGCTCTGAGTCATCTTTCTCTTTGTTGTAGCCATGTACTTTATCTTCCAGCAGTTTATTGATGAAGTCACCCCTATTATTGGTAAGAAGATCAAGGAACGTTTCTTTACCATCATAGCCTACCCTGTTCGATACGAAGATTGTGAATTTGACGAACCAGAGCAAGACAAGTATGTCCCCACCGATGAGTTGTCAGAGGACGAGATACCCACGATGTCAGAACTTGCAGCAAGAGGTGAAGTTGAATACCAGTTTTATGATCCTGAAGAATTTGGAATGAGCGACGATATTGTACAAGACGGCTCCGATACTGCCACCGAAGAAAATCCACTCCCTGCTAAAACGGCACAAGACACATCTGACGAATTAGAGAAAATTCGTGAGAAAAACATTCAAGAGAGAAGGAAGGCAAATCAGAAGAATCTTGATGCAGCCATCAAGTTTTTCAGGAAGACAATGGCGCCATATATTACGAACAATGACGATATTGAGCAGCTTTGTAAACATATCATGGATTTTCAAGATGCCCCAGATTCCTTTCTGCCAAAAGAAGAAGGTCATAGATACGTTTTTCCACAAGTGAAGCCGTTAAATGTCTCATCACAGTTGAAGTCCATTGACTATGCTCACCTTGCCGGACACCTTGGGAAGTTTTTCCGACTATCAACTGGCAGACATAGAGCCAGCTTTGTCAAAGTCGTATTTGCCAATCAACTGGAAAATGTCAGCTTGGACACACTGATTCGCAAACAATCCAGCAAAGACAAAGGACTGATTCCCGAATATATTCCAGAAATCAGAATACAGAAAGAAAAACAGGCCGAGGCAAAAGCTCAGAATGAAGCAGAAAAGCCTCAAAAACCGAGAATGCCAGTAAACAGTTATCTTGGTTGGTAAGAAATATCGCCATCCATTACCATTGATAACTATCTGATAATCAAAACGGTGATTTTTCACCCCATTGGTTATCAGATAGTTATTTTTTAGTGAATTTGGTCACTAATAGATAACCCTTTTCCTTTGCAGCCGAAATTAAATTTTCGTATTATGACAAAGGAAAAAGTATCATTTGATGAGTTACCGCAGGCGGTGGCTTATCTGACCGAAAAGGTCGAAGAGTTATCTGTGATGGTGTCCAAACTCCAACCAGTTCAGACACCAAAAGAACGTAAACCGATAGAGGTGGACGTGGCTTGTAACATCTTGAAGAAAGCCAAGCCCACCATCTATAACCTTGTCCGTAAAGGTGTGATTCCTGCCTACAAGAAAGGCAAAAAACTCTACTTTTACGAGGATGAACTATTGCATTGGATTGAGACAGGACGCAAGGAAACCAGCCAACAGACTTATGATGAGATGTTGGCTAGCATGCAGAGCGGTGTCCGTCATAAGCCCAAGTCACTTCTTAATCGCTGATGCCCTATGGAAAAGAACATCCTCACACCACAAGGCATCCTTGACAATACAACGGATTTCGGGCTACGACTGAGCGGAACCGATTTCCCTGTCAGCATCTTTCCTCAACCCATGCAGCACATCATCACAGAACTACATGAGTGCCAGAGTTTCCCTATCGACTATGTGGCAGCATCTATGCTGACTGCCATAGCCGTTGGGATTGGCAACACACATCTGGTTCAAGTGAAAAGCGGATGGTTGGAAAGTGCAATCCTCTACATGGCACTTGTCGGCAGACCAGGAGCCAACAAGAGCCATCCCCTATCCTTTGCCATGAAACCGTTTCTCACCTACGACTATCAGCAGAACCTACAATTTGAGCAGGAGTATAAGGAATTTGAGAAGATGGTGCAGATGACCCGTAAGGAACGTAATGAGGCTGGGCTGGAGGAATATCCGCAAGAGCCTGTCCGCAAACGATTCCTTGTTTCCGACATCACCCCTGAAGGACTGAGCCTGATACATGCACAGAATCAGCGGGGCCTCTGCCTATGGGCTGATGAACTGTCGGCATGGTTCAAGAACTTCAACCGCTACAACAACGGTTCCGAAGAACAATTCTGGCTATCTGTATTCAGTGCCAAGACAACCATCTCCGACCGCAAGAGCGCAAAAAGTTCAGTATTCATCAAGCGACCGTATATCTCCGTTATCGGAACTATTCAGAAAAAGGTGTTGGGTGAACTGGCTAAAGGTGAACGGTCGTGTAACGGGTTTATTGACCGCATTCTGTTTGTTCTTCCATCAGACCAGCAGAAGATTCGATGGAATGACCGTGAACTCTCTGAGGACATAGACCAACAATGGGCTGACATTCTTTCAAAACTGATAATGCTGGACTTTATGCCATGTGAAGAGAATCCATACAAGATACTATGCTTTCAGCCTGAGGCACGTGCAGCCCTCTACGAGTACCAGCACAGACTGGCGGAGATGTGCGACACTGAAGCCAGTGAAGTCATTGTAGGTATCTACTGTAAGTTGGAGACCTACCTCATCCGTTTCTGTCTGATTCTCCAACTGGCACGATGGGCTTGCGGAGAGACGGGCAAAGATACCATCGACAGGGAATCCGTTGAGAAAGCGATCCTGCTGACAGAATATTTCCGCATGACAGCGCTTAATGTACAGGGAATCATGAACGAGGAATCGCTGACAACGCAGCAACTCGCCATCCTCCGCCAGTTGCCGAGCCAGTTCACCACTGCCGAAGGGCTTGACATGGCAGAGAAAGCAGGTATGAAAGAGCGGGCCTTTAAGGACTTCCTAAGTCGGAACATCGGTATCCTGTTCAAACGAGAACGCCACGGAGAGTACACGAAAATCTAAGGTTTCACCCCTCGCACTTTCCGCACTTTCCACACTTTGCCCCATCAAAATGCAGAAAATGTAGATAGTGCGACACTAAAAATGAAAAAATGAGCGATTATAGATTCAGACTACAGCCCTATAAGGGTATCAGCACCAGATACACTTGTCCTGAGTGTAAGCAGAAGCGTTGCTTTTCCCGTTACATCGATACGGAGGGAAGAATCCAGTTCCCTTCATACGTAGGCAGATGTGACCATGAGCAGCGTTGTGGGTATCACTACACACCTAGCGACTATTTCAAGGACAATCCATCTGTACAGGAGCAGCTATCAGAAGAAAGAAAGCCCGTCTTCATCCCAAAAGCAGCAGAACACCCCAAACCAATATCGTACATTCCGGCAGAGATAGTAGAAGCCAGTATGCAGCACTACGAGGCTAACAACCTCTTCCGCTTTCTATGTCTCAAATTTGGCAGGGAGCAGACAATGGAACTGATGAAGAGATACAATGTCGGAACATCAAGGCACTGGCAAGGTGCTACTGTTTTCTGGCAGATTGACAGTAGCGGCAAGGCAAGGACGGGTAAGATAATTCTTTACAATCCGCAGACGGGCAAGAGAGTGAAACAACCGTTTTGCCACGTCACATGGGTACACTCTGCCTTGCGTCTCAATGACTTCAATCTGAGACAATGCTTCTTTGGGGAGCATCTTCTGGCCTCAGAGAAGGGCAAGCCCGTTGCGTTGGTTGAGAGCGAAAAGACTGCTCTTGTATGCAGCATCCATCTGCCTCATTTTACGTGGATAGCGTCTGGCGGAAAGAACGGCTGTCTCAATGAGGAATGCCTAAGCATACTTCAAGGACGAACGCTTTCACTCTTCCCTGACCTCGGAGCAACGGACTACTGGAGAGGCAAGATTCCGATGATGCGACAACTCGGCATCCATGCTCAATTGTATGATTATTTGGAACGGGCTGCGACGGATGAACAGCGAAAACAGGGACTCGACATAGCAGATTTTCTTCTTGACATCGAGACTGAGGAAGGCAAGTTCGAGCAGATGAAACAAATAAATCAGTCAGTTGCTAAATTAGCAAATCTGTTGAAATTGCAACCAGTGAAAGGAGCAGTTGCTAAAACATCTGGCTATATGAATGCTAAAACATTTTAACGCATAGCCTACAAGCCAGGAAAGACGATTGGGGAACATTTTGGGGATAGCAAGTTTATGGCGGTGTATTACATTCACCTCCCCACTTGCCACCCCAAAAGGCTAGAGGCTCCCGATGGTCACAAACAATATTCACCCAAAATAAAGAAAACGATGAAGAAAGCAAAGACAATCTCGCTCCGATTGACGGAGCAGGAAAACTATTGGCTAAAGGCACTCGCCAGACAGAGTGGAAGAAGCCAGAGCGAGGTCATTCGCTCACTGATTAAGAACGGATACGTCAAAGAACGTATCAGCAGGGAGACGTTCATTTTGTTAAGAAATCTGATGAGCGAAGCCACCAACCTGAACCAGTTGGCAAGGCAGGCAAATGCCTACGGCTTTGGAATGATAGCCGATGACTGCCGCAGTCTGGCAGCACGGATTTCACAAATCGTAAAGCAGATAAAGGATGATAGGAAAGATAACTAAAGGCTCTGAGTTCGCAGGTTGCGTTGCCTATGTTCTCCGTGAGGACAAGGCAAGACTGTTGGTAGCCGAGGGTGTATCTGGTACTCCCGAAGAGATGGCGGAGCAGTTTGAGTTGCAGACGTTACTCAACGACAAGGTGAAGAATACCGTCGGTCATATCTCCCTCAGTTTCTCACCAGAGGATGGTGACCGCTTGCGAAACGATGATAGACTAATAGTAAAAAATGCTTACGAATATATGGAGCGAATGGGCATCCGAGATACCCAGTTCATCATTGCCCGCCACACTGACCGCAAACATCCTCACTGTCACATCGTATTCAACCGAGTAGATAACAACGGCAAGACCATTTCCGACAAGAACGACCGCTACCGCAATGAAAAGGTATGCAAGGCACTAACGGAGAAGTACGGACTCTATATGGCTGACGGCAAGGAGCATGTTAACACAGAACGGCTACGCCCACATGACAAAGCCAAGTACGACATCTACGAGGCACTGAAACAGGAATTGCCCAAAGCGACTTCATGGGAGCAACTTCGTGAGGCTCTTCACAAGCAAGGGATTATGACGGAGTTCAAGTACAGCAGGACTGGCGGCAGAGTTGAAGGTGTGAAGTTTATCAAAGGTAAGCATGTGTTCTCCGGCTCCAAGATTGACCGCAAGTTCAGTTTTGCCAATATTGAGAAACGACTGGAGCGGAATAAGAAGTTCCGGGAGAAGTACCAACAGACACAGCGCACCAATGAACCACTGCGTCCAACGGCAGCACCACATCCGCAAGTTGCACAAGTTCAACGTGAAGAGTCGAAACCGAGGTATGAGGAAAGTGCCATTGAAAGCATCGCTTCAGGAATCGGCAGTCTGTTCACACCATCAGGTTACGATGCTACTGCAGCACAAGAGGCTGAGTTCGCAGCAGAGCAACGACGATTAAAGAAAAAGAAGAGACGTGGAATGAGGATATAACCTAACACCACGCAACAAACAACATTATTAACAATTAAAATTTCAATTAATCATGAACAAGAATCTAATGTTCGACATTGCCGTGTACTTCTATCAGAATTACGGCATCAGTATGGATGACATTGCATTTGAGAGACACCAAGTTGGCTTCAATGTGTCTATCCGCGAAAATGGCATCTGCCTCTACATCCGTTTCTGGGAGCGAAGTAAAGGACGTGACGGACTGCCCGATAAGTGCGTTATTCTCGTCACAGCCAACTTCAAGACCCATGAGAAGCGCAACGTTCGCAATCTCGCCAAGTTTTTGAATCAGGTTACCCCTCGTTACGGCTATGAGTTTCTTGCCGTTGAGAATAACGAAGAACTTAACGGCCATCTGAATCTGATGGAACTACCCGTCAAGCACAGCAACTGCTACTTCGCCCCACTCGGTGAGGATCTGGCAGAACAACTGGAAGATTAATCCCTATTATCGTGTTTCAGCCCCAAATCCGACTTTGGATTGGGGGCTGATTCTATTACCACGTTATAACCTTATCAACAATTGCTTGCTGTTCACTTGCAGTTCGACGAAGGTAGATACGAGTTGTTTCTATACTTTCATGTCCCATCAAGTCTGCAAGCAGCGATATGTCATTAAACTTTTCAAGGAAGTTTTTAGCATAGCGGTGGCGGAATGAATGAGGATAGACCACCTTCGGATTCAAGCCGTACTTCACGGCAAAGTTCTTCAACTGTTGGGCAATGCCACGTGTGGTAATCCTTTCCCCAAAGCGATTGAGAAACAGATAACCGCTCTCTCTGTTGTTAGAAGAGATCCATTCCTGTGCTTCATCCCGAAGTTTCTTAGGAATAAATAGACGACGAATCTTGCCGCCCTTGGTATAAATGTCGTAATAACCCACATTTACATGCTCAACTTTTAGTTGAACCAATTCGCTAACTCTTGCTCCTGTGGCAGCGAGGAAACGGACTACAAAGTACCATTCCAAATTGTTCTCCTTCTTCAATTTGTTCTTCAAGAAGGTGTAATCAGCATTGCTGATGACATTCTCCAGATAGGTACGCTGCTGTACCTTCACCGATTTTAGGCGCAGACGTGGCTTGCGCAAATACTCCAGATACTTGTTCAATGCCTGGATCCGCAAGTTTACGGTCTTTGGCTTGAATGTCTCAATGAGATAGGTCTTGTACAACAACAAGTTTTTCTTGTTCAACTCCTTGTGTCTGGAATTGAAGTCGTTCACGGCATAAATGTATGCCGAAACAGTGTTCTTCGCCATGTTGGAATGGGTAAGATACTCTTTGAATTTTTCTACCATAATATTGTTTTTGTTAAACATGAGGGCATCGCCCTATACCTTATTATATATTATAGCAGATAATGACTTAGTTCCTATTATGAGAAGTTCGCAGATGGCAAGGTCATTTGCATAGATGACGAGATACCGTTTGAAATACCTGAAACATGGGCATGGTGTAGGGTTTCTCAAATTGTACAACTCAATCCTAAGAATGAAGCCAACGACAATACCAATGCAGCCTTTATTCCCATGGAAAAAATTGAGGCTACCTACCTTTCGAGTTTTACGTTTTCAACACGAAAGTGGAGTGAAATAAAATCTGGCTTCACTCACTTTGCGAATGGAGACATAGCATTTGCAAAGATTACACCATGTTTCCAAAACAGAAAATCAATGATTCTGAAAGACCTGCCAAATGGTATAGGAGCAGGTACGACCGAATTAAAGGTATTGAGAGTTTATGGTAATACTATTGCGAAGGAATATTTACTATTCTTTCTTGAAAGTCCATATTTTGTTGAAGAAGCCACTTTCAAAGGAACGGCTAATCAACAACGTATAATCTCTGGGTATTTAGAAAACAAATTATTTCCTTTACCGCCACTTTCAGAACAAATGCGAATTGTGACATTAGTAAAGGAATCTTTTATAGTTGCAGACAAATATGGACGTGCTCAGATTAAATTGGATTCGTTAAATGCCAACATAAACAACTCGCTTAAAAAGAGTATTCTTCAGGAGGCCATACAAGGAAAACTTGTTCCACAATGTGAAACAGAAGAGTCTGCATCAATTCTCCTTCAACGTATTCGAGAAGAGAAGCAAAGGCTTGTCAAAGAAGGTAAACTGAAGAAAAAAGACATTGTAGAGTCCGCCATCTTCCGTGGTGACGATAACAAGTATTATGAGCAGATTGATGGAATAACCCTGCAAATAGAGGCTGATTATACGTTCCCTGACACATGGGAAGTTGTAAGATTGGCTCATATTTGCAGGCTTATGGATGGTGAAAAGAAAGAGGGGAACTTTGTCTGCCTTGATGCTAAGTATTTGCGTGGCAAATCATCTGGGGATATTTTGCCAAAAGGCAAATTCGTCTCAACAGGTGACAATATCATTCTTGTAGATGGGGAAAATTCAGGAGAAGTTTTTGCCGTTCCTCATGATGGGTACATGGGTAGTACGTTCAAGCAATTATGGGTAAGTAGCAATATGCACCTACTTTATGTGCTATACTTCATTCAGTTCTACAAAGACCTGTTACGCAACTCAAAGAAAGGCGCTGCTATTCCTCATTTGAACAAAGAAATTTTCTATTCTTTGGTGATTGGCATTCCGCCATATCAAGAACAGGAAAGAATTGCAGATACTATAGGAGAATTATATGCCCGGCTATAAGTGGGCATATAACTCTTCCAGCCTATTTATGATATGACGTTGTTCTTTTAATGGGGGCAATGGAATTAGTAAACTATTGAGACTCTTAGAATTTAGAGTCTTCCCTTTGATGGCATCCTTAGAATCACCCATATTTGATAAAACAGGTAATGTATAGAAAAGATAATCCCTCAAAGCGTACTCATTATCAATGAAAGGAAAGATGGATATAATCGCCTCATTATGATATGCTTCGATGTCGAGTATAGAAGTCCTTCCGACTGTGAGTTTGAAACTCATCAATAAGGAACCAACGGGAGAAATACTGCCCATAAAAGTTGATGCCGCAGCATTTGATATTTTCTCTTTCGTATTATTGATATGTCCGTAATCAGCCATGTCGGATATGGATACCCAAGGTTTTGTTGCATCTGACCAATATCTAACATCTCCTCGTGCTGGAGTTTTGCCTATACACATTCTAACTATTTGACCGAAACGAACCCATTGCCAATTATTGGGCAAATCGAATGGTATTATATCTGAGAGATCAACAATCTCTCTTCCTATTTGCTCATAATACTTGTTACTATTTCAAAAGCTCAAATACTTCATCTATTCGGTTGATAATACGTTTTTGTTCTTCGTATGGAGGTAGTGGAACCAAATAGGTTTTAACAGTATTTGTTGCTAATTCTTTTTGCTTGGTACTGCCATCTGATTTGTCTTCAATTACTGATTGTACAGTATAACTTGTAAAATATGCGTAAAGATATTCGGGATATACATATTGTTTGAAAGCACGAATGACTGTGACGTGACTATCTGCTACTGCCAATTCGTAAGGATTGAGTTTGGAATAGTATATAGCCATACGTCCAAGTGTTCCAAGTCCTGTTGAGTTCCATAGCAAATCCCTGTCCTGCAATTTCCGTTCTTCCCCATAATTCGAAATGGTTTCTGGCACGATAAACTGTGCCTTGTCAATAGAAAAGCCGCTCCACTGATTACACTTTTGAGCAACAACAGGATATTTCTTAATGAGTGAATATTTCGGTGATTTCCCTCGTTGTATGTATTCGCAAATATCATCCAATCGAACCCATTCCCATGTTCTGGGAATTTCAAAAGGTATTTCTTCGTCAATGCAGATTATCTCTTTACCTTTCTTCTCGAAGTACTTGTTATCGTCACCACGGAAGATGGTACTATCGATAACATCCTTCTTCTTCAACTTACCCTCCTTGACGAGTCGAAGTTTTTCCTCTTTAATACGTTGAAGAAGACGGGACGCAGGTTCTTCAGAAGCGTCATGTGAAACGAGCCTACCTTGTATAGCTTCTTGAAGAATACTCTTCTTTATGTTAACTCGTATATTAGCGTTTAATTGCGATAGGACTTCTTCTGTTTCTCTATATTGTTCAACAAAAGGAATAACTTCTTTTAACTTAGCAACTATACGACCTTGTTCTTCATGAGGAGGAAATGGAAGCAACAGACCTTTAAGACGATTGGCAGATAATCCTGGCATTGCAGTACCGACAGAGGCAAGTTGGTTACTCTCTTTCAAGAGATATATGAAATGATAAACATATTCGCATATGCCATCAATTAGGGGGCGTAGTCTATGAACATGATTTTGGAGACAAATATCATATTCTTTATCCCATATTGCAGAACGACCATATCCAGCTCCGCCTTCACATACAAGTAAATCACCCTTCGTTGCAGAACAATTTATTATTTCCTCATCCGTGAAATTCATAACTTTCACGTTATCAAGCACAAATCTTCCCCAATAAAGATTTGATGTGGTTATGAATTTCTGGGGTGTTCCATTCCCTTTGTTACTGCTGCTTTGTTGTTTTCCACTTGTATGTAGAAACAAGTGACTAATGCGACACCATGTCCATGTTTCAGGTATCTCAAATGGTATCTCATCATTTATACAGACTGTTTCTCCATCTGCGAACTTCTCATAATAGGAATTGTCCTCACCACGGTATATGATAGATTCTTTCTTGTCTTTTTTTATTATCCCTTCCTTTATGAGCCGTGCTTTTTCTGCCCTGATCTTTTCGAGCAGGACAGATGCAGGCTCATCATTAGGGTCTTGTGGCACAAGTTTTCCTTGTATAGCCCACTGTAGTATGCTGTTTTTAAGTTGCTTTCCTGTCATAAGTTGATGCCATTTAGAAGTTGTCATCCTGAGATTTTGCTTTCAGATAGAACTGGTAGAGTTTCTTCCCAATCTTATCTTTCTTGAATGTGCGCTCATGGTTCATCGGTGTCATATCCAAACGAACTTTAGCGATGCCGCTCTTTATGCTCTCAAATTGTTCTGGGGTCACTTTGAATTGTGCCGTTGAACTGATTTCAGTTACAGGAATCACAATGTTTCCAGACACGATACCAGCTGACTGACTGCCATTGCCGATAACTACACCTTTTAGAGTGATTACTTCATCATTGAACGTGCGCACTTTCATTGTAGGCTCACTTAAAAAAGTCATTCTATCCGACCGTACGGTAGCGATGATATAGTATGATGAATCTTGCTTCGACACACTATATTTCATGTTACACCCCTCGGCTGCAAGTGCCTTGTAGGTATAACCCACCGTTTGGGCTGTCAGGTTTGAAGAAACCAAACAGAGAACGGTGACCATAATATATTTGAACAATACTTTTCTCATTTCTCAATAGTAATACCCAAAATCTTTTGAATCTCGGCAAGTGTTTTGTCTATCTCATGGTCGAGGGCTGCACGTTTCTTGTAGTAATCAGCCAGCAACTCTGCAGGAGGAAGAATTTCTTCTTCGTCCTTCGGGAACTTGCACTGGTCGAAATTACAATCGAGGGCTATCAAGTCTTCTACTGAGAAACAACGCGACTTTTCGCCATCTTCACCAATGATTTCCTTGCGGTCATTCCACCATTCGACAATAGGCTGGCAATGTTCGAGGCGCATCGGTTTTGTCTTAGAAAAATGTTTGTAACCCTCTGGCATATCCAAACGGTAAAACCACGTTTCTTTCGTGGCATAGCCTTCTGGTGCACCATCAGCCTGTTCATTATTGAAAAACAGAATGTTGGTGGCAATGCTGGTATAGGGTGAGAAGATGCTGCCTGGCAATCGGATAATGGTGTGCAGATTAAACTCGCGCAACATTTTGGTCTTGATGGCTAACTTTGCGCCATCTACACCGAAGAGGAATCCATCTGGTACAATCACAGCAACACGTCCATCACGTTTCAGACGATACATAATCAGCACCATAAAGAGGTCTGCCGTTTCGCTGGAACGGAATTCCATCGGGAAATTGCTTTTGGCTGCTGCATCTGTACTGCCGCCGTATGGCGGATTCATGGCTATTACTTTTACTTTGTCTGATTCCTTAAAGTCAGACATCTTTGTACCAAGCGAATCACAATGACGAATGTTTGGTGCCTCTACATCGTGAAGCAAGAGATTGGTAATAGACAACAGATAAGGAAGAGGTTTCCATTCTTGACCGACGACTGCACTTTGGAATAAACGGCCATCATCAGCAGTCTTTATTTGCGGTGCCAGATAATTGAGAGCAGATGTCAGGAAGCCACCAGTACCAGAAGTAAAATCGCCTACCGTTTCACCCAATTGGGGATTCAGTTGCTGAATGATGAAGTCCGTTAAGGCACGTGGCGTGTAAAACTCTCCTGCATTACCAGCCGACTGAAGGTCTTTTAAAATACCTTCATAGATGTCGCCAAACATATGACGGTCTTCTGCATCGTCAAACTCAATTTCATTGATAACATTGATGACCTGACGGAGCAGAATGCCATTCTTCATATATTGGTTCAAGTCCTCAAACACCTCTTTTACTATCGCCTTTGAGCGAGGTGTTTCCCGTGTGACTGTCAGGTTCTTCAGTGTTGGGAACAACTTATCGTTGATGAACGCCAACAGTAAGTCGCCTGTCAAGGCAGAACCGTCTTTCTCATCTATCGCCCAATTACGCCAACGTAATTCCTCTGGTATAATAGACTCAAATGTTCTTTTTTCTTTAAACGCTTTGTATTCCCACGTTTCTTCTTGGGTATCATATACTTTTAGGAAGAACATCCACACCATTTGTTCTATGCGTTGGGCATCGCCATTGATACCAGCATCTTGACGCATGATGTTTTGCAATCTCTTGACTATATTGTTTACTGCCATTGTATTATGCTATGTTATATATTTCGTTTTCAAGTTCTTTTAAGGCAATCTCAAACTTTGCCGGACCACCAAACAATTTCACTATTTTCTGGGGTTTACCTATCTTATTAAAAGGAGCATGGTCAAGAACGTCTTCATCTTCTATGTCGAAAATGCCATAGTCAGCATACTTCTCTAATAAGGCTTCAAGTACTTCACGCGCTTTACCCTCATATTTTCCAAAGTAGTTACGTTTTTTGACATTGTTAGCCCGTTCACGACGAGAAAGGGGCGGTTGGTCGAAAGCGACATGGCATATTACATCAAATATATCGGCATGAAGCAGCGTCGGATTATTTGCCCTCACTGCTTCTATGAGCACATCATATTCTTTCAACTCATCAACAATCGCCTTCTTACGATCTGTTTCAGACCAATTCTTTATGAAATCATTGAGTGTAGCGTACCGTTTACGTATTTGTTTCTTTGTGAAGTCGGTCACGCTCTCTGTTCTCATCGTCCTTCCATCAGTACCAAGTACCGAAACTATTTCTGTTGTAATCTCTATTTCCTGTCCCTCAACAATATACTTGGTGTGAGTTGGTTCTGATGCTATATCACCTCCTTCTTCCTCATCGTGTTTCGGATAAGGCTTTGGATTGTGTCCTCCTTCTGGTGGCTCAGGATCACCATCAAACTTTGGATCTTTGAACTTTGCTGTAGCATTGCGGAAGTCAAGAATCTCCAAATGCCACTTGTTTTTATCTGTACGCAAACGAGTACCACGACCTATTATCTGCTTAAACTCTGTCATGGAGCCGATTTCCTTGTCTATGACAATGAGCCCACATGTTTTACAATCTACACCTGTAGCCAATAACTCTGACGTTGTAACTACAGTGGGATATGGCTGGTCAACATCAATAAAGTTATCGAGTTGTTTTTTTCCTACATTGTCATCACCAGTAATACGCATCACATATCTGGAATCCTTCTTACAGAGGTCTGTGTTCAGATTAACCAACAGACTACGCATAGCTTCTGCCTCGTCAATGTCAGAACAGAACACAATAGTCTTTGTCATTCGTCCTATCTGATGAAGCATCTTTGTGATACGTCTTGCAACGACCTTGCGTCTTAGCTTGAATGCAATATCTCTGCCAATATCTTTTCGTTGATATAGCTTTTGTTCAATGGTCTGCCCCAAGAGGTCTTTCTCATCCTCTTCTGGCGTAAACCCTTGTAGGTCTATGCTAATGAAACTATTAGTTACACGATAAGGAGCAAGAAATCCGTCTTGTATGCCCTGCAATAGAGAGTAGGTATAGATTGGTTCACCAAAATAGTCGAGGTTATTAGCTCCCTCTTCGGCTTTTGGTGTGGCGGTCATACCTATTTGTGTGGCAGAAGAGAAATATTCCAACACTTTTCGCCATGCAGAATCATCTTTCGCACTTCCCCGATGGCACTCATCTACAATGATTAAATCAAAAAAAGAGGGTTGCACTTGCGTAAACGGGTCTTCCTTTCCCTCCTCACTGGCAACAAGCTGATGATATAATGCCATATAGACTTCGTAGGCAGAATCAATAGATGCGCCCTGAACCTTTGTCATCACTTTCTTGAAAGGCTTGAAGTCCTGCACCATTGTCTGGTCTATAAGAATATTACGGTCTGCCAGATACAGAATCTTTTTCTTCATTCCAGAAGCCCGCAAACGATGGATAATCTGGAATGCCGTAATCGTTTTACCCGTACCTGTTGCCATGACTATTAGCACTCTGTCCTGTCCTTTCGCAATAGCTTCGACTGTGCGATTAACCGCAATGCGCTGATAGTATCGAGGCTCGTAGGTATAAGGGTCTGAATAGAATGGCTGAGAAACGATAGAAAGTTGTTCTGTCGTAAATTGTTTGGACTGGAGCCAACGTTGACGCAATTCGTCTGGTGTTGGAAATTCGTCCAAAGTTATCTCTCGCTCCGTATGGGTAATAAAGTCATGCTCCAAAAACCCATCACCATTAGAACTATATGCAAATGGTAAATCCAGAATCTGTGCATATTCCATTGCTTGCTGCATCCCACCACCAAGAGGTTTGTTATTGTCCTTGGCTTCCACTATAGCAATAGGTTGATTAGGTGCAAGGAACAGAAGATAATCAGCTTTCTTTCCCTTCTGCCGTGCATGAATCTTACCTTGGAATATCACCCGACCGTCAGTAAAGTAATACTCCATACGAATCAAGTCCTTACTCCACCCTGCTTTTTCTACGATGGCAGGAGTGATGTATTGAAGCTTTATATCTTCTTCGGTTAATGACTTCTTATCCATAGGCACTGCTAAGATAACTTCTGATAATACATATATTATGGGAACAAAGGTAGCAATTTTTTTGCATACCTTATTATATAAAGCTCGTTTTTAAGTCTATTTTAACCATAAACAAACGATATTTCTATCAAAACCACCTTTTCTGCCAAATAATTTGTATCTTTGCAGAGTATTTATTATCTGGATACAATGAGTAAGTTCGGAAAA
>LPNH01000241.1 GCA_001543385.1 Candidatus Hemicellulosilyticus sp. P3
CTGTATTGAGAATCTTATTCCCTTCCATAGTCATTATTCTATAATCTCCCAAAAACCACCTTTGTCTGGACCAACGCGACGAATAATACCTTGGTCTTGCAGTTTCTTAATGTTTCTTGCTATATTTCTCCTATCAATACCTATAACTTCAGCCATTCTAGAGGTTGAAATATAAGGGTCTTCCTTCACTAGGCCAATGATTTTCTGTGACGTTTTCTGTGACGTTTTCTGTGACGTTTTCTGTGACGTATCTGTGACGTTTTCTGTGACATCTATGTTTTCTGGTAACTTTTCTATTCGGTTCTGTTCGGTTCCTAATCGAATAGAAGAGTTTTCTGTGACCTTTGGCACGGTAATTTTCAGAATGAAGTCATCTGTCCGGAAAGATGGAACTTGGCCACCATTAGCTTCCTGTTCTCGGCAGATACGATCAATACCCTCACCAAACTCCTTCACATAGTGATATGCTTTTAGAAATGCAGCTATCTTCGGATTGCGAGAGAAGTGAGTGGTTCTGATATTCGTTGGCTTGACTTGACCTGGTAATTTGCCAGGCGATTCAAACACTAGTCGGTCATCGAACATTTTGATTTGAATCTCAGTTCCTTTGATATTGTGGGCTCTATGGCAACATGCATTAACCACCATTTCTTGAATGACGAACTCTGGATAGTCACGACGGGTGACGAACTGCCCATGCTGCCCTAAGAATGTATGTTCACGTACCTGAGTCTCGATGTACTCTATGGTCTTTCTGACCTGATTCAGAATGGTTCCCTCAAAAATGACATCTTTGATGACGTTCATCTCTGCGCCAACCTTCTCGTCAACACCTTCATAGCGGATGAAACGGGTACGACTACGAGGGAAGAACTTCTGAGGATTCTTGCCGAAAAGCAAAATGCAGGCAACACTCACATCTTCCTCACCTTTCTTGTTGGTCGTGACAAAGCCGTTGTTCTCTCGCAGGTATTCAAGTGGCGACTTCCCATAACCTACCAGTTTTGCATATTCGGCAACGGCATCCATATCAATGTCATCAATAGTTGCACCATATACAGCCGTATCTTCGTAGAAACGCTCACCTTTATCGTACATCAACTGCATCCGTTCGTCAAATGTCAGTTTGCGG
>LPNH01000242.1 GCA_001543385.1 Candidatus Hemicellulosilyticus sp. P3
CGTACTGAATCGATAGACACAAGCGAAAAAGCCGTGCTGTTTTAGTTGACAGTTCCGTCATGCTGGACACGCAGAGCCCGGGCTGGTTTGTTCGGCAAAACAGGATGCCCCTCGATGGGGCATTCTGTTTTTTGTCAGGTGCGCTGGCATACGCCTTCGCCCAGACTGGTTGTTCGGCTCGGCAAAGATACGACATTATTTT
Source organism: Candidatus Hemicellulosilyticus sp. P3 (assembly GCA_001543385.1). Classification (GTDB taxonomy): domain Bacteria; phylum Bacteroidota; class Bacteroidia; order Bacteroidales; family P3; genus Colimorpha. Next base: position 203 of record LPNH01000242.1, read on the forward strand.
CATTCTCGGTCTGTTTTTTAGGATAAATTTTGTTTTTCCACATTTTTTTCTGCTCTCCCTGCTCCAAATGCACCACGGCCGGTGTCTTGTAACCGATGCTCATGTGGGGGCGCCGATAGTTGTAGAAGTGGATGTATCGCTCAATTACCCTGTAGGCATGTTCAAAGGAGTTGAAGCACTTCTGGCGGTAGACACTTTCCACCTTTATTTTCCCGTTGACGCTCTCAGCGATGGCGTTGTCGGTGGGATTGTAGTCCTCGCACATGGAGATGTTAATCTCATGTGCCTTTAGCACGGCTACGTAGGCATCGCAGCAATACTGCACGCCACGGTCGGAGTGGTGAATCAGCCCTTTGAGGATTTCGCTGCCGGACATGGCCGCGGCCTGTTCGATGGCCATCCTCAGTGCCTCCATGGAGATTGCTGCCTTGAGCGTCTGGGCCAGTGCCCAGCCCACAATCTTATGCGAGTAGGCATCGGTTATCAGGTGCAGATAGCACACATCGCCACCTGCCAGGGCGATATAGGTGATGTCGGCTGCCCAAAGCTGGTTTGCAGCAGTCGGAACAAAGCCTTTTATCAGGTTCTTGTACTTGTGGTAACGGTGGTTGGAGTTCGTCGTGTGGCGGGGCTTCGGCTTGGGTAGCATCAGTCCCTTGCGGCGCATCAGCACGAAGAAACGGTCACGCCCTGGAACGAAGTCACGCCCGAACATCGCTATGAGCATCAGCCAAAGTTTGTAGCCGCCGATGCCGGGATCCTCCTCGCGGATTTCCCTGACGGCCTCAATCACCTTACGCTCATGTGCCACCTCCTTCTCAATGTCGGCCTTCGACTGGTAGAAGGCCTGACGGCAATGGCCAAACAGCCGGACTACGAGGGCGACCATAAGACCGCACTCATAGACCAGTTCCATTGCTACTTGG
>LPNH01000243.1 GCA_001543385.1 Candidatus Hemicellulosilyticus sp. P3
TCTCTCTTCCCTCGACGACAAGATAGACCTTCTGCACCGCGAGAACGCTACCTTGGAGCAGATGGCTGTAACGCTCTATAGGCAGTGGTTTATAGTGGAGGCCAAGGAGGAGTGGGAGGAAGGAAAGTTGGAGGATATTCTTTCCGTAAAAGGGGGAACTACGCCAAGTACAAAAGAACCAAGTTTTTGGGACGGTGATATTGCCTGGACTTCGCCAAGAGATGTTACAACTCTGAATGGTTTGTATTTGTTTAAAACAGAAAAGAAAATCACGCAAAAAGGACTTGAACAAATTAGTTCGGGTCTATTGCCTTCGGGAACATTATTGATGTCTTCACGTGCTCCTGTTGGAGTTTTGGCGTTTGCCGAAATTCCTTTGGCTATCAATCAAGGTTACATTGCAATTTTAGATGACAAAGGCTATTCCAAGGAGTTTATCTATCTTTGGCTAAAAACAAATATGGATTTGGTGCACAGTTATTCCAATGGCTCTACTTTTATGGAGATTAGCAAGTCTGCATTCAAGTCGCTTGATATTTCAATTCCTTCTAAAAATGAAGTTGAATGCTTTGTTCAAGAGGTTAAACCGTATTTTGAGAAAATCAGAACTAACGAAATACAAATTCGCACCCTCACCAAGACAAGGGATGGGTTGTTGCCGAAATTGATGAGTGGGGAGATAAAATTGTGAACACGCGTGGTTCACAATTCGCTAACGATAATAAAGTCAGAGAAATAACAAGATGAAGTTATGACCAAGCTATTGGAATCCGACATAGAGCAGATGCTCATCGACCAGCTTAAAGCCAAAGGCTACCAGTACCTCTATGGCCCCGACATCGCACCCGATGGCGAAACGCCCATGCGCGCCAGCTTCGATGAGGTGGTGCTGCGCGACAAGTTGGAAACTGCTGTGAAGCGGCTCAACCCATCGCTGCCTTATTCTGTGCAGGACGAGGCTGTGAAGACGGTGCTTCGTATCAGTTCGCCCGATGTGCTTGCCAACAACGAGGAGTTCCACCGCTTGCTGACTGAAGGCGTCCCGGTATCGGTGTTCAAAGACGGTGTGGAACGTGGCGAAAGGGTGTGGCTCATCGACTTCAACGACCCGTGGAACAACGAGTTCA
>LPNH01000244.1 GCA_001543385.1 Candidatus Hemicellulosilyticus sp. P3
TTATTGCTGTCCGCTAAAAATTTTTTGTTGAAGAAGAAATTAGGCTGAAGCCCTGGCTCGGGTTTCAGCCTTTTTGGTTACCTTTGTTTTCACCACAAAAACATATAACCATGAACAAAGGTACACATTTTATCGGACAGCCGATGTATGGACAGCTGTTAAATTTGCTTGACAAGTCGAAAATTCTCCGTTTCAGCCGTGAAAACGGCGGTGAGAGGTATGTAAAACACTTCGATTCGTGGCAACATCTGGTGATTATGCTCTATGCCGTCATCAAGCGCTTCGACTCGTTGCGTGAGATTACGGACTCTATGTTTCCCGAAGCCCGCAAGCTGGCTCACCTCGGAATAAGCCTCATGCCGCGCCGCTCGACACTCTCAGATGCCAATGCCCGCCGCAAGGAATGTGTCTTTGAAGCTGTATACCGGGACCTGTATGAGACTTATAAGGGTGAACTTTCCTCGGACAGCCGACGCAGGCAGGTTCCCAAATGGCTCAACCGACTGCAAATCATTGACTCCACAACCATCACGCTCTTCTCCAGCCTCATCTTCAAGGGTGTGGGACGCCATCCGAAGACGGGAAAGAAGAAAGGCGGCATCAAGGTTCACGCCAACATCCATGCCAACGAGGGAGTGCCTTCGGACATCCGCTTCACGTCGGCTGCCACCAACGACAGCTTCATGCTCCGCCCCTCAAACTATGCCTGCGGGGATATCATCGCCCTGGACAGGGCATACATCGACTATGCCAAGTTTGAGGAACTCACCCGAAGGGAAGTGGTATATGTCACGAAGATGAAGAAGAACCTTGTCTATAAGACGGAAAGTGACACCATGCACATGAATCCCGAGGGACTGATGGAGTATCGCGTACAACACGTCATCTTCCGTAAACATGCCAAGGATGGAGACGACATTGTCCATCATGCACGCATCATCACCTATGTGGACATCAAGAAGGGAAAGGCGAGACTCGTATCCCTGCTGACCAACGACATGGAGATGGAAGTGGAGGACATCGTGGGGATTTACCGCAAGAGATGGGAGATTGAACTGCTCTTCAAGCAGTTGAAGCAGAACTTCCCGCTGAGGTACTTCTACGGGGAGAGCGCAAATGCC
>LPNH01000245.1 GCA_001543385.1 Candidatus Hemicellulosilyticus sp. P3
TCTCTATATGGTTAATGACCTTGAGTAGTGTTCCATCGGCTTTTGCCATAGATATCTTCTCGATAAAGCGATTCATGGAGTAGTACTCCACACGATGACCTAAGAGGCATGCCTGCCTTCCCAGAGCACAGGCAAGAAACGATTTGCCACAGCCAGTCCTGCCTGTAATCAGTAGGTTCTGAGCCTGTGGGATAAAGTTGCAGTCTGCGAGTTCCTGCAGCGTCTGCTTGGTGAGGTTGCGCTCTTCTGAGCAGATTACATCCTCCATCACAGTGTTGTACCTCAGGCGGCTTGTACGCAGATACATCTCCGTGCGTTTGCGGTTTCTGTACTGGATCTCCGCTTCCACCATCTTCGCCATGAAGAGGTCGAGCGTAGGTCTGTTCTCTGGCGAGAGCGTCTCCATCGACTGGTAGTACTCTGCCATTCCCTTGAGCTTCATCTGCTGAAGCTGGGCGATTGTCACTTGGTTGTTCATCTTTCCGTTACTTTAAATGATTAAACCTTAAAATCTAAAAATATGAAAAACACTCGGGGAACGCCTGCCGGCAAGGGGCAGACAGCCCCGACGAGGCTCTGCCTATATGTATGCCGACGGTCCCCTGACATCGTCGTTGGCGGGCATGTACGAGGTATCTCCCTGCTGTAGGGGTACACTGTCAAGCCCGTGCTCCAGTATATTCTTCAGACGGGTATATGTACCCGTTGTTATAGTGCCTAAACGTAGACAGGCCTGCTCCATGCGCTCATTGCCATACTTCTCGGCAAGTCTAAGTATGCCATGACAGGATTTGTAGGCCTGCTGTACAAAATAAGGCGATTTCAGCACATTCTCCACCACCTCGTGGGCATGCGGGCCTATCAGACGCGACTTGTCCAGGAAATAGGCAGCATTGCATTCCCTGGTACGCATATAGGCTATGTGGTTGGGAGGCATGTGTGACGGATCTGTGGTATATCCGTCAGTAAAACTTCTGCGGTGTATGGCAACACGCTCCAAGTCAACCCATATCTCCACTGTATGACAGTCGTATACGGCCTTGGCCTTCTTGCCTACGCACTGGTATGGTATGCTGTAGAAGTGGCGCTCCTTGCCAATCTGCACATGATAGGACGATC
>LPNH01000246.1 GCA_001543385.1 Candidatus Hemicellulosilyticus sp. P3
AGCGTTTTTTAACGAGCAATGGATAAAATGATATTCAGGAGATGCTTATATTATATAATAGGTGTGATGGCAGTGCTGGCCTTGACGCTGGGCTGCACGGGCAGTGACAAGCGTAAGGAGAACATACAATCCCAGCCAAGTGATACCATCTACACCCAGAAGGCAGCGATGGCCGTGTATGGCTACGACCCCGTGCGAGCGTTGCAGATTATCGACTCGGCGGTCATCGTGGGGAACCTCAGCGAGGTGAGGGCTGATGTGGAGCGGGCGAGGATATACAGCATGACGCAGGTGAAACCGCAGATGGACTCGCTGTTGCACGGGCCGAAAGGGACGAGCCTCGACTCTGGCCGAGTGATTGGCGAGCGGCTGCTGGCGCACGACTCCCTGAGGCTCGACCTCAACCTGCGGCAGCAGTTGTTGGAGATACTGGTCTATACCGCCCGCAGGCAGCAAGACACGCTCACGTGGATGCAGCGGTCGCGCGAACTGGTGGATGTATGCCGTCAGCAGGGAGCCGAGACCGAAGCCCTGCGCACGGAGGCCGAACTTGGTGCCGCCCTTTATTATGCAAGAAAGCCAGCAGAGTCATTATCTAAACTCGACGGCGTGATTGCCTCTCTCGGCAGCCTCGACCCTTTCCGCTTCAACGAACTCGACGCCTTCATCCTTTCCTCAAAGCGAAAGATAGGCGTACTCAATTCCATGAAGCGCTTTGCCGAGACATTGCCCCTGTCTCATCGTATCGCGGAACTGCTGGACGACTACGAGGCGCATCCCGACCAGTACGCCGACGACACCAAGCGGGTGCCGGGCGACTCCGCCAGCCGTGCCGACTACATCCGCTTCTACCGCTCGCAGGCGCAGAACTTCGTCACTGCTGCCTACGCTGCACTCGGCGAGCGTGGCAGTATGGAGGAGACCTTCTACGAGATAGAACGCACCGTGCGCGACGCCACCGCCCGCGAGCATCTTGCCCGCTACCGTGCCCTGGAGCAGCAGATGGAGGCCGAGCGGCAGCGAGCCAACGCCCAGCGCAACGCCCTCATTGCCTGGGGGACGGCCATCCTGCTCGTCGCCGCCCTTGCCGCCCTCGTCTGGTACTGGCGGCAGAAGCGC
>LPNH01000247.1 GCA_001543385.1 Candidatus Hemicellulosilyticus sp. P3
AGTCCTTCATCTCGATGTTCAGCATGTCCGGCTCCTTGGCGTACTTCACATTGAAGGTGTAGAAACTGCCGTCCTCCGTAATAACGCTCATGTTCGTCTCTCCCTTGAACCATCGCTTCGTGGCCTTCACACGGATGACGTTCTCCGCCCCGTCAGCCTTACCCGCCATGATGTTGGCAGAGCCTAAGTCCACGTACTGCACGGTAGCAGGGAAGATGATGTGTACCGTCTTGTCAAACGTGACCTGCAGCCCGTGAGGCGGAATCATACGGTCGTAACTGATAGACTTGGTTAGACCTTGATACAGGTCACCAGTCTTTGTTTCCTGCGCCTCTTGTGCGCTTGTCATGGCTGTACCCACCATAAGGGCGCAGGCCATCATCAATACTTTCTTTACTTTCATTGTCATTTTTCTTTTTGCTGTTTGAATTACATTTTTTTGTTGTTCCCTTAATTTTCCTTCTGGTAGAGCAGCACCTGATACCCGGCTTTCAGATGCACTTTTATCGTGCGCATCTTCTTTGCCACATACTGGCTCGTCCCCTGTATGAGTCCCTTGCCGATGTCCGAGGCCAGCTGTGCCTTCGCGTCCGACGAGATGTTGATGCTGCTACCCATCGATCCGCCCATGTTGGCGGCAACCTCCTTGGCAGCGCTCACCTCCATCGAGTTAGGGATGAAGATGCCCTCCTGTCCGTCAGTGTCATATACCGACAGTTCCACGGGAATGATCATCCTGCCGTTCTCTATCGAGGTGATATTGATGCAGAGCCGTTCGCCCTGTATCTTCGTGGCACCTACGATGATTGCCCCTTTTGGGATGATCCTCTCCTCCACGGCCATCGGCTCCAGCAGTCTCAGCCTTACCGTCTGCCCATCCGTCACCGTCTGGTAGCCATAGACCGATGCCGATATGGTGTTCTTGCGACTGACACCGCCACCTGAGCCGACAGCCGTATTGAAGGACTGAAACGTAAAGCCGCTATCATCCTCATCGTCCATACACTGCCCACCGAGTGCCGAGACCACTGTCTTCGTTACCTGCTGTATGGGCGATACCTTGCGTTTTTTTCCCTGCTGACCCGATACGGCCTGTTCCCCGGCTCCGGCATGC
>LPNH01000248.1 GCA_001543385.1 Candidatus Hemicellulosilyticus sp. P3
TTCCTTGATGGCCTTGTCTGTCAGTGAACTGATCCAGAGGCGCTGGAACGGGACATGGCAGTCAAGATACTGGTAGAGGTATCGGAAAATCAATTCTCCCTCGCGTCCTGCATCGGTGGCTACGATAATCTTTTCCGTATGCTCGAGCAGGTTCTTGATAACCTTCAACTGTTCTTTTACTCCGGCGTCCTCATTGCCCTTGACCTTCGGTCGAGCCTGCTCACGCTCGGCAGAACTCAAACACGTTTGGTTCTGCTCTCGCTTACTCGCAGCCTTGGCATCCTTGCGACTAACGAGTTGGAACTCGTCTGGAATGATGGGCAGGGACTCGCGACGGAAGCCTGTAATTCCGTATGCTTTAGGCATAGCCAACTGGATAAGGTGACCGAAGGCCCAGGTGACACAGTAGCCGTTGCCGCCATAGTAGCCGACTTTCCTTTCAATAGCGCCCACGACACGGGATATTTGCCGTGCGACGCTTGGCTTCTCTGCAATAATTGTAATCATATTGATATAAATGGATTCAGTGGTTTATTCTACACATTACTATATATATACGCGCGTGAGGCTGGTGCGGACAGCCGACAGCCATCTGTGACTGTCCGCACACTTGCCTGCTGCTTGCATTTAGAGTTTAGGGCCTCGTTTCTGCTTCTTTTCCTCCTTCTTCTCAGGATTCTCGCCCTCGGATTTCTGTGACTCCTTCTGCTTCTCGTTCTTGGGTGCCACCTGACCCTTCTGTAGCGGCTCGTCCACCTTCTTCGTGGCCTCGTTGGTCTTTCCCTGATGGTTCACAGCAACCTGGGCCTCACTCTCGTTGGCTGGAGCAACCACCTTGCCCTGCATCGGGTCGTTCTTCGAGGCAAACGGCTGGCCCTTGTCGGGATAAAACATCAAGTACATCGTAGCAGTCGTGCCGTCCTTCAGCGGATAGTTGTCGAGTTTCACCGACTTGCCTTCTCGGTAGTCCTTCTGCTGCTCTTCGGTCAGGGGAATGCCCTTCCACTTGGTCAGGTTCTTGATGCTGCCGTCCTCGTTCGTCCAGTTGAGCTTGGCTTTCTGCTCCTGTTCCTGAGCCACTTCCTGACGGCTGCTGCCTGGGACGAAGGCC
>LPNH01000249.1 GCA_001543385.1 Candidatus Hemicellulosilyticus sp. P3
ACAAGATATCACCAAATAATGTTTCAGAGAATACTATAAAAGGTCTCTGGTTAACTTGCCGAAAGCCCCAACTCTTGTATTTCATTTCGTCGAAGTGGGTAGTCTCTCTTCTATGATCATCTGTTTTCATTTGCAAAGATACATATTTAATTATTAATAATAACGAATGGTATGTTAATTATGATAAAATCATCAAGAATAACATACTTATCGATATATTTTGGGGCAAAAATACAAAAATACATGGCATTGCAAAGACAAATCCACTACTCTACAGATCTATCCACTCAGAGGCAAAACAACTGCTAAAACGGACAAATTTGAAAAAAATACGGTGGATAATTATGTATGTTGTTGGACGAATACTGGGTAGTATTTTTAAAATAAGTACTTTTGCCATGCATAATAGTTACTATTTTTAAAAGAGTATGAAAATTAAGCAAAACGTAAAAAATGAAATGGTACAGAATAATGTACATGTATTTGTTATGGATAATTTTGGATATCGTAGGGTATCCATACATGATGTGATTTATCTGGAAGCTTCAAGGAACTATTGTGTTATTCATCTTGTTGACAAAAGCAAAATCACCGTTTCCGTACCCATGTGTGAGGTGCAAGAGTATTTTTCTCCAGATTTGTTCATTCGTATTCAACGTTCCTATATCATCAATCTGGAACACGTATCCAGGTATATTGGTAATTTTGTGCGCATGATAGATGATAGGGATATTACTATTGGCAGGGATTATCAAGAGACAATAAGGAAAAGTTTTATTCTTATTGGATCAAGAAAAAGAGTTATAGAAAAGAGAAAACAAAGATACGGTGGATGATAATGGTTAACGTTGGACACGTAATTGACAGTTCGGCAAATAAGTCTAACTTTGCCAGCAAAACTGAAGTCCGGCTCAGCATTAACAACATTATTTACAATTTAAAAAAAGAAAATTATGCCAATTGATTCAACTCCATCGCAAGTGGCAACCAGTGCGTTGCAAGCGATACCGTTTGGCTCCATTATCGGAGCACCTTTGAAAGCTTGTATTGAAGCGCAGGCTATGGCTGCGCAGACATCATGGCAGTTCATTCAGGAGGTCGGTTTGAATA
>LPNH01000250.1 GCA_001543385.1 Candidatus Hemicellulosilyticus sp. P3
AAAACGAGTATGACTCATACATACTTATTGATTTCAACGAGGCATCCGAAGAGGTGACGGCTTTGTTCAACAATCTGATGAACATGGACTATATCTTTCTGCAACTACAATCCATTTATAACGTAGTCCTCAAAAAGCGAAAATCTGTCATCATCTTCGACGAGGTGCAGAATTGTCCTCGCGCTCGTCAAGCCATAAAGTATCTGGTTAAAGATGGTCGCTACGACTATATTGAAACTGGTTCGCTTATCAGTATCAAAAAGAACACGAAGAACATCACGATTCCAAGCGAAGAGGAGCGTGTCACGCTTTATCCGATGGATTACGAGGAGTTCCGATGGGCTATGGGCGATGAAGCCACTATCCCTTTGCTGCGTACTTTCTATGACAACAAACTACCTCTTGCCCAGGCTCACCGTGAAGCCATGCGCAACTTTCGTCTCTATTTGTTGGTGGGCGGTATGCCCCAAGCGGTTGAGGCCTATTTGGAAACCAACAATTTCAGCATGGTAGACCTTGCAAAGCGAGGCGTAATCAGAATCTATCAAGATGATTTCCAAAAGCTTGACTCTACAGGTCGTTTGGAGACCCTCTTTATGAATATTCCATCACAACTGAGCCAAACCAACAACCGTTTCAAGTCGTATGCCGTGCTTGGTGACGTGGACGAAGACAAATTGGTGGAGTTTCTAAAAGACCTTGAAGACAGCAAGACGACCCTATTTGCATACCATTCCAACGACCCCAACGTAGGCATGCCATTGACAAAAGACATTTCCAAATTCAAGATTTTCTGTGCCGACACGGGATTGTTCGTCACGCTTGCCTTCTGGGACAAGGACTATACCGAGAATGTCATATATCAAAAGCTGTTGAACGACAAACTAAGCACAAATCTTGGCTATGTTTATGAAAACATGATAGCGCAAATGCTTGCCACATCGGGCAATAAGCTTTTCTATTATACTTGGCCAAAGGATGAGACTCATAATTACGAGATTGATTTTCTGCTCTCCCACGGGACCAAACTCCAGCCGATAGAAGTGAAGTCTTCCGGTTACAACACCCATAAGTCGCTTGACGTATTTTGCGAGAAATACTCTCATATT
>LPNH01000026.1:0-18917 GCA_001543385.1 Candidatus Hemicellulosilyticus sp. P3
TTTCTCTTCGGGGGTCTTGCCGTCAGGGTTCAGTTTACCGTAATCGACCTGTACCATCGTGGCGTCGTCCTTCTGGAACACGCGGATGCGGTCGATGGTGTTGCCCTCGGTGGTAGTCACCTTCGCCTTAGCGGTCTTCTCATTGTTTTCATTCTGGTTCTCGACCTGAGAACCCTCTGCTGCAGCAGCCTTGGGCTGTGCGTTTTCTGTTTTCACTTTTGCCATTGTGCTAAAATTTAGTTTTTGTGTTGGTTATAAACTGAGGGGCTTTCCCTCATCGGTCGGCAAAAGTACAGCATTACTCCGGCATCAGCAGTCTCGGAAAATTATCTTGCGTGAATTAACGATTCACTATCGAATTGCAGCCGATTCCAGGCGTTTTTGGCGGTTTTTCATGCTCATAGGGGTGCTATATCGATAACAATTCGTATCTTTGCACGAGATTTTGGATGCTGATGAAAGTCATTCATGTGGATATGGACAGTTTCTTCAGCTCTGTGGAACAACGCGACAATCCAGAGTTGAAGGGTAAGCCTATAGCGGTGGGACACGATGCCGAACGGGGTGTCGTATCTACGGCCAGCTACGAAGCACGACGGTTTGGCGTGCATTCGGCGCAGTCCATTCAGGTGGCCAAGCGTTTGTGTCCACAACTTATCATCGTGGAGCCACATTTCCAAAAGTATAAGGAGGTGTCGGCTCAGTTGCACGATATCTTCCATGACTATACCGATTTGATTGAGCCTATTTCGCTTGACGAAGCATTTCTCGATGTAACAGAGAATAAGAAAGGTATTGAACTGGGGGTGGATATCGCTCGTGAAATCAAGCAGCGCATTCATGAGACGACGGGGCTGACGGCATCAGCTGGTGTCAGTTATTGCAAGTTCCTAGCGAAGATTGCCTCCGACTGGCGCAAACCCGACGGGCTGACGGTGATTCATCCTGACAGGGCTTTGGACTTCATCGCGCAACTGAAGATAGAGAAGATTTGGGGTGTAGGTCAGAAAACCGCTGAGAAGATGCACCGCATGGGTATCTTCACGGGCCTTGACCTGAGAAACATGTCGCTGAGCCGACTGACACAGGAGTACCGGCCTGTGATTTCTGAGTGGGAGCGGAAGAGTGTCAGCTGTGAACAGACCTTTGAGTCGGACATCAGCGAGAATGCCGCCGTCACCATCCACCTGTATCATACGGTGCTGGAACTGGTCAGGCGCATCGAGAAAAATGACTTCGAAGGTCGCACACTAACATTAAAGGTAAAGTTCTTGGACTTTCAGCAAATAACCCGCAGCATCACGGTTGACCATATTCTCCACACCAAGGACGAGATCCTTCCCTTGGCCAAACAGCTAATGCAGCAAGTGGAGTTCCACTCCCACCCCATCCGACTGTTAGGCTTGGGTGTTTCCAATCAAAAGAGTGCCACACCACAAGAAGAAAATCAATGGATTGAGCTGGAATTGGAATTTGAGCCTTGGCCAAACGTATAACAAAAGTAGAGATGGCGATTCAAGTAACATACAGACGAACAAGCCGCTTGTCGATGCGCATCGTGAAGAATGGCGATGTGCATGTGTCGGCACCCATCGGAATGCCACGCGAGAAGGTAATAGCATTCATCGATGAGCATAAAGACTGGATCAACGAGGCGAGAAAGAAGACCTACGAGCGTCAAAAACAACGGGCAGAGTTCTTCGATAAACTGCCTTTGGTCACTCGCGTCCAGGCCGACGAAGCATTGAAACGATTGAAGGCACTGGTGGAGCCGATGATGGAACGGCATGCAAAGGAGATGGGTGTTAAACCAAGCATCGTCTATTACAAGCCTACCATCTCTCGCTGGGGTCAGTGCAATGTGAAAGACCGCAGCATTTGTTTCTCTGCCTACGTCCTGCTGTTGCCGGGATGGTGTGTCGAGCACGTCGTGGTTCATGAGCTATGCCACCTTTTAGAGCCCAGCCACAACGCTCGTTTCCGTGCCCTCATGGACAAATATTTTCCCCGCTGGCGTGAGGCCCGCAAAGAGACGCACAGGATTTGCCGGATGGAAGAGGGTGAAGAAGAATAAAAACAAGGAGCAACACCGCAATGGATGCTGCTCCCTATTCTCATTTGCAATCTTTTGTTATTATTCTACAAACCCCTTCTCGGCCTTCTTTGACATAAAATAAAGGCATCGAACTGTAAGAAACATATTTCTGGCCCATGTGGTTCCATTCATCTCTGGTTCTTTTAATATAATAACAGAAACATGGGATGTTCTCAATAATCTTGTTCTTCCAACGATTCTCTATATCCTCTTTGCTAGAGCCGGATTTACTTGTTTCTACTCCTTGCCTTATTGTAGCAATTATATCGTTCTCAACTTTTATACTTGAAATAGTAAGTCGTTTCTGCAGATTCTATGGCATCGTAATAAGCCTGCAATGCTTCTGGTGCTTCCCCCATATCGCTATATGCTCTTCCTAAAAGATAGTAGGCAAGCATTAGATCATTCGAATCTCTACCCTTATAGTATTTCACGACATCCTTTATAATTGAGTCTGAGGTAAATTGTACGTCAGCCTTGTTTTCTGCTTTCATTTTTACAAGTTCATAGTAAATTTGATCATTTTTGGCCCAATCTTCTTTATTTTGTTCTGACGCTGACAACACAACAAGCGCAGAGTCTGGGTTGGTATCTGCAATCTTACTGATAGCATCTAACTGTGATGCCATCTTTTTGTCATTGCAACTAGAAAATGCTGCAAGAACAATACCTATATATATAAATACAAATCTCGTCATATTCTGTCAATCACTTAAAGTGATGTACATTTTCATCTTTTTCTTTTTTTCAACTGCAAAGGTACAAAACTATTGAATTTCTGAATACGATTTCACGTTTATTAAGGACTATAATTACCATCGATGGAATTCCTGTATTAATGAAAGCTATTTGTATTCCTTGGGTGAAACCCCATATTCCTTGATGAAACTCTTGGTGAAGTAAGAGGCACTGCTAAAGCCTACCTGATACATGACTTCGGAAACCGTGAACCTATTTTGTTTTAACAGTGCAGCGGCTCTCTGCAGTCTTTGTTTACGGATGAAGCTTACAGGAGTTTCACCTGTGAGCTGCTTCAATTTTCGATAGAGTTGCTTCTGATCCATGCATAGCAGGTCACAGAGTTTAGTGACATTGAATTCCTCTGAGTGCATATTGGAGTTAATAAGGCTGACAACACGCTCCATTAGTTCCTCGTCGTTTGTCAATGCTGTCTCTTCATTTGGTACAGAGGTCAGGGTCTCTATACGTGTGTTCTGCTCAATGGCCTTGCGCTTGTTCAGAAGTTGTACGATGTGCAACTGTAGTTTACGAAGGTCGAAAGGCTTGGGCATAAACACGTCTGCGCCACTACGTATGCTCTTCAGTTCTGTATTGGTATCATCCTTTGCAGTCAGCATAATGATAGGAACCAACTCCGTTGAATGATTATGGCGTATGCGATGACAAAGCTCCGTTCCATCAATACCAGGCATCATCTGGTCGGTAATCACAATATCAGGAACAGCTTTATCTAATGTCTTCATGGCATCCTCCCCGCTCTGTGCCGTAAGACACTGATAGGATGATTCCAATGCGGTTGTCAGGAAATCAAGAATCTCGCGATTATCATCTACAATCAGGACTGTCTGTTTTTCAGAAACAGCTGCATTTCTTTCCGATTCGATGGCAGGAGTAGCACCAAGAGGCAGCGTAAAAGTTACTTTCAGACCGTCTTTGTTTTCTGCCTTCACCTCGCCACCATGCATCTCCACATACTTCTTGACAACAGACAATCCTATGCCAGAACCCTCACGGGAGTTCTGGCCCTTATAATAGCGATTGAATAGTTTTGGCAGATCGCTATTAGGCACACCAGGACCATTGTCGCTGATTGAAACGATAGCCTCTGACCGTGAGTTTTCAACACGGACGAAGATATTGCCTTTGCCATTCTCAACATATTTCAATGCATTTGACAGAATATTACGGATTACCATCTGTACCTTTACCACATCAATATCCACCAGCAAAGGACTGTCAGGCAATTCCCTGATGATGTTTATGTTTCGTTCTTCAGCAGATGATGCAAACTCATCGACACACCCAGAGACAATACTGCACAGGTCAGCATGTGAAGGGAGAATCTGGTTTTCACCTTCTGCCTCCAACTGCTTGAAGTCAAGAATTCGATGTATTAGGTCATTCAGTCGCAAGGCATTGCCGTGAATGGACTTAAGACTGTCCCTGAGCTTGGCATTCGAAGTCTCTGACAGAAGTTTTGCCAATGGTGCAATAATCAGACTCAATGGTGTCTTCAGTTCATGCGACATGTCAACGAAGAAGTCCATCTTTTGCTGGGTCAGAGACATCACGCGCTCACGTTCACGCTGTTCGAAAAGCAACTGTTCGCGCCGTTTATAGCGGTTCACAATCAGCCAAACCCCTAATGCAAGAACCAGCAGATAGAGCATCCATGCCCACCATCTGAAGTACCAAGGATGTGGAATCTTCAGAATATATTCTGTCACTGACTCCTCGCTATGTTTGGCATCTGTGGTCAGATATAGTCTGTATTCTCCACCCGAAAGGTGGGACAGCATAATTCTGTTTGACCCGTTTGGAAGTGAATGCCATTCACCATTACTACCAATCTTGTACCAAAACACCTCCGCATTTTTCCTGTTATATGCAAATGTTGCCAAATCAAGCACAATATCCTCACGACCATCCAACTCAATATAATTTTCAAATCTTGGAACATAATCATCAATGGCAGATCCGTCAACCATTACCGAGGAAAGGAATACCTTTGATGGTTCCATTGCCACAGGCTGACCTTGGAGAGCCTGCCGGCATATCACGTCTTCGCCACCCCAAAGGATAGCGTTCTCCCCAGCCACATAGACACCTGCTGTAAAACCGAAGCCAGGTTTGTTGAAGGGATGAACAGTTCCGTCTGTCGTATTAACATAAAACAGTCCCTTGGACGTGGACATCCATATGCGGTTATTCTCACAAACGAAGGCCTGTATCATACCGTCCTTGATATAAAACGGCGTTTCTTCCTTTATGTCTTTCTGTGTATCGTACCTGTATAAATGGCCTTGCACATCAAGCCAGATAACGCCATCGACAAGTATCATATTATCGATAAATATCTTCTGTCGGAGCCTGACTTCCATCGTGTTTGTATTGATGGATACCAGTCCCTGACTGGTATATGCCCATAGGATGCCCTTGTCGTCAGGAATGAACCTATAAATCGTACTAACCATCTCATCCTGGTTCCCGAAAAGGCTTTTTTTCATCGTAAATGTACCGCCTGATGAGAGCAAGTCCTTCTTGCTAACAACATAAAGACCTCCCATATAAGTGGATATCCACAATCGTTCAGAAGCATCCTCATAAATGTCGTATGCCCAGTTGGCATTCCTGCCTTTCTGATCTGTTAGTGTGAAGTATTCGAACTCTTCTTTTTTTGAATTATATCTGGCGATGCTGGCATCTGTTGCAATCCAAATATCCTTGTCCCGATCTTCATAGACACATCTAATGATGCTCTTTTTTAGGCCACTGCCTACTTTAAACCACTTTGTGGTGTTTTGAGTAATGTGCAGAAGTCCGTTGTCGCCCCCCATCCACCTGTCTCCGTTTGAATCAACAAGAATTCGGCTAAAGACATTTCCGTCGTTTGAATGTGTTATGGAAGGAAGGGTCGTTGTCTCGAAAACGCTTTCCGACTGAGTGATGGCAACTCCCCTGTCTGTGGCAATCCAAATAATATCATCATCGCAATAAATTTGATGGATAGTATTGCTGGGCAGTCCCTGTGGCGATGAAGCGTCATGGCCGATAGTCTGGATAATGCCTGATTGGGGATTGAGTATCTTCAAGCCAAATTCAGAAGCTAACAGGATGTCGCCAGAAGGAGAAGGAATTACCTGATTAAAAGTGCTACCAGAACTAACAATCCTCGTTTCCCTGTTTTCCTTATTCTGACAAAGCAGATGATGTTCAGTTCCTATCCACAGACATCCTCCTGCCTTGTCATACCATATAGCATAGACATTATCGTTAATTCCGACATTCTGAATTCGATTATGGGAATCCAAATAAGCAAGCCCATTGTAATGAGCCATATACATACAATCATCTACAGATTCAAACGAGAAGATGATATCGTTTTTCCCTCCCGGAAGATCATAATGCTGCCACGAATGCTTTTTCAAGTCAAGGCAGAACAAGCCCTGTGACTTGGTGCCGACGTACAGTATTCCGTTGTGACATGCCAATGAGCGTACTTCCCCTGTGGCAGGAACATCATCAAATGGCGAGACGAACCGCTCTGTTCTCAGGCTCAGCCATTGCAGGCCATTGTCGCCACCCAAGCAAAGCATGTCGTCATCTACAGCCACTATCGCATGATAGTTGCCCTCATAGAGCCGTCGGATGTTATAGCCATCATATGCAAAAAGACCGCGCCTGGTTGCAAACCACATCATGCCCTGGCTGTCTTTATGGATACATTCTACAACGTTGGCCTCGTAGGGAAGGCTGATCTTATCAAACTGCATCATTCCCGCTGACGCACCTACCCGTAGCCTTTGTCTGACCTCAGAGGCGTATGAAGCAAGTGGCAACAGAATGAGTACCACTACCACCAATAACTTGTAAAGACTATGTCGAGTACCAATCATGTTGCAAAAATACGAAAATTATCAGAAACTCCATGCTTTCTTCCAGACGATTTTGGGTTTTCCACCCACAAAACGCAGCGGCAACCATATATAGCGTGAATCTGGAAGGTCAGTTTTGTTCCAGCGGTCGAAGAGTGCCACATATAAGTCCGGACGCCCGATAACAGGCTGAACGTATGTACTCTGCCCATAAAACGTCTTGTCCGCATCCTCACCTACACAGGGATTACCCAAAGGAGTCCATTCTCCCAACATGGAATCAGCCACAGCAACATCAGCTACATTCGGATCCCATCCAGAGCAGCCAGATGTAAGCAGATAGTATTTCCCATGATGTTTGAATACAGCAGGAGCCTCACGATATTTCTTCTCGAAGTTCCGTGTGAAGGTCTTAGTAGGCTTCAGATAGTCGTCAGTCAATAAATGAATATACATTGTTGCATTGTCTTCTGACGAACATATCTGATATGCTTTTCCGTCGTCATCGACAAAAAGTGTCTGGTCGCGGCTCATTTCTCCGTTAGGTCTAAAACTATCCAAATAGGTGAATGGCCCCGTAGGAGTGTCTGATACTGCCACCCCTGCACTGGCCTTGGAATAGTCGGCACTGTCGATGTGCATCCACATGACAAACTTCTTAGTTTTAGAATTATATATAACTTTAGGACGTTCCACAACCTTTGAGGTGTGCAGGTCATGAAGCGAGTCAGTTTTTTCAGCTCCGAGGACAATTCCTTCGAAATGCCAATTAAGGAGGTCTTTTGAGGAGTAGCAACTTACACCTGTTACTTCAGTACGGTAACACTCCCATGTTGCCCACTCCGGCAAGACGGTCTTGCCCTGTTTGTATTCTCCATACCAGTAATAGGTGCTGCCGTGGTAGAGCATTCCCCCGCCATGGGCGTTAATGACATTGTGTTCATCATCGAGCCAGACCTTTCCAGGGTTGAACCTAAAGTTTCTTTCCTGAGCAAAGCAAGGCTCAGCGATTATCAGTATGAATAACATAACAAGTTTTGTTTTCATAGATTTCATAGTATTGTTTTCAATGTAACAGTATTTAATATCTTCCGCTGCGAATCTCTTACCTTTAGTGTGAGGTTACCAGCCTTCTTGTCACTACGCACAACGACCACAAGCTGACCGCTGAACAACCTCATGGTAGGTTTCGTGAACGATTCCAGACTGGTTGCATCACCATTGCAGACAGCTTCGAAGCGACCTACTCCAAACACCTCAAACGACAGTTGGTCGCTGGCATCAGGTATAACAGTTCCTTTTGCATCGGTCAGAGAGACGGTAATAAAAGCAAGGTCTTCGCCATCAGCCTTCAGCCATTCGGCATCATGCTGTGTCCACACGTCAAGTTTCAACTTGGATGGTTTCCCTGCTGTGCTGACAACCTGTTCGCCTGCTTGCTTTCCCTGCTCATCATAGACGACTACCTTAAGCTGGCCCGGCTCATACTTGACATCGTTCCACCGCAGGCGGTAACGGTCAAGGCGCTCTTTCGGATTCTTACTGATTTTACCCTGACTCTTGCCATTGACAAACAGCTCGGCTGTAGGATAATCGGTATAGCAATAGACGGGCGTCACCTGTCCACGGCGTTCTTTACCCCAAGTCCAGTGAGGCAGCAAGTGGATGGTGTGGTCTTCCTTCTGCCACTTTGAACGATACAGATAATATCTGTCCTTAGGCAGTCCGGCCAGATCGCATATACCAAAGTACGAACTGCGCGACGGCCAGTACTCATCGTAGGGCGAAGGCTCACCAAGATAGTCATATCCTGTCCATACAAACTCGCCAATGACCCAGTCCTTGTCATCCTGCCATACCCAATCGTCATCGGGCAAATTAGACCAAGAACAATACTGCACGTCATAACTGGAGCACTGCCCGTTGTAATGGTGCTTGCGGAGTTCTGACGATTCCGTGTCAACGGCTTCAGCGACAACAGGGAACTGATATACGCCACGACTGCTGACGGTAGATGCCGTCTCGGAACCCAAGAGGAATCCTTGTGGCAGTTGCTTGATATTGTTCTGATACTTGTGCACGCGGTAGTTGAATCCAGGCACTTCCATAGCCTGGGCGAAGCCACTACCCAAAGCTAATTCGGCCTTATCCATACCCTGTGTGACAGGACGGGAGGGGTCCAGTGCATGGCAGATGCCCTGCAGACGGACGGAGATCTGACGACCTTCCTCACTCCATTGCTCAGGAATCTCATTGCCAATAGACCACATGATGATGCTCGGGTGGTTGCGGTTGGCCAATACAAGGTTAGTCATGTCTTTGTCGCTCCATTCCTTAAAGAAACGTGCATAACCATTCTTGCACTTGGGATAAATCCACATGTCGTAGCTTTCAGCCATCACCATCATACCTAAGGAGTCGCAAATATCCATCTGCCACTGGCTCGGCATATTGTGCGCTGTGCGGATAGCATCACAGCCCATCTGCTTCATCGTCTTTATCTGGCGGATAAGAGCGGCCTTATTGACAGCAACACCTAAGGGACCCAGATCATGATGCAGGCAAACACCTTTAAGTTTGCGAGTCTGTCCATTGAGTTGGAATCCTTTTTCGCGACTTACACTAATGGTACGGATACCCGTTCTAAGGTGTTTTTCGTCAAGAGTCCTACCTTTCCTGTCAGTAATAGTGGTTATCAGGTTATAAAGATATGGAGTCTCTGGTGTCCACAATTTAGCATCTTCCACATTGAGAGTCGTGTGGAAACTTCCATCATCATTGATATGAATTTCTCTGTTTGTAACAGCAGAATGATCATCAGGAGAGACTAAAGCCACATTTGCAAATACGTTATGATCTGGTTTTAACACCCTGCCTTCTACCTCCAAGATAGCATTGCCATTTTTCTGGCTAACAGTTCGTATATAAATGCTCCAATCGTCGAGATGTGTTTGCTGTGTCAATAAAAGCGTAACAGGACGGTAGATTCCTGCTCCTGGGTACCACCGGCTACTCTCCTCTACATTTTTAAGGTCTACTTCAAGCAGGTTATCACCTTTCTTGACGAATGGTGTTATATCCACTCGGAAGGCGTTATATCCATAAGCCCAGTAACCCGCTTGCTGTCCATTGACGGACACAACAGGTTCTGCCATTGCCCCGTCGAAAATCAATTCTGCATGCTCGTAGCTAGATGGTATAGTCAGCATACGGCGATAATGCCCATCTCCGATCCATGGCAAAGCACCTGAACGCCCACTTTTCTCGGTAGCCTCAGTCTCTCCGTTCTGTTCAATAGCGACCTCCTGAAGGTCCCATTTCTTGTCGAAGGGACCAGCTATGGCCCAGTCGTGTGGAATACTCACATTCTGCCAGGTCTTCTTGTCCTGAGAGAATTGCCAGTCATCGGTCAGCGTTATCTCTTGTCTTACCTGAGCCGATGCGATAACCGTTACCGTTGCCGTAAGAAAAGCAACTAATAGTCCTTTCTTCAAATGTCAAAACAGTTTGTTAGGATATACCCCGTCGTCAACGAGTTTCTGGATGCGAGCAACAGTAGCGTCGCGATCAGCTGCATAGGTAACTCCGAACCATTTGCTGGTGGTGTCGAGGACCTTACAGGTGGCTGTACCCTCGGTGATGAGCTTGTTGACCATCAGTGGGATAAAGAACTCGGCTTTCAGGTTCTCCATGTTCTTGGGGTCGCTGAGGAACTCGCGGAAATAAGCCTCGCTATGCTCGAAGTAGTCGGGTGTGAAGCCCCACATGTTCATTGAGACGGGAACGTTCTCCTCCAGTGGTTGCCACTCGCCCTGCTCGTCCTTATAAGAAATAACACCATCAATGCGAAGAATCTCTGTACGCTCCACAACATCCGTCAGGTGTCGCTTGTCGTTATAGGCACAAACACCACGGGCCACAGAGCCGTTTTCCGACAGCGTATTGCACACGCGGAAGCCCACCATCGCATACTGGTTCTTGGCTCCCTCAGGCAGGTTGCTCAGGAACTTGCCAATCTGCATAAAGGCATCACGACCGTAGAAGTCGTCGCAGTTGATAACACAAAACGGCTCCTTAATCACTTCCTTACCCATCAGTACAGCGTGGTTTGTTCCCCAGGGTTTTACACGACCTTCTGGAACAGAGAATCCTGCTGGCAGTGCGTCGAGTGCCTGGAAACAGAGTTCACACTGCACCTTACCCTCGTACTTCGAGAGAATCTGCGTGCGGAACTGCTCCTCGAAATCCTTACGGATGACCCATATGATTTTGCCGAATCCTGCCTGGATGGCATCGTAGATACTATAGTCCATAATGGTCTCACCGTTGGGTCCCAGACCGTCGAGCTGCTTGAGGCCGCCATAACGGCTGCCCATGCCTGCTGCTAAAAGAAATAATGTCGGTTTCATATTTTGTCTAATCTTTAATGTTACGTACTCGTTTTTCCCATTTCCATGCGGCTGCAAGTGTCTCTTCGAGTGTGCGCTCTGCCTTCCAGCCCAGTTCCTCGTTAGCCAACTTAACATCGGCCCAGACGGCAGGAACATCACCAGGGCGACGGCCTACAATCTTGTAGTTCAACTTCAGATTGTTCACCTTTTCGAACTTCGTCAGCAGTTCCAAAACGGAGACAGGACGGCCTGTGCCGACATTGAATATCTCGTAGTCCTGGCGCATCTTACCCTGAGTCATACGGTTGATGGTAGCCACATGAGCCTTGGCCAAATCCACCACGTCGATATAGTCGCGCAGACAAGTGCCGTCTGGCGTATCATAGTCATTGCCAAATACAGACAGGCATTCACGGATGCCAGCAGCTGTCTGGGTGACAAAGGGCAGCAGATTGTTGGGTACGCCACGGGGCAGTTCACCAATCAATGCTGATGGATGGGCTCCTACAGGATTGAAATAGCGCAGAGCAACACCGTGAAGTACAGGATAAGCCCTGCAACTGTCGCGCAGAATGTCCTCGGCCATCTGCTTCGTATTGCCGTAGGGTGATGTAGCAGGCTGTCGCTCAGTTTGCTCGGTCACGGGCAGATGTTCTGCATCGCCATAGACGGTAGCCGATGATGAGAACAGGATGTTCGGACGATTGTACACTACCATCAACTGGCAGATGTTCATAAACGACGTCAGGTTGTTCTGGTAGTACATCAGCGGCTTCTCCATCGACTCGCCCACAGCCTTGTAGGCAGCGAAGTGAATGACCGAGTTGAACTTATACTTGTCAAAGACCTTCTTCAGTGCTTCTATATCACAGGTATTCACCAGTTCAAATGGCACATCCACACCTGTTATCTGACGGACACCCTCCACGGCAGCCATCTCCGAGTTCGACAGGTTGTCGACAATCACCACATCATAGCCAGCCTCAATCAGTTCGACGGCAGTGTGCGAGCCGATATAGCCCGCACCGCCTGAAATTAATACACACTCTCTCATTTTATAATAGTTTTCTTGCACCGTCACCAATGACCACATCATACACCAATGGCTCCTTGCCGTAGGCTTCCTGATATTTCTCCTTTGCCGTAGCGATAAAAGCATCATAGAGGTCATCCTTTACCAGGTTGATGGTACAACCACCGAAACCACCGCCCATCATGCGAGAACCTGTAACACCGCACTCACGGGCAATCTCGTTCAGATAGTCAAGCTCTGGACACGAAACCTTATAGTCCTGGCTCAAACCTACATGGGTCTGATACATCTTCTCACCTACCACTGCATAGTCGCCTTTGGTCAGTGCCTCAGAAACTGCCAATACACGGTCACGTTCCTCAATCACATACTTAGCGCAATGGTAGTCTTCGTCAGATACTTGATTTCTCACCTCCTCCAACATATCTAAGGTAGCATAGCTCAGTGCCTCGACTTCGGAATGATTCTTCTTAATGAGTTCGAATACGGTCTCACAACTGCGACGGCGGTCGTTATAAGCCGAAGAAGCTAATTCATGCTTCACACAAGAGTTCAACAACACCAGTCGATAACCTTGTGGATCGAATGGAAAATAGTCATATTCCATTGTATGGCAGTTCAGGCGAATCAGATAGCCCTTGCGCCCAAAGACAGAAGCGAACTGATCCATGATGCCGCAGTTCACGCCGATGTACTTGTGTTCCGTAGCCTGACCAGCCTTAGCCTGTTCCACCTTTTCTACCTTATTGTCGCCAAAGAGGTCGTTCATCGCAAAAGCATAACAACTCTCAAGGGCTGCCGATGATGACATGCCAGAACCAAGGGGCACGTCACCAGCGAAAGCCGTATCGAATCCCTTCACCTCGACACCACGCGCCTTCATCTCCTGACAGATGCCGAAGATATAGCGTGCCCAACTTTGCTTGGGACCTTCCGCATCATTAATATTGTACGCTACATCTTCATTCAGGTCAATGGCAAAAGCCCTCACCTTGTCAGTACCGTTGGGCTTGATTTCTGCAACCATCCCCTTATCGACTGCACCTGGAAACACGTAGCCACCGTTGTAGTCGGTATGCTCACCAATCAGATTGATACGACCTGGTGCTGCATAGACGTTACCCTCTACATCACCGAATTTTGTTTTGAACTGGTTACGGACATCTTGAACCATCTGTTTATTTTGTTGCATAACTTCAAATTTTACAAGTTCTTAAAATGGAAGGCACGGTACCTTATCCGAGCCTTCCTTCGTTTTTTGCGAAATCCTTACCGACAATTCTATTTACTTAAGTGTCAACTAATAATCACTAACTAATATAATTATTTATATGCATCTAAAGCAACTGTTGGCATGCCATTTTCAAAGCATCCTTTACTATAGCCTCCATTATAGCCAGCTGGTGCCTGTGGTTCCCAATAGAAGATTCCTTCCAAATGACCAGTGGCCTGTCCTTTGCTGATTAGTGATGCAATACAGTCACGGCACTTTTCTGCCAGATTGTAGTCCATACCAATCTCGCAAACCATCACAGGAACATTGTACTTCTGATAGAGTGATTTGATGTTGTTGACACAGGCATCAACCATTGAGGCCCAGGTATCCTCCTCAGGATAAAGAGACATGCCTATCATATCGAACTTACCGCCATTGGCTTTCAGGTTGTCGAAGACGTTGGTGTAATACCAGAGGTTGTCACCACTGTCCAAATGTACGATAACCTTAGCATCGGAGAA
The DNA here is from genome assembly GCA_001543385.1 of Candidatus Hemicellulosilyticus sp. P3. Classification (GTDB taxonomy): domain Bacteria; phylum Bacteroidota; class Bacteroidia; order Bacteroidales; family P3; genus Colimorpha. The sequence continues at coordinate 13,873 of LPNH01000026.1, forward strand.
AATAGCCTTTACAGCATCATATCCGGCAGCTTCCAGTTCTGCGAAATTACTTCCATTGTCAAGATTGCCTAATGGCCACATCATACCCCAGCGGGTCTCGTTGCCTATCTGCACCCACTCAGGTTCGATGCTGTATTGTTTCAGTAGCGATAACATCTCTGTGACGTGGGCTGCAATAGCGGTCTTTGCCTCGCTGAGTGAATACTTTGCCCAAGCTGCAGGTATATCCTGGTGACCAGGGTCAGCCCAAGTGTCGCTGAAATGGAAGTCAATCATCAGTCTCAGGCCAAGTGCATTGGCGCGGCGTGCCTTTACCAGCACATCACTGATGTTATTCCATCCCTCTGCGGGATTTACCCAAACACGCAGACGGATGGAGTTGACGCCACAGTCTTCCTTCAGGAGTTTCATGCACTCTGTAGCCACACCTTTCTTGTTAGTGAAAGTCAGCCCTTCGCTCTCCATCTGTGTGAGCCAGCTGACATCTGCACCTTTGGCAAACGTTCCACGCTCAATCTCTATGGTATTATCTGCCTGCTTTGGATTAGTGATAGGACTTTCCTGTGTGCAGGAAGCCTGCACACAAGAGAGAGTCACAAAAGATACTATTATCCCAAAATATTTTCGAATCATAATCTTCTCATTTTTATTCTGTTAACGAATAGGTACATTTACATAAATCAACGGTGAGGGTATATGTCTTCCCACTTTCCCAACCAACAGGATTGCCGTCGTTCTTCTTAGTCCAACGGAGAGAACCATCACTGCAGGTGCCGAACCAGTAGTCCCATGAACCGTTAAGCAAAATCTGTGCGCCCCATGGTGTATCACCTGTAGCGGTTACCTGAGCGGTATAAACACCGGGCTGACCTTCAACGGCTGTCATGTCGGTTAGATTCCAGTCATCATTGAAGCCCGTATAGGATACCTGCGTGATAGGATCGGCCATGCCATACCAGTACGACATCCAACCAAGTGAGGCGATAGTGACATACAAGCCCTTGCCAGGTGCCTGGATGTTGTTGTCGTCAGTGCCGCCAATAATCAGTTTCCATTCCGAAGTACTCGGATCCTGGTTGACATGCGTCCAGTCATCCTTGGCCTGTGAGAAGTAGTATCCCCAAGAGCAGTTGAAGTTAACGGCAGCTGCATAGCAGAGGTTATCCTCATCGTAAAGGGTAAGATACTGGTCGAAATTCCATGTATCGTCGTTGCCGAGGATATAGAGAATCTGCGGAATCTCCGTCGGGGTATCACTACCTTCGGTCACCTCACACTTCCATTCCTTCGGGTTAGAGAGGTCGATTGACAAGGTTACATCTCCTGCTGACGGAATGTTCACTGTGATATTTGAAGCAGTCTCACCAAAGGTAAGTTCACCATTCTCATATCCAAATGCAACAGGTGTATCAATAGCTGTCGCATCATCAGTTCCTGTCTGTGAGTTATACAGTTTACCCGTTCCTGCTATCTGGATTGTGGCAGTTCCTGCTTGAGAAGCCTGACAAGCAAGCGTCCATTTATTGGCCAGTCAGCGATGGAATGAAGAGTGCAGACCATTCCTGACGAATAGTATTGACAACAGTATAATAACAGCCAGACTGCCCTGGATACCAGAAATTCCAGTGCTGGTCGTTGCTACTGATGACAAAAGGCTTGCCTCCACCATCATCGCCAATATTACCCCATAGCACTCCATTACCTTCTTGCAACCACCAATTGTACCAGCCGCCCACACCAAGGAATCCACTGTAAACTCCGTCAGAGTTTGGAGATGCCAACGTATTGCCTGTATCAGCACGGCTCGCATCAAGAACGAATCCAATAGTCATATCGATGCTATATGGCGTCACTTGAATCTGATAAACATTACTATACTGAGGTTCAACGTTGTTAGCCAGTACTGAACGCATACGGATATATAATGTGGATGCAACATCGCTCTCCAGACCAACTCGTCCCACAAGGGAGTTCAGATATTCAGCAGTAAACTGCATAGAAGTAGTACCTGCCTCTGTCAGAATCTCGATAGGAGTATCGAAAGAGCTTGTATTAGCGAACTGGAGCGTATTGACTGTCGTTCCGATAGGAGTCTGCACACGTTCGTCATTCGTTGTCAAGTGACTGTTGTCTGTCCAATTAAGAGTCAAAGCCAGTCCTGTGGCATAATCTTTGTTGATGACGACATCACCGGAGCCACTCAGCACAACAGGCTGAGCACCTGATGTGGTGACGGTGTCACCATCTTTGTTGCATGCAGTAAAAAGCATGACAGCAAAAAGCGACGCTATGATATATTTTATCTGTTTCATACGGCTATCAATAGTTTTCATTCTTCAAATTCGGATTTGCTGAAAGTTCTGCTGTAGGAATGGGATAAACGTTATACTTACTTTCCGTTGCACGACCATCAACAACACCACCCTTCCATTGCCATTTATAAGAACCACCGGTAAACTGACCAAAACGGATAAGATCAGTACGGCGACAACTCTCCCAATAGAGTTCACGAGCACGTTCGTCAAGGATAAACTGAAGAGTCAGCTGTGCCTCGTTGATATTACCATCAGTGTTTCCAAAGGCACGCTCACGTAACTTGTTCACCACCTGCAAAGCTTCATCACGGCTGGAACCATTACCACCGCGGAGCACACTCTCCGCAAGCATCAGATAGACATCTGCCAGACGGAAAACGGGATAATCGATATCGGCTCCGACGGCACCCGTATTGGAAGCAGCCTCTCCGGCATCTGTCAGGTTGGAGAACTTCTCTCCGAAGTAGCCTTGACTCTGGTCGTCAATGGCCTTTGTCAGCCACTGCTCCTGACCGTCTGTATAGAACATATAGCGGCAGTCGCCAGCTTCGTTGCCAGAGAACAACTCAGGCAGCTCACCACGGACACGGAACATGCCCCAACCGCCTGTCAGGCCATATTTGGCAGGATCCTGAGAACTGGAGTTCCCGCACTCGCCACAGACAATATAGGTAGTAGCACCCCAAGTAACTGTGTTCACTGCATCCACGACAAACGGGAAGATAATCTCATTGGTTCTCTTGTCATTGTCGGCATTGAACAGCTTGCTGTAGTCTGACTCCAGTGAATAGCCTGCATTCATAATCTGCTTGCAGTAGGTGATACAGTCCGTATAGTGATTACCTGCATTGTAAACCTCTGCATTGAGGTACAGCTTTGCAAGCAGTGCCCAGGCTGCTGCCTGAGAGGCACGACCGTATTCAACTGCATTAGGAGCTAACAAACCGTTTGAGGCAACATCTTTCAGTTCGCTTTCAACAAAGTTGAATAACTGGGTGTTGCTATAGCGTTCGGGGGTATAAGCACCTACTCCCATCGTCTCATCAACGAACGGACCTTGTCCGAACAGGTCGAGAACATAATAGTATGCCAAAGCACGAAGGAAACGGGCTTCCGCACGATATGCCGTGAGGTTGGCATTGCCGGATGTAGCACTTTCCGTTGCATGACTCAAGAATTCATTGCAGAGTGCAATGGTATAATAGGCACGATAATAGGTATCGGCAATCCAGGGGTCATTGGCATCCCAGGTCATATAGGTAAGTCCCTCAATCTTATCACCAGACAGCCATGTACCGGCTACCTCGTCAGTGGGGCACTCCTGAAGGTTGAAATAACCGCGCAGGAAATCATGGCCGTTGTTGCTCGAAATATCGGCATTGCCGCCTCCCTGTTCCTGGCCTACGATGACGTATGAGGCATACAGCTTGGCCAAAGCCATCTTATATCCCTGCTCAGAGCCATAGACCACATCTGCAGTTGTCTGGCTGTCGGTCTGGGGTTGCTGGTCCAGGTCGCCTGTGCATGCCATCAGTCCGCAGGCGGCAAACAGTATCATATATATCTTTTTCATATGGGTCATTTGTTTAGAAATCAAGTCCAACGGTGAGTGAATAGATTCTTGGACGAGGATAGACGGTCATGTCGATACCGCCCTGATTCTCAGGATCTACGCCTTTGTAGTTGGTTATCGTAAAGACATTCTGTACCATCAGCGAGGCATTCAGTGAGAACCACTTGCACACCTGTCCGAAGTTATAAGAGAGCTGGATGTTGTCCATCTTCAGGAATGAGGCGTTCTCCACATAGTGGTCGCTTTCATGCTGGCGTTTCTGGAAACGGGTTGTCATGTAACTGCTGTTCAAGCGGTTCAGCTGATAGTCGTTGTATGACATGGTTTCCCATGCGCCTGTATTCATAGCCATTCCATTGTAGAGGTAGTTGCCCACGTTAGCACGGAGTGAGGTGCTTAGCGTCAGTTTCTTCCAACGTAGAGAGGTGGAGAAACCGAAAATCCAGTCGGGGGCAGGAGAATGATAGTGGTAAAGGTCATTGGAATCGACCACGCCATCACCATTAAGGTCTGCATACAGGCCCTCGATGGGCATACCCTTTTCATCGTAGATCTGCTTATATACGTAGTAGCTGTAAGGTGCATAGCCCTCTGACAGCACCTGTACATAGTGTGACTCGATGGCACCTGCTGGGGTGTTGGGTGATTCTGCCAGGTCATTCAAACGGAGGTTGGTAATCTCTGTTTCCTGATAGGTGGCATTGGCACTTACGTTCCACTCCCATTCTTTAGTCTGTATAGGAGTTGCGCTGATAGACATCTCAAAGCCGTTGCTCTTGATGTTACCTACATTACTCAGCATCTGCTTGTTGAAGTTAGTTCCTGCTGCTACGGGAACAGTTGCCAGAAGATCCTCTGTCTTGCGGTTGTAGTAGTCGAACGAACCTGTCACTCTGTCACCGAGAATTCCGAAGTCAAATCCGAAGTTCCATGCCTTGGTGGTCTCCCACTTCAGGTCGCTGTTATAGGCAGAGGGGCGATAGGTGTGGATGGGCGTGCCACCGAACATATAGTAGGCACCGCTCTGGCTTTCCGTATATAATGGAAGGTAGCTATAGTTGGCAATACCGTCCTGCTGGCCTGTTATACCATAGCTGGCACGAAGCTTCAAGTTGCTGAAGGCAGGCTTCAGACTCTTGAAGAAACCTTCCTCTGAC
>LPNH01000026.1:19004-20118 GCA_001543385.1 Candidatus Hemicellulosilyticus sp. P3
TGATACTCTCGATATACTTACTATAATTAAGGTAGAAGGTCAACAGACGGTTATTGTTCTTCTGCGGACCATAGGTATAGTTACGTCCACCTGTATTATAGTACTGATATGCCTCTTTGGGTACGTAAATCTTGCCTTCGCCCTTTGAGTAGTCATAACCTAATGTAAGGTGGGCATGCAGGTCAGGCAGGAAGTGCATGCTATAGTCTGCATCGAAGCTGCCAACCACGCGATATACGTCACTTGTCGAACTGTAGTTGTTCAGTAATCCTACAGGGTTGCCAGTAGCACCAGTAATAGGTACGCCATTGGCATCGGCTGCTTCATAATAGCCAAGGAAGGCATCAGTTCCTGAATAAATCGGAGAACAAGGATTGTGGGTAGCACCGCCCCAGATGGCATTCGTATTGGCAAAACGGGTGTCACTGTATGTTCCCTTCAGGTTGATGTTCAGTTTCAGATGATTGTCTAACAGGGTTGGAGTCAACGACAAACTACCTGTATAGCGGGTCATGTTGTCCGTTTTCAGGATACCGTCCTGGTTGCTGTAACCGAAAGACAGGCGGTAAGGCAGGAAACTTGAAAGTTTGCCTGAAATACCCAGGTTGTTATCCGTACCGAACGCCGTCTTGAAAATCTCATCGTTCCAGTCCGTATTTACATTATCATTCAGCAATGACTTCTGGCGGTCTGTGCCGTAGGTTTTTACCAGACTGTACATCTCGTCACGGCTAATCATGTCTGCCGTCTTCGTGCGGGTCTGAAGTGAATTGGTCGTAGAGAAACTAATCTTTGGCTTTTTAGAGTCAGTACCTTTCTTAGTGGTAATGATAATAACACCATTTGACGCGCGCGAACCATAGATAGCTGTAGAAGAAGCATCCTTAAGGATAGTCATGCTTTCAATGTCGTTCGGATTAATCAGGCTCAGGAAGTTGCCGCTACCACTGACACTTCCACCCACTTCCATAGGAACACCGTCAAGGACGATCAACGGGTCATTGGAGGCATTCAGCGAAGCACCGCCACGGATACGGATGGTGCTGCCTGCCGATGGAGAACCACCGCCATTGACAATCTGTACACCGCTCACCTTACCATTAATAAGTTGTTC
>LPNH01000026.1:20192-22295 GCA_001543385.1 Candidatus Hemicellulosilyticus sp. P3
GCAGGGATGTTGACGGTCTTCGTCTTGTAACCAACATACGATACTTGGATAGCCGTTGCCCCGCTACTTACTTCAAGCGAGAAATTACCGTCAAAGTCCGTAATCACTCCTTTTGCGCTACCTGACTCGGTGACTGTTGCCCCAATCAGTGCCTCACCAGTTTCGTCAACAACCGTTCCTGTCACCTTCTTGGCATTCTGAGCCAGGACTATTGCAGGAAGGAACATCAACAAGAACATCAGGCAGCATGAGCGCATCAATGCTTTTTTTGATTTGAACTCCATATATTTTTGGTTTAAAAATAAATTCTGCCGCAAAGTTAAAGACTATTTTTTACTCTAAAAAGAACAAATCAGACAAAAGGTTGCTCATTTTGGACAAGCCCTTTATCCTTTGTCTTTTTTATTATTATACATGTTTTCACAGGTAAGATAAATGACTCTTTTTGCCGTGGATTAACAGCCTTATCAGATTATTCAATTGTACAAGCGATGATTGTTCAATTGGTCAAAATAAAATTTTCCGAAAATAATTTGGTTTTACCGAATATTATACTTATCTTTGCCCCAAAATTCAGAATATGCGAGTAATTTCATTTTCCATGATACGGGACTTTATAGCCAAACATGCTGATGCAGACGTGGCTCTCCGCGACTGGTATAAGAGGACTACTAAGGCCAACTGGTCGAACTTTGCAGATATTAAGCAGACGTTCAACACAGTGGACTATGTCGGAAACGACCGCTATGTGTTCGACATCAAAGGCAACAACTATCGGATAGTGGCCGTGGTGATTTTCATCAACAAGAAGGTCTATATGCGGTTCGTCGGCACGCATGAAGAGTATGACAAGATTAAGGACATTAAAAACATATAGGTTATGGTACAGATAAAGACAGAACAGCAGTACAAGGCGGCTTGCGACCGTATCAATGAGCTCCTGAAGGTTGTCGGAAACGATACGCCTGCTGATGACAATAACATGCTGGAGCTGGATTTGATTTCCGATCTTGTGGCAGACTATGAGGAAGAGCATTATCCTATTGCAGCTCCTACGCTAGTGGAGACTATCAAACTCCGCATGTATGAAATGGGACTGACACAAACCAAACTTGCCGAAATGCTGGGTTTGAGCACAGCCCGTATGAGTGAGATTATTACCGGCAAAGGTGAACCTTCACTGAAAACCGGAAGAGAAATCAGCCGGAAGTTGAATATAGACCCCGCCATTGTTCTTGGGGTTTGATATAAGAAATTAATAAAGCGACAACTCAACATTGGGATGTCGCTTTTTTTGTAATGAAATACCGATAATCGTTACTTGTTTGCGTTCCCCTCTGCTATGAAAGTATTGTCAGAGCCTGCTTAATTCCATCCATCAAAGCTTGGTCATAGGAATTGCGGGGATGGGTATCTCGGCTTAAGCCGTCGGAAAGCCGGATGAGTCGACAATAGTAATCACCTGTATTCTGGAAAAAAGTATCTCGGCATATCAGTAATTCAAGGTGTTTCTTTCGGCGAAGCCAGTCCTGGACGGCAGATAATGTGGGAGCGGAAAACTGGAGGTCATAGAACCACAGTATGTCCGTAATGAAATAAAGATAGCTATACAGAAGATGCATGAACATTATAATCAATAAAACTATCGACATGCTATCGGCAAGTTATTCGCCAACTTTGACTTTTTAGGATAGAAGTCTCTTCTCTTTGTAGTATTTATCAGGCTCTTCTTTGTACATATCGTCCAACTTGCGGTTGATATCTCCTTCAAGGGTCTGGACGGTATAGAACCAGTCCGTTGGGACGGAGCCTATTTCGTAACGATGAGAAGCATCGCTCTCTTCCGCGTAGGCAATGACCAATACCTTCAGATTCGGTTTATGGAAGAACCAAGAAAGTGAAAAGACATCATCGGCAATCTGCTGAACAATCTTGTCATAAAGGTATTGTGTCTGCTGCTTCCCCTCTCTTGCATCTTGATATAGCTCGTCATCGGTACCCACATGGAAGAAGCGTCTCGGTATATAGTAGCTGTCCTCATGGGAGTCTAACCTGAAATGATGTTTGCCAGGAATCTTGGATAGTTCAATGACAACTGTATCT
>LPNH01000251.1 GCA_001543385.1 Candidatus Hemicellulosilyticus sp. P3
GGTCAACAGCTTGAACGAGAATGCGTTGATTGTTGGCTTTGCTCGCCGTTTCGCCACTTACAAACGAGCCCATCTGCTGTTTGGCAATTTGGAGCGTCTGTCGCAGTTGGTCAATGACCCGAAGCGCCCCGTCATCTTCCTCTTTGCCGGTAAGGCGCACCCCAACGACAAGGCGGGTCAAGACCTCATCAAGATGATCATTGACATCTCACGTCGCCCCGAGTTTATCGGTAAGATATTGTTTATCAGCAATTACGATATGGAACTCGGAGGTCGTCTGACCAGTGGTGTGGATGTGTGGCTCAATACGCCGACACGTCCGCTCGAAGCCTCTGGCACCAGTGGTGAGAAAGCTGTGATGAATGGCGTGCTCAACTTCTCCGTCTTGGACGGCTGGTGGGCTGAGGGCTATCGTCCCGACGCCGGCTGGGCCATCCAGGAGAAGCGCACCTATCAGGACCAGCGCTATCAGGACGAGATGGATGCCGAGACGATTTACAACACACTTGAAAATGAGATTGTTCCGCTTTACTATGCCCGCAATGTGCATGAGGTGCCTACGGGTTGGGTGGCGGCCATGAAGAAGTGCCTCAACGAAATCTCGCCGTGCTTCACCATGAAACGCATGATGGACGACTACTTCGAGAGGTACTACAACAAGTTGATCGATCGCACCCACTGGATGCGTGCCAACCGTTACCAGAAAGCCTTCGAGATCAACGCATGGAAGACGCGCGTGCGCAACAACTGGGACAAGGTGGAGGTGAAGTCGCTCATCCTGCCCGACACCAACGTGCGTCCTTTGACCTTCGGCGAACAGTTCATCGCTGAGATTACGCTGCTCACGCCCGACCTTGAGCCTGGCGACCTCGCCATCGAGCTGCTCTTTGGCAAGAAGACCAACGACCAGGTGGACGAGATCACCGCTGTCCACAAGATGAAACTCGTCGACTCGGGCGACCGCTGGGTGAAGTACTACATCAAAGTGCCGATCAAGCGTGCTGGGGTGTATGATTTCACCTTCCGTGTGTATCCTACCAACAAGATGCTGCCGCATCGTCAGGACTTCCCGTTGGTGAAGTGGATCTGATGCGAAAAATAACC
>LPNH01000252.1 GCA_001543385.1 Candidatus Hemicellulosilyticus sp. P3
ATCATCCTCTTCCACAACCACCCGAGCGGAACTCCCGCTCCGAGTGTGGCTGACATCAACGAGACGAACAAGCTCCGCAAGGCTTGCGACATCTTCGACATCTCGCTCCTCGATCACATCATCCTCACGGATGAGTCCTACTACTCCTTCGCAGAAGAAACCCAAAACAAGTTTTAGCAATGAGAACTCTCAAATTCAAAGGCACTGAAGTGTCACTCAGCTTTGACAGCTATCAGAACAACGGCTCCCTGGCAGTCCTGATGAACACCGTCCCGGACGAGGAACTCTACGGAGTCATCACCGTCAATCTCGGCAGTCTCCTCCAGACCGACCGTCTAGCGTTCGTTGACGAGAACAACATGCCGGGCATCGGCGCCTGGCTACAGCGAAACAAGATCGCGTCTCCGCTGGGCTACAAGGAGCGCAGCGGGTTCTGCCAGTACGAGCTCTACGCCTTCCACAAACATGCGTAGAGTTGCTTCAAATGAAGCTATCAATCTCCAAGTCAGCAATGGCTTGGAGATACTTTTATCTATCGTAAATAAACTGACGGTCATCATTCGTAGTGAAAGCGCCGATGAAATCGCCGAGGTGCTAAAGGGGATAACAGAAGCGGCCTTTTGGCCGAGTATCCATTTTCTTTTTACCCGAGGATTTTTCGGAGCACAGAAATCCGGCAAGAGACCCCACACCCCGGCGTTCTTTCCCACCAAACCGGCTCCTGTTCCCCTGGCCCTCAGTCAACTTTCCACACCTGCCGGTGAATCGGGGGATCCGTCCCTTGGCCTGCGCCCTGGAAGGGGAGCGGCATCTTCTTTCGTCGTTTGTGCCTGCCATCTCACCGCTTCCAGCGGTTCTTTCCAGCCGGTAGCGATGGGCGTGCTTTTCATCCTGTTGTCGCCTGGGATCCGGGTTCTTGCCGATGACGGAGGAACCGTAGCTGATCCATGTGACTGAACCGGTTACTGAGACCATTTCTTGATGCAAAGGTATTTCCTTCACGTGGAGGCTTCAAGGGTGAAATGCACCTCCTGAGAAATCTCCACACCTTCGGGTAGTATTTCTCCTCCGGCCCTTGCTTCCTTACCAC
>LPNH01000253.1 GCA_001543385.1 Candidatus Hemicellulosilyticus sp. P3
CGGAGACATCACGGGACTGACCGATTTAGATGTGGAATTGATTAACGGCTTCATTGCAGCCAACTTCCCAAAGGGATATGTGGCAGACTGGATAGGCAGAAACGACCCCTATTTTTGCAGTTGTCCCGAATTTGGAATGGCAACAGAGGTCATAGAAGCCGACTTCTATCACGCATAAGTACTAACCACGGTGGGAGTGCATAGCCATTCCCACCACAAATTGAAAATAAGGAATATGGCAAGAATAAAGGCAATCAGCAGGACAAAGACAGCCAAGACAAGGCAACTGCAATTCGTTTGGAGGCATAAGATAATGGATGCAAACGGACAGACTACGGACGGGAAATCTGTTGAGGTTATCGACGCAGGACTATACAACTACCAAGGCAATGCCCCCGACTTCTTCAATGCCAAGTTAAGAATTGACAGCACCCTTTGGGTGGGCAACGTATCGGTATTGGAGAACGCATCCGACTGGTATCTGTACGGCATGGACATGGATAAGTCGTATGACAACGTAGTCCTTGCAGTGGTGGGCAATGCCGATACCGACATCATCAACAGCAAGGGCGATTATATCAGCGTCATGCAGATGGAGGTGCCGCAGGAAATGGCTAAGCGGTACTTGATACTCGCATCCGACCAAGGACAGGCAGTATGCCATCAGAACGTCAAGGAGAATATCACACGCCTCACTCTCCGCGCATGGCTGAGTGCCCTACAGACAGAGCGTTTGGAATGGCAGACTAATGAGATTAGGCGCAGGGCAAAGGAGTTTGGCAGTTGGGACGCAGCCTATTTCGTAACCATTGCCCGAACCTTTGGGATGGGCGTTAATGGCGACTTGATGGAGAGGTGGGCGAAGTCGATACCCATGTCGGTAATAGAGCAACGTGCCGACGACCTCTTTCAGTTGGAAGCCCTCTTTCTCGGACAGGCAGGGCTTTTGGAACTTGACACCATCCCTGAGCAGTTCCAACACGATGCACTGAACGAGGGCTATTTCGCCAAACTCCGCAACGAATATCTGTACCTTGCCCACACGTATTCACTTCTTCCCCTCGATGGCAAGCAGTGGAAG
>LPNH01000254.1 GCA_001543385.1 Candidatus Hemicellulosilyticus sp. P3
GCGCATCCTGGCTCTCCAGAGTCGTGGCGTTTCGGATTGGGACTACATCAAGAAGTCATCCATGCCTGTGGTCGTATGGTTTGAGAAGGAGTATGAGAATCCTCCCCATGTCATCAGTGCATCGAGTAAGAACTGGCGCAAGCAGACTCGCAAGATGCTTGCCAACTATCTCGATACCATCCATAAGCCAAATCTGACTTTGGAAGAGATCGACAAGACTGTCTGCCGTGGATTCATAGCATACTTGCGAACAGCTAACAATCGTTCTACCAAAGTAGCCCAGAAGATCTCCCAGACTACAGCGCAGAAGTATATGATGGAGGTTATAAGTTCCCTGAACTTTGCCGTTCGTGAAGGTGTGCTGGAAAGTAACCCGTTCAAGATGATCCCTGCTGTCGAGCGCATCACGCGCGATGATAAGGAACGCGAGTTCCTGACTATCGACGAGATTAAGACGTTGATGAAAACACCCTGTGGTCGTGAGGACGTGAGAGTTGCCTTCTTCTTCTCCTGCTTTACAGGCTTGCGTGTCAGCGATGTCCGCAAGATTACGCCAAAGCACATCTTCAAGTCAACGGATGGCAATAGTGAGTACATCAACCTGACTATGACCAAAACTAAGCACTCAGTTGTTGTCCCGCTTTCCAAAGAAGCCAAGAAATGGCTACCTGAACCAAAGGGGAATGATATACCTTACTTCACTCTGCCTGTTCCTGCCACCATCAGTCTTGTTCTAAAGAACTGGATGGAGAAGGCCGGAATCGACAAGCGCATTACTTTTCATTGCGCCAGGCATTCCTTCGCAACTATGATGCTTACACTGGGTACCGACATCTACACCACAAGTAAACTGCTTGGTCATAACCACGTGGCCACAACTGAGATCTATGCTAAGGTCATCGACAAGAAGAAGGTGGAATCAATGACAAACCTCGATAAAATGTTTAATCCAACAATAACGGAAGGGAAAGAAAATGAAGATAACGTTGAGAACAAAGCCGCTGTCTAACGGCACACAGAGCCTGTACCTTGATGTATATGACAAGGGAAAGCGCAAGTATGAGTATCTGAAGCTCTACC
>LPNH01000255.1 GCA_001543385.1 Candidatus Hemicellulosilyticus sp. P3
GCCGACGATGCCGACGAGATCGAGCCCGCCAGCGTGACCTTGCGTTGGATGGTTCCTGAGTTTGCCACCGGTTGGAGACTGGTGTTCGGTAGCACCTACTACCCGGATCCCAACCACCCGCAGACGATTATGTATCCTGAGGATGGCAGCTTCAGCACCGATATGGCCAACAGCTACACCGTCCGCAACCTGTGGAACAACACCAACTACTTCTGGCACGTCGAGTTCAACAACGGCAGTTGCCCGGAGGGCGTGAGCAGCCCGATCTGGGGCTTCACCACCCACCTCAACATCCCGCAGAACCTGACTGCTGTCGACGAGACCGTGTTCGACGACGAACAGATCGTCCTCAACTGGACGGCTGTTGTCGACCGCACCTATCGTTTCTATAATGTGTATCGTGATGGTGAACTGATTGGTCACACCACTGTGAACAACATCAGCAACACTACCTACACCGACGGTCCTCTGGAGTACAACATGGAAGGTTACACCTACTATGTCACCGCCGTGTACGACGAGGGTGAATCCGCTCCTTCGAACACCGTGACCGTGAAGGTCTCCGGCCGCGGCAACGTGAACGGCCACGTCTATGAGCAGGACGGCACCACCGGCATCGCTGGCGCCACCGTGACCATGGTCGGCCAAGACGAGTTCGGCGTGAACCACACCTACAACTTCACGACCAACGCTCAGGGTTACTACAGCGGCGCTGTGTACGCTGGTCCCGGCTACGACGGCCAAGCCGCCAAGGACGGTTACCAGACCGCTTACGAGCCTGTCCAGGGTGAACCCATCGTGATTGTCTACGACCAGACCACCAGCCCGATCGACTACATCCTCGATGAGAACTTCGATCCTGTCTGCCAGGTCATCGCCGAGTACTATCCTGACAGCCTGGATCCGAACAGCCCGTACGTTAAGGTGTACTGGGGCTGTGGCCTGCCCGGCAGCGAGATCATCGAAGACTTCGAGACCGGCGACTTCAGCAAGTTCGATTGGCAGGTGGATCCCGCCTATCCTTGGACTGTGACCACCACCAACCCGTATGAAGGCACCTACTGCATGAAG
>LPNH01000256.1 GCA_001543385.1 Candidatus Hemicellulosilyticus sp. P3
AGAGCCGATGTATCAGGTTTGACGGCATTATCATTGTTACTACATGCCGACAGTGTCATTATGCCGCAAATAATTACGAGGATGGCGGCGAGCATCCATAGCTTCATTTGTTTCATGGGTCTATTTGTTATCTGTCTGTTTCTTTCCCTTCTCCTTTGCTTCCTTCAGCCGTTGGTAGTTCTGGCCGGCCTCTTCGAACAGGGCGTTCTGGATGCTGTCGGTGGCGGATGCCTGCGACATTTCCTCACGCTTCTGACGATAGGTTGCGAGGTCGCCATCGCTCACGTCCATCATCTGCTGGCACTGGGTGAGTTTCTCCTTCATCTCGCTTATTAGTATGCCGCTCAGATAGATGTACTCGCTTGCAAACGGGACGGCCATCACCTGCTCGTACTGCTTGAAGCCTTCAGCCCGCTCAAATTCAGCCATGTACTTGTCGCTGATGTCCTGCTTATATTGCCGCCGCAGACGGTAGATGTCCGACACGTTCTCGGCGAAGAGCACATTGCCGAGGGTGTTGATGGTCTCGATGTTCGTCGAGAAGATGCGCTCCACCGTCTCGGTATAGTTGACGTAGGGTGATGACTTCACGAAGAGGAAGGGATTCTCACTGAGGAGCTTTGGATTCTCGGCCACCGCCAGTTGCAGCTTGAAGCCCTCACGGAGCATCGAGTCGCACTGCTCGGCCTGCTCGATGCTGCCCGCCAGGTCGTAGAGTATCATCATCACCATCTCGCGCCTGGCCTCTTCCTTCTTCTTGCCGTCGAGCCAGGCGGCGGTGCCGAAGGTGAGCACGATGGAGATGGTGGTGGCTACCAGCGAGAGTAGGAATTGCTTCATCGAAGACATTCCACTACCCTTTTTCAGACTCTTGGGGGTATGTATTTTCACATTCATAACTCTATGTCTATTTTCTTACAATGATTGCATTTGGATAGTTCTTAGGATCGAACTTGAAGACATCATCTCTCACGCCAAACTTGATCTTGGTAACAGTCATGGTCATCGACTTGCCGTTTTTCTCGGCCACGGTTGCCGTCATGCCCGTTAGTTTTATCACCATGCGT
>LPNH01000257.1 GCA_001543385.1 Candidatus Hemicellulosilyticus sp. P3
CCTGGCTATCACCGAGCCGGTGCTCAACACCGACAATAAGACGGGCGAGCTACAACTGAAACTGACCAACTTCGACCGCCAGTTCAAGAACCTGAAGAACGTGGGCGTGCAGTATCGCTTCGCTGGTAACACGCAGTGGACCGACCTGCACACCTGGGTCACTGACAAGGCCGACTCGCTCAACACATCCTACGACATGCTGCCCGCCACGGGCGACCTGCGCCTGGCCGTCGACATGTCGAGCGACCTCTCCTACCCCGAGGGTAACTACGAGTTCCGTGGCTTTACCACCACGCCCTACGGCACCGACCTTGTCCATGTTTACAGCGCCCCCGTCGCTGTCATCAAGGACATGACTCGCCCCCGCAACCTCTTCACGCCCTCGCCTTCCAACGGCATTCTGGGCTACGGCGACGAGCTGGCCGTGGAGTTCAACGAGGACATCGTGCCCGGCTACGTGGGCGACAAGAACGTCATCGTCACTGCCAAACTGAACCAGCAGACCGTCAGCCACGAGGTGGCGGCCCACCTGAGCCGTCGTGGTGGCGGTGCACACACGGAGAACCCCATCTTCCTCAACGGCGACTTCAGCACCGACTTCTGGCTCAACCGTGAGACGATGGGTACCGTCCTGCAACTGGGCGTAGGCACCAATGTGTTCTCGCTGAGCTTCGACGATGAGGGCCATGCCCACGTGCATGTTGCCGGTGCTGAACTGGTGAGCCATGCCACCGTGCCTACGGACGTGTGGACCTACTGCGTGCTGAGCTACAAGGCTTCTGACCACACGCTGAACATGCTCGCCCAGTGGGACACCAGCAGCGAGCGTCTCTTCGAGAATGAGCCTGTCTCGCAGACCAGCACAGAGGCCATCCACTACAGCGACGACAACCGCCTCTACTTAGGCCCTGTCACGGCAAAGATCCACGACCTGAGCCTCTTTAGCATCTACCGCGATGTGCACGAGGCAGAAGCCACGAAGTATCAGTCGAAAGACAACTATGTCTATGGACTGGTGAACTACTGGCCCATGAACGAGGGGCACGGCAGCACCATCGCCGACC
>LPNH01000258.1 GCA_001543385.1 Candidatus Hemicellulosilyticus sp. P3
GGCACCGAGTGCGCCACTCTTCAACTGCGATATAAACATCTGTTTGCAGTGAAGAAGATTAAACTTGTAACTATCGAGCGACTTTTCAACAGCATAGATGATAACGTCCACCTTGTTATCGGCAAAATGCTTGGCAATCTCATTCCTTGCACGTACCGCCCGACCGTTGCGCTGTTCCAAGTCGGACGGACGCCACGGCGTGTCCAAATGATGAATCGCCACAGCCCGTTTCTGGGCATTGACACCAGTTCCGAGCATGGACGTGGAGCCGAACAGTACACGGACACTGCCCTCGTTCATGGCAGAGATGACCGCCTTTCGTGCCTTCTCGCTCTTGCACTCCTGTATGAAACGGATTTCGTTGGCAGGGATGCCGTAGTCCTCCACCAACTTACGCTTGATTTCAGAATATACCGACCAGCACTCATTACCTTGCCATGTTCCCAAATCTGAGAAAACAAATTGTGTTCCCTTCTGTGCATCGAAACGACGATAGTAGTCCGCAATCATCTTTGCACAGTGCGAAGCCTTGTTGTCGGGATGATCTTCGTAGTTCGGGCTAATCATACGCATATCCAGCGCCATCTTTCGAGCATAGTCTGTGGCAATGAGCATCTTTGCCTTTTCCTCCGTCTCAGACAGTTTCGGACGACCGAGCAGGGTGGCATCCCCCGACTTGGCAAACTCCATCAGCCGCTTGATAAACTCTTCCTGGTCGGGTGTAGGCGGAATGTTGTGCAGTATCTCGTTCTTCTCTGGTCTGTCAACACCCACGTCTGCCGCCGTGCGATAGTCGGTAATCTCGTTGTAGAATGCCGCCAACTCAGGTACTTTAATAAAGTAACGAAAACGCTCCTTCTGCACGATGTTGTTAGTGACATTAAACTCGAAGTCGGTGGTTTTCTTGGCGAAGATTGCCGCCCACGCATCGAAGCAACGGATGTTCTGACGCTCCAGTTCACGGGGACGCAGGTACTTGAAGAGCAGGTAAAGTTCCGTCAGTGAGTTGCTGATGGTCGTACCCGAAAGGAAGGTTGCACCGAG
>LPNH01000259.1 GCA_001543385.1 Candidatus Hemicellulosilyticus sp. P3
CATAACTATAAATACTTTAAAACTATAAAACTTATATTTCTATTCTCAATTTGTCTAAGCCAGACGCTGGCCTGTATTCCGCTGCTCTTCCGGGTACTCCGCATCGAAGTTCATCATGGCTGTCTCACGGGCCACAACGGGGTCGACGGACTCGCGCTGACGTCTGATGAGGGTGGCAGCCTTTTGCTGTTCCGTCTGTTCCTGCTGCTGAACGGATTTCGCCTGTTCACTGGAGGTTTCGTCATTGCCTGTATGGTCAAGCAAGACAGCCATGCCAATGGCAGAGGTGAACAGACCCGAAATCAGGCTGGTAAAGAGGTCACCACCTTGCTGGTAGGCACTCTCATTTGCCTGGTTCTGGCCCATCAGATAGGCCAACAGTGTATTCGGGTCATTGCTGCCCGTCTGTTGGGTGAGCTGTGCGCCAGCCTGGGCATTCTGCTGCTGTTGGGGAGTCAGCTGTGTCTGGGCCATCAGCCTGTCTGCCTGAGTAGGGGATGTATCAACCCCACTCTTCCGACTGGCCAGCAGGTCAGTGTTGGTTCCTTTCTTCAATACCGTCGAAGTCAAATTACCACGGACGGCAATCTCTGCGAGATAGTTCAGCGGGTCAACGGTCTTCATCTCTGTGGTTCCTGCAGCCTGATGTTTCACGGTCAGATGCAGGTGGGGGCCAGTACTGTTGCCTGTGTTCCCAGACACGCCAATCTTTTGCCCGGCATTCACCACATCACCCTGTTTCACGGCCACACTATCCAGATGACAGTAGGACACGCGCCATTTGGCACCATCGGCACGATCGTACTCCACCACGGCATAGTTGCCGCTGGCCTTGTCGCTACCGACCGTCACCACGCGGCCCTGGTTCTCAGTGGCCAGCACATCCTCATATTTCGCCCGTAGGTCAATGCCGTTATGTGCATGCTTCCTGTAACTGGTAGGCGAAAGACCGAAGCCATCAGACATGACCATATTTTCGCCAGCGAGAGGAAAGAAATAGCCTTGACTTGTCGGTGACAGCATCGTCATCGTCTGCTGCTCTTCGTACTTGCTCAGTCCATACGCCTCGATATCTGCTATCAGCATGTTGGCATAGTTGCAATTGGTGGCATAGCCTGCCGCCTGCAGACCGTTGGCCCATCCGCGATAGTCATCCGCTGCACACCGGCGACAGGCTGCATAGCGGTTGCCCATCAGGAACTGCGAGTGGTGATTGATACTCTCCTCAACGGTAGCATAGTTGCAGAACTTCTCATTCGGCTTATCGTCATGATGCAGACTGTACGGCTTGCCCTCGGCGAGCCACTGACTGCTACACTTGATGCCGAAATAGTTGTTACCTGTCTGTGCCAGGTTCGACTTACCTCCAGCCGACTCGATATACATCTGCGCCAACGTCACTGAGGCAGGAATACCATATTTCTGTTGCTGTGCCATAGCCAGAGGTGCATAGCGCTCAAAGAACGCAACCTTTTCTTGATTCAACTTTCCCATTGCTATTCACTTTTAAAGATGCATTGTGCGCTTCGGCTCAGGCTCCGACTCGGTGACCTTTGCCCCGTCCTTCGCTTCTGCTACCGGTTCAGTCTGCTGCGACTGGTTTACACAGAGCTTGTTCTGAAAAAACTGGGCAGCAAGCGCCACCTTGAACGCCTCACGGTCTTCAGAGAGCCAGAACCGCTGAATCTGCGACTTGCTGAGTTCGACGGGTTTCTGACGCTCGCCA
>LPNH01000260.1 GCA_001543385.1 Candidatus Hemicellulosilyticus sp. P3
ATTACTCCGCTATCAATGCGCCCTTCTTCGACCTCGCCGACTATGCCCACAAGGTGGCTGAGGAAACGGGCGACGCGGAGTTTGCCACCATTGCTGCCGCCATCAACGCCGCCTTCAGCGATGCCTTCGTCCACTATAGAGACGTGAACTGGAACGAAGAACAGTTCCTGCCTCACTACACGCTCAGCGTCTGTCTCGTCAACCGTGACACCTACACCCGCGACTTCATGAATGACGACTTCCTGGAGACCCCCCGCTGCAACTTCAACGAGGGTTACGAGCAGACCTTCTTCCACCGCTCGACCGGTTGGGGCACGTGGCTCAACGCCAACCTGCAACTGCCCTACGGCAACCCCACCAGTGGCGGCGGCAGCGAGGACGATGACTCTGGTGACTTCGACGACTTCGAGTAATAATTATATAAGGTATAAAAGACAATGAAAAAGATTATGAATTGGGTGCTCGCCGCCACCCTCGTTTGCGGCGCAAGTGTGTTGACAGCCTGTAAGGAAGCACACGCACAGGAGGATAATCCCGTGCAGCAGGTGACGAGCGAGGAACTGATTCGCACCTCGCAGAGTTGGGACGGCGTGGAACTGCCCGACTACTTCGAGGGGCGCCCCGAACTGGTGGCCGTGAAGTACGTGTTCCCCGCAGGCCAGAAACTCGGCTGGCACCACCATCCCGTGATGAACTACGGCATACTGGTGCAGGGCGAACTGACCATCATCGGCCAGGACGGCAAGGAGAAGGTGGTGCATGAGGGCGAGGCCGTCGTAGAGATGGTGAACACCATCCACCACGGCGAGAACCGCGGCACGAAGCCCGTCATCCTCTACATGTTCTACCTCTCGCAGAAGGACATGCCCCTCGCCGTGCAGCATCCCGAAATCACGGAGTAGCGAGAGGAGAGGCCAATTCACATCATGATATGAGACAGGCATATAGTGAACGATTCTATCTGAACAGGGCTGGCGAGGACGCACCGCAGACTGTGCGGCTGACGCTCCGAATGGACGGAGCCGTCGATGGGCA
>LPNH01000027.1 GCA_001543385.1 Candidatus Hemicellulosilyticus sp. P3
GCCCCTAACAAATAGACTTGATGTCCTTGTTTTACCCATTCTTTGGCAAGATAATAGGGGCGATATTCCATGCCCAACTCACCACCACCAACGTAGTGATTAATGAGAAGAATCCGCATGACTTAAACTTTGTATTATTTGGTAGAAAGCAGAATAATTGTGTTTAGCATTAAACGCTGCATTATAAAAATCTATCGTTGATTTTGAATATGTATCCCTATTCTCAATGATTTCGGATAACTTTGTATTAAACTCTTCTTGAGAATAGTTTTGAGGCAACAGCAGCCCTGTTTGGTTGGTAACAATCTCCTTGCACCCACCTACATCTGTTGATAAAAGTGGTATACCATATGAAATCGCCTCCATCATCGATACGGGGATGCCTTCTGTTGTACTAACCGAAATAAGACAGTCTATGTGATTGTTCTCATAAAACTCCAATATTTTTTCATTGTCCACCATTCCATGTAAACAACAATGTAATCGAAAAGTTGTCTTTTGCTTAATCTTTTGTTGCATATCTTCAAACAACTCGCCACCTCCAAAATGATGCCATTCAATGCTGATACCTGTAGTCTCAACAAATGAAATTAAAGAGGCGTAAAGTAAGTCTATCCTTTTCAAACTCACCAGGGAAGAACACGAAACGACTCGCTTTACCGAGTCGCTTCCAGAAGGTGAAACCTTCAATGGTTGTATTACGCCTAAACGGGATAACTCTATTTTGCTGGAAAACTCTGAATATTTCTTTTGCAAGAAAGATCTTCCATAATCTGATACCACAAAAACCCTATCAAGACCTTGCAACGCAAATTTTCGCATAGGATAATAAATCCCTACCAACGTTGAGTAAATGTCAGAACCGTGTCCTCTACTAATAAAAACATGTTGACTATTAGGGTACTCCTGCTTGTATGCCGCAAAAGCCAATGGACCATAAGAAAGCCAATAACTATAAAAAACGCTCTGATTACTTATACTAGTCTTTTGCCTTAAATCCTCATAAACCAATTGTGCTGCAAACAAATACTTTACAGCATCACCAATATACCGACAGGAAAACTCATTATCTTTACAACAACGCCAAAGAGATAAAGAACCAGGAAGAAAAACCTTTAATAACGCTAATGCCTTCAACCAAACTCCCATTTTACACAAGGGGCGATCAACCAATACAAAACTGGGTACTTGGCGTTTCTTTTTGTCATCTTTCATTGGAACAAGTGTCACCTCTTGCCCAAATGATGAAGCAACTTTAAGCTCTGCAGACAAAAAGCTTTCTGCAATTTGCCCAAAAGGAAACCGACTTGTGTATAAATAAATCATTATTGCATTAGACTCCCTGTCTCTGTTAAAGAATAGCTATGTATTTATTTATAAAAGAATCAGGTGAAAAACACGAAAGTGCTATTTGCCGACTTTTTTCCCCCATTGTTTTTTTTGTGTCTATATCCAAATTGATGAAACGGATAATTGTATCAGCAATATCCTCAACACTATATGGATCAAAAAGCAAGCCATTCTCTCCGTCTTGAATTATATTTGGGTTATCACAAACATCGCTGCATAGAACCGGTAATCCACAACTCATCGCTTCACAAAGAACATTTGGAAAACCTTCATAAATTGATGGCAAACAAAAAACATCTGCTTTTGTATACTCCTCTTGAATAAAAGCAGATGGCTCGTGAAAAGTAAATACGTTACTTATACTTTGTTCCTTCAATGTTTTATAGCATTCGGAAGAATAATCATCATACAGGTCTTGACCAAACCAATCCACTTTAACCTTATAGCCTTTATTGATCACCTTGGCTATAGCAAGTATAAAATTAGGAATGTTTTTGGGTAACACCAATCTTCCAACACAAATAATCTTTGTCTCATCATCAAAAGGTAATTCATCGGATGAAGGAGTAAACAGTCCAGTGTCAACATAGTTATGAATAACGGAGACTTTGTCCTTCAGTTTTGGAAATTGTTGTTTGATAAATACTTCTTGGGAACTAGAATTAGGCACAATATGGCTTGCCCAACGATATAAGAAGAAACGCAACTTAACCCTATTGGTGATGGTCTGTGTAGTACTTCTTTCAGATACAATAAGATGAAATGCCGAACCCAAACACTTTAGCAAACAAGCTATCATACTTGGAGAAGCGGAGTATGAGATGATGGTATCAGGCTTAAAGGCTTTGATATGTTTTCTTAGTACAAAAAACCGTTTCCTTGGTTTGGCGGCATTTGACAAATACCGACCGCACACACCATTCTCTTTTAAAAAAGGTAAATAAAACTCTTGTTTAATATAATACCATACTTCAACTTCATAACCCCGCTGTTTCAGCATAACGGCAAGACCGGACAACTGTCGTTCAGCACCCCCAGAACCAAGACTTTCTATTAAACAAAGGATACGTTTCATCCTTCTAACATTTCTGCTTTATACTTTCCCAAAGCCGTTCCCATACTTATCATCATTATTGAAAAAGCCTCTTCAGTAAAGCCCATAGAATAGGCAGACTTGAACAACCAGATAAAAACGGAAGAGAGTAACACCATTTTCATTTCATAGGTTTGAACTCTCTTAATTGGTCGTATCAATAATAAGAAAATCATTAAATAAAAAGGTATACCCAAAAGGCCATAATCAACGAGAATTTCTAACCAATCATTATGAGCATAATGATAAAGGGTTGATGATTGGTGAACAGTTCCATCAAAACCATATCCAAATAAGTAATGGAAAAAATTATTGGAATTAAACCATGTGTGCCACGCTCCAGCATAAATCACATTACGCCCCGAACTATTCCCCTCTGTGGTTTGCTCTATTCGGTACATCAAAAAATCATTGGAAACCGTCCAATAATAAGTAAGATACGAAACGACAACAATCACACCGAGAGCCATGATTGTTTTCAAAACAGAACGTCTGCTATCTTTAAATGTATAATGAACAAAAAGAATCGAAGGTATTATCGCTGCAATAATATTACCGCGTTTGGCACTCGAAATCAGGAAAAAGATACAAACCAACAATGAAGCCCATTTTTGAAAGTTGTTTTTCATAAGGAAAAGCATGGGTAGCAGCATTAGAAAAACTACTGATGAATTATTTGTGATATCCGTATCATTATCACTGATTAACCCCTCTAAAGCTATTCTTTCAGAATGATAATAATTCATAATAGCCCCGACTAATAATACTATTCCAATAATAAAGAATGCTTTATCATTCATAACACCTTTTTCTGACAAACAAACAAAAAGACTCAACGAAAGCATTGCACAAAGAATATTTCCTATTTGAGTAGTAGATGGCCGCTGCCAAAGAAAACTGACAAAAAAATGAATTAGATTAAATAGTGTAAAAAACAAAATTGCTTTTTCACATGACAAATAATCCCTCTCTTTAAATACAATAACAAACAATGATAACAAAACCAATCCGACACGCCAAAACAAAGGAGGAATTGGGAACAACCAGTATAACATATTGCATGCTATAAATAGTATGGCAAGGTTACGTATTATATTGTATTTGTTTATTAACATTACTAATAGTATGAAATTGAATAGAATTACTTATTATCTATTGGAAGATGTATCCATTCTCCAAAAATAATATCCCATTCTTTGGGTTCAAAAGGCTTAAATCCTCCCCAATGAGAAAAAGTAAACTCACCAAAATAGACTTTTTGGCCAACTTCATAAAAATCAACTCGAACATGGGGAATACCCCTTGACAATACAGCAGCCAAATGTTTCATCTCATCAAAACACTTGGGTTTTCCAGGTGTTATTTTAGCATTAGGATGACCGTTTGTAATAGGAAGATGACCAAAATCCATATCAAAAAAATCAAAAGTTACGGATTTTTCTCCATTTAATCTACCGGATGAGATAAACAACACTTTTGGCACACCATCGAAACAGAAAAACTTATAGTCCCTCAGTTCTTGCGTCTCCGGATCTTCCATATATTGTTCTGCAATAATTCTATGTGGTATATTCTTATATGCCATTTCGCGGCTAGGAAGAAAATAGTCTTCTTTTAATCCTTTATTTAATTCCTTAATAGTATTTGCAATGTCTATTTTTGATTTGTCCCTGCAAATGCACATACCCAATCCCGAATTGTGATTACACTTTAATACAAATTGCTTTGGTAAAGAATCAAAATCTATTTGTTCAGGATCATTCCAGACTCCAATCAAAGGTATCACATATTGTTCGCCTATTATTTCTTTAATGTATTGTTTTACAGCATATTTATCGGACATTATGGTGTTGATTGGAGTACGACCATATAGTTTTAACCATTGGATTTTTTCATTGTACGTCTTTGGATTATTCCAATTAAGCTTTTTATGAAATACTAACCAATACTTTAATGAAAGGACCTGTTTATCACTTAAAACATGGTACAATAATGCCCAAACGGCATGATATAGAAATAATAATGGCGTTTTAAGTCCTTCCCAATTCTTAGTTCTCATGTTATTTAATTTAATTACCAGCTAGTTTTAAAAACTGTTGTCCAACAACATTTATATCAAATCGTGACACGTCACATTTTAAATGTTGATGTTCATAGTTTTTTACCATAAACTCTTCAAAAACATTTGATTCTAAATAATCGGTGGTAATATCAATAATAGGTCTTGTCGTCAGATAATAATCAATTAGTTTACTAGGAGATTGAACTTCACTATTGTTTTGTATATTCACCAAAAAATCCATCTGAGATAATTCCCATAAAAGTGTTTCTCTAGAAACATAGTCCTTGATTATTAGTTTATTACCCAGTAAGGGTTTATAGTGCTCAAAAAAGGATTTGTTTTTTGTATAAACTACGAATTCAAAACACAGTTCATTATGGTTACAAAGATATTGTAAAAACCTTGTTGGATCCCTGTATCCAGGATAAATAGCACCAGCATAAGCAAAACGAGGAATGGAATTCCCTTCAAACGATTCATCTATTTTAATTTTTGAAAAATCAAATCCTTGAGGAATAACTGATAATTTGTTTTGCACTTTGTCAGAATATGCTTTTTTAGCTTCTTCTAATGGCACTGTGATGAAATCTGTTTGTAAACCCCATAAATCTTCAATTTTTTGAAAATAAGCAGGGTGTTTGTTACCCACAGAATTACCCATATAAGGATCCCCACAGTCAGAAACCCACACTTTAGGGAAAAATGCAGGATGCTTTTGCTTTGCCTTTGCTGCTCCCCAATGTATTGGATAAGGAATTGCTATTGTAATAAGCAGGTCAACATTTCTAAGCTGCTTGATAACATTCTTTGTTTTCCACATCAATTCTATATTAGGAAATTCAAAACAATTTCCCAATAATCGTCGTGAAACCTTGTCAAATAATGTGTTCCTTTCATATCCATCACTATTTAATGTTGCAAAACACATTTTCCCCAAAGGCCGAATTGTTATCCCTGTGTCTTTTTCAAAACTATTATAATCAAATTTGCCTAAAACAGCATACAAAAGCACTTCATGTCCTTGTTTTGCAAAATATTTTGCCAACTCGGTCGCTCGAAATGATCTTGGAGATTGTCGCGGAAAAATAACTTGGCTAATTATAACAATTTTCATAAAAGAATTGGATGCTATAGAAAAAAGGGTTGTTTTGTATATCTATTATTTGTTAAGTACTTCTTTGCAAATTGAATAAAACATTTCTTCGGCACAAACCCATAATATTCTTCCTCATATTTAGTTGGTACAAACTCGTCTTTATTTAGTTCTTTGATTAATTTTGCAGGATTGCCGCCGATAACACAATAGCCTTCTGGGAAGCTTTTGGTAACAACACTGCCTGCTCCCACTATTGTGCGAGGCCCAAGATGAACTCCTGGCATAATCACCACGTTCATGCCAATCCAACAATAATCATCAATTCTAACCTCTTTAGGAACGTGCTGCATATGGTGATACATATCGTGATTGGCACTAATAATCCCAATATTAGAGGCAAAATGAACATAATTACCTATATATATTCCGCCATTTCCTTGCAAATAACAACCAGGACGGGTTGCTGCATTTGAATTGATGCCAACATATATATTATTTGGATGCGTTACTTCACTGTTTCTATTAACTGGCCAATAAATGGATTTATCACGCCTAAACCAAAATGCAACCCATTGCCCAAAAGAAACTTTGTAGATTGTGATTTGGTAAAACGATGATACCTTTTCAAAGGAGGAAAGAAAAAATATACCAAAGTTTTAATGATCATTTTCATTTCTTACTTAATAATGGTTTGAGCAAGCTCGCGTAATCCATTTTAACAATAAGGCTATAACAAAAATAAAGAGCAGCATATAATGCAATGCTGACAAACAAAACCAATAAACTACCCAACTGAAAAACGTCCAATAAAAGCCATCTTTCAAACAATAAAATTGCAATAGATGGAATAAGAATTTGAACTATCAGTTTAATAGGAATCAATTTGTATAGCTTCACACCAAAGAATTTAGAGACCAAAAATAACATAGCAAATATCTTACCCACTTGACACAACATAGAAATCCAACTGATAGCATAGGGAGAATGAATTGTTTTTACACTTAATAACTCTAGGCCGACAACTATAATAGCGGTAATCATGTGCACATTGGAATAATACTTTACCTTCCCTATGTTTATTATCAAAGGCCCATAAGCGATAAGTGTAAAGAAATTTGTAATTAACTTGATTCTGAAATAATTGCTGGAAATTTCGTATTTCTGACCATAAAGAACAACCATCACAACATCAGCAAATATTAAACAATAAATCACAAGAGGATAAATAAGTTTAGCGGTCTTTTCAAACACGCTCATCCATAAAGGATAGATTTCCTTCTTTGGATCTACCTTCTCATGGCTCATTCGAGAGAAAACGGGCGACAAAACGGTTGCACATGCACCTACTATCATTCCCACAAAAGGCAACTCCATTGAACCGTTCGAGAAATCAGCAAATATCTCTTTGCCAAAATAACGACTGATGAAAAACTGGTCGGCAGATGAAATGATAATACCCCATATACTAGCTGTCAACAATGGTATAGAAAACTTGAAAATCTCTTTGTATGATACTAAACATTTATCATTCGCCTGTTTCCTCACAGGATAGTATTTAAGATAAAGCGCTAAAACAAAAGACACAAAAGAAGCAGCAACAAACCCCAAAAGAGCCTCAATATAACCCAAATCCCATATCATGACTGGTAAAGCCACACATAGGAGTTTAAACACATTGGTTAGTATATTATAGAATGCCAAGAATTTAGTCTGTTTAAACGTAGCCAAAATGCCATCCAAGCCCATTGTGGGGAGCATAAGGAACGGCACTATAGCAAATACCCGTAATGCTTTTGTTAAATCGGGATTTTTTAAGAAAATGGCTATCTGTGGGGCAAAAACAAACAAAATTAAAGAGAACACACCTCCTAACAAGAAAAATAGAATCGTAATCTTTCGAATAAGGCTCTTCGATTGACCCAATTCAACTCTTGGAAGAAAATAAGAAAAAGCTTTTGGCAAGCCGAGAGTAAAAATAGTAAGTAATGTATTGTAAACATACATCACCTGCTTATAAGTGCCATAATCAGCCTTATTGAAGTATCGGCTGAGAATCATGGAACTAACAATAGAAAAGCCAAAGGAACACAAGCTCCCTATGGCCACCCATGCAGCTTGTTTAGTGTTGTTAGTTGACACTATTGCTTTTCGTTAATACTTTTACAATTCTCTCAGCTGTCTTACCGTCCCATAGTTCTGGAATTCCACCTTTCTTCCATCTTCCAGCAAACAAAACATCCAAAGCAGGTCTAATAGCATCTGGATTGGTGCCTATCAATTCGTTGGTTCCAACCGTACATGTCTCCGGACGTTCAGTATTATCACGTAAAGTAATGCAAGGGATACCCATAACTGTGGTTTCCTCAGTAATGCCGCCAGAGTCGGTAATGACAGCCTTGCAATGCTTCACCATGTAATTGAATTCAAGATAACCCATAGGATCGACAATAAACAAGTTGGTTGCAATAATACCCAAATCTTTGAAAGTTTTTGCTGTCCGAGGATGGATGGGGAACACTATAGGTAATCCGTGAACATTTGAGACAATCTCATGCATCAATCGCTTCAGTTTCTCGGCCTCATCAACATTGGCTGGACGATGCATTGTCAGCATGAGATATTCCTGTTCTTTGAGCTTCAATTGATCAAAAATAACAGGCTTTCGTAATCTATCAATATTAGCAAGCAAGGTGTCTATCATCACATTGCCTACAAAATGGATTTGTTCGGGTTTGGCACCCAGATTCCGAAGATTGGTATTGGCTACCTCGGAGGTGGTGAAATACAAATCTGCCAAAGCATCCGTCACCATGCGGTTAATCTCCTCAGGCATGGTGAGATCCCAACTACGGATACCAGCCTCAATATGAGCCACTTTTGTGCAAAGTTTCTTCGCCACGATGGAACAAGCCATAGTGGAGGTGACATCGCCAACCACTATGATCAAATCCGAAGGATTTTCTATCAAGTCTTTTTCAAAAGCCACCATAATGCCGGCTGTCTGTTCTGCCTGCGTGCCACCACCAACACCCAAATTAATATCTGGCTTAGGAATACTGAGTTCTTCAAAAAAGGTTTCGCTCATATTCTTGTCATAGTGTTGGCCCGTATGCACCAATCTATAGCTGATGTCTTTGCCCTCTTTCTGTGCTTTCAGAATGGCATGGATCAAAGGCGCAATTTTCATGAAATTGGGACGCGCTCCTGCAATAATGGTAACTTTCATCAAAAATAGAGTTAGAATTACAATCTTCCATCCACCATCTTCCTATCCAAAGTGCACTTCACGTCATACACCACATGGTGTTCCTTCAGCAGGCTGAGGATGTCCAAACCCTCGAACTTCTTGTGAGCAACGGCAGCAATGCAAGCGTCGAACTTCTGCTTAGGCAGCTCGTTTACTACCTCAATACCATATTCATGTTTTACGATGGCAGGGTTAGCCCAAGGATCATATACCGTGATGTTGAGGTTGTACTCCTTCAAGGCCTTGTATATGTCGATGACCTTGGTGTTGCGCACATCGGGGCAGTTCTCCTTGAAAGTGAAACCAAGGATGAGGATGTCGCTGTTCAAGACCTGGATGCCTTTCTTCAACATCAGCTTGACGGTCTCCGTAGCCACATACTCACCCATGCCGTCGTTCATCCAACGGCCAGCGAGGATAATCTCAGGGTTGTAACCGTAACGTTTGGCACATTGGGCCAAATAATACGGGTCCACACCGATGCAGTGACCACCTACTAAACCTGGACGGAAAGGCAGGAAGTTCCACTTGGTGCCGGCAGCCTCCAACACATCCAAGGTGTCGATACCCATCTTGTTGAAGATCTTGCTCAACTCGTTCACAAAAGCGATATTGATGTCGCGCTGCGAGTTCTCAATCACCTTGGCAGCTTCAGCCACCTTGATGGTCGGAGCGAGATGCGTGCCTGCAGTAATTACCGAGCTGTACACCTCGTTGATGTACTTGCCGATTTCAGGCGTGCTGCCACTCGTCACTTTTTTGATGTGCTCCACGGTGTGCAGCTTGTCGCCAGGATTGATGCGCTCAGGAGAATAGCCGCCATAAAAGTCGACATTCATCTTCAAGCCAGATACCTTTTCCACCACAGGGATGCATTCGTCTTCGGTGACACCGGGATAAACGGTGGATTCATACACCACCACATCACCCTTTCCGATTACCTTGCCCACAGTAGTGCTGG
This sequence comes from Candidatus Hemicellulosilyticus sp. P3, assembly GCA_001543385.1. Taxonomy (GTDB): domain Bacteria; phylum Bacteroidota; class Bacteroidia; order Bacteroidales; family P3; genus Colimorpha. Next base: position 9,810 of record LPNH01000027.1, read on the forward strand.
CTCCGACAAGTGGGGTCAAGTCGGGGTTGTTGTCGCTGTCGACAGGTGTAGGAACGGCAACCACATAGAAGTTGCAGTCCTTGATGTCGTCCAATTGGGTAGTGCATTTGAAGCCATGGTTTTTGATGGCATCCTGCAACAGTTCGTCAGCCACTTCAAGCGTGGCATCGTGACCGCTCATTAAGGCATCAACACGGGCTTGGCTCATGTCAAAACCGACGGTGGGGTACTTGGTGGAAAAAAGGCGTGCCAAAGGCAGACCGACGTAACCGAGTCCGATTACACAAATTCTAGTTTCTTTCATTTTTATGGTTTGTTTAATTGTTTAGCGGTTAAGGGTTAGCGGTTAGCGGGTTGTAATTGCTTTTCAAAAGAGGAACGCAAACCCGACAATTGTTTACCGATAACATTAATTCTTTCTTGTTCGTTTTCAAACTCTTCTTTAGTAATATAATCCAAATCGTATGCTATATCAAGCTGACATAACAACTCTGCAAGAGATCCATATGCTATCTCTATGAAATGTATCTTTTCTTTTATCGAAAATCTGCCGGAACCTTCTGCAATGTTTGATGGCACTGAAATCACGGCCCTTCTCAGTTGATCACCCAAAGCATAAACTTCAAACTTTGGGAATTTCTTAAGAAGCTTATACACTTCTTTAACCAATGCTTTCGACTCTTGGTAAACTCTTAAGTCGAAAAAGGTGAACTTATTCATTGTTTTTAGCAATTAGAGGTTATAAGTAAGTGGTTAGAGAGGCAGTTAAAACGGACAACTCGCTAACCGCTAACCCTTAACCGCTAACCTTTATAAATTTGCTTTATACCATTCAATGGCCTCATTCAGACCTCTTTCGAAGTCATATTCGGGATGATAGCCTAACAGACGCTTGGCCTTGCTGATATCTGCATTGCTATGTTTGATGTCGCCAGGCCTTTCGGGGCCAAAGATAGGCTCAATATCTTTTCCTAATGCCTTGGTCAAGGTATGATAGATGTCGATGAGATACTCCCTACCACCATAGGCTATATTGAAAACCTCTCCACTAGCCTCATCAGGAGCCAAGCAGGCCTTCAAGTTGGCTTCTATTACGTTTTCGATATAGGTAAAATCGCGGCTTTGCTTACCATCACCGTTGATGGTCGGCCTTTCATCGTTCAATAACATCTTGATGAACTTCGGCAAAACCGCAGCATAGGCGCCATCGGGGTCTTGGCGTCTACCAAACACATTGAAATAACGAAGCCCTATTGTCTTCAAGCCGTAATGCTTAGCATATTGCTTTGCCCATTCCTCATCGCAACGTTTGCAGACAGCGTATGGACTAAGCAGATTGCCTTCCACGCCTTCTTGCTTGGGAAGATGGGCTTCGTCGCCATAAACAGATGAGCTGGAGGCATACACGAAAGCCTTTACCTTGTTTTGTCGAGCTGCTTCCAACATGTTTAAAGTTCCTTGAATATTGTTCAAGCTATAAAACAAAGGCATCTCAATGCTTCGGGGCACACTGCCCCAAGCGGCTTCGTTAAGCACATAGTCAACACCTTTGCAGGCTTTCATGCATGTGTCAAGATCCTTGATATCGCCTTTGATGAACTCATAGTTAGAATGGCCCACAAACGGATCCACGTTGGACTGTTTTCCCGTGCTTAAATCATCGAGACAACGAACTTTATAGCCTAGTTTAAGAATGGCCTCACATAGGTTGGAACCGATGAAACCGGCACCACCTGTGACGAGAAAAAGAGAATCTTTTGGAAATTGTAGATTCGAGTACATAAAAAGTTGTTATAAAATAAATGTGCTTCAACCACTTTCTCACGCCTTCTCTTCCCAGTTATCGGTGAAGTTGAGCGCGGGGTTGCTGCTGGTGACCTTCACTTCGCTGCGTTTGGCAGTTGTACCAGAGGTGCGTGTCGGGGCCTTCGAGGCGTATTCCACTAGGATCCAACCTCCATTGTCGAAATCAATCTTATATTTTCTCTTGTAGAGGGTGGAACCACAGGCTCTCAGTTTCGTCTCTTCGACGCGGACGTCTTTTCTGTCGATGACGGGGGCTGGAAACCTGTCGCCCAACGCCTTGGCTTGCTCGATGGTGTTCTGAATCTGATCTTTTACTTTTTCCATGACTATATGTTTTTATGATTTGTTGTTCTTGCTATGCTACTAGGCCACTGTGGCTTTTTCCTGCATCATCTTCTTCCACTTGAGGTAGCCGAACACGGCGATGATGACATACAAGGCATAAAGGCTGGCCTTGAAGGGGATGTCCTTGTAGAAATACAAGGCGCTGGTGACGATGTCGACCACGATCCACACGAACCACTGCTCGAGGTACTTGCGTGCCAAAGCCCAGATGCCCACGATGCTCAAGGCGGTGGTGAAGGCATCGGCCACAGGGACGTTGGAGTTAGTGAATCGGCTCAAGACGAAATAGATGAGAGCCCAGATGGCCAAACCTGCTCCAAGCCAGATGAAGGCCATCTTCTTGGGCATGTGACGGATGGGGAGATCGGCGACCTTCTGCTTGTGACGCATCCAGGCGATGAAGCCGTAGACGGTCATGGCCAGATAGTAAAACTCCATGCCGCAGTCGGCATAGAGGCCTTTTTGGTAATATAAGACGATGCCGAGGCTCTGCATCACGAAGCCGACAACCCACATCCAGACGCTGGCCTTGTATTCCAAGAGGATATAGGCGAGGCCGAGGGCCGTGGTGGTAATGTCGAGCCAATGTTGAGATAGGAAGTCCATTTAGATAATTAATAATTGAAAATTGAGAATTGAGAATTGAGAATTATTCGCCTTTAAGGGTTTTGATGATGGCGGTAAGTATTTTTATGATCTCAGCGCAGTCGGTTGCTAAAGAGTCATACGTATCATTATCTATATAATCTGTTGAGTGAAGAAGGTCAAGCCAATAGTCAGTTTCATCAGCTTCTTTTAAAGCTATGCTAAGCTTACTGAGAAAGTCATTCCGGGATTGTGCGTTTTTGCTTTCACGTGTGTTTGCTCCTATACTAGTGCCACAGCGGAGCATTTGTTTTGACATGACAAATTCATGTTGCTCTTCGGTCAAGAACTTATAACAATTGATAATTTTGATCGCAAAAGCCTTAGTTTTATCCTGTATCGCATTACCCATAATTGTCAATTATCAACTATCAATTATCAATTAACCTATCTTTTGTTTCATCTCTTCCGCTAAGGCAACAAATCCCTTCGCGTCCATTTCCTTCAAGAAAATCAACCCATGCGTGGCACGGATGAGCGGATGATCGTTTTCGTAGAAGTAGTTCTTCC
>LPNH01000261.1 GCA_001543385.1 Candidatus Hemicellulosilyticus sp. P3
TTGCGGTAACTCATTTCATCGAGTTCCGCGATTCGCACCCCATCCTTATCGGCTGGGATGTGCTTCGCCACAATATCCATGGCCACCTTACACAGATACATGTTTGTACCAATGCCAGCCGTTGCCGTGATGCCCGTAGTGGCCAGCACATCCCTGACCATCTTCAAGGCCAGTTCGTGAGCCGTCATCTTGTAGCTGTCAAGGTAATCCGTAGCATCGATGAAAACTTCATCGATAGAGTAGGGATAGATATCTTCAGGCGCGATATATTTCAGATACACCTCGTAGACTCGTGTACTGTACTGGATATAGTACGCCATCCGTGGCGGTGCCACGATGTAGTCCAACTCCAGCTCGGGATTCTCCTTCAGCTCAGGGTCATAATAAGACTTGTCCGTGAAAGGAGTGTATCCGATTCTTCGCTTTCGCTCCCGATTGATTTCCTCGACTTTTTGAATGACTTCAAAAAGTCTCGGACGGCCACCCACACCGTAGGTTTTCAGCGATGGAGAAACAGCCAGACAGATGGTTTTGTCCGTCCTACTTTTGTCGGCCACGACCAAGTTGGTAGTCAGAGGATCCAGACCACGCTCCACACATTCCACTGAAGCATAGAATGATTTCAGGTCGATGGCTATGTAGGTACGCTGTTTCATACGCTGCAAAGATAGGACTTTTACCTTTAGGAAAGGTTGATGACCCACCGCACAGCCCACCCAATAAAAAACCGAGGGGGAAATCGGTGTTCCCTGCGTCGCCGCTTCTTGCGCCTGCCTTGGTGTGCGCAAGGCTATAACGAGCGTTGATGAAAACAAAATGCTGAGCTCCGCAAGCTCCGTGCGCTTTTGCTTTCATCAGCGGCCTTGCGCAACACCGCCGCTTCCTTCGTCTGTCCCGCGACAAGCGTTCCGCTTCTCTCCGCTGGCGCGGCTCCAGACGAGCGTCAGCGGCTCCAAGGCCAGCCGCTTTCGTGGCTCCTTGCTCGCTCGGGGCTTTCTTGGCCGCCCCCGTACCCCCTAAGCGGTTCTCGTT
>LPNH01000262.1 GCA_001543385.1 Candidatus Hemicellulosilyticus sp. P3
CACTTAACGAACGCAGGGATCTCACTTTCGGAAGCCTCTTCGATCCAGTCGGAGAGCATCTTCTTTTGTTTGTTCGGATCGGATTCGGTGAGAATATCATATAACAGTTCTTTTAGAAAATATGCTGTTGAAAGAGACGGAGATATATCGAGCATAATCATAACTTGACGAAGTTGATCTTCATTCAACTTATTCATGTGAGTGAGCAGAAGAAATCTGGATTTCTTGAAATATATGCGGTGCTCCTTGGAGAATTTATTCTGCACTTCTTTTCTTACCGCTTCAAACGCCCATATTGCTTGTCTTATCCAGTGGTATTTGTCTATCACGTATGTAGCTTTCGGAAAATAACATTCTGCAATCTCGGCGTAAGGTTTATACATATCGCTTATAAAGTATTTAACACATGAACGGTCATATGTCCTGAAATAATCGCACAGATCACGCTCGTAACGCGTTTTCAGAATATCTATTACCCTGTTATTATCCAGATCTGTCAGTATTCCGTGAAATTTCTCACCGCCGCTGTTTCCTTTGAATTCATCAATTCCGATCGCCTCCGGCAACTTCGACGGTTTGCTGTACCGTATGTTCTTGAAAAGTCGTATAATGGTTGAAACAGATACGTTGAATTCTCTTGCAACGTCAGAGTAAGATCGGTTGCTTCTCAGCTTCTCTAACATCATTATTATTGTACGTTGCGTCATTCTCTGGTATTTGGTTAAGAACGTGTTCGGCTCCAAAAACCGCTTGCCGCAGCTGCAGGCGTACCTTCGTTTGCGCAGAATCAATACTACCGATTTCCCGAATGCCGGTAATTCTTTTACTCGTTGGTATCGATAATCGTGTATTTTGTCCGTTATTCTTCCACATCGGGGACACGCGCTCGCTTTTCGTGGCTGCTCTATCGATATTTCATATTTTCCTGCCTCTTCCTGTATGTTTTTTATCTCTACCTCTTGCAATCCGAGTATCTTTTCTGTATAATGTGAATAGAGCATATCTGAAACCTCCGATCGATTTTTGTGTGGT
>LPNH01000263.1 GCA_001543385.1 Candidatus Hemicellulosilyticus sp. P3
CTAATTTATCCATTGTATATTCAATTATAATTTATATCTTTGCATTCGTTAACAACATCAAGGAAGTGGAATAAGGCCGATTTTCCATTCGTCATAAGACAGTTAGATATGTTCCGCCCCCACTCCTTAACATCCGAATCCGGACAGTTCACTGGGCTTTGACCCCGTATTTGCAATGATGGCTCCAAGATGTTTTGATGTTGCATATTGTTTAAAAATTATATTGTTATGACTTACATTGGTATCGACGTCAGCAAGGACACTTTCGTAGTTGCTTATTCCCCCGAGAAGAACAGCAAGACGAAGACATTCAAGAACACCACCAGAGGTATTCATGAGTTCATTAGGACTATCTCCAAGGATGAGCACCATTGTGTCATGGAGGCGACAGGCAATTACAGTGCCCTGCTTGTCTATCTGCTTTCAGAGGCAGGCATCACGACAAGTCTGGAGAACCCACTTAAAGTGAAGAACTTCGCCCGGGCTATGCTATCCACTGTCAAGACAGATGAGATAGATGCCCGCCTGATTGCTCTATACGGGGAGAAGATGAATCCTGCGCCATACAAGCTTCGCAGTGATGCTATTCTAACCCTAAAGCAGAAGCGTACAGTCATTCGCCAGCTCAAGAAGCAGCTCATTGCCACAAGGAACCTCAAGGGTTCTATGGAAGTGCTACCATTCTTTGATGCCAAATGCAAGAAGTCTATCGAGAGGACCATTGCCTTCCTTGAGAAGCAGGTCAAAGACCTTGAAGAGGATCTATCTTCACTTGCCCGCTCTGAGTACAAGAAGCAGATGGATCTGCTAACCTCTGTAAAAGGTATTGGTGTCACCCTTGCTGCTGCACTCATCATGGCCACTGGCGGCTTCACTTACTTTGACAATGCCAAGCAACTCACCCGTCATCTGGGATTGTCGCCGACTTATCAGCAGTCCGGTACTTCAGTCAATTTCAAAGGTCACATCAACCGCAACGGAGACTCTTCTTTAAGGAGCCAGCTCTACGTGGCAGCATTCGCATCTAT
>LPNH01000264.1 GCA_001543385.1 Candidatus Hemicellulosilyticus sp. P3
CCAAGGCATCCTCACCCTTGAGACCCAGTTGGCCAAGAACTCGATGAGCCGTGTGGATCGCCGCGACCCCGACAAGACCTACAACATGCGTTCCGTCGATGAGCTGCAAAAGTCGACACCAAACTTCAATTGGAATGAATACTTCACCAACGCCGGCTGCCCGGCTTTCGAGAATCTTAACGTGGGCATGCCTGACTTCGTTGCCGCTCTCGACAAAGTCATCCTCAATACCGACCTCAACACCATTAAGGACTACCTCCGTTGGAAAGTCATCCACGGCAGTGCCTCCTTGTTGAGCCATGACCTCGATGCCGAAAACTTCAACTTCTACGGCAACTACCTCTATGGTCAAGAAGTGCAACAGCCCCGTTGGCGTCGTATCCTTGGTGCCACTTCCGACTGCCTCGGCGAAGCCGTTGGCCAACTTTATGTTGAGAAACACTTCCCGGCCGAAGCCAAGGAGCGTATGCTTAACCTCGTCGGCAATCTACGCACAGCCTTGGGCGAACGCATCAAGAACCTCGATTGGATGAGCGATGAGACTAAGGCCAAGGCCCTTCACAAACTTGACTGCTTCAACGTGAAGATTGGTTACCCGAACAAATGGAAGGACTACAGCAAGCTTGACATCACCGCTGACTCCTATTTCCAGAATTTACACAACTACATCCTCTTTGAAAACGACATCGACATGGCCCGTTTGAGCAAGCCCGTCGACAAGGAAGAGTGGTTCATGACACCTCAGACCGTCAACGCCTACTATAGCCCCGAGATGAACGAAATCGTGTTCCCCGCCGCCATCCTTCAGCCCCCGTTCTTCAACATGGATGCTGACGACGCCGTCAACTACGGTGGCATCGGCGTGGTGATCGGCCATGAGATGACCCACGGCTTCGACGACCAAGGCTGCAAGTACGACGAAAACGGCAACCTCAACAACTGGTGGACTGAAGAAGATGCCACCAAGTTTGCCGAGCGCACGCAGCAACTGGTGAAGCTCTTCGACGAGTTCCAAGTGA
>LPNH01000265.1 GCA_001543385.1 Candidatus Hemicellulosilyticus sp. P3
GTTCAACAGCAAGGAGCATGAGCGGTTCCTGCACATGTTCGAGCGTTCAGGCATGGCGCATCCGTCCGTTTTCATCAAGTCGCAGTTTTTCGGTGAGACTTTCCATGTGGTCACTTTCGACAAGGGACTGCACGAATACTACACTAAACTGAGCGATTTTCACGCGCAGTTCCGCATGGTTGGCAACAACTATAACCAGACTTTGAAGGAACTGAGAAGCCACTTTTCCGAGCGCAGGGCAATGGCACTGACCTACAAACTGGAGAAGCACATGCAGCAGTTAGTAGAGATTGCATCGAAGATCGTGGAACTTACAAATGAGTATCAGCAGAAATGGTCGCAAAGATAAGTTTCGGAAACTCGCTGTTTGGCGCATTGGCCTACAACGGGGAGAAGATCAACAAGGACGAGGGCAAGCTGCTTGCCACCAACCGAATCTTTGATGACGGTACGGGCAAGGTGAACATCCGAAAGGCTCTGGAGGATTTCATGCACTACATTCCCGACCGATGCCGCACGGAGAATCCAGTAGTGCATATCTCACTCAATCCTCATCCTGACGACAAGCTGACGGACACGGACATGGAGAACATTGCCCGTGAGTACATGGAGAAGATTGGATTTGGCGGACAGCCCTACATGGTCTATAAGCACGAGGACATTGACCGCCACCACATGCACATCGTTACCATCCGTGTAAAGGAGAACGGCAAGGCCATCAGTTCCAGCAACAACTTCTACCAGAGCAAGAGGGCTACACGCGAACTGGAGAAGAAATACAACCTTCACACGGCTGAACGTGGGCAGGCTATTTCCGAGATTCCTCTCCGCAAGGTGAATGCCAGTGAGGGTGACGTGAAGAAGCAGATAGCAAACACGGTCAAGGCGGTTGTCCGTGGTTACCACTATCAGACATTGGGAGAACTCCGTGCCGTTCTCTCCTTATATAATATAGATGTGGAGGAAACAAGGGGCATGGCCCGTAACCGTGAGTATCACGGACTGGTCTATTCCGCCA
>LPNH01000266.1 GCA_001543385.1 Candidatus Hemicellulosilyticus sp. P3
GTACTACGAGCCTGGCCAGGAGTGCGAGTTTGACTGGGGCGAGGTCAAGCTGCGTATAGGCGGCAAGCCCGTGACGTTTACGATGGCCGTCTTTGCCCTATGTCACAGCGAGGGCCGCTGGGCTTACCTCTTCCGCCATCAGGACAATCTTGCCTTCATGGAGTCTCATCGCAATTTTTTCCACGATGTGCATGGCGTGCCCCATACGATGGTATATGACAACATGAAGGTGGCCGTCATACTGAAGCCGGACGGGAAGAAACCTACTGAGACACTGCTCCGCATGCATACTTTCTACGGGTTTGACTTCCGTTTCTGCAATGCCCGTGCAGGCTGGGAGAAGGGACATGTGGAACGTAGTGTGGACTTTGTGCGCGGACGTGCCTTCACACGCCGTGTGGACTTTAACTCCATTGAGGATGCGCAGCAGTGGCTGAGCCATATATGCGACATACTCAACAGGGAGAGCGGAAGCATCGCCACGGGAGGCAAGCGGGAAGCCCTGCGCAGGGATCTCGACTCCATGCTGCGCTTTCCTGGCGACTTTGGCTGCTTCGACCTGCTGCAGTGCGCTGTGGACAAGCAGTCCACCATATCCGTCAAGAACAGCCACTACTCAGTACCTGACCATCTCGTCGGGCAGACTGTCATCGTGCAGCTGTACAGCGAGAAGATACGGGTCTATGACTCCGCCCACAAGAAGATGGCCGAGCACGAGCGCAGCTACTCCACGGGCTCATGGACGTTTGACATCAACCATTACATCAACACGCTGATGAAGAAGCCCGGCGCACTCAAGGGCTCTGTGGCACTCAGGCAGATGCCCGAGAAGATGCGTGAGCTCTTCCGTGTACATTTTGCCGACAAGGATAACGGCAAGGATTTCCTGCATCTGCTCAAGTATTGCAGGGAGAACAAGTACGACTATAAGGACATCCTCGATGCCGTCAGGAAGATACGCATGCGTGGTGCCCGCCATATCACGTTTGACCAGATCAAGGTGGTG
>LPNH01000028.1 GCA_001543385.1 Candidatus Hemicellulosilyticus sp. P3
GAGCGTAGCGAATCGGTACTCCCCTTGGAAGCGCCGTACTTCGAGATTCGCACGGCAGAGGACTGGACGACGTTCTGCCAAAAGATAAAGGATGCCGGTGGCAAGAATGTGAATGCCTCGCTGTTGGCTGACATCAGCGTGAGCGAGATTGCAGCCTATAATTCCGCTCAGGCATACCGAGGCACCTTCGAGGGCAACGGTCATACGCTGAACCTCAACATCTCGGATAATGCCATGAACACAGCTCTCTTCTCTCATGTGGCAACAGCCACCTTCCGCAACCTGAACCTGACGGGTACCGTCAGTTGCACACAGAAACACTTAGGCAGTTTGATTGGCTACACGGAGAAAAATTCTACTGTCACGATAGAGAACTGCCGCTCATCGGTCAAGCTCGTCAGCAGCGTGAACGATGACTCCTGCGTGGGTGGCTTTATCGGGCGTGTAGGTGATGGCAGCACGCAAACCATCTTCAACAACTGCTTGTTCGACGGTAGCTTTGAGGGTCCCAACAACCAGCGTAATGGCGGCTTCGTGGGATGGGTTAGCGGTGCTGGTCCTATCACTATTCAGAACTGTCTCTTCGCACCTACCGCCATCAACACAAGCTTTAGAGACTGCCAGACGTGGGTTCGTAGCAATAAGACAACCGTGAACATTGTCAACTGCCATGCCACCAGAGAGTATAATAGCAGTAGTAGCACCCAGTATGCCAATTATTTAGTCATCAACAATGCAGGCGACTGGGAAACCTTCCGCACGAAGGTGGAGGAAGCTGGTGGCAACAGCGATGTGAATGCCGTGCTGAATGCCGACATCACTGTCAGCAACAGCGTTGGATACAATAATAGTTATCGGGGAAAATTCGACGGTAACGGTCACATGCTGACCCTGAATTTCAACACCTCTGAGCAATACACCGCTCCATTCCGCTATGTAGAGGGAGCGACCATCCATACCCTGCGCGTGGCAGGCACCGCCACTTCGTCTGCCAAGTTCGTGGCCGGCATCGTGGGAGCCTGCTCTGGAGGTACCAACAACATTATATGCTGCCGCGTGTCGGCCACCATCGACAGTTCCATCGACGGTGATGCCACCAACGGCGGCTTAGTGTCTGTGGTTGGTACAAATGCCACGCTGGAAATCACCAGCTGTCTTTTCGACGGCAAGTTCACTGGCGACAAGTGTCATTCCAACGGTGGCTTCGTAGGTTTTAACGACGGCAAAACTACCATCAAGAACAGTTTGTTCAATGGTACTTCCACAACCAAGACATCAGGTTGCAGGACTTTTGCCCGTAGTCGCGACTACAACAAGCTCACGCTGACCAACAACTACTACACCAACGCCATGGACGATGGTGACACCAAGCAAGGCACCAGTACGGCGGGCATTGACAACAGCCTCCTGGCTGACAAACTCGAAAAATACGTATGGCGCATATGGGATGGTATAGTTGTACCCGTCTCGTCACCGCTCGTCACCATCGGCAACATGGCTGGCAAGACTGCCGACGAGATTATTGCCCCGTTAGGCAGCGGCTGGACAAAGGATGCCAATGGTCAGGTCACTCCCAAGATGGCTGACAACAAGCAGGTGGAGATACCTTATTCGGCCAAGCATCCTTACATGATTAATACTGCTGCCGACTGGGACACCTTCCGCAACATGGTGGAAGATGCCAAAGGCCAGTATGACGTCTATGCCCAGCTGATGGCTGACATCAGCATCACCGAGCCTGCAGGCCAAAGCACAGGATACTTCCGCGGCACATTCGACGGCTGCGGACATACGCTGACTGTCAATCTCGACAAGAATTGGGAATCCGTGGCCCCCTTCCAGCATGTTACTGGTAACAACACCGTCATCCGCAACCTGAACGTCAACGGCACCATCACGGGTAAGCGCTATGTTGCGGGCATTGCCGGTATTGGCATTGACGAAAATGACTACATCCTGGTAGAGAACTGCCACGTGTCGGCAAGCATCACCACGACCGACCATTATGCAGGTGGCATTTTCGGTAACGGACAATGGACACATCTCACTGTGCGCAACTGTCTGTTCGATGGCACCATTACCAACGTGGGAACTACCTCATCATGGGTTGCCGCCTGTGCCTTCATCGGTATGACGGGTAAGGAAGCCACCTATATCAAAGCCGAGAATTGCTTAGATAACGGAACCTATGTCAACTTTAAACAAAACGGTGCCATCTACATCAATGACCACACGACAGCGGGCGGCACCAACAACTGGACCTACAAGCAGTTGGAAAAAGTAAATCAGGTAGGCACAAAGACTGCCACTGAGCTGGTGATGCTGTTAGGCAGCCAGTGGTGGCAGCTGAGCGTTACCGGCAAGCCGGTACCTAAGAATGTCGGCGGCGTTATTGACGGCATGCCAACGTTCTACTACGAGAACATGGGCCATATCGACCAGCAGTCGCTGCAGGTGCGCACGCTGCCCACCTCTGTGGTGCTGACATGGGCCAACGAGGGCGAAGAACCCGTGGACTACTACGAGGTATATCGCCAGGATAAGGAAACGGGCGAGTGGAAATGCATCGTCACCCAGCTGACCGACATGCAGTATGAGGATAAGACGACCTCACCCGTACACCAATATATATATAAGGTACGAGGAGTGACCAGCTGCGAGGGCCTGCACTACGACGAGACGAAGGAGGTGGAAGGCATGTGTGAGCAGTTCGCCACCGTGGAGGGCCACCTGCGCTTCCTCGACGGCACAGGCATCCCGGGCGAGAAGATCATCGTGACGGTCGATGGCAAGGAAGTATCGACAACGACCGACGAGAGCGGCTTCTTCCGCCTCACGGGTCTGCCCTACAAGGATAAGGCGCAGACCGACTACAGTTTGACGGTGGTCGGCATCACGGGCATCGACCCTGTGCCCGTCACCTTCGGTACCAGCGCTGGCGAGAATGTCGTGAAGAACGTGGTGATTGAGGTAGGTACGAGCGTCAAGATTTCAGGCTACGTGCAGTACGACGGCACGAGCATCCCCGTGCAGGGCGTAACATTCGAAGTGAACGGCCACCAGGTGCACAATGCTACCGGCCTGGTGACTACCGACCACGAAGGTAAGTTCGCTTTCCGCATGCTGCCGGGCAATGCCAAAATCCAGGCCGTGAAGGACGGTCACAAGTTCTGGCGCAGCGGCTACTACCACGAGAAAGACGAAGACCCCGACACGCTGACCACCTACAACATACAAACCGATAAAGCCGGCCTGATGTTCTACGACCAGACGCGTGTAAAAATGATTGGTCGCATCGTGGGCGGTAAGACGCAGGGCGAACTGCCGTTAGGCTATGCCCTGTCGAAGAACAACCTGGGCAACAACCTGCAGATGGTGCTGTCGTTAGAGGGCGACAATACGTCACGCCTGGTGTTCGACATCCAGAACCGCGACCTGAAGGAGCGCACAGAGGTGTTTGAGCACGAGGCAGCCAACGAAAGGGATAAGAAATACAAGCACCAGACGGAAGTACACACCACGCTGAACCGCATGGTGGTGAAGCCCGACATATATACCGGCGAATACGAGATATTGCTGCCGCCTGTGAAGTGGAAGATACAGCAGATTACCGCCGACGGCTATGCCACGCTGTTCCAGGACGGACAGGTGGGCGACGTCATCGACCTGAGCGACTCGCTGAAGCTACACGAGGATGTGGTGAAGGGCACGTGGGAGACCGCCACCTACAAGGTGACAGACCCCGTGGAGACCTATTACGCCAAGTACAACCGCATCTACCACTCGCCCGTGCTCATCGAATACAAGCAGCAGGGCTTCGACAACTTCGACTACTTCGGCGAACACTACTACAGCTACCAGAACCTGAATGGCGACAAGGAGAAGCTGGCACTGGCCTACGGTGTGAAGAAGAAGGGCTGGCCCGAGGGTAAGCGCGACTCCCTTGAGACCCGCTACACCTTCGGGTATCCCGTGTTCAACATCGACCGCAAGTATGGCTTCACCATCTCGGCCCTGGAGCGATACTACTATAACAACAATACGAAGAGCGACACCGTGGACGTGGTGCACCTGTCGGGCGGTGTGGTGACCATCCACAACGGTATGGTCAGCGCCACCCACCGCGACACTTTGCATTTAGACAGTCTGGGACAGGCCAACTACACCATCGAGGCCGCACAGACACCTTATCTGCTAACCGGCGACGATGCCCTGCACACGGTGACCATGACCCTGGAGATGGACGGCACGCACTATGAGGCTGAACCGCTGAAAGCCTACGTGCTGAACGTGAAGCCCAAGGACGGGGCCAAGGATATTCTTAGCTTCTCATCACCGCAGTTGATAGACATCCTGCGCGACCCGCCAGGAGCTACGTCGAAATCCACCATCTCGAAAGGCTCTACGCTGAAATACGCGTACCAGATGGATATGTCGTGGAGTGCTGGTATATCCTTAACGTTTAGCACAGGTAGCGGACTGAACACCTTCACCGGTGTTGTGGCTGCACCAATGGGAGCCGGTGGCGTAGGCGGATTCAACACCATCGCCTCCAGCAACCTTTCCACCTCGCTTGACATTGTGTGGTCAGGCAGTGGCAACCGTGCCTTCAACTACACGATGAATGTCAACGAAGACATCTCCACCAGTGCTGACAAGAAACTGATAGGTGCCAACGGAGACGTATATATCGGCGTGGTGCAGAACATCGTGGTGAAACCCGCCACTGCCATCCGTGCCATCCCTCACAGCGCCTTCCTGCAAATGACTGGCTCGGTGGAGAAAGACCGTATGGTGGAGATTGCACAGGGACGCGACGATAGAGACTCATTGCTGCACTTCGTACGCGACGAGGTGGTGACTTACGGACTTGAACTTACCTCGAACTTCGTCCATTCACAGCACTATCTCATCAATCAGCTCATCCCCGAACTGGCGGAAGAAATCTATGGACTCATGTTCATCGGCACGAAGGAAGAGGCACAAGCCAAGGCAAACTCATCAGGGAAACCCGTCTATCGTTCCATGGTGGGGACGGATGATCCCGAATTCGGTGCCAGCAAGTATGAGGTGATCTACCCCGACGGTTACACAGACAGTAGAGTGGACAAGGTATCGGTGTTCCACAATGCCATGGTGAAATGGGTTGAGATGATTGGGCAGAACGAGCAAGAGAAACTGAGCGTACAGGCCAAAGACCTGGTGAAGAACTTCGATATCGACGGCGGCACATCAATGAGCTACAGCGAGTCGTTCACCAGCGATTACTCCAACACCTCATCGGTTGTACATCCATTTGGCTCGGCAGCCAGCGACTACTTTGACAATAAGGGCGGCGATGTCACCCTGGGTATTTTAGCCGTGCTGGGACCCACGGCAGCCAAACTGCTGGGCAGCGTATTGAAGACCAAAGCTGGTGCTACGGAGGGAGCCACCGGAACGGGCAAAGACAAAAGCGGTCACATGCAGGTGGAAGTACAGGCTTTGGGCACCACTTTCCGTTTCGGTCTGATACCTTCGATGAGTTTTGGTGTAACCCCCAAGAATGCCGAAACGAAGGCATACACTCGCAAGGAGAGCTTTACCATTGGCATGGACAAGAAGAGCCATCTGGACTTCGACGTGTATTACGTGACACCTGCCAGTCAAAAGGCAAGTGTGGGAGATCTGAGTGTCATGGATGTATTCTATAACAACAACTTCTTCGAACAGGCAGAGGACAACAAGGAGTATCTGAAACGAGACCTGAAATTGGAGGACTATGCTACGCCGCGCAGCTTCGTCTATCGCACCCGTGGCGGTGCTACCTGCCGTCCGTGGGAGGGTGAGCGCACCACATTGTTCTATAATCCGGGAACAGTGATGGATGAGCGCACGAAGAAGATAGAGAACCCCAAGATCACGATGGACAAGCAGAGCCTGAGCGGAGTGCCTTACGGCGAACCAGCCCGCTTCAAGCTCTTCCTGACCAACGAGAGCGAGCAGCCAGAGGCCGCCTACGCCTTTTTCGACCTCTACCTGGTGGAGAAATCGAATCCTAAGGGTGCGAAGCTGATGATTGACGGTATGCCGCTCACCGGCAACATGCGCAGCATCGAGGTGCGTCCGGGACAGGTGACGGAGAAGACCCTTGAGGTATATGCCGGTGAGGACTTCGACTACGAGGGCCTGAAGATAGGACTCATCTCGCAGGGCGACCTGGACGTTTATTCGCAGGTGGCCTTTGATGTACACTTCCTGCAGACGGCTGGCGCGATAGCCATCACGTCGCCGGGCGACAAGTGGATCATGAACTGCGACGCTCCCACCGAAGGCAGCAAGGGCTGGTATCTGCCTGTGGTCATCAGCGGCTTCGATAAGAACCAGCACAATTTCGACCACATCGAGTTCCAATATAAGGAGACGACCCGTGGCGACGACTACTGGACGAACCTCTGTGGCTACTATGCCGACTCTACTATCTACCGCGCCGCTACCGGCACGAAGGCGATGATTCCTGAGAACGGCAACATCATGGCACGCTTCTTCGGCGAAGGTACGGTGATGGAGAAGGGTTACGACCTCAGGGCTGTGCTGTTCTGCAGAAACGGTAATGCCTTCCTGACCAGCGAGTCGAAGGTGTTGAGCGGTGTGAAAGACACGCGCCGTCCGCAGCTCTTCGGCACACCAGAGCCTAAGAGCGGCATCGTAGGGGCAGGCGACAACATCGTGTTCAACTTCTCGGAGAACATAGAATACAACTACCTGCAAGCCACCACCAACTTCGAGGTGGTGGGCGAGACCAACGAGACCGCCATCCAGGAGGCGCCGTCGCTGCAGTTTGGCGGCAACGGCTACGCACAGATGGAAACGCGTCGTAACTTCAGCGACAAGAGCGTGACCGTAGAGGTGATGATCAAGCCTGACAATACGGGCAAGGACATGCCTATCTTCTCGCATGGCAGCGATGGCAAGCGCTTAGAGCTGTGGCTGACGCAGGAGAAGAAGCTGCGTGCCGTGGTTGGTGACCGCGAGTTGGTGACCGATTCAGTATTGACGACCGTGGGATTCCAACGCGTAGCCGTGGTACTCGACAACGACAACCATCAGCTGATGATTTACGGCAAGGAGCAGATGGGCCGCTGGGCCGATGTGACCTATAGCGGCTCTGGTCCGCTGACCTTCGGTGGTGCCCGACTGGATGATGCACAGGAGGTGAAGTTCTATGAGGGCCGCATGCTGCAGGGCCGTCTGTGGTACCGAGCTATGGACCTGGCAGGCCTGAACCGCTACGGAGGCCGGTTGCTGACGGGCTACGAGATGGGACTGGTGGACTACTATCCCATGAACGACGGCACGGGCGACTATGCAGAAGACCTAGCACAAGGGGCTCACCTGACGCTGAACGGTGCTTCGTGGGCACAGCCCAACGGCATGTCGCTGAAGATTGACAACGACGCGGCAGCCGAGCAGTACGATCCCACCTTTAAGATCAACACCGCTGACGACTGGAACACCTTCCGCCTGTTGGTGGAGGATGCCAAGGGCCAGCGCGATGTCTATGCCCAGCTGATGGCGGACATCGACATCACCGAGCCGGCAGGTGTCAGCACAGGCTACTTCCGTGGTGAATTCAACGGCAACGGACACACACTGACGTGCAGTATTGATAAAGGATGGAATTGCACAGCCCCCTTACAGTATGTGACGGGCAACAGCACCATCCGCAACCTGAATGTTGCAGGCAACATTAAAGGTGGACAATTTGCAGGTGGTATTGTAGGTGGCGTAGACAATAGTGCAACCGTAGTGGTGGAAAACTGCCGCGTGTCGGCATATATCAATGCCAACAGATTTGGTGGCGGTATCGTAGGTCATGCATATTCCAGCAATCTCATTGTACGCGACTGCCGATTCGAAGGCACCATCCACAACAGAGGCTACCAAGTTTACGACAATGGCAACCCGGCATGTTTTGCTGGAGCCTTCGTCGGATGGAGTGACAGTCCTACTCTTGTCGTGAAGAACTGTTTAGACTATGGAACATATTCACGTTTTGAAAGGATTGCACCAAACTATGTTGGTGCCACTGCTTGGGCAGGCATAAACAACTGGACGACCAATGGCACAATCGGACGCGTGATTAATAGTGTGGGGTCTATGAGTGCCGATGAACTGGTGGATGCCTTAGGTAAAGAATGGTTCAAGGATGAGAGCGGCAACGCAGTGCCTCGTGTCAATAACGAACACAATCTCTTTATGGCTGACCATCCGAAGGGCCTACAGCTGAGAACCGACCTCTTCCAGCGCACCGACGAAGAGGACTACACACTGATGTTCTGGTTTAAGACCGCCAAGGAGAACGGTACGCTGATGGCCAACGGCTCAGGCCGTGCCGACGACGAGGGTGCCCGCAACAAGTTCTTCATCGGCTTCGAGAACGATACGCTGAAGTATCGTACCAACGGTCGCGAGTTTGCCTTGGGCAATGACCTGTGCAACGACGCATGGCACCACTTTGCCATGACCGTGAACCGCAGCCGCAACGTGGCCAGCATCTATGTGGACAACGTGGTAAAGGCCCAGCTGACCACCGACTCGCTCGGCGGTATGCTTGGCACACGCTTCTTCCTCGGCGACATGGTTTGGCAGGAGAAGGGCAACCCCGACTACTATGAGGCCAATGCCTATACGGGCTACATCGACGGTCTGGCTCTGTTTGAGCAGGCCCTGCCCGCAACGCTCATCAAGCGCTACACGACCAAGTCGCCCGGCGGATCGGAGCGTGGTCTGAAGGTCTATACGGGCTTTGACCGTCAGGAAGAGCAGCGCACCGGCGAGCTGGCACTGATGCCATACGCCCTGAGCAAGGTAGTGAAATACGACAACGACGGCAATCCTACCGGCCAGACCGATAGTATTTTTGTCACTTCTGTGGACAAGGTGCTCGGTATGATCGACAAGAACCTTGGCGCACCCGTGCAGGCCTACGAGGAACTGCGCAAACTGAACTTCAGCTATGTGGGTCGCGACAACCAGTTGCTGGTGAACATCGACGAGCCGGACGCACGCATCAACAAGCGGAACGTATATGTAACGGTGCGCGACATACCCGACAAGAATGGTAACTTCATGGCATCGCCTGCTACGGAGACCTTCTTCGTGGATCGTAATCCGCTGACGTGGATGAAACTGGGCAAGTACCGCGCCGTGACCATCCAGCAAGGCGAGTCACTGACCCTCGTCGGTGTCATCTTGAACAATGGCGGCAAGGCACATACCTACACCATCGAGAACCTGCCACGCTGGATAACGGTCGATAAGACCAGCGACATTGTACAGCCGCAGGGAGAGGACGAGATAGACTTCACCATCAGCAAGGACCTGGAGGTGGGTACTTACGACCAGATGATCTATCTAACCGATGAAGATGGTATGTCGGATGTCTACTATCTGGAGCTGACCGTAGAGGGTGAAGCTCCTGACTGGAAGGTGGATCCCGCCCTGCAACGCTACTCGATGAACGTGGTGGCTCAGGTGTTCGTGAACAACAACCTCGTTACCGACTCGCGCGACATGGTGGCCGTCTTCGATGCCGAAGGCCGCTGCATGGGCGTGAACAACATCGAGTATGACGCCACTACAGGACAAAGCATGCTCTACATGACCGTCTATGACAGTACGACGGTGGCTTCGCCGTTGGAGTTCCGCCTGTGGCACTACGCTACGGGAAAGACGATGCAGCTGATGCCATCAAGGGATATCAAGTTCGGCAACAAGGCCATCGTGGGCACGGTGGACAATCCTGTCAAGTTGAGTGCCGACGACCAGTATCAGCAGACAATAGACCTGGCTCAGGGCTGGAACTGGATATCGTTCAATGTATATAACCCGAACTTCACGAGCCTGTCGGCCATCCTCAACAGATTCCCATGGAAGGAAGGCGACATCCTGACCGATGAATCGGAAGGCCTGACGCTGGTCTATAAGAAAGGACAGTGGATCAGTACGACTGGTTCGAACATCGAGGATCTGAAGCTGTCGCAGGTTGTGAGTTACAGCATACTAGTGCAGAACAGTCAGCAGATAGACATCTGGGGTACGGCCTTCAAGGATAAGGAACAGCGCACTATCACCGTGAAGCCAGGCTGGAGCAACATCGGCTATACGCCATTGGTGAACCTGCCTGTGACAACGGCACTGAGCGACTATTTCGACGAGGCTACGCCTGGCGACGTGGTGAAGAACCAGCACGAGTTTGCCATGTTCACTGCCGACGGCAAGGGCGGCGGCAAGTGGCAAGGCACGCTGAAGTACATGAAGCCTGGTGAGGGCTATATGATACACCGTCAGAAAGCTGACACGGCTACGTTCACTTATCCGTACTACGAGCCGGGCGACACCTATATTGAGACAACCATCGCTCGCGCAGCCCGCTTCGCAACGACGATGACTATGGTGGCTGAAGTTGTAGGTGTAGAGATAGAAGAGGGCGACCGTCTGGTGGCTTTCGCCAACGGCGAGGCCGTAGGAACAACGGCTGCGGTCAGCGAGCCTGCTGTCAGCGGTTCACCCACTGACACCAATGCTCCGCTGTTCTACCTCAGCATTGAGGGCGACCAGGAGGCACCGCTGACATTTGCCATCGAACGTGGTGACAAGATGATTGCCATAACGGGCGAGGTGATGAAATACAAGGTCAACGGCATCAGCGGCTCGCCTGCTGAGCCTACGAAGATCAGCTTCGTCCGTGCCGACCAGTTGCCACAGGATGGCTGGTACTCGGTACAGGGTATCAAGCTGCAGAAAGCCCCAACCCAGAGCGGTGTGTATATCTATAATGGTAAAAAGCAAGTTATTAAATGAAGACAATTAAGATATTAATGCTGACAGCAGCCCTCACTATGGTGTGGGGCTGCTCGTCAAGCGACGACGAGGCCCCCAAGACCTATACCTTTGAGGCCAGTGAGAAGCCGGCATGGAGTGTGAACCTGACAAGCAGCGATGCGGACCCCCAGTGGCAGGACATCGACCGGTCACAGTATGAGAGCTGGATGTACGTCACGGTGAAGCTGGAAGACGAGTTGGCAGCACACGCCAGCACCGACGACCGCATGGTGGTGTTCATCGGCAACGAACAGCGCACACGGCCTGCTGCCCCGAATATCTATGCCGACGGCAGCGTCTATTTCGTGATGACGATCGGCGGCAACAGTACCGACCGCGAGGTGAACATCAGACTGAGCTATTGGTGCGAACAGCTGCGCCAACTGTTTACGATTGAGGAGCAGGCTACCTTTACACCCGAACTGCCCTACGGTAACACCAGCGACTACATGCCACCGTTGCTCAAAGGCAGCAAAAAGTATCCCGTTCAACGACAGCTGACGGTCCTTCTACCCGACAAGAAGCCCTTCACGCCTGCCGACGGCGATGTCGTGGCAGTCTTCGCCGGCAGTGAATGTCGTGGTGCGGGAACGGTTGGACAGCCGTTCACAGTCTTCTTTACGACGTCGGGAGAGACACTCCAACTGCGCTACTATAGTACAGACAAGGCAGGTATCTACAGTTTCATTCAAACCGTTACGATAAAAGATGATGCAGTTCAGACTATCACGCTCGATTTTTAGTGACACAGCCATCGCCGCTATCCTCGTAATCAGCGGCGCAACGGTGCTGACCTCGTGCAGCAACGACGATAACGCGGCAGTCAGCGCGACGGACGATGCCAGCCAGTTTGTAACCCTCACCGACGTGGTGCCCGATGCCATCCTGGAGATTCGCTACTACGGCACATACAACTTCGTGGGAACGCGCATTGACGGCTACGAGGAGCCGACGGCACTGCTTACCCGTCAGGCTGCAGACAGCTTGAAGGCCGTGAACGATGACGTAATTAAGCTGGGTTATAGGCTGAAAATCTACGATGCCTATCGTCCGCAGAAAGGTGTTGACCACTTCGTGCGCTGGGCGCAGAACGTAGCTGACACGTTGATGAAGCACTACTTCTATCCCGACCTCGACAAGAGCGTGCTCTTCCCTCAGGACTACATCTGTCTGAAGAGCGGTCATACGCGCGGCTCCACCCTCGACCTGACGCTCTTCGACATGGCAACAGAGAAGGAGGCGGACATGGGCGGCACCTTCGACTGGTTTGGCCCAGAGAGCCATCCTGACTTCTGTGGCAATCCTGAGACTGGCGAATACACGGGCGATAACAGCAAATCGCCTAAGGGGCGCAGCATCACCCCCGAGCAGTTCAATAACCGTATGATTCTGCGTCAGGCTATGCTACGTCACGGCTTCAAGCCATTCGACACCGAGTGGTGGCATTTCACCCTGAAGGACGAACCCTTCCCCAATACCTATTTCACCTTCCCCGTCAAGCAACTAAGTAAATGAAACAAATGAAGCTATGGATGCTCGCCGCCATCCTGACACTCTGCGGCGCAACGAGTGCAATGGCGCAGATAGATCCGCAAGTAACGGAGATTATGCGTAAGTGCGAGGAAGTAATGTCGAACCCCGCAGGGGTAGAGATGACGATGACGGTAGAAGCACGCATGGTGATAAAACTAACGGGCATGACGGCAACCGTGGCCGAGAAAAACGGCAAGTCGATGACCATGACTGTTACCAAGATCAAGTTTGGCGTGAGATCCCAAGAATTATCCAAATGCAATCATTGTAAGAAAATAGACATAGAGTTATGAATGTGAAAATACATACCCCCAAGAGTCTGAAGATGGGTAGCGGCATGGCTACCCTGAAGCAGTTCCTGCTGTCGCTGGTTGCCACCACCATCTCCATCGTGCTCACCTTCGGCACCGCTGCGTGGCTCGACGACAAGAAGAAGGAGGAGGCCAGGCGCGAGATGGTGATGATGATACTCTAGACCTGGCGGGCAGCATCGGGCAGGCCGAGCAGTGCGACTCGTTGCTCCATGAGGGCTTCAAACTTCAACTGGAGGTGGCCGAGAATCCAAAGCTCCTCAGTGAGAATCCATTCCTCTTCGTGAAGTCAACACCCTACTTCAACTATACTGAGACGGTGGAGCGCATCTTCTCGACGAACATCGAGACCATCAACACCCTCGGCAACGTGCTCTTTGCCGAGAACGTGTCGGATATCTACCGTCTGCGGCAGCAATACAAGCAGGACATCAGCGACAAGTACATGGCTGAATTTGAGCGGGCTGAGGGCTTCAAGCAGTACGAGCAGGTGATGGCCGTCCCGTTTTCAAGCGAGTACATCTATCTAAGTGGTGTACTAATAAGCGAGATGAAGGAGAAACTAGCCCAGTGCCAGCAGATGATGGACGTTAGCGATGGCGACCTCGTAACCTATCGTCAGAAGCGTGAGGAAATGTCGCAGGCATCAGCCGCCGACAGCATCCAGAACGCCCTGCTCGAAGAGGCCGGCCAGAACTACCAACGGCTGAAAGAAGCAAAGGAGAAAGGTAGGAAACAGACGGATAACAAATAAACCCATGAAACAAATGAAACAATGGATGCTCGCCGCCATCCTCGTAATTATTTGCGGCATAATGACACTGTCGGCATGTAGTAACAATGATAATGCCGTCAAACCTGATACATCGGCTCT
>LPNH01000267.1 GCA_001543385.1 Candidatus Hemicellulosilyticus sp. P3
TTCAGGCGCCCCAGGCTTTCATGGCTTGACGGGCGGTGTGTACAAGGCCCGGGAACGTATTCACCGCGCCATGGCTGATGCGCGATTACTAGCGAATCCGGCTTCGTGGAGTCGGGTTGCAGACTCCAGTCCGAACTGGGAGGGGATTTCATGATTCGGGACATGTCGCCATGGCCCCGCTCGCTGTGCCCCCCATTGTAACACGTGTGTGGCCCCGGACGTAAGGGCCGTGCTGATTTGACGTCATCCCCGCCTTCCTCGCGCCTTGCGGCGGCAGTGCGGCCGGAGTCCCCGGCATCACCCGATGGTAACCGGCCGAAGGGGTTGCGCTCGTTATGGCACTTGAGCCGACACCTCACGGCACGAGCTGACGACAACCATGCAGCACCTACATGCACGCCCGAAGGAGACCCTGGTCTCTCAGGGTCGCCGTGCACATTTCAAGCCCGGGTAAGGTTCCTCGCGTATCATCGAATTAAACCACATGTTCCTCCGCTTGTGCGGGCCCCCGTCAATTCCTTTGAGTTTCACCGTTGCCTCGCTGGGGGACTCACCCAAAAAAAGGGCAAATCCCGAGTGTCCATCGTTTACCGCGCGGACTACCAGGGTATCTAATCCTGTTTGATACCCGCGCCTTCGAGCATGAGCGTCGTTAACGGGCCGGGAGGCTGCCTTCGCAATCGGGGTTCTTCGTGATATCTATGCATTTCACCGCTACACCACGAGTTCCGCCTCCCTCTCCCGCAACCAAGGCCGCCAGTTCGCGCCGCTTAACGGGGTTGAGCCCCGAAATTTCACGGCACGCTTGACAGCCCGCCTGCGCTCCCTTTAAACCCAATAAATCCGGATAACGCCCGGACCTTCCGTATTACCGCGGCTGCTGGCACGGAATTAGCCGGTCCTTATTCACGGGATACCTGCAGGGCGCCACCCGTGGCGCCGGTTATCCTCCCGCAAAAGCAGTTTACAACCCGTAGGGCCGTCATCCTGCACGCTACTTGGCTGGTTCAGCCTCTCGGCCATTGACCAATATTCCTCACTGCTGCCTCCCGTAGGAGTCTGGCCCGTGTCTCAGTGCCAGTGTGGGGGACCTTCCTCTCAGAACCCCTGCGGATCGTCGCCACGGTGGGCCGTCGCCCCGCCGTCAAGCTAATCCGACGCGTCCCCATCCCGCGCCTCCATTCACGCACGCGCCATGCGGGGCGTGCGCATATCGGGTCTTAATCCTCATTTCCAAGGGCTATCCCCGGGCGCGGGGCAGGTTGGACACGCGTGACTCACCCATTCGCCGGTCGCCATCGGGATCCGCAAGCGGACCCCATGCTGCCCCTCGACTTGCATGTGTTAGGCCTGTAGCTAGCGTTCATCCTGAGCCAGGATCAAACTCTTCACTGTAATATCT
>LPNH01000268.1:0-941 GCA_001543385.1 Candidatus Hemicellulosilyticus sp. P3
GCAACCCTATGGTCAAGCACATAGAGAAGCCGACAAGACCGACTAACCATGTCCCACCTAAAAGCGGTGCTGAAACAGTTGAAGTCTGCAAGCCGACACCAACAGATTCAGGTGGGACATCTTCTGCCGATACAGGCGACGTGGCTAAGGTCATGCCGCCCGAATCTCTGGCAGAAGGGATGAAGGAGCATAGTCATTCTCCTTCTCTTTCCCTACCATCTAATGATAATACACGCGAGCGCGTGAGTGTTGTCTGTAAGTCATCAGATGGGCCTGTTGCTGACAGCAACTATTATCCTGCAAGCAGCAGTTTCCCGACTGATGATATGCGAGAAGAGAACAAACAACCTACTGTCGTGGAAGAGCCACAGCCGCTTTCTTGCCATCAAGACGAGAGCTTGCTCCAAGAGGTATCGACAGAAGGGAAAGAAATAGAGGCATGAGCACAGCGTGGCAGTCCGGGACGTGGCGCGGGGAGAAAAAGGCTTGCCTTGTTATAGCCCACTATAACTACACGCTACGCTTTCGTAGTTGTGGGCTCTTCCGAGGGACTCATGGCTTTGCCCTGAGAACCCACAAGGCGCTGCCCTTGACCTGTTCAGGACGCTGTCCCGAGACCTCGCTCATGAGTTTCACCCCTGAGAACCCGGACCAAAGAGTGACCTTCTCTCTGGACGCTCCGCTCAGTGGCATCTGCCCCCAAGACCCCTGAGCAGGAAGTGACTCTCTCCCTGCACCCTCCAATCAAGGCTCTGCCCCGATACCCTGATAACCGATTATACAGAAAACCGCTGAAGCAGAATTATGGCAACAACAGCAAAAGCATCCGAGCACATCAAGCCGTGCAACATCGCCCAGAGTGAGCGGCACAACAGGAGGGACGCAGACTACATCGCATCCCTCAATCCTGCCATGCTCTACATCCGCAAAGACCTGGCCCA
>LPNH01000268.1:1048-1543 GCA_001543385.1 Candidatus Hemicellulosilyticus sp. P3
CAAGCCCGACACGACGATGGAAGACCTTTTGCGCTATGCCGAAAGAGTGCATGAGAGGTGGGGCATCAGAGCCTTACAGATACACATCCATAAGGACGAAGGGCATTATGAGGACACTAACGACCCCGCATCGTGGGAACCGAACTACCATGCTCATATCATCTGGGACTGGATGGACCACGACACAGGCAAGTCCTTCAAGTTGAATGCCGAGGACATGTCTGCCATCCAAGATTTGGTAGCTGATACATTGGACATGCAGCGAGGGCAGAGGAAGTCTGAGACGGGGATTGACCATCTGGAACGGAACGACTTCATCATCCTAAAGCAGGAAAGCAAGAAGAAACAGCTACAGGAAGAGGCGAAGAAAGCCATTGCAGCGAAGGAGGAAGCGAATGCAGAGGTCGAGGCGGCGAAAACGGAAGTGGCAGACTTGTGGAAGGAACACGACTATCTGACAAGTGCCAACCGCACGAAAGCAGAGCGCAGCAACCG
>LPNH01000029.1 GCA_001543385.1 Candidatus Hemicellulosilyticus sp. P3
AGAGCCTGATGTAAACCGCCAGCAAGATGAAGAGCAAGGGCTATGAGGTAAAGGAAAATCGGTGTGGTGATAATTTTTTAAGGGCGCGACTGTCACAGCCACGCCCCTTCTCTAAAACTAACTAACTAATTAACTAACAAATTACTTTAAAACTATATGATGTGTTACTATGCTGTTTACTTAATGTCTTTCGAACTAAATTTCATGGAGATGGAGAGTGTTAATGTATTGGTGTCCTTGACGTCCTTATCTGCATAGAATGTATGGCTGTATTGAATACGGTAGCGGAAGATCTTTCCCAGCTTATGGCTGAAACAGATGTCAGCTTTATTGATTCTTGAAGAAGACTCATCTAAGTCTTTATAGAAATTGTCTCCCCTGACAGCTATTCCCATATCTGGTCTGAACCAGGTTCCGACCATTAAAGATGTTCCATTACTCTTCATGTCATTAGTCTTGCCATATATATTCTCTCCTTTTAGGAAATATTTTCCATCGTCATACCAAACTCCTACCGTATATCGATCTCTGTCTCCTAACATGTTTTCATCAACAGAATATTTGCCTATCATAGCACCTGCCGAAATACTTAAATGCTGTGTAGGTGAGAATAACAAAGATGCTGCAAAGTTCTTGGAATGATTGTCATCTTTGAAACTATAAGCGTTTCCGTTAAAGACACCAGCCGTATAACTAAGCAAATAGCGATCACCTTTTTTAATGAGGTCGCCAGAAAGCATTACACCAACGTCACGGGCTCGTGAATTCAGACCACAAAGATCTTTTGTGTATCCACCAAGATAGGATGTACCAAGTGAATATCCTGCCACTTCAAGGGTTCTTGGTGAATATGCCAGTTCATGGATATATGACATCTTCATATTACCTGCCTTTACTTGAATCCAAGGGGCAAAGCGATAAGCTATATTAAGTCCCATGAAGTGCTCAGCCACGACATCGTATGATATCTGACCAGAGAAACCGTTTCCTGGGTTACGCCAATCTGCATCCATAGATGACAAAGTGAACGATGAGATATCATACATATCATAGTTAACAGATGTGGTTGTAGACGAAGACAGCTCTGGCACCCACTTTTCTGATATTTGTGCATGTAGTCCTGTTGAATACAGGACTACGGCTAATATAAGAGCATACGTATACTTCATGCCAATTTATTTAATACCTTCTACACGACGCTGGCGGAAGAGCCAGTCTCCTAATTTGCCATCATTATATGCTTTCCGCCATGTGTAGGCTCTACAATTAAGATGAGTATTCTTAATGCCTTCGGGCAGAACTTCGTTAGCCTTCTGCTTCAGGTATTGGATATGAAGGTTTGGCGCATTTAGTTTGGGGAGACATGATTCGATAGCAGTTGTGCCTGTAGTGTCTCC
This sequence comes from Candidatus Hemicellulosilyticus sp. P3, assembly GCA_001543385.1. GTDB lineage: Bacteria > Bacteroidota > Bacteroidia > Bacteroidales > P3 > Colimorpha. The sequence continues at coordinate 1,398 of LPNH01000029.1, forward strand.
TTCTGTGGCAACAAATAGTATATTCTCTTGCTTCAGTGTATCATATGATTTTGCATTATTCCATGCGCCAGAGAGACATAAAGCTGCTGCAAAAGTAGCAGGACGAGCTTCCTGTAATGCCATTGCTGCACCTGCACTAACTCCCTGCCCAATGATGTATAGGCGCTCACTGTCTATATTGAATGTCTCGCAGACTTTGTCAATCAAGTTAGAAGTTATATCGAGACTTGCTTCATGAAGATCGCTTGTGGTTAAAAATGTACGATGGAATATTGGTGCTAACACAAAACATTCATGTTTTGACTGCTCTTCAGGCGAAGCCCAGATTGCAGCACCCAATCCTGTGGTTAATGGCTCGTCGTGGCGATTCCAACAAGCATATTCGTCGTGTAGATATATTACCAGAGGGTATTTTTTTGCTTTATCGTAATTATAAGGTACAAACAAATCAAACTTCATCTTACTGCCAGTCTTTTCATCAAGAAAGTCTGGCTTTGCAAAACCATCAATTACGAGTGAAATGTTTTTCAAGTTATCAACCCATTTCTTGTTGGGCTTCAGGTTCTTTCCACTTACTGTCTTGAGAGCTTTTACCTGTTTTACTGCTATATCATATCCTTCTCCTCCATGACGCTTAGAAAGCATAATTGATGGGTGAGCTGGTGGATTTCCTCTGAAAGATACGTCTGCAAGAAAATCCGGCTTCTTGTCTTCCTGTTTCCTCTGTGGTGGACGACGTCCGTTCTTATTTGCTTCTAACATACGTTTTTCTGGGGTGTGATCAGAGACAGGGAGCCATTCGTCAGTATCAAATTCTACTATTACATATTTTCCATCTTTACCGTTATTTGTCATCTCTGCATTCGTATTGGCATATATGCGGGTTATCTTACCACTTGCATAGTAGTTATTGCCATTGGTTTCTATATTAAAGTCGCTTGTCTTGAGTGAAGAACTCAATATAATATCATCAAACTCTATAGCAGCTGCTGCCAATTTCAAACCGTCACCAAACACTTGGCCTATACCTGTTACACTAAGTATATGCCCCGATGATGTAGGATTGGCGGGCTGTTCATTCTTCTCACTGTGCTGTCCTTGCTGTGACTGGCCAAATGTCATACTGGGACTCAAAATAATTAGCAGCGAAATCAGACAATACTTTTTCTTCATAATGCATTGAAATTTTAATTAAACGATTTTCGATTGCAAAGGTAGTCTGATTCTGGTTTTCGGGCTTGCGACTATTTATTTTTCATTTGTTTATGAGGTTGTCCGGAATTACAAAAGTTTGTCTGTATTTGCAAATGTCAGTAAATAAAAGGAATGCAGAGCTATAATTGCCCTGCATTCCTCTGTCTATTATAGATAATTATTCGTCTTTTGACGTCGTAGGAGATTCGCCATTTATATATTGACTCGGAGATACTCCAAACTTTTTCTTAAACACTTTGGAGAAATGAGCCAATGTGCTGAATCCTGTCATATAAGCAACTTCTGATATGTTGTATTCTCCTTTTTTTAGTAGCTGAGCTGCCTTGTTGAGCTTATAGGTCTTAAAGAATTCGGATGGAGTTAGTCCTGTTAATCCCTTTACTTTATAAATGAACTTACTATGCGAAAGGTGCATTTCTTCAACAATAGCAGAAACATTAAATTCGTCATTTGCCAATTCTTTGTCCATAATCTTGTATAACTCATCAAGAAAGACTTTGTCTTGTGGCAACAAACCATCTGAATTCTTTGTAACCATTATGTTCTCTTCAGTTAAAGATTTCTTAACACGTTCTCTGTTACGCAAAGTTGTTTCTATTATTTGAAGCAGATAAGCAGAATTGAAGGGTTTAGAAAGGTAGGTATCTGCGCCCGCCCCAATTCCTTCAAGCTGATCTTCCATATTGTTCTTTGCTGTCAAAAGTATAACAGGAATATGGCAGAATTGTAGCTCTGTTTTAATGAACTTACAGAGTTCGATTCCAGAATCTCCTGTCATTACAACGTCGCTGACCACTATGTCTGGCATATGTTCATGTAATTGCTTTTTGGCACTATCAACATCATAGCAACATGTTACGCGATAATAATCACTAAGCAGCATGCGTAGGAAATAAGAAATGTCTGTGTCGTCATCAACAACAAGTACACGCGGCTTGTTCAGATCGCTTGTATCTGATTGTAGTTTTTCTTCTCTAAAATCAGTATTATCAGTAAGCGCTATTGTTTCTTTTGGCTCCTTTTCTTCTATTCTCTCTTTTTCAGTATATGATTCCTGACTTGCAGGTATAATCAATTTGAAACTGGCTCCAATTCTATCTTTCCGATTCTCGGCAATGATATGCCCATGGTGCAACTCCGCAAGACGCAGCGAGTAATATAGCCCGATACCAGTTCCCCAGTTGTAGTACCCCTCCTGCTGGGAATCTACTTGATAGTAGCGTTCAAAGATCTTTTTCAGTTCCTTTTCCGGAATTCCAGGCCCCGTATCTGAAACTTCTACAAATACGTATTGACTATCATTGTCTTGTGGTGTAAGATTAAACGATTTCCCGGCTTCATCTCTTGTTATACGTTTCATACACAGATTTATGTATCCGCCTTGAGGTGTAAACTTTATGGCATTTGAAAGAAGATTGTCAACTATATTAACAAGTTTATCTGTATCAACATAAGTGAAACAATTTTCATTAAGGCCCTCAGTTTTGAAAGTTATGCCCTTCTCTTCAGCGTTCATCTGATATATATCTAATGTGCGTTGGAGAAGTGGAGCTATATCTACAAGTCTTACATGTAAGTTCAATGCGTCTGTTTCCAACTTATTGAAGTCCATAAGTTGATTCACTAGTCGAATCATACGGCCAACATTGTGATTAACAACTTGCAGGAGTTGATGCTTCTTGCCTTTCAGTTCTTTATCGTCAACCAATTGCTTAATTGGGGCAGATATCATTGTGACAGGAGTACGTAGCTGGTGTGCGACATTGGCAAAATAGCGTTTATTGATGTCGTTTGTTCGTTGTTCCTGCTCCTTCTCTTCCTCAGCTTTACGTACTCTCTCGCGTTCAACAACATTGCTACGATATAATAAGTAATAGTGCCTGGCTATTAGGCTTATTATTAATATATAAATAAGGTATGCCCACCATGTTGCCCAAGGTGCAGCTTTTATGTGTAGATTTATAGATTGTGTGAAGTATTCGCCTTTCTTGCTGTGATCCTCTATTCTGACACAGAATGTGTAATCGCCAGATGGTATGTTTGAATAGAAAGCCTCTTGGTTTCCTCCCGCATCAGTCCATTCCTTATCATATCCCTTTAACATGTAATAATAGTGTATTCTAGCTTCGCGTCGATAGTCTAGAACAGCATAAGAAATACTGAAATTATTCTGGTAATGGCTTAGTTTTATCTCTGGAAATTCTGACAAAGGCTTGTCAATAGGCTGGTCATCTCCAGGAATAACCAGAGTATTGTTTACTTTCAAATCTTCAAAGACAATCTGCATATTCTTTTTAAGGTGATTTACCATAGGTTTAAAAGCAGTTATACCTTGCAATTCTCCAAATACGATGGTGCTATCAGGGAGAAATGCTGATGCATTTTCGCTAAATGAGTTACTGCTCAAACCATCATGTTTGAAGAAACCTTTAATACACTCCCCATCAGAACCACACTCATAGAGCCCGTATTGCGTCCCAATCCAAAGATGTCCACTTGCATCTTGTTCTATGCTGGATATTTCTTCACAATTGATACCTTTTACGGCAGATAATGATTCATTTTCTCTATTAAAAATTAAAACACCATCACTTTGGGTTCCAATCCATATGTTCCCTTTAAGGTCTTCTTTTAAGACTTCAGGAATGAAATGGCCACTATTACATTCTTTTATAATTTGCCCGGCTTCAAGAATTGTTCTTGCCTGGTTTCCTTCTGAAGTTATTTCAATCAGATGACTATCCATACCACTATACAAAACATTTCCATTCTGTAGTAAGATAATCAGCGATTTCGCTCTTTTCTGATTCGGATATTGATAAATTTGATCAAACGTGCCACTAAGTGATTGTCTTAACAGTTTCCCTCCTCGAACTAGTACCCAGGAACGTCCATCTTTGTCAATTACAAGCCCTTCTGGCATCTCTATAGAATATGTTTTTTCTATTTTGAATGTCTTGTTATTATAAGAGGCTTCAACTAACTGGTTCCTTGTAGTAAACACAAGCTTACCTTGATTGTTGACAGCAATATCCTTTATGCCACCTTCTTCATTGCTGCTTGTTAACCAAACAAGTTTAACCACATGGTTGGAGAGGTCGAAATGATATAACTCTCTTCCAAAAGCTACGACCCACAACGATTGTCTTGCAGAATCACAGGCAAGACTCGTAATTTGCATACCACTAAAGAAACTGTTGTCATCCAAAGAATGAAAGAATCCTTTTTCTCTGTTAACGATTCTATATCCTCCTCCATCTGAACCAATCCACAGATTGTGGTGAGAGTCTGTAAACAGGCAACTCACATTATACTTTCCTATGTTATAAGGATAATTCTCGTTCTCTTCTGTAACAAGTGTATTGTCCTGATAATTGTACCTCACAACTCCGCCTTCTTTTGTGTTCAGAACAACTGTGTTTGTATCTGTTTCAATCACTTGAAACACGGTGAGTTTCTTGCTGTTTATGTAATCTTGTAATAACCTGGGGACAGAGATTGCAACAAGGTCTTCCAAATTAAACGCGCATAACTCACCCTTTGACGAAAGCCATATTTCATGATTATTTCTTAATGAAGCTGTTCTGTAATTGCTTGATAGTGTAATTGTTTTAGCCTTATTGAACGGGTGTGAGGAATATATATCAATTCTTTTACTATATGCTATTATAATCTTGCCGTCTTCAATAGCATAACAACCAATATTTTTGTCGGAAGAATCTATTAGCTTCCTCATTTTGCCTGTTTGCTCATCGTACACAAGCACTGCATTTTCAGCATTCAAGAGAATTCGACCGTCAGGAGTTTCTACTAGTTGAGTTCTTCCCATCTTGTTGCAATCTACAGGAATTCGCTTGAAATCTCCATTGTCTTTAAGAAGCGAAACATGGTTGTTAAGGGTAGAAACCCATAATCTATTCTTCGAATCGCACAGCAATGCCGAAATGTGATTGTCATCCAAAGTCAGGCTATCTTCAGAAGCAAGATATTGGTGATAAGAATTGACTGTATTTTTATTTAAACCATGAGAGGTTCCAATCCAGATATGTCCCCATTTGTCTTCTGCAAACGAAGTAACATAAGAGTGAGAAATCTCAGGAGAAATGATTTCTGTTTCACTTTTCTGATGGCGCTCATTACTGTTTTCTTGTCGGCCACATGACGCTACTAAAAGCGCTGCTAAGGTAACTATTATGATATTTGTTTTTAGTACTTTCATAATGCAAAAATAAGTATTTTTTGCCTATTATCCAAAAAAACAGCCAATTATTTGCATTTTAGACAAATTTTTGCAAAAATAGACAACCCAAAACTTTAATAAAAGCAAATCAAAAAATGAAATCAGCAAGCAAAGATTATAAACTAGTCGTAACTTTGCAGTCGAGAAAAATAATCAGAAAAAGCTCTAATTAAAACATCAGTATTTAGCAAATTAATTAAAGATGAGAAAAGTAAATTATCTATTATCTACTCTGTGTATGACATTTGTCCAAACAGTGGCAATGGCTCAGAATGCCCAGAAGGTAAAGGCAATCACTGAAGTGTTTGGCGATGGTCAGCAGGTAACAACAGTTGTTGTTAAGTATGACAAACTGATGGATGGCAAGAAATTGACTCCAGCAATGTTTAGTGTGAATGAAATTGTACCACCTCAGTTACGTCCTAAAGGAAGAACTATTCCTAAGGATCCTGTTGTAGAGTCTCGTAAGGTTGCTAAGGTATATACTAATAATGTACCCGAGAAGGCATCAACTTCTAAGAAAGGTGAATATGTTATTTTAGAGTTAGCTAAGGTTTACCATTATTTGCCTGCATTTAATCCTCCTGCACGTTCTGGTAACGGGTCGCCCAAGGATGGAGAGAAAAAGGGCGATGGAAATGGTGGACCTGTTGCTGGTGGACGTCCAAAGCCAGCAATGCCTCTGCGTTCTAAGATTCTTGAATCGTACAAGGGCGTTACTAAGATTGCAGATTTCAAGGCTGAAGTCAGTCAGTTGAAGGCTATTAAGACTGCTGATGGTTCAAAGGTCGCACCTTTTACGATGACAAGTAATGAAGTAGAGAACCTGATTGTCGACGACTTTATTCAGAAAGAATATTATGACAAGCTTTCAGGAATCAAGATGATATATAACCTATATGTTCCAAAGAGTTACGACGCCTCTAAAAAATACCCTCTTGTTCTATTTATGCCTGATGCAACAGTTACTGGTATGGAAACTACACGAACTCTTACTCAGGGTATCGGGGCTACCATTTGGGCATCGCCTGAGGAACAAGCCAAACACCCATGCTTTGTTCTGGCTCCCGACTATACTCAGCAGATAATTAATGACGAGTGGGAAACCAATGAGTATATGGATGCTACTGTCAATTTGATTCACGATTTACAAAAACAATACAGCATCAATGACAAGAAAATGTACACAACAGGCCAGTCGGGTGGATGTATGCTTTCATTTGCAATGGATCATAAGTATCCTGATTTGTTTGCCGCCTCTTTGCTAATGGCAGGTAAGTGGGATTCAACTCGCGTTGAAAACTTTAAGAATGCCAAGATGTGGATGTTTTGCGGAAAGGGTGATTTAGGAGCTTTCCCTAGCATGAACAGCATCACATCCGAACTGGAGAAAATGGGTGTAAAAGTAAGCAAGGCAGTCTGGAATGGTCGGTCTACTCAGGAAGAATTCAACCAGTTAGGTGCAGAAATGGATAAGGAAGGTGCCAACATCCGCTACGTTGTTTTCCCTCAGTACACTGTATTCCCAGACGATGACCACATTGATGGTATGGAACATCTTCAGACTTGGCGTGTAAGCTATACTATCGAGTGTGCCAGAGACTGGTTGTTCCGTCAGAGTAAATAACAAATATTACAATGATAATTAGTAACTAAAAAACTTTGATGTATGAAAAAGTTCTTATTAATGGCCACAGCAGCCACAATGCTGACATTGTCTGTAAACGCACAGCCAGGGGGTGGCAGACCTCAGATGGAAAAGAAACAGAAGTCGGAAAAAAACGACTCTATCGTTGTGACAGAACACAAGGAGGAACGTAATGTAATGGCCAATGCCGAGTATATGGACCGTCCGCGTGATTTGGATGCTGGTCTTGGCTCAGGCTCGACACCTACCGTTCAGTTTGGTGACGGTCTGCCCGTCAGCTACACCACATTCCCAATCTATAGCCACCAGCATTGGAAGCCAGGTGCTTCTCAGGAGAGGATGAGGATGCTTGGCTTGGCAGAGAGTGGTATTCGTGCTGGTGCACCATGTTATGTTCAGGATACATATGCTTGGAAAGGATCTAAGAAATTTGAAGGAAAATTTAATATACGTCTTAACAACCAGGGCCACCAGACATATGAGGGCGGTCTCGGCCTCCCTCTTGGTGCAGGTTGGAGTACAGCTATACATATCTATGAGGACTATAACAAGGGCTTTAATGATGTGAAGATTACCCCAATGCAGGGCCGCACACAAATGCTCCAGTGGGGTATTACCAAAGATTTCAGAAATGGCCAGTTCTGGGCATTATATAAGTATACCGATGACTTCCAGAATATGGATATGAACGCCCCCGCTCTTTATCATATCGACGGATCTGTAGAACTGATGGAAGGCTTCAAGATTGGTCGTGATACATATATGCCTGATGATGACAGAATGACTTATCTTGATGTGGCAACAGGCGAGAAGAAGAGTGTAAACTTTGGTTCTCTCGGCTCTGCCTATGTTAACGAATTTCAGGCTGGTCTTACACTTAATTTGAAGAACAATCTTACATTCTCTGCAGTATTGAAGTATCTGCATGGTTCAACAAGTAAGACCATGAATAACCTTGCAACCCAAGGCGATGCCAACGAGAATTCTGGATTTACCTATACTGATGGATCACTCTTTACAGGTCGCTACCAGACACGTAACATAAAGTTCGAAAGCGGTACCATCAACGATATTACATCCACATTCGAGCTTCGCAAGAAGACCAAGAAGTACGAATGGATTATCGGACTCAATGAATGGCATAATCACTTGGACTTCATTGGCTCAAGTTCTATTATTGCACAAGAGTGTGCTGTTAATCCTCGTCGCCTTTACAAAGACGGTGAAGATAGCTGGAGTTACAACTTGATGGGTGAGTACACAAAGGGTGACGAGAATCGTTTGGCTCTCTACTGGATTCACAATATGCACCTGACTGACCGCTGGGACTTCAATTATGGTCTACGTCTGGAGGACAAAGCAATCTCTGTTCACGCACCATTCAATGTTGACGGTGACAATTCAAATAGTCGAAAGCCTGGTTTCTCCCTAAAGAGTCAAGGTGCACATATTGTAGACAAGACATACAATTTCTTCGTCCCCTCAGCTATTTTCTATACTGGTTACCGTATCAACAACCACTTGCTTGCTGCCGTTGACGCAGCCATGATTCGTGGCCGTGCTTCTCTTCATCAGTGGGGTAACGGTAATGAGCCTCGCCTCGATCCTGCTGAGATTATCATTGCATCAGCAGGTATCTCATACAAGAACCATTGGATGGACTGGGCTTCGAAAATCTCAATTATGCGCAAAAACAATGAGCTTGCCAATACGATGTTTGCAAAGAATTTCGACGGTGTAGCCGCTCAGGCTGCTGCCCAGGTTAACTACGATCTTCAGTCTACGGCTTGGGTTAACGATATCAATATCTATCCATTCAAAGGCTTCAACATGCACTTCCGCCTGATGCTTCAGAAACCTGAATATAAGAGCTACGATTGTGAAGTAACTTATGATAATGGTGTAACAGAACAGTATAGCTTTAGTGGCAAAAACATTAAGAACCTGAATCAGGTGCTGATGGAGATCGATCCTAGCTATTCATTTGGTAAGTTCCGTGTTTCTGCAACTGTACGTTACACAGGTAAGTCGTACATCAACCTGACTAATACACTGACAATGAACCCTATCTGGGATACATTCGCCAATATCGACTATCGTATGAACAAGTATGTTTCGTTCAATTTGAACATCATCAATCTCCTCAATACTGCAGGTATCGCTGGCCGTATCAATGGTGCTGACACTGCCGATGAGGAGCAAGCTAAGAGTTTCGATGGACAATTCATGGCTGGTTCATTCCGTATTCCACGTACATTCAACTTCACAACTCGAATCCATTTCTAATGAAAAAGTTGTTGTTCTTATCAATGCTAGCATGCTCGGTTGCGCTTCATGCGCAGCCGAGAGGCGGCAAACAGGTATCGCCACTTACAATCAATAAAGACCGTTCTGTTACGGTAAGATATCAGGCTCCGGCTACTGTAAAGGAGGTGAAGATTTGTGGCGACTTTTTGCCATTTAAGGTTGTTTCTACTGAAAAATGGGGTGACAGAGAAGAGTTTACACCCATCGTTATGAAGAAAAATACAGAGGGCGTATGGGAATATACATCAGCTGCGTTGAAGCCTGATCTTTATAAATATTGGTTTGAGGTGGATGGCGTGAAGACTATCGACATCAATAACCTTTATGTAATGCGTGGAGGACGTTCAGATAATGCAAACTTCTTTATCATTAATGACGGCATAAGTGCAAACTACATCACTCAGCAAGTGCCTCATGGTACAGTTAGTGCGCGCTGGTATTATAGCCCTTATTTCAAGAAAGACCGCCGTATGTTTGTCTATACGCCTGCTGAGTATGAACAGATGTCCACCAATCGCTATCCAGTACTCTACATCTTCCATGGATCATCAGAGGAAGAGAGTTCTTGGCTGACACAAGGACGTATGGTAGAGATTATGGATAATCTGATTGCGCAGGGACTATGCGAACCAATGATTGTTGTAGCTCCAAATGGCGATCTTGACTCTCAGGCATCTTACTACACAATGAACTTCGACAGCAGCAATCAGCCTCACATGTGCGATGTGCAGAATCGTTCTCGCGGAAAGGAGAATTTCGATTATTACGAATATGAGCACTCATTCAAAGATGTCATTAACTTCATAGATTCCAATTATCGTACAATCCCATCTAAAGAAGGAAGGGCTGTATGTGGTGTCTCTATGGGTGGACGTAATGCAATGAACGTGTCTCGTTTGCAGCGCAATACATTCAACTATGTAGGTTTGTTCTCACCTGCTTTGGAGCCTGAAATTCATTTTCCTAACAAAGGATATGATCAGGATATTATTGAAAGTCTCCGCCAGCAGGCTAAAGATGGTGTTAAACTTTATTGGATAGGTGTTGGTCAGCATGATCTTCAGTGGAAGACCAACGTCCCCTTCCGTAAGATTCTCGACGAAGTGGGTATGAAGTATTCATTTAATCCCAGTGATGGTGCCCATACATACAATAACTGGAGAGTATACCTCACCAAGTTCGCTCCACAATTATTCAAATAAAAAATGAAAGGAAATGAAGAAAGATATCATTATTGCAGCAATGGCATTAGTTGTTAGTTTAACAGCCAGTGCTCAGGCAAACAAACTGGACTTCAGTAAGGTTGAAGGTCACAAGGTAACTTTGAAATACAATGGTAAGCAGATGAGTGTTAGAGCATTTATGAATATCGTATATGTTCAGAATCCGTCTGATGCAAAACAACAGACCATGCACATCTACATTCCAGAGGAGTATTATAATAACCAGACAAAGAATGGCTACACATCAGAAACTGCCCCGATATTCCTCTATCATAAGATAGCAGGTTACACTCCTGGTGTCGCAAGTCAGTTAGATGGCGGACCACGCCCCGCAGGACGTCCTGGCGCTGCTCCTGGCGGAGGTCCTGGTGGCCCTCAAGGCCCAATGGGTGGCCCTAAGAAAGAGGCAGTTAAACTTCAGAATGCAGAACTTGGTTTTCCTGTTGAATTGAATGATGAGTATCGTCATCCAAACATGCCATTAGCAGCCTTGAGCAGAGGTTATGTAGT
>LPNH01000269.1:0-510 GCA_001543385.1 Candidatus Hemicellulosilyticus sp. P3
TGCCGTCAATGGTGGCGGAGAGTATCAGCGAGTTCTCTTTCAGATAGTAGGCGTTGCGGAATACGCAGTGGTGCATGTGCACACCCTCCTGCAAGTGTTCCTTCACGCTTTCAAGGACATGGACGCTGATTAAGCCGTCAGTAAAGCGGATACCGAAGTAGCGGGATTTGAGTCGGCGGAACTTCTCTTCATCCTTTAGTGCTTGTTCTATCTTGTCCTTGATGCCCTTCTCTGTCTCTTTTCTCTCTTTCTTCTCCATCCATCGGTCATGCTCTGCGCTGAGGTCTTTAGGACATACGAACTTGGCATTATGTAGGTCTTTGCCGAAATAGCGGAGTGCGTCAATATAGTCACACCACATGGATGCGTCCTCAATGGTATAGCGGTTGCGGATGCATACCTTTATCGATGCCCAGTAAAGTTCAAAGTCCTTGTAATTGTCGTAGATGAACTTTCGGGCAAGTCCGTGATAGCCAGCCTTGACAAGTGTCTCGGTCTTCGGGTTGGTCA
>LPNH01000269.1:535-1474 GCA_001543385.1 Candidatus Hemicellulosilyticus sp. P3
CTTCAGTTCGGGAATGGTGTCGAACTTAGGATAGACACTGCATCCGTCCACGATGGGGAAAGCCGTTGAGTGGGTGCGGATTTCAAGGTTTGAGCCACAAAGCCAGTCATCAATGCAATAGGAGAAGGGTGCACGGAGTTTTGACGTGGTACAGGTGTTCCCGTCCTTGTCTATCCATCTCTGCATAACCTCGGTGCATACAAATGTGGACTGCTCTTCCTTCCGTTGGTGGGTACGGATGAAGAAATAGCGGAGTACCTGCAAGCCATCGACGGCTGTGATGATGCTGAAATAGCCCACTTGCGAAAGTTTCTGCTTTTTCGTTTCCTTGATGGTGAGGTGCTTTCCGCAGTGAGGGCAGACGGTTTCCTCCTTGCCACCCTCGGTGACAAAGGCGTGTCCGCATTCCATGCAGGTGGTGTTTCCGTTTTTCAGCCGGTACGCATAGAAGTACACGGAGTTGTCATAGCCCCACTGCATTTGTCTTTTGGTGGCAGGGCGCAATTTCCTCATTGCTGCCACAACTTGGCGCTGAAAGTCGTTCTTGGGTCTCATAGTCAGAAATTGAATAGCATTGGTTGTACTTGTGCGGTCTGTTCTCTCTTGGCGGTCGGCTTCTTGTGTTCCGACATCTTGCGGTAGCACTCCTGCTGATACTGCCTGATGGCTGCCATACGTGCCTCTGCCTTTTCCTCGTCGGTCAGTTCCACGACATGGTTCACGGCTACATGCAGGTGTTCCATAGGATTGCCTACCTCGATTTCATCCTCGTCATAGTAGTGCATCGCCATATTGTAGATTTCATCGTCCTCGAAGCCGCAGCAACCGCTTTTCCTCACTTCGTTGAGTATGAAGGTGGCGCAGTCGTTGATGTTCTTCTTGGGGTTGGCGTACCGCTTGGCGAATAGCGTGTCATACTCTGCCATCTGCTCCAGATAG
>LPNH01000030.1:0-1522 GCA_001543385.1 Candidatus Hemicellulosilyticus sp. P3
GCCATGGGCATGGGTCCGACCCCCGAAGAAGGCAAGGAAGACAAGAACCTCATCAACGCTGGCGGTGGCGCCATCACGCTGCTGCCTGGCGCTTGCACCTTCGACTCGGCCACTTCGTTCGCTATCATCCGTGGCGGCCATGTGAACGTGTCGTTCCTCGGCGCCCTGCAAGTGGATGAGAAGGGCAACCTCGCCAACTGGATTATCCCCGGCAAGATGGCTCCCGGTATGGGCGGCGCCATGGACCTCGTCGTGGGTGCCAAGCGCGTGATCCTCACCATGGAACACACCCAGAAGGGTGCTCCCAAGATCCTGAAGGAGTGCACGCTGCCCCTGACTGCTGCCGGACAGGTGAACATGATCATCACCGAGATGGGTGTCATGGACATCACGCCTGAAGGCATCGTGGTGCGCGAAATCCACCCCGAGTTCACCTTCGAGCAGATGCAGGCTGCCACCGAGGCCAAGCTCATCCTTGACCCCAACTGGAAACCCATGGACATCTAATCCCTGCGGACATGGACTACAGTTTCTTGAAGATTGAGCAACACGACCAGATCACCGTCATGAAAGTGTCGGCACCCAAGTCGTTGAACGCGCTCAACTCGACAGTCCTAAAGGAAATCGATGACTTCGTGAGCAATCTCGACACGAAGCAGACGCGCGTCCTCATCATCACGGGCGATGGCGAGAAGGCCTTCGTGGCCGGTGCCGACATCTCCGAGATGGTACATCTCTATGAGAAGGAAGGTTACGAGTTCAGCAAACTCGGCGCCATCGCGTTCCGCAAGATCGAGACGCTGCCGATACCCGTCATCGCTGCCGTCAACGGCTTCTGCCTCGGCGGTGGCTGCGAGTTGGCCATGGCTTGCGACTTCCGTTATGCCTCGTCAAAGGCCAAATTCGGTCAGCCCGAAGTGGGATTAGGCATCACGCCCGGTTTCAGCGGCACCTACCGTTTGGCTAAACTCATCGGACAAGGCTATGCCAAGGAGATGATCTACACGGGCAAGGCCATCCGTGCCGACGAAGCCCTGCGCATCGGCTTGGTGAACGCCGTCTATGAGCCAGAGGAACTGATGGACAAGGTGATGGAGACGGCCCAGAAGATGGTCGCCAACGCGCCTTTGGCCATCGCTTACGCCAAGCAGTGCATCAACGAGAGTTACGACCTGATTGCCGCCGACGCCATTGAGTTGGAGAACACCGCCTTCGGCAAATGCTTCGCCACCGAGGACCAAAAGGAAGGCATGACGGCGTTTCTGGAGAAGAGGCCTGCCACATTCAAAGGAAAATAAACCAGTAGAGACGTAGCGCGCTACGTCTCTACAAAACGACAACAATAAATCAAATCAACAAATAAAATCAAACATCATGAAAATCTGTGTTATTGGAACCGGCACCATGGCCAAAGGTATCGTGAAGGCATTCGCCGCCAAGATGCCCGTCGTCATGAAGAGCCGCACGCAAGCCAGCCTCGACAAGGCCATGGCTTCCATCTCGAAGGGCTACGGTAAGCTCG
>LPNH01000030.1:1625-15085 GCA_001543385.1 Candidatus Hemicellulosilyticus sp. P3
CCAACTCGTCCTCGCTGTCGATCACCGAGATCGCTGCCTGCACGAGCCGTCCCGCCCAATTCATCGGAATGCACTTCTTCAACCCCGCCGACCGTATGGCCCTCGTTGAAGTCATCAAAGGCCAACTGACCAGCGATGAAGTGACCAAGTGCATCGTTGACCTCGCCACCTCCATCGGCAAGCAGCCCGTCGAGGTGAAGGAAGCTCCTGGCTTCGTGGTCAACCGCATCCTCATCCCGATGATCAACGAGGCTGTCGGCATCCTCGCCGACGGCATCGCCAGCGCAGAGGACATCGACAAGTGCATGATGCTGGGCGCCAACCACCCGATGGGTCCTTTGGCTTTGGCCGACCTGATCGGTAACGATGTTAACCTCGCCATCATGGAAGTGTTGTACAAAGAGTTCGGCGACCCGAAGTACCGTCCTCATCCCTTGCTTCGCAAGATGGTGAGAGCCGGCTTGCTCGGTCGTAAAACTGGAGAAGGATTCTATAAGTATTAATTCCGGCTTTTGGCCATTGGCTTTTGGCAGCTTCACATGATTTTCAACAAGCTGCCAATTGCCAATAGCCAATAGCCAATAGCCAAAAAAGAAAAATGGATTTTAGTTATTCAAAGACAGAACAACTCTTCCTGCAGATGATCCGTTCGTTTGCGGAGAATGAAGTAAAGCCTTTGGCTGCCGAAGTCGATGAACAGGAGCGCTTCCCGATGGAGACCGTCGAAAAGATGGGCAAACTCGGACTGATGGGCATCCCGATCCCGAAGCAATACGGTGGCGCAGGCGGCACGGTCCAGATGTACATCATGGCCGTCGAAGAACTGTCGAGAGTGTGCGCCACCACGGGCGTCGTCCTCTCGGCCCACACCTCCTTGTGTATGGCTCCCATCCTGGAGAACGGCACCGAGGAACAGAAGATGAAGTACCTGCCCAAACTCGCCTCGGGTGAATGGATTGGCGCTTTCGGCTTGACTGAGCCCAACGCCGGCACCGACGCCGCCATGCAGCAGACGACCGCCGTCGACGCTGGCGACAAGTGGATCCTCCAACGCATCCTACGCCAATGTGTTCATCGTCATGGCCATGACGGACAAGTCGAAGGGCACGAAGGGCATCTCTGCCTTCATCGTCGAGAAGGGCATGCCTGGCTTCAGCATCGGCAAGAAGGAGCTGAAGATGGGTATCCGCGGCAGCGCGACCTGTGAGTTGATTTTCGAAAACTGCGAAGTGCCGAAGGAGAACCTCCTTGGCCAACT
The DNA here is from genome assembly GCA_001543385.1 of Candidatus Hemicellulosilyticus sp. P3. Taxonomy (GTDB): domain Bacteria; phylum Bacteroidota; class Bacteroidia; order Bacteroidales; family P3; genus Colimorpha. The sequence continues at coordinate 2,884 of LPNH01000030.1, forward strand.
CGGCAAGGGCTTCAGCATCGCCATGAAGACCTTGGACGGTGGCCGTATCGGTATTGCCTCGCAGGCTTTGGGTATCGCTCAAGGTGCTATGGATGAGACCGTTAAGTATACGAAGGAACGTAAGCAGTTTGGCAAGGCCATCGCCCAGTTCCAGAACACCCAATTCCAGATGGCCGACCTCAAGACGAAGGTCGAGGCTGCCCGTTTCCTCGTACGCAGCGCCGCTTGGAAGAAGGACAATGGCATCCCGTATTCGGCCGATGCAGCCATGGCAAAGCTCTTTGCCGCTGAAACGGCTATGGAAGTCACGACCAAGGCCGTGCAGTTCCACGGCGGTTATGGCTACACCCGCGAGTATCCCGTCGAGCGTATGATGCGCGACGCCAAGATTACGGAGATTTACGAAGGCACATCGGAAGTCCAGCGCATGGTCATTGCCGGTCATTTGTTCAAATAATAGGAGGGAAGCAGTATGAATATTATCGTTTGTATCAAGCAAGTTCCGGATACCACCGAAATCAAGATTGATCCGGTAAAGGGTACGCTGATTCGTGAAGGCGTTCCGAGCATCATGAACCCCGACGACAAGGGCGGCCTCGAACTCGCTCTGCGTCTGAAAGACCAGTTCGGCGCCAAGGTCACTGTCATCTCGATGGGACCTCCGCAAGCCGATGTCATTATGCGCGAAGCCTTCGCCATGGGTGCCGACCGCGCCATCCTTCTCTCTGACCGTAAGTTCGCAGGCTCCGACACGCTGGCTACCTCGTATGCCATCGCTGGACTCTGCCGCTCGTTGGACTATGATTTGATCATCGCCGGCCGTCAGGCAATCGATGGCGACACCGCACAAGTGGGTCCCGAAATGGCCGAACACCTCGGTCTGCCTCAGGTCACTTATGTTTGCGACGCAAAACTGTTGCCCAACGGCAACCTGCAAGTCCACAAGGAAAATGAGGATAGTGTCCAGGTTCTCGAAGTGGAAGGCAAGTGCCTGCTGACCGTCCTCGCTTCCGCCTTTGAACCTCGTTACATGACCGTGAGCGGCATTGTCGAGGCCTACAACAGAGAGGTTGAGGTCTGGGGTGCCGATAAGATCGACTACGACGAAACGAAGTTGGGTCTCTCTGGCTCACCCACCAAGGTGTTCCAGTCGTTCCCGAAGGCCATGAAGGTTCCGGGAGAGGTCCACGAAGTGAGCGAAGAAGAAGCCGTCGAGCTGATTGTCAATAAATTGAAAGAAAAACACATCATCTAAAAGTTACAGCCATGGAATTGAAAGATTATAAGAACGTATTCGTTTTCGCTGAACAGCGTGAAGGTAACATCCAATCCGTTGCTTTCGAACTTTTAGGAAAGGCCCGCGACCTCGCCGATGCTCTTGGTGAGAAAGTCGTCGCCATGCTGCTGGGTTACAATGTGAAAGACCAAGCCCAGAAACTGATTGAATTCGGTGCTGACGAGGTCATCGTCGCCGACTGCCCCGAACTGAAAGACTACTTGAGTGAGCAATACTCGCAGGTCGTCGACCAGATCGTCAAGGAGCGTTGCCCCAACATCGTGCTCTATGGTGCCACCACCATTGGCCGTGACATGGCTCCGCGTATCGCTTCGCGTCTGAAGACCGGTCTGACCGCAGACTGCACCAAGCTCGAAGTCGTCAGCGACGAGAAGAGCAACGGCGAGCCGCAGTTCCGCATGACGCGTCCCGCTTTCGGCGGTAACCTGATGGCTACCATCATTTGTCCGAACACCCGTCCGCAGATGTCGACCGTGCGTCCTGGCGTGATGCAGAAGCGTCAGCGTCAAGAAGGCCGTCAAGGCTTGGTCACTGCTTTTGCTCCGAAGTTCGACACCAGCAAGTTCAAGGTGAAACTCGTTGAGACCATCAAGGAAGACAAGGCCATGGTCGACATCGCCGATGCCAAGATCTTGGTCTCTGGCGGTCGTGGCGTCCACAACAAGGAAGGCTTCGACAAGTTGCAGGCTTTGGCCGACGTACTTGGCGGACAGGTTTCGTCAAGCCGTGCCATGGTCGACAACGGCGTGATGCCTCACGAGCGTCAGGTTGGTCAGACGGGTAAGACCGTCCGCCCGAACCTCTACATGGCTTGTGGTATCAGCGGTGCCATCCAGCACTTGGCCGGTATGGAAGAGTCCGACTTCATCATCGCCATCAACAAGGACAAGTTCGCGCCTATCTTCAGCGTCGCCGACCTCGGCATCGTTGGAGACCTGCACAAGATTGTCCCCATGCTGACGGAGAGACTGAAGAAGGAAATGGAGAAGTAATTTATTACTATCACATTCAGCAGAGGCACCGATCGGTGCCTCTGCTCTTTTAATTGATTATTTCATGACCGACAACCAAAAAATCCTAGACCTCGCCTATGAAGCCGGTGCCATTCTGTTGGAAAACGGTGCGGAGATTTCGCGCGTGGAAGGAACCATGCGACGCATTGCTGGACATTTCGGTGTGGAGGACGAGAGTTTCTTTGTGCTCAGCAACGGCATCATCGCTGCAGGTGATGGTTATGCCCGCTCGAAATTCATCCCTATTCGAGGAGCGAGTTTGGATAAGGTAGTGGCCGTCAACCAGCTTTCACGCGAGGTGGAGGCTGGACAATGCACCTTGGAGCAAATCGAGGAACGGCTGCAGCAAATACGAGCCATGAAACCCAAGCGCGCCTGGGAGCAGGTTTTAGCCTCAGGTGTGGGCAGTGCCGCTTTCTGCATCCTCTTTGGCGGAGGCTTCGCCGATTGTCTTGCTTCTTTTATCGCCGGCCTCTTGCTATGGGTCTTTGTGCTTTTTATCGGTTCAAAACACCTTTCACGTATCGTGAGCACCGTCACCGGTGGTTTGTTGTCGTCAATGATTTGCTTTGGTTTGTATCATATTGGGGTGGGTTCACATTTGAGCAATATGATCATCGGTGCCATCATACCGCTGATTCCAGGTGTGGCATTCACCAACGGCATTCGTGACATGGCTAACGAGGACTACCTTGCTGGTACCACACGACTCTTGGATGCCATGCTGTCATTTTTCTGCATCTCGTTGGGCGTGGCTTTGGCTTTTATGCTCGACGAAAACGTCTTCGGCTCATTTTTGAAACTCGATCCGCTCATCGCCGACCCGCAGACATCCAGTTTCCTAGTTCAACTCATTGCAGCTTTTTTGGGCACAATGTCATTTGCCGTGTTGTTTGGCGTGCCTCGCAATTTCTATTTCGATGCGGGTTTCTGTGGCATGATGGGCTGGCTGCTTTATCTCATCCTGACTCGTTATAGCGCTTTTTCCGCTGTCGAGGTGATGTTTTGTGCCACAGCCTTGGTAACCTTGATAGCCCTGCTACAATCGATAGGGAGGAAGTGTCCCATTACGGTGTTCCTGATCAGTGGCATCTTCCCCTTGGTGCCTGGCGCAGGCATCTTCTGGACAAGCTACAACATCGTCTCCAACCAACTTCCTGAAGCACTCAACACGGGTTTTGCTGCACTCAAGGCCACCGTTGCCATTGCCTTCGGTATCCTTGTAATCATGGAACTCAACGGAAAGGGTAGGATAGGGAAGTGGATCAGGAAAAGAAAATGATGCAGATTGGGAAAAAGGCATTTTTTTTGCGACCTAAATCGTATGGTAAATCAATCTTAAACAACACCTACAATGAAAAAAATAATTGCAATCATTAGCTTTATCGCCTTGGCCACTTCTGCCATGGCACAAACCGCAGAAGAGATCATCACACGCATGGATGCCGAAATGAGCAAACACAACGAAAGCGAAGGCTTCGCCATGACGATGGACATGAAGATAATCTTCATTGGCACGATTAGTTCCAGAAGCTATATCTTGGGCGACAAGATGCGTATTGAGGCCAACAGGGATGGCAAGGACTTTGTCACTTGGAGCGACGGGAAAACGGAATGGAGCTACGATTCCGAAAAGAATGAAATCGAAATCACAAATGCCAAACCCAAGGAAAAATCCGAAGCTGAAAGCGACACGAAGATGTTCACTGGCATCACTGATGGTTATGATGTTAAAATAGATAAGGAGACTCCCACCGAGTGGCACATCCGCTGTAAGAGATCGAAGTCAAATCCCGACAAGGATGCTCCAAAAAAAATGGACTTGGTTGTGGCAAAGGGAACCTATTGGCCTGTCAGCTTGTCCACTAGCGTTACGGCTGCGACAGTGACCATGCGAGACCTTTCTTTTGGTGTAACCGAGAAACAAGTCACTTTCGATGAAAAGGATTATCCCGGAGTGAAGATTGTTGATAAGCGATAAATATCATAAGTATGGCTACTGTCAATGTATACGAACGGTATTATGCCGCAGATGCCGAGTTCAATGGCGTGCGGCGCCATGCTGCTTTGGTGATGCTTATTGCTGACTCCGATGCAGGTAACATCCGTTATGAAGCTGCTGTGACTTTCTTTCCGCATAACGATGACGAAGATTATGCTGTGTCATATGATGCTTATTTCAGCAAGGTGCTTTACGAGGCAAAAGGCCGCCGCTCGAAGAAAAGGGAAGAGGCATTGTTGCAAGAGTTCCAACAGCATATTGATGAACTTGCGCAAGGAATCCAAGGGGCTGTCCTTTGGGAAAAGCCACTGAAAGAGGAAAGAAGAGGATAAAACCTCTTGTTAGTTCTTATCCTGCCAAGTGGAAGTGAATAGTTTGGGCGTGATGGTCATCATGAGCCAAGCCCAATGCAGTTGCCGTTTTTCTGATACTTTGTTGAGTAGTTCCATCGTTTCGCTGCCTTTCATAAAGGTGTAGCCTGCTGAAACAGATACGGCCTTGTTGAAAGCATACGAGCTGACCAATTCAACTGAGTGACCTAAGGTTTTTGTGTTCACATAATCAAGATCGGTTGCAATAGCATAATAATGGTATGCCGCATTGATGCTTAGGCCACTAACAGGTTTAATGTTACCTCCGAAATAAAGATTCTGAAGTCCGGGGGTGAACCCACCAACGTAATTACTCAGATAAAAGAAATCCATTGCTCCGTAAAACTCGTGGTGTGAGCCAAAAATTGCGTTGAAGCCTCTTGCTTTATCGTGAAACACAAGGCCAATGCCACCATCGGGCGGAACATTGAAGTACTTGTCGCCGCTCAAATAGTCGTAGCCAGCAAAAAGAATGTAGTTCACACTGGGCTTCACATTGAGTTTAGCGCTGGCCATAAAGGCATCGATGTTCATTCCGTGTTCTTCCTTGCCCATTTGATAGTAGAAAGCCCCTTCAAGCGACCAGTGCTTGGGACGGAAAGACATATAGGTGCCCACCAACTGCTGGTAATAGGTGATGGGGTGCTCTTGATCGGTATTTTGCATCCCAATGTTCATGCCTAATAACGAAATGCCAAACGATTTCTTGGGTGTATCATAGTGATACCAAAGCGTTTGCATGGTTTTGTAGGGCTGTAGTCCACCTGAATAGTAGATAACACCATTATCAATGTTTTCCGCGTTTTGGTTGTAGGCTGCAAGCAGGTGTACTTTATGGCTTTCACCATCATAGCCCAGCTTCAACACATCGTGGGTAGGGGCAGTCATGGTCCAATCATCGTTGCCGATAATACGTCCGTCATCGTAAGTGAGTTCCTGGCGACCAATTTTCACGAATAGGCCTTTCTTTGACTGCATTTTCGCCCATCCTTCATACAAAACAACTCCAGCACTGCCTTGGCCCCAAACGCCTGTATATTGAGGAGTCAGCCTCACATTGAGCCATGAACGCTGATAGTCTGCTATGATTCGATATCTACCCAAGGCAAAATGTGAGACGCGTTCAATGTCAAGGCTGTCGGCTTTGAAACCACCTGCACGCAACTCACCACGTGTCATCAATTGGGCATCCAGATTGAAAACGTTGTCGGCTTCCTGTGCTTTCAATCCATATGAACACAGCAAGGCCAAAACCAAGCAATACAACTTTGTAAATTGGTTGAAATAGTGTTTCATAGGTCGTTAGTTTTAAATATTTTGCGTGCAATAATAATCCATCATTTACCGACGCAAAAACGTGAGAAGATAGAGCCTAAGACCTCGTCTGTGGTGATCTCGCCAGTGATGCTTCCAAGGTAATGCAATGCTTGACGCAAGTCTTGTGATATCAAGTCGGTAGGGATGTTCATTTCAAGTCCTTGTTGAACTTGTTTCAAGCTCTCCGAAGCATGCAACAAAGCCTCATAATGCCGCACATTCGTCACCAAAGTGGCATCAGGATAGGAGAGAGGCTGGTAGTGTTTCAAGGTATTATACAGATCGCTCAATCCAAAACGACTTTTGGCAGAGAGACAGATGACAAGGATGTCATCGTCGTCTAGATCCTGACGAAGTAAACCCAAAAGCGCTTCGCCTTGATCATTCAATGTGTCCACTTTATTGATACAAAGGATGAGTTGTTGGTGCTCGAGATCAACCTTGGAAAGGACCTCTATTGCAGCAGAAAGCGTTGATTCATAGTCTTTTGTTGCATCCAACATGCCTATAACAATCGTGGCTTCCTGGATTTTCCTATAAGAGCGCTCAATGCCGATCTTCTCAATGGCTTCATCGGTGTTGCGCAGTCCTGCCGTATCGATGAAGCGATAGAGTATCCCATTGATATTCAAGGTTTCCTCGATAGTGTCGCGTGTCGTACCGGCAATGTCGCTCACAATGGCCCGGTCTTCGCCCAAAAGGGCATTAAGCAACGTACTTTTTCCTGTGTTGGTTTGGCCAACAATGGCCACTGGGATACCGTTTTTTATGGCATTGCCGAGACGGAATGAGTCTTTCAATTTGTCAACATGCGCTAAGGTTTCATGCAGCAAGGCCTTCAGTTGGCTGCGGTCAGCAAACTCGACATCTTCTTCTGAGAAGTCTAATTCAAGTTCTATTAATGAAGTCATTTCCAATAATTTGGAACGCATCATTTGAAGTTCTTTAGAAAATCCCCCTTTGAGTTGGTTGACGGCCACACGGTGGGCGGCTTCGCTCTCCGATTCGATGAGGTCGGCGATGGCTTCGGCTTGGGCAAGGTCGAACTTGCGGTTGACAAAGGCTCGGCGGGTGAACTCACCGGCTTCAGCCATACGACAGCCTTGGGCGATCAACACCTGTAGGAGGCGTTGTTGCACATACACTGAGCCGTGCACACTGATTTCGGCCGAGTCTTCACCCGTGAAAGAGTGGGGGCTTTTGAAAAACGTCACCAACACCTCATCGAGCATTTCACCTTTATATATAATATGCCCGTAAAAAGCCTTGTGCGAGATGATGTCTTCAATAGGCATTGTCTTGCCATTGCGCTGAAACACAGAGGTTACTGCAGCAAAAGCATGGCTACCTGAGACACGAATCACGGCTATGGCGCCCATGCCATGGGGCGTGGAAATGGCACAAATAGTGTCGTTATCAAAAGCCCGATTTAACATAATATCAGAAGGGGAGATCGTCTACACTGTCTTCACTAGGGGCATAGAACTCCTGTGTGGGAGCGGCAGCAGGCGGAGTTTGATGCATTGCAGGCTGCTGGGCAGGTTGTGCAGGTGCTGCAGCGGGGGCAGCAGCGACGCCAACAGGATCAAAACGCCATACACGCACATCCGTGTACCATTTGCCGTTGAATTCACGCGACGACAAATCGATCTGTGCCTTAATGGCTTGTCCAGGCGCAAATTTCTGGATCTCGTCAATCTGGTTCGACCAGCAGGTTAAGCAGACAGTCTTGGGAAACTGTTCTTCAGTTTCGATAATGAGGTCTTGTTTACGCCAAGGTCCGCGGGCGCTGGTTCCTTCGGTCAGAGCACCGAGTCTGACCACTTTTCCGGTAATTTCCATATTAGGTGGGGGTTTTAATTAGTTATTATTAAATGATTTAATTGATGTCTTTCTTTAAAATTCCAAAAATGCAAATATAGTCATCATTTTGGTTTTGACAAGTGGAAAATTGCTCAAAACAGCCATTTTTCTGCTCTTTTTTGTTTTTGGCTCTTTCGGAAAATAATACATATTATGTTAAATAGTAATTGTTAAGCCATCCCCCAGCATGATAAAACAAGAAGAAAAAAACTAAAAGATATTCATCGCAATAACTGCACAAGCCTCCGCATCGGCAACGGCATTATGGTGGTTTTTCGCCAAATCATATCCGAAGTGCTTGGCAACGGTCTGCAGTTTGTGATTCTCCAAATCTGGTACGAGCTTCTCCGACCCTAAATGCGTACAGTAAAACTTGAAATTCGGATATGGTATGTGATACAACTCGTGCAGCGCTTTTAGCACTCGCTCGTCAAACGAAATGCCGTGCGCCACCATGGGCAGCCCTTGCACCTTGCCGGCCACTTGTTCCCATACCTCAGGAAACAATGGCGCGTGGTTGGTGTCCTTGTATGTGATGCCATGAACCTTGGTGGTCCAAAAGTCGTATCTGTTTGGCACCGGCTTGATGAGACTATAGAAACGCTCAACAATTTCGTCGTCATGTACTATGACTAATCCCATGCTGCAGGCACTCGTCACTTCGCCATTGGCCCCTTCAAAGTCGATGGCGGCAAAATCATATAAATGGTATTTGGGTATATACGAAGGCCACTCGTCATCAGGCCAGTCGCCCTTTATTCTTATCTTTTTATGGTGGTTCCAAAACATATCGAATGCAAAAATACGGAATCTTGGCTTAGCTAGGATTATTTTCTTGAAAATAGCCTTTCACATTGCATATCCGAAAAATTATGCTAACTTTGCCAAAAATTGGTGGTTAACCCCTCCCCTTTTGTAGTTTTGTTGTAATCAATTCATTATCAATATTTAAACAATAATTATTATGGAATTAAAAGGCTCAAAGACTGAAGCCAACTTGATGGCTGCCTTTGCAGGCGAATCGCAAGCCCGCAACAAGTACACTTACTATGCTTCCAAGGCCCGTAAAGAAGGCTACAACCAAATTGCCGACCTCTTTGAGGAGACGGCTCGTAACGAGCAAGAACATGCCAAGATTTGGTTCAAGCTCCTCCATGATGGCGAGGTGCCCGACACCAAGACTAACCTGAAGGATGCAGCCGACGGCGAGAACTACGAGTGGACCGACATGTACGCCGGTATGGCCAAGACCGCCCGCGAGGAAGGCTTCACCAAAATCGCCGTGCTCTTCGAATTGGTGGCCAAAATCGAGAAGGAACATGAGGAACGCTACCGTAAGCTTCTGAAAAACATTGAGGAAGGCCTGGTCTTCTCTCGCGAAGGCGACATGGTGTGGCAATGCTCGAACTGTGGCCATATTGTCATCGGCAAGAAGGCTCCGCAAATCTGTCCTGTCTGCAATCATCCGCAGTCCTATTTCCAGATCAAAGCAGAAAATTATTAACTTTTAACTATTAACTAATAACTAATAACTTTCAACTATGAAAAAGTACGTTTGCGAAGTCTGTGGTTATATCTATGACCCGGAAAAAGGCGATCCCGATAGCGGCATTGCCCCTGGCACTCCTTTTGAAATGATTCCCGACAGCTGGTCCTGCCCGCTTTGCGGCATCGGCAAGGACAGCTTCTCTGTCATGGAATAATTAACGATTTGTAGAGACGTGCCATGGTGCGTCTCTACATGTTTTATCGAAACAAAATGGATACAAAGGCATTATTCAACATTGGTTACGGCCTTTACGTGCTGACTACCAATTACGACAATATCGACAACGGCTGTATTGTGAACACAGTAATTCAGATCACGAGCAACCCGTTGCAGGTCGCCGTGACGGTCAACAAAGGCAACTACACCCACGACCTCATCAAGGATTCCTGCGTGTTCAACGTCTCGATGCTGACCACGGAGACCCCGATGAAGGTCTTCGAGCACTTCGGTTTCCAGTCGGGACACAAGGTGAACAAATTCGCCAACTGCGAGGCTGAGCACCGTGCCGTCAACCATGTGCTCTATATCCCGAAATACACCAATGCTTACTTGGCTTGTCGTGTCACCAAGAGCATCGACTTCGGCACGCACACGATGTTCATCGCCGATGTGCTGGATGCCCAAGTCCTTTCCGACAAACCCTCAGTGACATACGACTATTATCAGAAAAACATAAAGCCCAAACCGCAACCAGCCGAGAAACCCAAGGACGGCAAACGCCGTTGGGTGTGCAAGGTGTGCGGTTTTGTCTATGAAGGTGATTCCCTCCCACCCGATTTCGAATGTCCGTTGTGCAAACACGGCGTGGAGGATTTTGAGGAGGTTTTTTAGCTATAGAGACGGTGTGCACACCGTCTCTACAAAACGAAATAACATCATCATCTATGCAACAAATACAATTAACCGAAAACATTTATTATGTCGGTGTCAACGACCGCCGCACCGACATGTTTGAGAACCACATGGAGCTGCCTAACGGCGTCTCCTATAACTCCTATCTCATTGTGGACGACAAGGTGGCCCTCATCGATCCCGTGGAGGCTGGTTTCATAGAGGAATATCTCTTTAAAGTCAAGTCGGCGCTGCAAGGCCGTAAAGTCGACTACCTTATCGTCAACCACGACGAGCCCGACCATAGCAGCAGCATCGCTGCCGTGCTGAGAGAATGGCCTGATGTGCAGGTGGTGGGCAACGCCAAGACTTTTGCTCCCCTGGAGGCCTTCTATGGCGCTATTGGGAACAAGAAAGTCGTGGCTGAAGGCGAGACTCTAAGCCTTGGTAATCATACTTTACAGTTCTACATGCTTCCTATGGTGCATTGGCCAGAGTCGATGGTGACCTATGAGCAAACAAGCGGCATCGTCTTCAGCAACGACGCCTTTGGCGGCTTCGGTGCCCTGAACGGTGGCATCTTCGACGACCAAGTCAACCTCGCCTTCTATGAAGATGAGATGCGCCGTTATTATGCCAACATTATCGGCAAAGTGGCCATGCAAGTCGTGAAAGCCATCGAAAAACTCAGCGCCTTGGAAATCAAGATGATTGCTCCTTCGCATGGTTTGATTTGGCGTAGTAACCTGGCTTGGGTCTTGGGTAAATACTCCCAATGGAGTAAGCAGGAACCCGAAGAAGGCGTGGTCGTCGTCTACGGCTCAATGCACGGCAACACTGGGGTAATGGCCGACATCATAGCTCGTGGCGCCGCCGAAGCCGGCATCAAGGAGGTGAAGGTTTATGACATCGCCAAGACCGAGGTCAGTTTCATCATGAGCGACATATGGAAATACAAGGGCGTCATCATTGGGGCTTGCGCCCATTATGGCAACATGTTCCCCAACATGACCCTGCTCGTTCACGAAATCAATGAGTTCAAGCCTAAAAACAAATGCTATGGTCTCTTTGGAGGTATGAGCTGGAGCGGTGGTGGCGTGAAGACGCTTGCCAAATATGCTGAGGAAGGCCAATGGAACCTCGTAGCTGATAACGTTGAGGTAAAAGGTGCTCCCATTCGCGAAGAGGATTGGGACAAACTATACAACCTCGGAAAGACAGTTGCGGAAGCCGTAAAGGGATAACCCTCTCCCCTTTTATTATTGCAAAAAAATCTCCACCCAAATGGATGGAGATTTTTTCATGTCCTATAATATAAATAAGGTGTGTAGAGACGTAGCGCGCTACGTCTCTACCGTTTACACCAATTATTTATACTCAGCGAGCACGTCCTTCACGCGGTCAGGCGTCATACGGCCGTAGACCTTGTCACCGACTTCGATGACGGGGGCCAGACCGCAAGCACCGACGCAGCGGAGGCAGGTCAGAGAGAACTTGCCGTCGGGAGTGACCTCGATGCCCAGCTGACGCTTCAGCTCGTCCAGCACCTTCTCGGCACCACGCACGTAGCAAGCGGTACCCAAGCAAACGCTGATCGGGTGCTCGCCTTTAGGAGTCATGGTGAAGAAGGAATAGAACGAAACGATGCCGTAGACTCTTGAAACCGGGATACCCAGTTCCTTAGCCACCAGCTCCTGGACCTCAGCAGGCAGATAGCCATACTCGCCCTGAACCTTGTGCAGCACATTGATGACCTCACCCGGCTTGTTGCCATACGACTTGCAGACGTCCTTGATGAAGTTGATCTTCGCTTCTGATAATTTAATAACTGCCATATTTATTTCCTTTCTATTATTTACTGGTTATTGAATTACTCGCTGATCTCGACGTGTTCTGACTTGTCGAAATAGTGGGTGTGCAGCAGTTCGTGTGACAGATGGCCGCAAGGCTCACCAAGAT
>LPNH01000270.1 GCA_001543385.1 Candidatus Hemicellulosilyticus sp. P3
TCCACTCATTTTTTACTACTTGATTTCCAGGAGCGTAAGCCGCGATAGCCTGGCTTAGATGCATGGTTGGATAATTATTATCTCCGCTTAAGGTCAACATGCATTCAACAAGACCAGTAGGAATGCCAGCACTGGGCAGGAAAGAATTCTCTGCAAGGAATGTTAGCAAAGCTATCTTAAAGAAATTATCCCTTTGATGCTCCAATGCTTTGACTGCCGCATTACCACCATCCTCATTCTTTAGTGTTTCTATAGACTGATTTATGGAATCAAGTCGCGTCCTGTATACGTTATAAACTTGAATGATGTCCTTTTTTGTTGCGAAAACTGCATCACCAATAGAGGTACTCCCAAGAGCTGTACCTTTGATAAGACGCTGATATGAATTCTCTAACACCCCACGCTGACCTCCTATAACTTTATCTATATGGGTCAGAAATAGTTCGTAATATGATATCCCATCTGAAGCTTCAAAAAAATCGAATAGTTGAGCAGTTACCCGGATTCCGCCCTGGGATGAAACGAAATCTCCAAACACCATTGCATTCACATGACGTTGTATAAGCTGTCTGCTTTCAAGTTTAAGCAACGGTGTCTCGGTAATGTGAGTCATTGGATACTTTGGATGGTTCCAGGTATAAGACCCGATAGGATTGGGCGCACAAAAGGTCAAAGCCAATGCTTTTGACTCATTTCGCCTTCCTGCTCGTCCTGCTCATTAATACCACCAATATCAACACCCATTTCCATTGTAGTTGAGCATGAAAGTACATTTAGATGGCCTTCATTGAATTCTTTCTCATATTTATCAAGGTCTTCACGCGATTGTTGTGCAGAATGTTCGGCAGCAATGAAAATGGGTTTCTGGTTGTAAACACGCTCATGCATATTGGAAAAGACACCTGCCTTACGCTGGTTCTCAAAGTGCTGTAGTAACCATTCTTCAATTTTGTCTTCAGACAATTCTGCAGACTTATATGGGAAGAAAGGATATGAGAATTCGTTCGACACTTTGAATCTGTCGAAGTTCGTTTTGCCAATATAACCATTAATGCGAGGGCTATACCCACGGAAAGTAACATCAACTACAACTTTATCAACGGGACACAAATAGCCTTTATCAATAATCTGTAGTCTTACTTTCTGCCCAAAAAGGTTGAGCATGAAACCTTTATTCTCCACATCTACCATTTCCAGTATATTGGATGTGATAAAATTCCATGCGTCAGTCATTAGGCTGTTAATATTTGCAATCTTTTCTTCATTAAAGGTTTCAACTTCATTATACCCAAGAACAGCACACAACAACAAAATTAACCTTGATTGATCTTCTTGTATTCCAGAAAGAGTCCTTTTCATCGTTGGCCACTTGCTAACAGGTTGGCCGTTTTTCCTTAAATCGGAGTCTTTGGGATAAATAGCAGAAGTATATGTGTTCTGGGTCAAATAATCCTTGTACTCACTGGAAATCATGTAATGGCGGCCACCTCTGATTAGATAGTCAAGACAGATTTTTAGAAAATCTTGCCAATCCTTGTCCGAACATCCGGCCCCTAATAGTATAGAAGGACATTTCGCTCTTTTGAGATCAGGATAGAATTTGCTCGTTTCGGAATCCATCCAAACTGATCCACAAGCAAGGCTTTTAAATATATAGAAGGATTCTCATACCTACTGCCTGCTTTGGCATTATTGAGATGTTGAAATAACTTCCTGAAATCAGAATTGTTTTCTAATGACTGGCAAATATCTCCAAATGTTACCTCTGGTGACTCAGGGATAGAGCTGTTACCATTCTTCTTTGCTTCTAAACGTGCAAGTTCTGTTTTATAGGCAGGAGGCAAAGATTCTACCGGCATCCCCTTTAAGAAAGCGTAAGACTGTTCTTCTTCCTCTGTCAAACCTGCCGGTTCCACCTTTTCTACACGTAAGTCAGCCAGTTTATGGAAGATGGAAGAACGTACCCATGAACGTTCCACATCCTGATTCATACCCATAGCTGAACGCGCAGAGCCTTGTCTGTTATCTGTGAATGTCAGGTATTTCTTGCCGTTATAAATTATTTCAGCATCTTTCTTGTTGCTCCCATCAGCATTGTCAAGCAACAGTGTGGATAATACACGGCCCATCTGGGTTGCACTGATTCTCAAATAGTCAAGACAGATTTTTAGAAAATCTTGCCAATCCTTGTCCGAACATCCGGCCCCTAATAGTATAGAAGGACATTTCGCTCTTTTGAGATCAGGATA
>LPNH01000004.1 GCA_001543385.1 Candidatus Hemicellulosilyticus sp. P3
ATCTTACGTTTGATACTTTGTTCTATCGGCGAAAGAATCACCCAGCTGTCGCTTCCCGTGAACTCACAAAAAGTCCCCTGTTGCTGCACAAATTCGCTCTTTAGATTGCTGCCAATCCGCTCTGTTTCAAGAATCGTGCAAGAGTATTTCTATCCACCTTGCATATTTTAGCTATTTTACGATGAGATGTACCATTTTTCAACAATTCAGAAATGAGAACCTCTTTGCCGGATAGTTTGTATTTGTCAGGTGAACTTTTGCGTCCTTTCGGGCGACCAAGAACGACTCCCTCGGCCTTCTTTCTTGCAAGAGCCTCTTTTGTTCGTTGGCTTATAAGGTTGCGCTCAATTTCTGCCGATAGACCAAAAGCAAATGCCAATACTTTGCTCTGGATGTCATCACCAAGACGGTAGTTGTCTTTGATTGTCCATACTCTACACTCTTTGGTCATGCAGATGTTCAGTATCTCCATTATCATAAAAAGATTCCTGCCGAGGCGCGAGAGTTCGCTACAGATGATAATGTCATCCTTGTGAATTTTCTTCAATAGATTGCCCAGTTGTCGTTTGGTGTAGTTTCTTGTGCCGCTGATAGTTTCCTCTATCCAGTCGTCAATGGAAATGTTCTGTTTCTCACAGAATTTGTTAATCTCGAAGCGTTGGTTTTCAACTGTTTGCTTGTCACTGCTTACTCTGATGTAACCGTAAACCATAATATTTATAGTTTTTTTATTGTTAGACTTACCCTAAATATATGGTAAATTGCACAGTGAAATTTCGCAAATAAAGTACGCTTTCACGAAGTGAGAAACTGCCATGTCACTTGGATGTGAAGAAGCACATTGGCTGAGCTGTTTCCTGAATGAATGCAAACAGGGTGTAAGCTTATTGGAAACGTATGATACCCGTGCCCGAATGCCGCGGCATCTGTCCCTACGCTTTGTGTGAAAAAAAATCGTACCTTTGCAGACTGTGCGTATCAATGGTGCGAAATCAGAGTTGAACGTTTTCGATAAGCCGAAGGACCCGAGTCAACCCTGCTTGAACCCGGGCATGGCAAGAAAATGACTAATGATTGAACGGTTGTTTGAATCTATTTGAAAATGGAAATGCTGTCTATTCGAGACAATTTGGAGCAAATACGGGCCGCGTTGCCCGCCGGGGTGCGGCTGATCGCAGTGTCCAAAACAAAGCCTGTCGGCGATTTGCAGCAGGCTTACGATGCCGGGCAGCGTCTGTTCGGCGAGAACCACGCTTTGGAGATGCGCGACAAGCATGCCGTATTGCCGTCCGATATCGAGTGGCATTTTATCGGGCATCTGCAGCGTAACAAGGTCAAATACATTGCGCCTTATGTTTCACTTATCCATAGCATTGACAGCCTGCTGCTGTTGCAGGAGGTGGACAAGGAGGCCGCAAAACACAGCCGTGTGATAGACTGCCTGCTGCAGTTCCACATCGCCAGCGAGGAGACCAAGTTCGGACTCGACATGCAGGAGGCGGATGCGCTGCTGCAGTCCGAGGTATACAAATCTCTGCAACATGTGCACATTGTGGGAGTGATGGGTATGGCCACCAACACGGAAGATACGCAGCTCATCCGAAGCGAGTTCATCCGCCTGCACGACATCTTTACGCAACTGAAACAACGCTATTTTGCGGATGACACCGCGTTCCGTGAGATCTCGATGGGTATGAGTCACGACTACCCTGTCGCCATTGAAGCGGGTGCCACGCTGATCCGAGTTGGCAGCGCCATCTTCGGAGCCAGGCAGTACAATCTAAATTAAGCGTGTTAGTGAAAGCAATTCAATCTATAATCCACTAAACCGGCAATTGCATATATGCAAATCTTCAAAAAAACACACAATATCATCCTTTCCTATGTGATTATCACGTTGGGTCTGGCTGTCTATACCTTTGCTTGGTCGGCATTCCTGCTGCCGGCGCAGATTGTGGGCGGCGGCGTCAGCGGTCTTTCGGCCATCCTGTACTACGCCGTGGGCATCCACCTACCCATCGGTGTGATGAATTTTCTCTTCAACGCCGTTCTGTTGGCCATCGGCTTTAAGGTGCTGGGCTCCAAGTTCGGGGCCAACACTGTCTACGGCATTGTCGGCTCGTCGCTTTTCTTTATCCTTTGGCAGCAGGTGCTGCACGTCGAGATGTTGTTCGACGTCACGATGTTTGGCGGCTTCATGTGTGCCATCATCGGCGGCGCATTGTGCGGCTTGGGAATAGGCCTGGCCTTCTCGATGGGCGGCAATACGGGTGGAACGGATATCATCGCATTGATAATAAGCAGGTTCTATAACATATCGCCCGGTAAGGTCATCATGCTCATTGATGTTGTTATCGTCGGTTGCTCATTTTTTATCTCTTTCCGCCTGGAAAACATCGTCTACGGATATATCGTCATGGTCGTCATGACCTATGTTCTCGATATGGTTGTCGACGGCAACCGCCAATCCTACCAGATAATGGTCTTTTCCACCCGCAACGAAGAGATCGGTTCGACCGTGGCCCGCGAGATAGGCCGTGGTGCCACCTTGCTCAACGGTGAGGGTTGCTATACCCGCAATGACCAAAAGGTGTTGCTGATGATGGTGCATCGCACCGACAAACCGCATGTGATGCGCATCATCCACCGTATCGACACCGATGCCTTCATATCGGTGAGCAAAGTCCAGGGCGTCTATGGCAAGAACTTTGAAAAGCTGAAAATATGAAAATAATATCCCCGTCGTTGCTTTCGGCCGATTTCGGCAATCTGCAGCGCGATATCGAAATGTTGAACGCCAGCGAGTGCGACTGGCTGCACGTCGACGTGATGGACGGCGTCTTTGTGCCCAACATCTCGTTCGGGCAACCTATTGTCAGGCATATCAAGAAACATGCCCGCAAACCCCTTGACGTACATCTGATGATTGTCGACCCGGACCGCTACATAGCCGATTTCAAGGCTGCCGGTGCCGACATCCTGACGGTCCACTACGAGGCCTGCCGCCATCTTGACCGCACCCTCCACGCCATACGCGACGCAGAGATGCGCTGTGGCGTCGTTCTCAACCCCGCCACCCCTGTCTCGGTGTTGGAGGACACGGTGCAAATCTGCGACCTGGTGTTGCTGATGTCGGTCAATCCGGGCTTTGGCGGCCAGCGCTTTATCGAGAATACATACAACAAGATTCACCAGTTGCGCGACTTGCTGGAACGGAAGGCGCCGCAGTGTCTCATCGAGGTGGACGGCGGAGTCAATGTCGGCAACGCGCCGTTGCTTTTTGAGGCCGGTGCCGACGCGCTGGTGGCGGGCAATGCGGTGTTCAGTGCCGCCGACCCGGAGGAAACCATCCGCCAACTGAAACGATGACCCGTCCACAGCTGATATTGTCGCCCGGCAGGGAGAAGTTCATCGACCGCCGTCATCCGTGGATATTCTCGGGAGCGGTGATGCGTGAGACGGGCGATCCGCATGAGGGCGACCTGGTCGATGTGGTCGCTGTCGACGGCCGCTGGCTGGCCGTGGGGCACTACCAGCCCGAGAGCATCCGCGTCAAGGTGCTCAGCTATACCACCCCCGACATTGACGAAGCGTGGTGGCGTGCCCGTCTGGCATCCGCCATCGCCTATCGACGACAGTTGGGGCTTTTTAACATGGGTTTGGCCGATTTGTCCGCCCCGAATCACCATTCAAATCTGACGGATATGTTCCGGCTCATTCATGCCGAGGGCGACTTTCTGCCCGGTTTGGTGGCCGACTACTACAACGGTGCGCTGGTGCTGCAGGCTCACAGCATGGGGATGTACCGCATGCTGCCGCAGTTGGCGGCGTGGCTGGGCGAAATGCTTGGCGACAAGCTGCGTGTCGTCTTCAACAAGAGTGCCGCCACCTTGCCCGATGGGGTGGGGGAGAACGGTTTCTTGCTGGGTGATCCGTGCGACGAGTGGGAGGCGCACGAGCAGGGCCACCGCTACCTCATCAATTTCCGCGAGGGGCAGAAGACTGGATTTTTCCTCGACCAACGCGACAACCGGGCCTTGCTCTCGTCGCTGTCGGCCGGTCGCCGTGTCCTCAACTGCTTCGGCTATACAGGCGGTTTTTCGTTGGCAGCCTTGCACGGTGGCGCCCGCTATGTGGAAACGGTGGATATATCCAAGCGTGCCATCGAACTCTGCGACCGCCATGTCGAGCTCAACTACGGTGCCGCGGCGCCGCATCGTGGTGTTGTCGCCGACGTGTTGCAATACATCCCGTCTGTCTCCCGTCCGGAATCTGACCTTTTTGACATCGTAATTCTCGACCCGCCGGCTTTCGCCAAGAGCCACAAGGTGCTGCAGCAGGCTCTCAAAGGCTATCGCGCCATCAACCGCAAGGCGCTGGAGCTGTTGCCGCCGGGCGGTCTGCTCTTCACTTTCAGCTGTTCGCAGGCCGTCAGCCGTGACGAGTTCCAGACCATGGTGTTCAGTGCCGCCAATCTGGCCGGCCGCCAGGTGCGCATTGTGCGCCATCTGGCACATGGCGCCGACCATCCCGTCAGCATCCACCATCCCGAAGGCGAATATCTGAAAGGTCTGCTGCTGCAGGTGGACGGCTGATGCGACAATCCATAAGACAAATCGATAAAACCACGATTAACTACGATACAAAAATCACTGAACGGCAATATGGAAAAAGGCTACTTGAAAATAGACCAATACGACGAGGCGTGTGTCAAGGAAATGGCCGGCCACTACCGTGAGATATTGCGCCTGCTGGGTGAGGATCCCGAACGCGAAGGTCTCCGGAAGAGCCCCGAACGCATCGCCAAGGCCATGCTTTTCTTCACCAACGGCTATGACCTTGACCCGGAGGAGATTCTTCGCTCCGCCATGTTCCACGAAGACTACAAACAGATGGTGGTGGTCAAAGACATCGAGCTCTACTCCCTCTGCGAGCACCACATGGTCCCTTTTGTCGGCAAAGCCCACGTGGCCTACATTCCCAACGGGACCATCGTGGGGTTGAGCAAACTGCCGCGGGTGGTCGACGCCTATGCCCGTCGGCTGCAGGTGCAGGAGCGCCTGACCAAGCAGATAAAAGACTGCATCCAGCGCACCCTGAATCCGCTGGGTGTTGCCGTGGTCATCGAGGCCCAGCACATGTGCATGTCCATGCGCGGAGTGCAGAAGCAGAACTCTGTCACCACCACCAGCGATTTTACCGGCGCTTTTCTCAACAGTCCCAAGACCCGCGAGGAATTTATGCATATCATCGGTGTCAACCTGCATTGAAAATGAAACATTTTATCAGTCTCCTCATCCTCTTGTTAGCCGTCGTCGCCGCCACGGCGCAAATCACTCACACCGCCACGGGCGGCGTGGACCAGGGGGCGCAAAAGGTGCTTCGCAAAGCCGCGGCGTTTTTCGACGGCAAGCCGGTCAGTTTCACCGTGACCATGGTTAACTACAATACGAAAAAGACCGAGACAGCCCGAGCCACAGCCCAGGTGCTCTACAGCCGTGGACGCTATCGTGTCACAGCGCCGCAGCAGGTGCTCTATTGCGACGGTAAATCTGTCTGGCATTGGAATCAGGAGGCAGGCGAGGTGGTGGTCAACACGCTGTCCGCCGAAGAGGACAATCTTCTCAATCCGGCTCATCTGCTGTCCACCTATGAACAGTCCTTCCGCCCCAAATACATCCGCACCGAAGCGGACGGCACAGCCATCGTGGATCTGCAGCCCAAAAAAAGCAAAAGTTATCACAAATTGCGCCTTGCCATCGCTGAAAAGAGCGGACAGTTGCAACGTATGGAAATACACAACTACGACGGATCGAGAGGCGAATACCGTATCACCGGTGTCAAGACAGGTGTGCGTTGCAGCGACCCGGACTTTGTCTTTGACACTGCGGCGCACCGTGGTGTTGAAATCATAGATATGCGGTAAACACGATATGACAATACTACTCATAGAAACGGCCACCAGCGTGTGTTCGGTGGCGGTGGCGAGCGGGGACGCCGTGTCAGCCGTGCGCTGCAGCAGCGAGCCCAATGCCCATTCGTCGCGCATGGCTCCGTTTGTCGAATCCATGTTGCAGCAGCTTGCGCTCAGCCCGGTGGACCTCGATGCCGTCTGCGTGTCCGGAGGCCCTGGCAGCTACACGGGGTTGCGCATCGGTGTCTCTTACGCCAAAGGTCTGTGCTACGCCCTGCACAAACCGCTTCTTGCCGTGCCCACCTTGCAGGCCATGGCCGAACACTACTTTCTCACCCATGCTGACTACAGCGGCTGGGTGTGTCCGATGCTCGACGCCCGGCGCATGGAGTGTTATACGGCGCTCTACCGCCGTGCCGCCGACGGTGTGGAGGTGGTCAAACCTGTCAGCGCCGACATCATCGAGACCGGCATATACGACCGTTACATGGACGAGGGCCCTGTCGTCTATATCGGCGATGGTGCCGCCAAGACACAACAAGTGCTCGGCCTGCACCCCAACGCACACTACGACACCGGATTCACTGTCACTGCCGAAGCTCTTCGGCCTGCCGCCTTCCGGCAACTGCAGCAGGGCCTTGTCGTCGATGTGGCATATTATGAGCCGTACTATCTGAAAGATTTCGTCGCCAAAAAATCCGTTGTACGCGGTCTCCGCTAACCACTCCGTTCACGCATCCACCGACTGTCCGTCCACATAAAAACAAACGCCATCATGCTCACCTACTCACTGAAAAGGCTGCTATACGGTCTCCTTGTCCTTTTGGGCGTGGTGGTGTTTGTCTTTTTTCTCTTCAACGTGCTGCCTGGTGATCCGGCGCGTATGATGCTGGGTCAGCAGGCCGACGAAGAAAGCATTGCCATCATCAACCGCGATCTGGGGCGCGACAAGCCGCTCGCCGTGCAGTTTCTGTCGTATCTCAACGACCTCTCCCCCCTATCGTTTCACAACAACAGCGACGTCTCGCACCATTTTTATCTGGATCCTGAAAAATACGGTCCGGTGCTGCATCTCTTCTCTTGCGGACACACAATAGTTGTGTTCAAGTGGCCTTATCTGCGCCGCTCTTATCAGAGCCGGCGTCCCGTCTCGGACATCATCTCGTCTGCGTTTCCGCAGACTGCCGTTCTGGCACTCACCGCCATGGCTTTTGCGCTGCTGGCGGGTATCGTGTTGGGCGTGCTTTCCGCTGTCTACCGTGACACTTGGATTGACCGGCTTTCGCTGCTGCTCTCCACGCTGGGCATGTCCTTGCCTTCGTTTTTCGCCGCCATACTCATAGCTTGGCTCTTTGCCTATCTGCTTGCCGACTGGACTCACCTGAATATGTTCGGCAACCTCTATGCTGTCGATGACTATGGCACCGGACGTCATCTGGCGCTCAAAAACCTTATTCTTCCAGCTTTCACATTGGGCATACGGCCATTGGCCACCTTGTCGCAACTCACCAAAAACTCGTTGCTTGACGCCCTGTCGCAAGATTATGTCCGTACTGCGCGAGCCAAGGGGTTGAGCTATCGTCGGGTTGTAGTGCACCATGCCCTGCGCAACGCCCTCAACCCGGTCATCACCTCTGCTTCGGGATGGCTTGCCAGCCTTCTGGCCGGCGCAGTCTTTGTCGAATACGTTTTCGACTGGAAGGGGATGGGAGTTGTCATTGTCGACGGGTTGGAAAAATACGACTTCCCTGTCGTGATGGGGACCATCCTCTTTATTTGCGTGCTGCTCGTGCTTATCAACATCATCACAGATATTCTCTACGCATGGCTCGACCCACGCGTGCGTCTGCAATAATCCATATCGTTCGTACATTCAACCATCATTATCCATGACCGTCAAAGTAGGAATCGCCCAGTTAAGCTGCGGCCCGGACAAGGCACAGAATATTCGTAATTTTACAGACCGTGTGCGGCAGCTCGCTGCATCCGGAGCCCGGATCATCTGTCTGCAGGAACTTTTTGCCTCACTCTATTTCTGCGATGAAGAGCGTTATCAGAACTTTCAGCTGGCGGAGTCTATACCCGACGGCCCTACCACACAGCATTTCATCTCGTTGGCCAAAGAGCTGGAGGTGGTGCTCATCTGCTCGATGTTTGAGAAACGCACCGAGGGGATATACCACAACACCGCCGCCGTCATCGACGCCGACGGCACTTACCTGGGCAAATACCGCAAGATGCACATTCCCGACGACCCGGGTTACTACGAAAAGTTTTACTTCACTCCAGGCGATTTGGGCTACAAGGTCTTTCACACCCGTTATGGCACCGTCGGTGTGCTGATATGCTGGGATCAGTGGTTTCCCGAAGCCAGCCGCATCACCGCGCTGATGGGGGCGCAGATTCTCTTCTATCCCACTGCCATTGGCTGGGATGTGCGTCAGAACGAGGCCGACAACCGTGAGCAGTATGAAGCATGGCAGACCATTCAGCGCAGTCACGCTGTGGCCAACGGCGTGCCTGTCGTCAGCGTCAACCGCACCGGATTGGAAGGCGGGATGCAGTTTTGGGGCGGTAGTTTCATCACCAACGCCTTCGGTCGTGTGCTCTATCAGGCCCCCCATTTTGACGAAACCATACATGTGCAAGAGCTCGACTTGGCCGAGAGCGACCATTACCGCCGTCATTGGCCCTATCTGCGCGATCGCCGCATCGACAGCTACAGCCCTCTCCTGAAACGCTATCTGGACGAATAATCCGTTCACAGTTATGAAGAACACACCGAAAGAATCTGGATTTTACATGCCGGCCGAGTGGTCGGAACATCAAGCCACATGGCTCAGCTATCCCCATAATGTGGATTCCTGGCCCGGAAAGATTGACACCATTTTTCCTTCTTACCACCTTTTTGTCAAAGAGTTGGCTGAAGTTGAAGAGGTCCACATCAATGTTCTCGACAGCGCAATGCAGCTCCGTGCCGCCGATGCTTTGCAGCGTGTCAATGCCCGCATGGAACGGATATTTTTTCATCAATTTCCCACCAACGACGCCTGGTGCCGCGACCACGGCCCCGCTTTCCTGCTCAACCATGACGGCAAGAGCCGGGCGATAGTCAACTGGAACCATAACGCCTGGGGTGGCAAATATCCCTATGAATTAGACACGCGCATCCCCATCCATATCTATGACTGGCTGCATAGCCACGACACAAGCTGGCGGCTTTATGAGCCGGGCATTGTCATGGAAGGCGGCAGCATCGATGTCAATGGTTGCGGCGACCTGCTCACCACCCGTTCCTGCCTGCTCAACCCCAACCGCAATCCCGACCTTACGAAAGAGCAAATCGAAGAATATCTGTATGCCTATTATGGCGTCGACAATGTGCTTTGGCTGGGTGACGGCATAGCCGGCGACGACACCGACGGCCATGTCGACGATTTGGCTCGTTTCGTGTCGCCCGACACGGTGGTCGCCGCTGTGGAGGAGGATATCTGGGACGAAAATTACGCGCCGCTCCAGCAAAATCTCAAGACATTGAACAAATGCCGTCTCTCCTCAGGCAAACAGCTCAATGTCGTGGAGCTCCCTATGCCCGACATGGTCTTCTATGACAACCAGCGGCTGCCTGCCAGTTACGCCAATTTCTATCTGGCCAACGATAAGGTCATTTTCCCCACCTACCGTTGCCTTGCCGACAATGAGGCGGCTTACATCCTGGAAGCGCTCTTCCCTGACCGTGAGGTGGTCGGCATCGACTCCACCGACATTGTGTGGGGATTGGGCAGCTTCCATTGCCTCAGTCAGCAACAGCCCCGCTACCGGTAGTCAAGCGTCATCTCACCTTCAGTCGCTGTCCGGGTCGGATGACACTGTCGCGCTTCAGCCCGTTGAGACGGCAGAGCGCCGTCACTGTCGTATGCTTTCTTGCGGCGATACGGCTTAAAGAGTCGCCCTTGCGCACAGTGTAATATACATCGGCTTTATCGGTCGTTGCCGTCTGTGGGTGCGGTTTCGTTCCCTCGTCTTTGACACGAATCCTGCCGGCACCCTTACGCAGTCTCGAATAGGCATCGCGCATGTCGGTGGATGTGATGTCGTAGCCTGGCGTGACGGGGCGCAGCGGTGTGTCCATCCGGTGTGACAGCAGCCACTCATAGGGCGTTGTGAGGTAGAATGCACGCGCCGGGGCTCCGTGTCCGGCGCCCTGTAGCCGTGTGAACTGCATCCGCTTTGTGGCGCCGCACCGTTCCATCGCCTGAATAATGCGCATCGACTGGCTGATAGGCACCTGCCGGTCCGCAGTGCCATGGATGATCCATAGCGGCACCTCGTTCAATCCGCAGAAGTCGCGTAGCTGGCTGCCGCCGCACATGGCTATGGCCGCCGCCACCTTGTCGGGATAGGTGCCTGCAAAATCAAAAGTGCCATATCCGCCCAGACTCATGCCGAACACATAGACACGGTTGGTGTCTATGGGGTAGTGTTCCTCCACCCATTGCAACACGTGCAATATCTTCTCCGGCCTCCACGCTCCTCCCGGATTCTGCGGCGCTACAATATTGGCGGGTATCTCCAGCCCCATCTGCAGGGCATGCAGCGGACCGTAGCGTCGCACTCGTTCCAGATTGTTGCCGCAGAGGCTGGCTCCATGCAGAAAAATGACAATCGGTTGCGGTTCGCTGGCCGTATCGTCGGCTGTATAGAGCCAGAAATCATATCCGTCGGGCACCTGCTGACGTATTGCCGCCAAGGTCTGTCCTGCGGCATCGACACATCCTGTCAACAGAAAAGCCCAAAGACACAATCCAAAATACCGGTGCCGGTTCATTCCATCATCAGGCAATAGGGCATACGGGCCTGTATGGGAGCCATCGTTGTCCAATGAATCAACTCGTTATAGTAGGGCACAACAGCTTCTATGCGGCTGCGCAACACAATATCTTCTTTTTCGTCGGCCACTTTCAGCAACCGTGTCACCAAGTCCTTCTCTTTCGGATAGTCCACCGTTCTGTAACGTTCTATTCCTGCCTCTTCAGCCGCTATGCGCAACGCCAGCTGCATACCGCCCAGCGTGTCGACCAGCCCGTGCTCTACGGCCTGCAAGCCCGTCCATACGCGGCCACGGCCGATTCGGTCCACGTCAGCGGCTGTCATGCCGCGTCCTTCTGCCACACGTTGACAGAATAACGTATAGAAATCCTCCACCTGACGCTGCATAGCATTCCGTGCCGTCGCCGACAAGGGGCGTGTCAGACTCAGGCCGCCGGCGTTGCGGTTGGTGTTCACCGTATCGATGCCGATCCCCAGTTTTCCTTTCAGCAAGGCGCCGGCTTCCGGAATGGCCGCAAAAACGCCGATGCTGCCGGTCAGCGTTGTCGGGTGTGCCACGATGGCTGTTGCCCCGGCGGCGATCTCGTAGCCTGCGCTGGCCGCCAATCCGCTCATCGAGACAACAACCGGTTTGATCCGTTTGGCTTCCGTCACGGCGTGTGTCATCGACTCCGACGCTGTCGCCGAACCGCCGGGAGAATTGATGCGCAGCACAATGGCTTTCACCTTCTTGTCCTGTGCCGCGTCGGCCAGGGCCTCGACAATGTCGTCAGCGTAGACAGCTGTCGCATAGCCCTCATTCGAGCCGTCCACCACATTGCCTTCTGCATAGATGACGGCAATCTTGTCCTCAATCTTTTCATCTGCAAAGCTACGGGCATACTTGACAGCGTCAACCAGCCTGCGGCAACCGTGTTCCTCTTTCAACCATGTGCGTATATCCCGCTCGAACATCAGCGTGTCGACCATCCGGCTGCTGCATGCGTCCGCGGCCAGATAGCCGGTCAGTTTGTCGGCCATCAGGTTCACACTGTCAATGCTCATTCGCCGCCCTTCTGCAATACCTTCCGCCACATGGGTCCAAATGCTTCCGATATACGAGCGTATCTGTTCGCGGTTGGCCTCGCTCATGTTGCTGCGTGTGTAGGTCTCGCCGGCGCTCTTATAGTCGTTGCTCTTGGGCCGAATCAAGTCAAACCGCACCCCCAGTTTGTCCAGCAGGTCTTTGTAAAATATCACCTCGGCGCTGATTCCGCGCAGGTCCACAATGCCGGAAGGATGCAGCGCCACGCAGTCACCTGTCGACGCCAGGTAATATGCCGACTGGGAGTATTGTGTGGCATAGGCCATCACAGGCTTCCCTGTGGCACTGCGATAGCGTTCCAGTGCGTCGCGCAGTTCCTCGCACTGAGCCCAGTCCATGCCCGACGCATCACATTTCAAGTAAATTCCGTCCACGCGCTTGTCATCTTTTGCATGTTCGATGGCGCGCAGCAGGTCGGCCAGTCCCGTTGCCCTGCTGTCGTTCAGCAACGCTGTGACCTTGTCGGGTGTGCGTTCCGTGATGCGATGTGACAGGTCAATGCCGAGGAAGATATGGTCGCCGGCCACAACCGTAGCCGAATTGCCGCCACTTGCCACCAGCGCAGCCACCAGACCAATCATTAGAAAAAAGCCGAGTACGTGGAGCACGACAAACGCCACCACAAAACCTGTGGCCGAAGCCAGCATGGTCTTGCCGAACCCCATCGGTTTGCGATCTTGTATTGTATTCATGTCAAAGGTAGGGAATGATTATGTGAAAAGTATGCAAAAATACAAAAAAAATGTATTTTTGCACCCATGACACCACATACTGTTACATCACACCGCGCCGCAGCCCTCGTCTTGGCTGCATCTCTCGTCGCGCAACTGTCTCTCCATGGCCAGAATGACACCTCTTCTGCCGCTGCCCGGCAACGCATGGACGAAGTGTTCTCGCTTATCGACAAGAACTATGTCACCGCCCCCGACATGAACCGTATGAGCGACGAGGCGGTCAAAGCCATGCTCAAAGCGTTGGATCCGCACAGCGTCTTCATCCCCGCCAAAGATGTGCAGCGTGCCAACGAAGCCCTGACAGGCAACTTCGAGGGCATTGGCATCACGTTCCAAATCAACGGCGACACCATCTTTGTCGCCGACGTGATAGATGGCGGCCCTTCCGAGAAAGTCGGGCTTCACCGGGGCGACCGCATCATCCGCATCGACGGACGTCCGGCCACGGGCGACAGCGTCACCAACAACTTCGTCACGTCGCATCTGCGCGGCAAAAAAGGCACCGTGGTGGTGGTCGACGTGCTGCGCGACGGGCGCGAATTGGAATTCCATATTGTCCGCGACAAAATACCGCTCCATTCCGTCGACACCTGGTTTATGGCCGCCGACGGAATAGGCTACATCCGCCTTGCCCGTTTTGCCCGCACCAGTGTCGATGAATTCCGTGCGGCCGTGCGGCAGTTGCAGCGTCAAGGCATGACACGCCTCATATTCGACCTTCGCGGCAACACCGGCGGCTACCTCGACATCGCTTGCGCCCTTGCGGGTGAACTGCTGCCCAGGCACCGGCTCATCGTCTACACGGAAGGTCGTCTTGCACCGCGTCAGGATTTTCGCACCCGGGGCTCCGGCTCATTCCGTGAGGGCGACCTGATAGTGCTTGTCGACGAAAACTCCGCCTCCGCTTCCGAGATTGTCTCGGGTGCCGTCCAAGACTGGGATCGCGGCCTGCTTATCGGGCGCCGCACCTTCGGCAAAGGCCTTGTGCAACGCATCTTCAATCTCTCCGACGGATCGCAGGTGCGCCTCACCACAGCGCGTTATTTCACCCCTTCCGGGCGTTGCATCCAGAAACCTTACGACAAAGGCACCGACGATTATAACCGCGATCTTTCCCGTCGCTTCGCCTCTGGCGAGTTAGTCAGCCTCGACTCGATCCATCTGCCCGATTCGTTGCGATACACCACTGCTTCCGGGCGCACCGTCTACGGCGGCGGCGGTATCATGCCCGACATTTTCGTCCCTATGGACACCATGCGCCTTTCCGACTACTACATCGCCATCCGTTCCAAAGGACTTGTCAATAGCTTTCCGCTCGCTTGGGCCGACAAGCACCGCGACGACGAGCGCCTGTCAGACTTTGAAAAATTTTTGGCACACTACGACAGTTTTCCGGTCGACAGCCTCTTTGCGGTCCATGCCGCCGAACAAGGCATCGTGCGCGACACCGCTGCCGAAACCTCCCGCCGGCTTCAGACAGAGCGCAGCGACAATTATCTGCACCTCATCCTCAAAGCGCAGATCGCCCGCAACCTCTTCGGCACCGAATACTACTACCGTATTATGTGTGTCATCGACGACGCCTACCTCAAAGCCTTGGAGCAACTGCGCGGTGCTTCGTGACCCGCGTGCCATCGGCATAATACTGCAGCATCTCCTGTTGTGTGTGCAAAAAAAAATGTAAATTTGCATTCTGAATTTGTCGGCGTCTGTCTGGCCGACATGGCAGTACGGGATATGGCGTAAGGATGCATGCACACCCCGCACTGCCGACAACGGTGTTACAGACATTTGCGTAACTAAATAGTGATATATGTCATCTACTGATATCAAGACAGATATAAAAGTAAACGTCAACTCTGAATACGGATTGCTCAAAGCGGTGCTGTTGCACACCCCGGGACAGGAAATTGAGCGCATGACACCTGAAAATGCCCATGAAGCGCTCTACAGCGATATCCTTAACAAATCCATTGTCGATGGTGAATATGCCAACTTCAGCGGCGTTCTTGAACGTTGGACACAAGTCTATTATGTCGCCGACCTGTTAGAACGTCTGTTGTCCGACGACGCACTGCGGCGCCATCTTGTCGAGGAGAGTTGCCGTCAAGACCAGTGTCTTTTCCTTCTGGACGAACTGCTCAGCCATGACAGCCGCACCTTGGCGCACGAACTGATATCCGGTTTCGCCTATCGACCGGGTGTCGACCCTGGACGCTATGCCGATCAGCGCTATATCCTGCGCCCGCTCTACAATCTTTTCTTTACGCGCGACGCATCCTCTTCGGTATACAACAGCGTGCTCATCAACTCTATGTCATTTGATGTACGTCAGCGCGAGACCCTCATCTACCAAGCCATTTTCGAACACTTTTTCGGTGCCTCCACCCTCAACGCCATGCAGTGGGATCCTGCGGCACGCACCGAGGGCGGCGACGTGCAGGTGGCGCGTCACGACCTGCTCTGCGTCGGGTGCGGCATACGTACCAACCGCCGCGGCATCGACTATCTGGCCCACACCTTCGGACACGGGCGCGAGCGGTTCCACATCATCGCGCAGGAGTTGCCCCACAGCCCCGATTCATTCATCCACCTCGACATGGTCTTCACCTTCCTTGGGCCGCACACATGCATGGCATTCGAACCCATGCTCAAGAAGACGGGTCTTTTCGCCGGTAAAAGCACCACCCTCATCACCGTCGAAGGAGGCCGTGTCAGCAGTCGCGAATATGGCAACATACTGCAGGCGCTCTCGTCCGTAGGCATGGATGTCGAACCTCTGCTGTGCGGCGGTGGCGATGCCTGGGCGCAACAACGCGAGCAATGGCACAGCGGTGCCAACTTCTTTGCCCTGGGACCCGACAAAGTCATCGGATACAGGCGCAACAACCACACCATCGAAACCCTCGACAAAGCCGGATTTGCCATTTTACCTGCCGAAGATATCTGCAGTGGCAAAATCGACATGAAACAGTACGACCGTTTTGTCGCGGCATTCCAGGCAGGAGAGCTTCCCCGTGCCGGCGGCGGTGCCCGTTGCATGACCATGCCCGTCATGAGAGAAACCCTTTAGGACAATCATTACATTAATTCATAACCCATGAAACAATATCATCGCATCAACAACATAGTCGGATGGTTGGTGTGCATCGCAGCCTGCACTGTTTATGTGTTGACTGCCGAGGCCACCGCTTCGTGGTGGGATTGCGGCGAGTATATCGCCACCGCTTTCAAACTGCAGGTGGGCCATCCTCCAGGAGCACCTTCTTTTCAGCTTATCGGCCGTATATTCAGCATGTTCTCCGACCCGGCCACGGCGGCCCATGCTGTCAACATCATGTCGGCGCTGTGCAGTGGTTTCACCATCCTGTTCCTGTTCTGGGGCATCACGCTATTGGGCAAGCATCTGCTTCCTGATCCCCAGAACCCTGATGTGAAAAACCCGCGCACATGGGCTGTCTTTGCCGCAGGAGTGGTCGGTGCACTCGTTTACACCTTCAGCGACACATTCTGGTTCTCGGCAGTCGAGGGCGAGGTCTACGCCATGTCCTCATTCTTCACATCATTGGTCTTCTGGGCCATACTGAAATGGGAAGAGCAGTCTTCCGATCCCCGTTCACTCCGCTGGCTTCTGCTCATTGCGCTGCTTGTCGGCATCGCCATCGGTGTCCACTTGCTCAACCTGTTGACATTGCCCGCCATCGTCTATGTCGTTTACTTCAAAAAATGGCCCGAAACAACAGTCAAAGGATTTATCTACAGCGGTCTCATCTCCCTCGTGCTGTTAGCCGTCATACTGTGGGGGGTCATCCCCGGCATTGTCAATGTCGACTCGGCGTTCGATGTCTTTTTCGTCAACAAATTGCACCTGCCGTTCAACAGCGGCACCGTGTTCTTTTTTACCATCCTTGCCCTTGCAATTGTCTGGGGTTTATGGATAACATCCGCCAAAAAACGCAACCTTCCCGTTGTCAACGCCTCCATTCTGGCTTTTTTGATGTTGCTGGTAGGCTACTCCACCTTCTTCATGCTCATCATACGCTCCAACACCAATACGCCGCTTAACGAAAATGCACCCAAAGACGCTGTGGCGTTGCGGGCCTACCTGGGCCGTGAACAATACGGTGACACACCCCTCCTCAAAGGACAATACTACACCGCCGGCAATCCGGTCGCCGTTGAAGAGGGCTACACCAAATATGTCCGTGGCAAAGACAGTCGCGGTCGTGACTGCTATATTGCCGCCGCTCATGCGCAGAAATATATCTACAGAGCCAACCATACCGGGCTCTTCCCCCGTATGTACAGCAACGACGCCAGCCGGCAACACCCCAAGTTTTACGAATATTGGGCTGGCAAAGTGCGCGGCGACCGCAAACCCTCCTCGGCGCAAAACATTAAATATTTTCACGGCTATCAGATGGGTTGGATGTACTGGCGCTACTTTATGTGGAACTTTGCAGGCCGCCAGAACGACATCCAAGGACACTACTTCAACGACAACGGCACACGTGACTACCTCAGCGGCAACTGGATTTGCGGCATAAAAGCCATCGACGAGGCGCGTCTGGGGCCCCAGGACAACCTGCCCGGCCATCTGCGCGACAACAAAGCCCGCAACGTCTACTACCTGTTGCCGTTGCTGTTGGGCTTGGCCGGCTTGGTCTATCATATCCGCAGACATTCGAAAGACGCTTTCATTGTCTTCATCATGTTTGTGATGACCGGTATCGCCATCGCCATCTACCTCAACATGCCGCCGCGTCAGCCGCGCGAACGCGACTATGCCTTTGTCGGCTCTTTCTGCTTCTTTGCCATCTGGGTGGGCTTGGGAGTCATGGCGCTGGCCGATTGGCTCACCGCCCTGTTCAAGAACGAAAAGCTTTACCGCTTCCTCATGCCGGCAGTCTTTGTACTCTGCATGGGCGTGCCGTTGCTCATGGCCGCGCAGAACTGGGACGATCACGACCGCAGCGACAAATATGCCGCCCGTGATTTTGCCAATAATTATCTCCGCTCCGTCAACCGCAACGGTATCCTCATCACCTTTGGCGACAACGACACTTTCCCGCTCTGGTACGCCCAGGAGGTCGAGGGCACCCGTACAGACGTGCGTATTCTCAACTACACCCTTTCCGGCATGCACTGGTATGTCGAACAGCTCTACAACAAACTGTACGATTCAGACCCCCTGCCGTTTACATTACCCAAAGAGTTCTACGGATTAGGCAAAGACGTAGTCTACATCATGGACCGTAGCGCCGACTACCTTGAGGTGACCGAAGTGCTGGCATTGATGCGCGACCACCCGGAACGTTTCACCCAAAGTTATGTCGACGGCACGGTGACCATTTTGCCCACCAAACGGTTCAAGATAACAGTCGACATACCCGAGCTTGTCCGACGCGGTGTTATCCCTGCCGACAAGGCCGGCGATATCGACCCGGTCATCCGTTTTGAAATCAACAGCGGCAACCTGATGCGTCACCAACTGATGATACTTGACATACTGGGCACCAACCGCTTCATGCGCGACATCAACATCATGAACCCCAGCTATATCAAAGAAGTCTACCCGTTGGTCGACCGCTATTGCATACAGGATGGCATGAACTACAAACTTCTGCCCTATATGCCCACTGTGGTGGATCATGCCGCTCAGACCGTGACACTACAGCAGTTCACCGATCGCACTTTCGACTATTTTCTGCACGGCACCGACGGTGTGCCGCTGCAGTGGGGCAACCTCAACAGCGACATCTACGTCGACCCGGTCAGCCTCAATATGGGCAATGTACAGCGGCAGACCTTCACCATGGCCGCCTTGCAACTACTGCAGGCCGGCGACACCGCCCGTGCCCGTCAGATGCTTGACTCGGCCGACCATTTCTTCCCCAAGCATAATTTTGTACGTGACAAATACTGCCTCTCTTCCATCGACACCTACTTCCGGGCCTTCGGACGCGACCGCGCCATGCAGATGTGGGACGACATCTACGACCACTACACCGAGGAAGTCGTCTACCTGCTGCAGTTCCGTGGTGATAAAGCCCAGGGAGTCCGTGGACGTTTAGACGAAGCTCTCGGCATCCTCAACGCCATGGGCGTTGATCCGCACTACAACTTAGGTGGCGGCGAGACCACCGCCAAAGTCGGGCAATTCTTCAACAAGTGGGGCCTTGCCATGAATATGTAGTGTTGCTATTATGATGTCACTATGAACGACAAACACCCCAAGAAGAAAAAAATGAGCATCTCTCTCTCCGAGCAGGAGCGGGAGATGCTTTCACTCTATGCCGCTGAGATGGGGGTCAGCCGACCTGTAGCCTTGCGCCGCATCGTCAAACGACAGTTGAACGACTATATGCACAACAAAGGCACCGCCATCCCTCCTAACCAGCTCGACATCTTCGACTCTGTCCAAATTGATATATTCAACAACACCTCCAAAACGACATGAGAAACCGCAATCATATACTTCTGTGCTTCCTGTTGTTACTTGCAACACCCCTGTCGTCGCATGCCGCCGGTGAGTTCAATGCCGGCGACGTCATCATCGGCCATGTCACCGACGCCCATTCCTGGCACCTGTTTGACTATGTTGACAGACAGGGACAGGAACATGCCGTAGCCGTTCCGTTGCCCGTCATCCTTATTCACGACGGACATCTGACCTGTTTCTCCTCGTCGCGGTTCCGTCATGGTCATGCCGACTACAAAGGCTTCCGCCTTGTCGGTGGTGGCATCGAGAAAGAGGAGATAGTCTGTGTCTCCGCCGATGGCCGTGTCCGCACCGACGCCTCGGGCGCTGTTGTCAAGCCGCTTGACCTCTCCGTCACCAAGACTTCCGCCGCCATCATGATAACGGTGCTCTTCCTTGTCGTCATCGTCTTTGCGGTGCGGCACGGCTACAAAAAACGTGGCACGGCGGCACCCCGCGGCCTGCAATCGCTTGTCGAAATGCTTGTGGTTTTTGTGCGCGACAGCATCGTCCGGCCCATGATAGGGGAGCGACACTACGAGCGCTACCTGCCTTACATGCTCACCCTTTTCTTCTTCATCTTCCTTAGCAACATCTTGGGTCTGATACCTTTCTTCCCCGCAGGTGCCAATATCACCGGCAATATTGCCGTCACCGCAATCCTGGCCCTCATCACATTTTTCATCACCAACATCAGCGGCAATAAACACTATTGGGTTGACATCTTCAACACACCTGGGGTGCCGGCATGGCTTAAAATCTTTCCCTTGATGCCCGTTGTCGAGCTGGTCGGCGTCTTCACCAAGCCCATTGTGCTCATGGTCCGTCTTTTTGCCAACATGACCGCCGGCCATATTGTCATCCTGGGCTTTGTAGTCATCATCTTCATTCTGAGCAACCTTTTCGGCACCTATGTCGGCGGCGCGGTCAGTGTTGTGTCCGTGCTCTTCAGTGTCTTTATCAGCTTGCTCGAGTGCCTGGTGGCCTACATTCAGGCATTCGTTTTCACCATGCTCTCATCCCTCTACATCGGCATGGCCGTCGCCGAACCACAGCACAGCCGATAGCTGTTTCAGCCCATCTGTGAATACATCCCGATACAACCGATAAACCGATTAAAAAAATATCACAACATGAAAAGCATTAAGGATATCAATTTTGCAGGTCGCAAAGTCTTGTTGCGTGTGGACTTCAATGTCCCGATGGATGCAGAAAAACATATTACGGACGACACCCGCATCCGCGAGTCCATGCCCACAATCCAGAAGTTGCTTGCCGACGGCGCCGCCGTCATCATCATGGCGCACTTCGGCCGTCCCAAGAAAGGCGGTTTTGAACCTGAGCTGTCGCTGCTGCCCGTAGCTAAATACCTCGAGACTCTTGTCGGAAGGCCGGTCAAGTTCACCCAATCCCTTCTTGGCAGCGGAGAAGCCGAGCAGATGGCGCAGAACCTCAAGAGCGGAGAAGTGATGCTGCTCGAAAACATCCGTTTCTATCCCGAAGAGAGCAGGGGCGATGTCATCTTTGCCGAGCGGCTCTCCAAACTGGGCGACTGCTACATCAACGACGCCTTTGGCGCCGCCCATCGCGAACATTGCTCGACCGCTGTCATTGCACGTTTCTTTCCCAACGACAAATATTTCGGTTTCCTGATGGAAAACGAGGTGCGCAACTTGGAAAAACTCATGCACGACGCGCCGCGCCCCTTCACCGCCATCATCGGCGGCAGCAAAGTCAGCTCGAAAATCGGCATCCTCGAAAACCTGCTCGACAAAGTCGACAACATGATCATCATCGGCGGCATGCGTTACACCTTCACCAAAGCCCTTGGCGGCAAGATAGGCAACAGCATCTGCGAAGACGACAAACTTGACCTCGCCCGCGAGCTCATGCGCCGCATGGACGAACAAGGAGTGAAATACTACCTGCCTGTCGACAGCGTCATCGGCGACAAATTCGCCAACGACGCCAACACGCAGACTGTCCCATCCGGCGAGGTCCCCGACGGATGGGAGAGCATGGACTGCGGCCCTGAGAGCTGCCAGGCCATCCGTGACATCATCATGGCCTCCAAGACCATCCTCTGGAACGGCCCTGCCGGTGTCTTTGAACTCGAGACCTTTGCCAAAGGCACCAACCACATCGCCCAGAGCGTTGCCGACGCATGTAAGCAAGGTTGTTTTGCCGCTGTAGGCGGCGGCGACTCCGTGGCTGCCGTCAAGCAGATGGGCCTTGCCAACCGGATGAGCTACGTCTCCACCGGCGGCGGCGCCATGCTCGAGTACCTCGAAGGCAAAGTCCTCCCCGGCATCAAAGCCATCCAGGACTGAGACATCATACGGGAAGGTGCGGCAGGACGTTTCTTGCCGCACCTTTTTTTAGACATCAGAAGACAACTGAATCATTCATCTGATTGTCCGTTAATATGCAACAATTATGAGCGACGCGACGGGTAGGCCGGTGGATTATCTGCCCATAACCTTGGACGAGGTGAAGCGTTTGGGATGGACGCAGGTCGACGTGGTCATCGTAAGCGGCGACGCCTATGTCGACCATCCGTCTTTCGGCACGGCCGTCATAGGTCGGGTGCTGGAGCGGGCCGGATTCAGGGTGGCCGTCATTCCCCAGCCCAATTGGCGTGACGATTTGCGCGATTTCCGCAAGTTCGGTGCTCCACGGCTGTTTTTCGGTGTCACCGGCGGGGTGATGGATTCCATGGTCAACCACTACACTGCCGCGCGTCGCTTGCGCCACGACGATGCCTACACCCCCGGCGGCGTCGCCGGCTTTCGTCCGGATTATGCTGTCTATGTCTACAGCCGAATCCTCAAACGCCTCTATCCCGACACCCCTGTTATTATCGGAGGCGTGGAGGCTTCCATGCGCAGGCTGACCCATTACGACTATTGGAGCGATCGGCTCAAGCCGCCCATATTGGCCGAATGCCCGGCCGATTTGCTGGCCTATGGCATGGCCGAGCAGACCATGGTCAAGATTGCCGAGTTGCTGGATGGCGGCGCACAGCTGGCCGAACTGTACGATTTGCCCCAAGTAGCCTATCGTGTCGCGAAGCCGGTGATGCATATTCCGTTTCTACAGTTGCACAGCTATGCCGAATGCTGTCAGTCGAAACGGGACCAGGCGGAAAATTTTCATATCATCGAACGCGAAAGCAACCGCATGCATCCCTCCGCATTGATTCAAGAGTACGACGCCGCCACAGGAATGGCGGTTGTGGTCAACCCGCCCGAGCCGCCTATGAGCGAGGCGGAGATGGATGCCTCGTTTGACTTGCCGTACACACGTATGCCGCACCCCAAGTACCGTCGTCGCGGCACGGTGCCGGCCTACGAAATGATCAAACATTCCGTCACCAGCCACCGCGGATGTTTCGGCGGCTGCTCTTTTTGCACCATATCGGCCCATCAGGGTAAGTTTGTAGCCTCGCGCAGCACCGAATCCATTGTGCGCGAGGTGGCTCAGCTTACTGCCATGGAGGACTTCCACGGCACTGTCACCGATTTGGGCGGCCCCTCCGCCAATATGTACGGTATGCATGGCCGTGATTTGCGTCGTTGCGCCAAGTGCAGCCGTTACAGTTGCATCCATCCCAGCCATTGTGACAACCTGCTTACCGACCACGGGCCGCTGCTCGACCTCTACCGCCGCGTGCGGCAGATGCCCGGTGTGCGGCATCTTTACATCGGCAGCGGCATACGCTGCGACCTTTTCACCGAGTCCAACCGCGGGTGGCAATATTTTGACGAAGTGGTGCTGCACCATGTCAGCGGCAGGCTGAAAGTGGCGCCCGAACACACAGAGCCATCCGTGCTGCGTCAAATGCGTAAACCGGCTTTTGACGGATTTGTGGCCGCCAAACATCATTTCGACGAGTTGTGCCGCAAGGCCGGTGTACGCTATCAGCTCATCCCGTACTTCATCTCATCGCATCCTGGATGCCGCCTTTCCGACATGGCTCAACTGGCGGTCACGATGAAGCGCATGGGCTATCGGCTGGAGCAGGTGCAGGACTTTACCCCCACACCCATGACACGTTCCACCGAGATGTATTACACCGGCATTGACCCCGACACCATGGAACCGGTCTATGTGGCCGCCCGCCCCGACGAGAAACAGCAGCAGCGCATGCTGTTCTTCTACTACAGGCGCGAACTTAAACCGCAGATAAAGCAGTTATTGCATAAAAACCGACTGGATAAATTTATCCCGCAACTCGGTGTGTAGGCCGTTCAATACTTCAGTCCTGAAGCCGAACCGTAAAACATAAAACCCCCGACCCCTCATGTCTCTCGCCGTCTTTTCCGTCCGTTTGCTGCTGGCCTTGCTGTGCGGCATACTTATCGGCTTGGAACGCCAGCTGCGCCAGCGCAGCGCCGGCCTCACCACCAACAGCCTCGTCGCCGTCGGCGCATGCATCTTCATCCTCATCTCCGAAACCGTTATTGCCAATGCGGTCGCTGCCGGTGGCCTGGTCAATAACGACAACCTTCGTGTATTGGCCCAGATTGTCACCGGTATCGGTTTTTTGGGCGCCGGTGTCATACTGCGCGACGGATTCACCATCCATGGCCTCAACTCCGCAGCCACACTCTGGTGTTCTGCCGCCATGGGCTCGATGTGCGGCTACGGCCTCTGGCGCGAGGCCATTGTCGCGGTCTGCGTTATTCTCTTCATCAACTGGATACTCAAAATTGTCGAACACGCTATTGAGAATCATTCCAAAGACGACCCCTTTGCCGATCCGTATGAGAAAAAAAAGGATAGGGGAGGGCATGATGCGCCGAATCTTGAATAGCCTATATAACCGTTTGGAATAGAAAGTTTTTACGCGGTGACAAACAGTCGGTGTTGATAAGTATGAAATCTTTTGACACCCAGCCCCGTTTATTTGTATTATTTTAGCATCCGATTTGGTCGCCCGACGGCATCGGCAGTGTCTCTACATTTGTATGCACACCAGGTGCTTAGGGCGTTAAAAGGGAATCAGGTGTAAATCCTGGACAGTCCCGCTGCTGTGAGCTTGAACTCCCATCGCAGCTCCGAAATCATGACCACTGTGCCGCGTCATAGCGGCATGGGAAGGTTGGAGCGGCGACAAGCAAGTCAGAAGACCTGCCGGATCATCTGTTGACGCTTTCGAGGAAAAGGCGGATAAACAGGGGCTTCTGTTGCCTGCTTTTCGCATTCCTTTTGTGTCAACCACGATTGTGCCGCTGTGCCGGGCCTGTCTTCGGTGCGCTGTACAAAACCATTGTAGAAAAGAACAATAAAACAAAATATCAGATATATTATGGACAACGTACCATTCAGCATCACCAAACGCGATGGGCAGCAGGTGCCTTTTTCGTTAGACAAAATCATGAATGCCATCGTCAAGGCATTCCAGTCGGTTGGCGAGCCTGTCGATTTGTCAAACATCAGCCGAATCATCTCCCGTCTCGACATCCACGACGGCATCATCGTCGAGGACATCCAGAACCAGGTGGAGGAGGCCTTGATGCGCGAAGGCCACTATCGTGTGGCCAAGTCGTTCATGCTCTATCGGCAGAAACATTTCGAAGACCGTGAGACGCTTGAAAAACTCAATTTTCTTGTCGAATACTGCAAAGCGTCCAACGCTGCCACAGGCAGCAAATACGACGCTAATGCCAATGTGGAGCACAAAAACATCGCCACATTGATCGGCGAACTGCCCAAGTCGAGCTTCATCCGTCTCAACAGACGTCTGCTTACCGACCGCATCAAAAAACTCTACGGCAAGGAACTCGCCGACCGCTATATGCACCTGCTCACACACCACTTTATCTATAAAAACGACGAGACATCTCTGGCCAACTACTGCGCCAGTATCACCATGTACCCATGGCTTATCGGCGGCACCGCCTCTATTGGCGGCAACAGCAAGGCCCCCACTAACCTCAAAAGTTTTTGCGGTGGCTTTGTCAACATGGTGTTCATGGTGTCAAGCATGCTCAGTGGCGCCTGCGCCACCCCCGAGTTCCTGATTTACCTCAACTATTTTATCGGCTTGGAGTATGGTGCCGATTATTGGCAACACACCGACCGTGTGGTCGACCTGTCGGTCAAACAGCGCAATATTGACAAGGTGATCACCGATTGTTTCGAACAGATTGTCTACACGCTGAACCAGCCTACCGGAGCCCGTAACTACCAGGCTGTCTTCTGGAATATTGCCTATTACGACCGTTATTATTTCGACAGCCTCTTCGGCGACTTCCGTTTTCCCGACGGCAGCGCCCCCGACTGGGACAGTTTGTCGTGGCTGCAGAAGCGTTTTATGACTTGGTTCAGCATGGAGCGTACACGCTCTGTGCTCACATTCCCTGTCGAGACCATGGCGTTGCTGTCGCAAGACGGCGAATGCCGCGATTCCGAATGGGCTGACTTTGCGGCACAGATGTACAGTGAGGGACATTCATTTTTCACCTACCTGAGCGACAACGCCGACTCATTGTCAAGCTGTTGCCGCCTGCGCAACGAGATTACCGACAATGGGTTCAGCTATACATTGGGGGCAGGCGGGGTGTCCACAGGGTCGAAAAGTGTGCTCACCATTAACCTCAACCGCTGCATCCAGCAGGCCGTCAAAGAAGAAGTGTCCTATCTGGACTACCTGGCCGACATAGTGGATCTTTGCCACAAAGTGCAGATCGCCTACAACGAGAACCTAAAAGAGTTGCAGCAGCACGGCATGCTGCCGCTTTTCGATGCCGGATATATCAATATCGGACGACAATACTTGACCATCGGCGTCAACGGCCTGGTCGAGGCGGCGGAATTCTTAGGGCTGCAAATCAACGACAACGACGACTACCGTCAGTTTGTACAGTCTGTGCTGAGTGTGATCGAACAGTACAACAAGCGTTACCGCTCCCGGGAACTGATGTTCAACTGCGAGATGATACCCGCCGAGAATGTGGGCGTAAAACATGCCAAATGGGACCGTGAGGATGGCTATCTTGTGACACGTGACTGCTACAACAGCTATTTTTACCGTGTCGAAGACACCGCGCTCACCATCCTCGATAAGTTCAAGTTGCATGGCGCCCCCTATATTGAGCATCTGACCGGTGGCAGCGCCCTGCATCTCAATCTCGACGAGCATCTCTCGCAGGAACAGTATCGCCAGTTGCTTCGTGTCGCTGCCAAAGAGGGCTGCAATTACTTCACATTCAACATTCCCAACACGGTGTGCAACGACTGTGGCCATATTGACAAACGTTACCTGCACGAATGTCCCGAGTGTCATAGCCGCAATGTCGACTATCTGACCCGTATTATCGGCTACCTGAAACGGGTGAGCAATTTCTCTCAACCCCGCCAGGAAGAAGCGCAGCGCCGTTATTATCACCATGCTTAAATTTGTCGACAGCACGGTAGTGTTTCAAGAGATCCCGGACGAGACGACACTGGCCGTCAGTCTGAGCAACTGCCCCTGCCGCTGTCCGGGGTGCCACAGCCGCTATCTGTGGGACGATGTGGGCCGCCCGCTCGACAACGCCGCTCTCGACACCTTGATGGAACCCGGCAGGGGAGTGGTGAGTTGTATCTGTTTTATGGGTGGAGACGCCGATCCCGACGAGGTGCAGCGACTGGCACACCATGTTCGGCAGGTCTATCCCGCCGTGCATGTGGCTTGGTATAGCGGACGCACCTGCGTCGCTCCACAGGTGGACCGTTCGCTGTTCGACTACATCAAAGTGGGACCGTATATCGCCCATCTGGGCCCCCTGTCGTCGCCCCGGACCAACCAGCGCCTTTTCAAGCGCCAGCCCGACAATTCGTGGCAGGATATCACGTCACGATTCTGGAAAGAACGACATCAAGAGACTTGATCCATAAACAAATCAGGGGCAAGATCATTTCCTGCCCCCGATTTGATAATATAGCCCTGTCAGGCTGTCATTCACCGAGCGCCTGCTCCTGCAGGAACCGGACACTGGCGTGTATGTGCTTGAACATCACTTGGTCGTTGTCGACAAAGTTGACGGTCTTCCGATATTCTTTGACCATCGATTCCAGAAACGGGCTGCTTTTCATCGGCCGGCGGAACTCCAGCGCCTGGGCGGCGTTGAAGAGCTCGATGGCCAGTATGCGCTCTGTATTCTCGGCCACACGGTAGCATTTGGTTGCTGCATTGCCGCCCATGCTGACCAAGTCTTCCTGATTCTGGCTTGACGGAATGCTGTCGACACTGCACGGGGTGCACAGCTGTTTGTTTTGGCTGGCGATGGCGGCGGCGGTATACTGTGGAATCATGAACCCGCTGTTAAGCCCGGGCTTGGCGACGAGAAAACTCGGTAATCCGCGTTTGGCATCGATAAGCTGATAGGTGCGCCGTTCGCTGATGCTGCCCAGTTCGGACAAGGCGATGGCCAAAAAGTCCAGCGCCATGGCCAGCGGTTCGCCGTGGAAGTGGCCGCCCGATATGACCATATCTTCGTCGGGCAGCACAATGGGGTTGTCTGTCGTGGAGTTAATCTCCACCTCTACAACGGAGGTTACATAAGCAATGGCATCCTTTGCGGCTCCATGCACCTGGGGGGCGCAACGGAAACTGTAAGGATCCTGCACATGCTCTTTGTGGCGTTTGATAAGCTGGCTGCCTTCTGTATAGCGGCGCACAGCTTCGGCAGTCTGCAGCTGCCCTTTGTGCGGCCGCACACGGTGCAATGCCTCGTAGAATGGCTCGATACGTCCGTCAAAGGCATCAAGGCTGAGCGACAATATCATGTCGGCTTGCCGGCTCAGTCGATGCGCTTTAAGCAGCGACCATACCGCATAGGCGCTCATAAACTGTGTGCCGTTGAGTAGCGCCAGGCCCTCTTTGCTCTGCAGTGTGACAGGTTTCCACCCTTTGGCGTTATAAATCTCTGTCACGTCGCAGCGGCGGCCCTTGTAGTAAACCTCGCCCATGCCCAGAATGGCAGGCAGCATCAAGTTGGCCAGCGGGCAGAGGTCGCCGCTGGCGCCAAGACTGCCCTGCTGGTAGACGACCGGCAGTATGTCGTCGTTGAAACAGTCCACCAACCGTTGTGCGGTGGCTATCTGCACGCCGCTGTAGCCAAAGCAGAAGTTCTGGATTTTGAGCAGCAGCATGAGTTTGACCACCTCCTGCGGCACCTCGTCACCGACACCGCAGGCGTGGCTCATCACCAGGTTTTGCTGCAACTGGCTCAGCTGCTTGCTGTCGATGGAGATGTTGCACAGCGAGCCGAATCCGGTGGTTACGCCATAGATAGGCTCTTTCTGCGACTGCATTTTATTGTTGAGGTAGTCGCGGCATTTCTCTATCCGTTCAACAGCAGATTCGCCCAGTTCCAAGGTGGCGTGTTGCGCTATGATTTCACTGATGCGGGCCAGTGTCAAGGGCTCGTCGGGAGTAATGATATGAATCATGGAATTTGTAGATGAAATTGTATGGTTGATATGTAACGGCTATGCAGTCAATCGCACAGCTGTTTTATTCTTCCAGACGTTTGTTCGATTTTTCGACGATGTCGCTGTCGACCAGTATACGTCCACAGTATTCGCACACGATAACCTTTT
Organism: Candidatus Hemicellulosilyticus sp. P3; assembly: GCA_001543385.1. Classification (GTDB taxonomy): domain Bacteria; phylum Bacteroidota; class Bacteroidia; order Bacteroidales; family P3; genus Colimorpha. The sequence continues at coordinate 28,635 of LPNH01000004.1, forward strand.
TGTGCATCTTGATTTCAGTCTGGCGTTGTGGCGGTATCTTGCTGAAGCAGCCGCCGCAAGCGTCGCGGTCGATGGCAACAACGGCCAGTCCGTTGCGGGCGGCCTTGCGGATGCGTTTATATGCTGTCAGATAGCGTTCATCAATATGCTGTTCCTGCTCTTTCGACTTGTTCAGCAACACCTGCTCGTCTTTCTCGGTCTCCTTGATGATGTCTTCCAGTTCCTCACGTTTCATCTGCAAGTCGGCCTCACGGTTGGTGCGGAGGGTCTGGGCGGCTTCCATATGCTTCTGCAGCTCTTTGATTTTGGCGTCGGCGTCGCGGTTTTTGCGCTCGCGGAGCTGTATCTCCAGGTTTTTGAACTCCGCCTCTTTGTTAAGTGACTCAAATTCGCGGTTGTTCTTCACATGATTCATCTTCTCCTCGGTGTCTTTGATTTCGCCCGTCAGCGTCTCAATCTCATTTTTGCGGGTCTTGACAGCCTGATCATATTCCTTGATGCTGGTTGTGAGGTTTTCGATGCGGGTGTTCAGGCCGGCCACCTCGTCCTCTAAGTCCTCAATGGCTTGGGGCAACTCGCCGCGGATAATCTGTATCTTGTCTATCTGTGAGTCGATGCGCTGCAGGGTGTGCAGTGCCACCAATCGTTCTTCAGTAGCCAGGTCAACTTCGTTCTGGACTTGCACCTCGTGGGCGGTGACAGGGGTCAAATCTTCTGCTTTGGGAGTGGTGGTTTTTTTTGCCATATTGATGAATATGTTATTATATTATAATCATTTAAAACACCTCACAGCAACTGTGGGATGAGGTTTCAAACATACAAAGGTACGAAAAATATTGCGAATCGCAAATGTGCTATATGCACACTGCCGGAAACCACTCGTCACCTCGGGCACAGAGGGTCTGCAACCCCCATCTGGCACCGGCGTCGACATTGACTTGCATGTCGTCGATATAGAGTGTTTCCGCGGGGTCGACGCCGGATTGCCGTATAGCTTCCCGAAAGATGTACGGATCGGGCTTGGACACCCCCATCTCGTTGGAGAAGAATGCGTGAGTGACATCATCTCCGATGCGCAGTCCGATGTGGTCGAAATGGATGCGGCTCCAACGCAGGTGCTCTTCGTTGATATTGCTGAGAATAAACACCTGTTTGCCCTTGCGACGCAAATTTCGGATTGCTTCCAGCCTCCGTTGCGGGATGCCGAGCAGCATGGCGTCCCAAGCCTCAATCAGCGCTTCGCGGCTCACTCCGGGGCGGCACATCGGATAGAGCGCATCAAGAAACTGTCCGGTGTCGATTTTGCCGTCTTGATAGTCTTGCATCAGGCGGTTCTCCCCGACGCCGAAAAGATCCTGCGCGGCGAAGCCCGAGTCGGCGCCATGATGCCGCGACAAAGCGGCCATGGCCTTCAATGTGCGGTTCACGTCAAGATCCATCAATACGCCGCCCAAGTCAAAAAAGTAGTTTTGAATCGTCATGTCCGGTTGTGTTTTATGCTGCCTGGTGGAAATGTTGTCACGTCCTTTCTGTCATTACACCCAAACCTCCCAACGGTCGCAGGCTGTGGTGACGAAAGTCTTGAAACTGCCGTCACCCAATGCGTCGACGGCGCCGGCCAGCAAGCCCCGTGTCGGCTGCTCGCTCTCATAGTGGCCAATGTCGGCCAGCACCAGCTGCCGTTCGGCTTTTTGAAAGTCGTGATACTTCAAGTCGCCGGTCAGGTAGATGTCGGCCCGGGCCGTGATGGCGTCACCGATGAGAAAACTGCCCGCACCGCCGCATATCGCCACCTGCCGGACTATAGCCCTTATGTCGAGGGCTCCGACACCCACACGCATGGCGGGCAGGTGCAGCGACTCTTTCACCATGGCCAAAAATTGTGCAGTGGGCACAGGGTGGGGGAGTATTCCGATCAGTCCGGCTCCGATGTCAGGATCGCCGGCCTGCGGCCGCAGAATGCGGCACTCTTCCAACCCCAGATTGGCGGCCAATATGCCATTGACCCCGACTTTGAGGTTGTCGAGGTTGGTGTGGGCGGCATAGACGGCCACACCGCTTTTTACAAGTCGGAGCACAATCCGTCCCGCCGTGGTGTCGGGCGTGATGTGTTTCAATCCGCCGAAAATGACAGGGTGGTGTGTGACGATGAGGTTCACCCCCTTGGCGACAGCCTCCTCGGCCACCGCCTCGGTGAGGTCCAGCGCGGTCAGCACCCCGGTCACGGTGCATTCCGGATCGCCTATCAGGAAACCGGAATTATCATAACTCTCCTGACATTCGGGGTGGAACGTGGCGTTCATCCGCCGTATGAGTTCGGCCGTCTTCATCTTGTTGGTGTTTTGGATTCACAGTATTGCTGTTGCAAAAATACTCCGAATAAATGAAACGCACAACCGGCCGCTCTTCAAATCAGCATAAAACAGACAAAGGGGCTTCGTAACTGAAGCCCCTTTGTCTGTTCAGATGTTTCCGGCCGGTTGCTCCTACCAGAGTGTGACACGCTTTTCAGGCGCCAGCCACATGCCGTCGCCCTCTTTGACGCCCCAAGCCTCGATGAATTCGGCGATGTGGGGAAGTGTGACATTGACACGGTTGCGGGCAAGCGAATGAACATCGACGGTGGTGAGCTGCAGCGCCGCTTTGTCGCGGATGTTGCTGGCCCAGACACCGGCATAGGCGATAAAGAAACGCTGGGCAGGCGTGAAGCCGTCCATCTCACCGCTGTTCACCTGTCCCTTGTCCATGGCGTTCTGCATGGCCAGATAACTGATGTGCAAGCCGCCGTTGTCAGCGATATTCTCGCCCAATGTCAACTCGCCGTTGGCATAAGTCTCGGGGTCGTCAAGCACCTTCACGCTGTTGAAGCAGTCCACCAGCACTTGTGCGTTCTTTTTGAAGTTTTCGGCATCGGAGGGTTGCCACCAGTCGTTGAGGTTGCCGTTGAGGTCGTACTGGCGTCCCTGATCGTCGAAGCCATGTGTCATCTCATGACCGATGACCACGCCGATGGCGCCATAGTTGACGGCGTCGTCAGCATTCATATCAAAGAACGGCGCCTGCAAAATGCCTGCAGGGAAGCATATTTCATTGGTGGTGGGATTATAGTAGGCGTTGACGGTCTGCGGTGTCATCAGCCATTCGTTGCGGTCAACAGGTTTGTCAATCTTGCTGACCATGTAGGCATGGTCGAACTCGTTGCTGCGCACCACGTTGGCGAAGTAGCTGTCATTTTTGATTTCAAGGCCGCTATAGTCTCGCCAGGTGTCAGGATAGCCCACCTTGACAAGAATGGCGTGTAGTTTTTCGATGGCTTTTTCTTTGGTGGCCTGATCCATCCAGGCTGCATTCTCGATTCGCTGTGCAAAAGCCTCCTGCAGATTGCCGACGAGGGTGAGCATGCGCTCCTTGGCCTCGGGCGGGAAGTATTTGGCCACATAAAGTTGACCCAATGCCTCGCCCATGGCTCCGTCGACCGTGCCGGTGACACGTTTCCAACGGGGCCGGATCTGTTCGGCGCCGCTCAGAGTGCGTCCATAGAACTCGAAGTTGGCGTTGACAAAATCGTCGCTCAGATAAGCGGCAGCCATATTGATGACATGCCAAGCGTAATAAGCCTTGACCGTCTCGACATTCTCCGTGGCCAGCACACGGCTCACCTCCTGGATGTATTCGGGCTGAGCCATGTTGAACTGAGTCAGGCCGGGCAGGCCCATCTCCTTGAAATATTGTTTAAATTGAATTTCGGCGGCGAGCTTGTCGGCCTCCTCGAGACTCTTGCGGTTGAAAGTCTTGAAGGGGTCGCGGTTGACCACCTTGTCATACTGGGCGCGGGCCAGACGGGTCTCAATACCCAGCACCATCTTGGCCAGCTGGTCGGCAGGCAGCCCTGACAATTTGTCGTAGCCCGCCAACTGCAGCTCCGTGGTCAAGAGTTTCAGATAGGCATCGCGTATTTCGACAGTTGTGGCGTCGTTCTTGATATAATAGTCACGGTCGCCCATGCCCAAGCCGCCCTGATACACCCAGGCCATGCTCATCGTGGCGTCCTCATAGTCGGCCTCGTTGAACAGACCGAAAAAGGCTCCGGCCCCCATCTTTTGCAGCCGGTACATCTCTTTGCGCAAATCGTCGCGCGACGTCAAAGCGGCGATCTCCTCCATGTAAGGGGCGATAGGCTGGGCACCCTGCTGTTGCAACGTGGCGCTGTCCATGCCCATGTTATAAAGAGTGGCTATCTTGTCGGCGATGCCGCCTTTCTCATTTTTGGCTGCCGACACCGAGTCGATGATGGTGCGCAGCTGCTCCTGGTTGTTCTCCGCCAACACGTCGAACGCACCGTAGCGGCTGTGTTCGGCGTCGAGCGGATGGTTCTTCATCCATCCGCCGCAGGCATACTGGTAAAAGTCATCGACGGGGTTGGCCGTTGTGTCAAGGTTGTCGGCGCAGATGCCCGATGTGAGCACCGCTTTGCGCTGGCAACCGGTTGCGATTAGTGCCATGGTTGCAATGGTTAACAGTGTTTTTTTCATGTGCATTATATTGTTTTACATATTTGCTAAATGAGGCGTAAAATTACGAAGATTTTCCGAGACGGCAGTTTCTTTTTTTAGCCGGAAATAAAACTTATTTGTTTTTATTAAAAATAAACTGTAAATTTGTCCACAAATTCAAAAGCTTATCATTATGAACAGAGTTGTAGTAGGTTTCGACTTCTCGTCGGGTTCGGCCTATGCCGTCGATTTGGCCATTGACATCGCCAACCGCTGGAAGGCGGACATCCAGCTGGTCTATGTGAAAGAAAAGAAACTTGACGAAGCGCCCGTCCGTGCCGAAATTGAACAGCGCATCCATGCCGTCGGACATCTGCTTCACGGCATCAAAATGGAATATGTATTGCGCGAAGGCAGTCCCGCTGACGAGCTGGTGAAACAAGCCCGGCTGGACGACGCGATGCTGCTCGTCGTCGGCACACATGGCATGAGCGGGATGAAGACCAGCGTGCTGGGGCGCAACAGCTTCAAAACCATCGAGCGCTCGACGGTGCCGGTCCTCGTGGTGCGCGAGGATTTCAACTTTAACAAGCAGCTTGAAACCATCGTGGTGCCCATCGACAGCAGCGACGACACCCGGCAGAAGGTGACCAAAGCCGCCTACTTCGCCAAAACCTTCGGCTCCACCATCCACCTGCTGGGGCTCTACACCTCGTCGGTGGGCGACGTACGCCGCATTGTTGACAACTATCTCGGCATGGTGGCCCGCTATCTGGACAAAAACGAAGTCAAATACATCATCCAGCGGCTCAATGTCGAGAAAAATGTCTCGGTCACCACCCTCGACTACGCCACGCGGGTGCATGCCGACCTCATCGCCATCATGACCGAACAGGAAAAAAACCTCAGCAGCCTCTTGCTCGGCACCTACGCACAGCAGATCCTAAACCAAAGCACCATCCCCATCCTCACCGTCCGCCCCACCCAGGTGGTGACAAACGCTCCCAACTATTGACAGAGATTATTGGACGATGGGGGCAAGAGTGGTGACTGTCAGCGCACGTGTGTGACGTTATCGGTTCTTTTCTGTTTTTCGTACTTGCTCTTCGCGCTCAGCAGAGTGTCCGTGATGGCCGTCGTTGTCCCATGATACACCAGACGGTTGTCGGGAGCGAACAGGTAATAGTATGGGGTGCAACGGATTTTTGTACCATATCCTTTTTGGTGTTGCTGGTTGTCTTTTTCATTACAGCATCGTCGGTTTTGGTACAAGATACAAAGAAACTAAACCCTACTGCGACTAAAAGGGCCATAAGGCCAAACAATGTTTTTTTCATTTGTATAAAATTATATGTTTAACTCTACTGTCGCGAGAGTTTTTGCGGTTGCAGAAATGTTGTGTTGATTATGCAACTTTTACTTTTGCCACACAATAAAGTCAGTCGCTGTACGTATAATAAAAACGTGTAGAGCGACGGCTCTATGCCTCGGGTGCCGGCCGCAGGGATGAGTGCGTTGAGGGCTTCAAAAATCAATCACACGCTCCCTGATTCGGCACCCTCTTTTCAACGCCCGACACATCGGCACACTTTACCTGTGCGGGGCTTAATCTCATGAGATACAATTTATTCTTCATTTGCATTTGACCACATCCGTGCCTCCTCGGCCTGACAGTCGATAGGGGTTTAGGTTAAGTCACAATCCGCTGCGGCTGCATTTGGGATTGCGGAGCATCAGCTATTTGGCAGGTTGAAACCTATTTGTCGTTCCATGCCGCCGTCTCAGTGGTTTCCATCGTCATTTTGACGGACGCAGTGTCGTTTGGGCGGAACAATGGAGAGTAGGGTAGGGGTAGGGCAGTGTTGCGCAGTAGTATGTTGGAGTGCCGCACAAAGTGCCAGCCATTTAGTCTTTTTTTTAATGGCCTATATTATAACGTTGTTTAGAGTTAAAAAGTATGCTAATGATTTAAATATTTTATAATAATCTCAATTTAGGTATGACTTATATAATTCAACCGGCAGATCCTAATCATTCAATTGCATTAGTCGTTTTCTCGTCATGCCCTTTCACGCATGCTTGCCTTGGCCATTGGGCCTGTCTCCAAAATAGCATCATTTGCCCCCCCGTTATAACCATAATTTTATCGCATGTATTTTTTACAAGTTCTTGGAGCTTTAAAAATAAATAATTAAATTTTTGTCAAATTCATCTCTATTTTCTAATTTTGTATTATATAAATAATACGAATCATGTTATATATCAAATAATTAAATATCGATATGAAAAAATTATCTAAAAAACTAAGGGCTAAAACAATTTTGGTTTCATGCATTGGTTTTCTTATGTTTATTTCTTGTTCTGAAAAGGAAGATATCATACCCTGTGTAAATAATGACACAAAACAAATCAGCGAAATAAAAATACCTTTTGACTATATTGGAGAACAACATAACGCACTACTTTATTCAATTGGTGATTTTTATCATGAAACCTTAGAAGAATATGCTATATTGGCTGATGAAAATGCTCTTGATGCAGAAATGCAAGAAAAATTTGTAGAAAGAATTATAAGTGAACTTCATCAAAAAGAAGATATATTTGGCGCACTAAACATAAGCCAAGACTCAATGGAAATATTTGTTCTTCTTTCGGACACATATCTTCATATGGATACAATAGATAAACATTTTTTTAATGCTAAACTTGGTGATGTTGTTGCTAATATACTTGCAAATATTGAGCATTGTGAATCCATTGAACAACAAAGGGAGATTATCCGAGAAAAAGAGTTTAGTATTTTAAATCATGCAACTTGTTATTTTGATACATGTGTTGTTATTACATTAAATGTTTTTGAGCATAGTTTGGCGTTTTGGGATGATGCATATAATAATTTAAACAATCCTTGGCATAACTACCTTATTGCAACGGAACGCTTAAAAATAGAAATACAATATGATCTAAAATCTAACGTAATAAGAAGAATTGGCAAGTTTTTTTGTAGACTAAAGGAAAAAATTGAAGAAAAAATTGATTATTTCTTTACATCTAACAAAATAGGAAAACTTGCTGCAGTAGATGCGGTTACTGCCGGTGCAACTGCATTGTCCCTAAACCAGAGCCCTATTGCCACTCAACCAGGTGTGGTGTTAGGAGGTGCTTTAGTGTCCGGTGTAATCACTTCAGCGGCCTGTGGGGTATTAAACTGGCAAACATTATGATAATGCAATGAACTAAAAAATGAAAAAGATGAAACGTATAGCACTTGTGACATTTTTTACATTGATTGCCGCAGTTTCCTTCTCGCAGGAACAGGCTGCAAAAAAGTATGAACTTGGAGCCAATATTGGCATGACAACGTTTACCAATTACCCTGCACTCTCGCTATTTCAGGATGCGGCAGATTGTTATGCCAATTGGAGCGGAGCGGTCCACTTCGGTTTCAGAAAAAAAAATATGTTGTATGGACTGCACACACACATGTCATATTTCAACACTTCCGCTATTGAACTGGACGAATGGTCAAGCCAAACGACATGGGCTTTGATGGCACGCCGCTACGACAGAATCGGAGAAAATTTTGAGACAGTTTTCGGTTTAAAAATAGGACTGTCAGTCATGAGCAATTCGTTTTCATATATCGGCAAGGATTATAACCGAACTCGCGTTGGCACGTATGGCGAAGTAGAGACGGGAGTCAACTACGTGCTGGAAAGTGGAAACTATTTCGGCATACGTTTCGCCATCGACATGGGACTGAACCGTTCTAAAGATGTTTCCTTGCCTGTAGGTTTAGTCGGCAACGACAAGCGTTTTTTCGGAGGATACATACTGTCGATTCAATACGGTCTGCGTTTCTGAAACGTCAGCGGATTACCATGATACGCAACGTACAATGTGCATACAGTTCGGTGCGGCGGAACAATAAAAGAAACACTTTTTTCATTATCTTCGATAATCCAAATAATCAATTTGAACTTTGTCATGGCAAGAAAACGGCTAATATAATTTAACCATTTAAGGATTATGCGGTTATGGCTCTATTTTACAACATTGTACCCAAATCGGATCCGCTCAACCCGCAAAACGATGTGAGAAAATACTATGCGGTGCTGCGAAGCCTGGGGATGATTGACGAACGCGAGGTGGCAAAAATTGTTTCCAACGAGACGGGGTTAAGCCTCTCCGAGGCCGAAACAGCAATTCTATCTTTAGAAAAAGCGATAGTCCGTCATCTTCTTGAAGGCTACACAGTGAAATTGGGTGGAATGGGATCCTTCTCCCTCACCATAAACAGCACGGGCAGTTTCGAAGCAGAAGAGGTGTCGCCGGACAATATAAAAAAAGTGAACCTGAATTTCCGTCCCAGCGCCACGCTGAAACAGGCTCTCCACAAAGCAAAATTCCACCCTGTCGGCTGACCGGGAGCTCTCGTGACAATGACGTCACTCGAATTTAAAAAAAAATGTATTTTTGCAACGTGAAAACAAACGGAATAGTAACGAATACAATTGCCAATGAAACATAGCGCATAAATCAATATGCACATCATAGAATAGAAAAAAGCGAAGTAGCTTATCTGGATGTCTTGAAACTTCGACCATTTCAAATTATCCCCAGACCAAGCGACGGCGTTTCCACGTTGAGCGTGGACTTGTACGTTGTAATTGGGGATAATAGGTAGTCGAAGACCTCAAGACATCCGATGAAGACTTAAAAGTTCCACGCTCTTTTTATGTGCATTCTTCATCGGAACTACAATTACATAAATTATTAAATCAAAACCGACGTGCCGATGGTATATAACGGACAACAATTGAAATGAAGAAATTACTGATTGTATTAGGAGTTGTTGCGGCATTTCTTACTGCTACTGCTTTTGTTACCACAGAAAAAGCCAACACCTTGCCCGCCCCTGGTGATGGAGTAACCACTTGTGAGGTTTATGGTGCAGATGGCTACACTGCAACCGTTGTTGAAAAAGTAATTGTTTCAACTGGTGAAAGGAGTGTTCTTAAAGCAGCAGTTAAATTAAATAAGAGAAACACAACAGGTCATGCAATTAAAGTTGTAGTTCAATTAAGGAATTCAAACAATTGCGTTATCGAGAACAAAACCATTTCAATAGGTTCAGGTGATTATGGGTATGTAAACTTCAACCACAGAGCTCCGGATGGTGAAGTGTTCTATATTACAATCAATTCTGCCTCTTGCAACTAAAATATTACTTTGAGTGGCGAGGATTTCCGCCTGACGTACCAAATGCGGATGGCGGACGACCTGATGCGCTACACGCGGATGACGCTGGCGGAGGTGGCGCGGCGGAGCGGCATCGGATCGCCGCTGAACATCAACCAGTCGTACCGCCGCGAGTACGACCTCACGCCCGGCGAGCGGCGAAAGCAGCTGCGGCAGAAGGGCGACGCGGGGCGGTACCGCCTGTGACGGCGGACGCAAGCGCCCGCACACGGGACGAAACGCATACAACAAGTGCGGCCCCGCCATTCGGCGGGGCCGCACTTGTTGCAGGCTATAACCTGCGTAGCTTTATTGCTCTCCGCGAGCACGCGGCGGCTTAGTACATACCGCCCATGCCGCCCATGCCGGGGTTGGCGAGTGCTGCGGGTTCGGGCTCCTTGATGTGAAGAAAGTCCGGTGGACTTTCGATAGCATAGCGGAGAAGAAAAATAAAGACGCACTTGGTGGTGAGGAGCATGCCGGCGATGCTGGCGGCGTTTTCCAGGGCCACGCGGCGAAAAGTCCACCGGACTCTCGCTCCTTGGCGGGGTCGATGACGAGGTGGAAGGGCAGCTCGTACTTGGCGATGAACTTCTGATGTCTCGCGGCGCTATCGCGGCTCATGCCCAGCACCTCGTAGCCTTGGGTTAGGAAGCGGTGGTAGTTGTCGCGCAGGTCGCAGGCCTCGGCGGTGCAGCCCGGCATGCTTCCTTGGGGTAGAAGCTGAGCGCCAGCTTCTTGCCGCCGAAGTCGCTCAACCTGATGATATTCCCGTTCTTGTCCGCGCCCTCGAACTGCGGTGTCTTGGTTCCAATCTGTAGCATGTTTATTTATTGATTATTATTTCGTATTCTACATTTCGCATCTTGCCATCCTTCGCTTTCACGATGCCGCGGACGGCAAGTTCGTGCATGTCGCGGGCGGCGGTGTCGGTGGACACTTCAGCCAGCTTGGCATAGTTCTTCACGGTCAACTTGCCGTCGTAACCGTCCAAGTAGATATTCAATATCGTATGCTGACGGGGTTTGAGGCTGTCTGATATGTGGTTCTGCCAGAAGATGGACTTGCGGATGATGAGCGACAGGCTCTCCTCGGCGCTCTCGATGGCACGTCCCATGCAGCCGAGGTACCAGTCGAGCCACTCGGTGATGTCGCCGTCGCCGCGTTGCGTCCGTTCCAGGATGGAGTTGTAGCGTTTCTTCTCGCGGTTCACCTGGGACGACATACTGAAATAGCGCATAGGGCTGTTGTCGGCTTGCGACAGGGCCATATCCGATATGGCGCGGGCGATGCGGCCGTTGCCGTCGTCGAATGGGTGGATGCTCACGAAGTGGAGATGTGCGACGGCAGAGCGGATGTAGTCTTTTGTGGTGTTACTGTTGAACCAATCGATGAATTGGCGCATCATGCCCGGCACGACGTCCGGCTCCGGTGCATGGTAGTGGACCTTCTCGCGCCCCAGCATTCCGGACACCACATCCATTCCCCGCTGGCGGTAGCGTCCAACGTCGATGCCCTGTATGCCACTTCGGGTGTTGGGGAAAAGTGCCGAGTGCCACCCGACGAGGCGGTCTTCGGTAAGGGGTGTAAGGTAGTTGGTGGTGGCGTCGAGCATCATTTCAACGATGCCGTCAATATAATGCGACGGCTCAGTCTGCACCATTTGCTCCACACCAAGCCGTCTTGCCACCGACGAGCGCACCTGCGCCACATCAAGGGCAATGCCCTCTATCGAGTACGAATCCACCACGTTGTCGGTCACCATCTGCGTCATAGTCTGCAACTGAGCGTCGAGACCAATGTCGTGCAAACGGCCAAAGAGGTGACCCGCCTGCTTGTTGATGGCAGCCTGCCGCTCCATAATAAGGTTTTTGTCCCAAATGAAGGATGGCCAATGGACTGATTTGTAGATATATCTCTGCATTGTTCAAATTGTTGTGCGGCCAATAAGCCGCAAATTCTGCGGCTTACATGCGGCAAAAGTACGAACTTTTTCCGACATGAGCGAAAAAGATTTCTGTATGTGAATTATTTTGTGTATTATTGCACCCGATTTCAACAGTGAAATCAATGAAGCGTTATGCCTCGGCTTGTGAATGAAAACCTGAGAAATTTTCAAGTACCGCAAGAGGGTCTAACGGCTTCGCGCGTTTAGCGTGGGCTGTTTGCTATTTCTCGGTACAAGGTATTTTCTCAGGACCATCATTCAAGAAGTGGTGTTCAGGCCACGCTTCTTTGTATATGGAATAAACAATAAAAAGAAAGGATACAATATGAAACGAATTCTTATTCTCGGGATGGCATTGATGCTCTCCGTTGTGGCTTTTGCACAAAAGAATATTACACAGTTTTTGGGGATTCCCATTGACGGCACAAAATCTGCCATGATTCAAAAACTCAAGGCCAAAGGTTTTACCTATAACGCTTCCGACGATGTGTTGAGCGGTCAGTTCAATGGTCGCAGCGTGAACCTGCATGTTGTCACGAACAACAACAATGTCTACCGTATCATGGTCGCCGATGCCGTGGGCACCACTGAGGGCGAAATAAAAATACGTTTCAATACGTTATGTAGTCAGTTCGAGAAAAATGGAAAGTATCTTCCTCAGAACCTTCTCGGAAAATATTCGCTTAATGACGAAGAAGATATTTCATTTGAAATGTCCGTTCATAACAAAAGATATCAGGCTGCATATTACCAAGTGACGGAAGCTGACCAAGACACGACTGGTATTTCCGAATGGCTGACTGATAAAATAATTTCCGAATATGGCAAGGAAAAATGGGAGAGCATGAGTGAAGAAGAGAGGCAAATAGCTGGAATACGTCTCGCGATGGATTATTTACTGGATAAGGTCTCTCATAAGTCCGTGTGGTTTATGATTAGCGAGCGCTTTGGGCGTTACTATATAAATATCTTCTACGACAACGAACAGAACCAGGCCAACGGCGAGGATTTGTAGCGATTGAAATCAATAACGGAAACACCTGCGGCGTGGACGAATGTCCACGCCGCAGGTGTTTTATATGCGAAACTAAAAGGAATGGCAGTCCGATGGCTTGCGGAGGTATGAAACGAATTTGAAACGGGGCTGTCGCGGGTGATTTTATTCTCCGATTATTTAGAGGGAGAATATTTTGATGGTGAAATATTCTCCGGGTGTTTAGATGGAGAATATATCGGCGAAAAAAGATTTGTTCGGTTGGGAAAATGATTGCTATACATTTCCCGTTACAATCCTCAGCATTTCTGCAGGGGTGACAACCTTGCTGACAGGTGGGAAATGGCGGGTATTGCCAGTGATGAGGTAGGCTTCGTCGACAGAGAGGGCAACTTCGTAGAAGACAATGTCCTCTTCATCGGGGAAGTTCCACTCAGCAGGGGTGCGGTCGGCGGCGATGCCACTGCGTATGGCTGCAAGCACAGCATCAATCCGTTCGGTGGCAAAACTGAACTTGGAGCGATGCAGCACTTCGTTATACTCGTTCAGTATCTCCTCGTTGTAAACGGGAATGATGGTTCGGTCAATGATATGGTCAAGCAAAGCTACAGTCGGGGAGGCCGCGTTGCGCGAGAGCAGGGCGGATACCAGCACGTTGGTGTCGAAGACAGCGTAGTATTGTTTCATTGCTGCACTTGTTATTTGCGTGCATGACGCACTGCGCGAATTTCGGCGTTGATTTCGTCAAGCGTCATTTCTGAGTTGCCATTCTCTTCGCTTTGCTGGCGCATTTCATCTATGGCTTTGCGTGCTTGGGCAAGAATAGCTATATCACCAGCCTTGGCACTCTCAAAAAGACGGTCTGCTAGCCAACGCTGGTCGGTCGACGAGAGGGAAAGCCCTTGGATGACGTTCCAGAGGTTGTTCACCATACTGCTATTGAATGTCGTGGTGTCCATATCGTTTGTATTTTGCTGTTATAACGATGTCCTTCTGTTTTTTATTGTGTTGGGTAATAAAAAAGCCGAGGAGAAATTCCCCTCGGCTATAAATAACTGCTCTCTGCGAGCACGCGGTTAGTACATGCCGCCCATTCCGCCCATGCCGGGGTTGGCGGGTGCTGCGGGTTCGGGCTCCTTGATGTGAAGAAAGTCCGGTGGACTTTCGATAGCATAGCGGAGAAGAAAAATAAAGACGCACTCGGTGGTGAGGAGCATGCCGGCGATGCTGGCGGCGTTGTCGGCCGAGCCGACGGCACACCACTCCATGGCTATCGCTTCTGGAACTTCTCGCGGTCTGATTGCCTTTAGGTTTTACTCCCCTTTTAATCAACCTTTGCTCAAATACTGCCTCCCTTCTATGTGGGTTCTATATGCCTTCTTTGTACCAACAGCAACCTGTTGAAATTCACCTCAATACACAAAACGTCACGAAGAATACATAAAATGCTAGTTTTTAGCATTATCATCCCATGATCTTTCGGTGGTCTTTCGGTGGTGTTTCGTCAGAGTTGCCTCGGTGCTTCTTCATTATGGATTTGATCAATCCATAGTTATTTACGACAAAAGAGCGAGGCTTTGCACATAAAGCCACGCTCTTTTGTCTTGTTGAAGCAAAATTACCGCATCACTACCACTTTTCGGGCGGGATGGTCGCCGACTTTGACGATATAAACGCCTGTAGTAGTTACAGGGATTGTGAGGTGTTCTGTGGCTCTTGGCAAGGATGCGATTGTTCTGCCGTCAATGGTATAAACACTTATTTCTTCGCCAATGGCTTCATCAATGTGGATTATATAGTCTTTGGCATACACAATAATTCCAGCATCATCAATATCATCAATTCCAGCATTGGCAGCAAAATAGGCTGTCAGAGTAATATCACTATTTACGGTAATGTCGCGTGGATTCTGCGAGTTATTATCGTTCCAACGCTCAAAATGATAACCATTATAAGGAACAGCCGCACAAGTTACTGTAGAGCCTTGTTCATATTGGCCATCACTTGTTACTGTTCCCATTGAATAATCATGCCGAAATGCCTGACTGCCGACACTCTTAATTGTTGATGGAATTGTAATTGCCGTTAACTGAACACAGGAAAAGAAAGCATTTGCTTTTATATGTGTAACTGGATAAATTTGATTTGTATTGGGGTTTGTAACACTGTCTGGAATAATCATGTTTCCTGCGTATGAGTAACCATGAGGGACCACCCTTGCCCCACCTAATATTGTGTCATAAAATATTGTTTGACCACTAGGAGAAATTGAGGAAAAATATATCCACTCTGCGCATTTGCGAAGACACAAGAGATAAGAAAAACAATGACAAACAACCCCTTTTTCATGGTATTACTTATTTGCAACATTCATCAACTATTTTTTGATACTCATTAAGTTTTCCAACGACTAAATCCACATTAACAATAGACGAACCAAATAGATTAACTGGTTCAACAATAGCAATAGTCATATAATATCCGCACCCAAACCTATAAGGTTTAACAATCTCTGGATATCTATCTTTGGCGAGTTCCATTAGATAACGATAGTACTTTTCTCTTACACTTGTTCTGTCTTCATCCTCATAATATATTTTGAAACAAAGTTTGGATTCCTCAAATTGGAGATACATTTCTACGTCAGATGTTTTTACCATATGCCACCATGCGCCCATAAACCCACCAGATGCATTTGGAACATACCCCCACCCTTTAATAGTCAAATGTTTTTCCAATTCTTTATAAAACCCTTCCCAAGCGAGTCCACACCACTCTGATACGGGCAATTGCCTCCAACTTTGAGTTTCTCTCTCAATCTGCAATAGATGTTTTCTATAGTCAATGACAATATCATTATTGCCAGAATAATTGGAAAGACAGGAGATTATCTCTTTCCTACAGATATACCGATAACCAGTGGATTCTACATCAATTAATGTCGCTTTTGACTCATTACCTGTTTTTACATAAGAATAGAATAGTTTATCTCGCTTCCCCTTATACCAATCTTCAACTGTTTCTTTATATCTTTTCAATTGACCGTCATGACTATTAGTATTTACTTTGTCTTCTATGACTATAAAAATATCATCATTCACCTCTACCCAAATATCGATATTTTCCCATTGCCTTCCGACACTTACAGAATGTATAAAACTACTATCCTTTTCTCCAATAAGTAAACAAAGAAAGTTTTTGGCAACAGAATTTAATGATTCATCCAATTGCCGATATTTATCATCAGCCCATTGAATAATCCATGAAAACATGGCATCTTGGCTGAGTTCTGATGTTGCCCACTCAAAAATATTAGGGCGTAATATCTTTTCTTCTATTTGTGGTTGACTCATCTATGTTTTCATCATGTTATCCCTAAACCTCCAACGAGAGCAATATTATTCAAATAAAGAAAGGCATGAGGTTATGTGCTCATGGCCGTTAGTATTAGGTATCGCCAAACACCTTGCAGGAACGGGGTCTTATGGAACATATCTCACGCCTGAAGATATGCTAAGGGTATAGCATACACAATCAAGCGAAAGCATAAATGCTCAACTCCTCCTACTTAAAATTGGCGATTTTAAAACTAGGACAGTATCGCAATGCTTTTCTTGCTTAAAGCCTTCTCTCTCGAAAGCGACTGTAAAAATACGACATTTTTTCCATCCTGCAAAAAAATATTTGCGGGGATAAAATTTTATTCCTATCTTTACAAAATCAAAACGACGATGTTATGCCAACACTGATGAATGTTTTCGGACTGCGTTTCTTCTTCTATTCTGAGGAGCATCTGCCCATGCATGTGCATATTCAGAACTCCGATGGCAAGGCGAAGATTGCATTAAATCCTGATGTCGTGCTTGTGGAAAACCACGGAATCAAGCCACACGACATCAAACGGGCAATAGAGATCGCCCGCATGTATCAAAAGTAATTTATCAAAGCATGGGAGGAATATCATGGAGAATAACACAACAATCAAGGACATTTGGTTCGATGGGGGTCGCATCTTTATGCGCGATGCCTCAGACAATGTTTACACCCGTCCGTTGGAGGCATTCCCGTTGTTAATGGAAGCCACCGATGAGCAGCGGTCTGTTTTCGTTATCGACCCGCAGGGCGATGCCGTCCGTTGGCCGGAGATCGACGAAGATATTCATGTTTCAAGTTTCCTCGAGCAGAAAGAGCCTAATGATGGCAACGAGATAGCAAGGATATTTCGCCGCTTCCCACAGCTGAATGTGTCGGAAGTGGCACGTCAGATGGGTATCAACAAAAGCCTGCTGTCGAAATACATCTATGGCATCAAAACACCCAGTGAGCACCGTCGTTTGGAAATAAAACGCGCTTTGCACACGCTTGGGGAGGAACTGATGTCAGTGTGAAGTAAAACGAAGAAAGGCACCCAATCGGGTGCCTTTCTTGTTTAAGTGTTACTATCGGCTTAGTACATGCCACCCACCTTGGGGCGGGGTTTGTACTAATCCTTGCGGCTTAGTACATGCCACCCATGCCGCCCATGCCGGGGTTGGCGGGTGCTGCGGGTTCGGGCTCCTTGATGTCGCAGAGCACGCACTCGGTGGTGAGGAGCATGCCGGCGATGCTGGCGGCGTTCTCCAGGGCCACGCGAGTCACCTTGGCGGGGTCGATGACGCCGCTCTGGAAGAGGTTCTCGTATTTCTCGGTGCGGGCGTTGTAGCCGTAGTCGCCCTTGCCATTTTTGACCTCGTTGACGACGACGCTGCCTTCGAGGCCGGCGTTGGCGACAATCATGCGCAGAGGCTCCTCGACGGCGCGGCGGATAATCTCGATGCCGAGCTTCTCGTCCTCGTTCTCGGGCTTGACGGCGTCGAGTTTCTGAGCGGCGCGGATGAAAGCGGTGCCGCCACCGGGGATGATGCCCTCCTCGACGGCTGCGCGGGTGGCGTGCAGGGCGTCGTCGAAGCGGTCTTTCTTTTCTTTCATCTCGACCTCCGAAGCGGCGCCGACGTAGATGACGGCCACACCGCCGGCCAGCTTGGCCAGGCGCTCCTGCAGCTTCTCGCGGTCGTAGTCGCTGGTGGTCTTTTCGATCTGGGCTTTGATCTGGCCCACGCGGGCCTTGATCATCTCGCTGTCGCCCTTGCCGCTGACGATGGTGGTGTTGTCCTTGTCGATGCTGACTTTCTCGCTCTGGCCGAGCATGCTGAGGTCGGCGTCCTCGAGCTTGTAGCCTTTCTCTTCGCTGATGACGGTGCCGCCGGTGAGGATGGCGATGTCTTCGAGCATCTCTTTGCGACGGTCGCCGAAGCCGGGAGCTTTGACGGCAGCAATCTTCAGGCTGCCGCGCAGGCGGTTGACCACGAGGGTGGCAAGGGCCTCGCTCTCGACATCCTCAGCGATGATGACGAGCGGACGGCCGGTGTTGACGACTTTTTCGAGCACAGGCAGCAGGTCCTTCATGGTGCTTATCTTCTTGTCGAAGATGAGGATATAGGGGTTGTCGTAGTTGCACTCCATCTTTTCGGTGTCGGTGACAAAGTAGGGGCTGATGTAGCCGCGGTCGAACTGCATGCCTTCGACAACCTTGACGGTGGTGTCGATGCCTTTGGCATCCTCGATGGTGATGACACCGTCTTTGGTCACTTTCTCCATGGCTTCGGCGATGATGTCGCCGATGTGGGTGTCGTTGTTGGCGCTGATGGTGGCCACTTGACGGATTTTCTTGATGTCGCCGCCCACTTCCTGGCTCTGCTCTTTGATGCTCTTGACGATCTCGGCCACGGCTTTGTCGATGCCGCGCTTGAGGTCCATGGGGTTGGCACCGGCGGTGACGTTCTTCAGACCGGTGTTGACGATGGCCTGTGCCAGCACGGTGGCGGTGGTGGTGCCGTCGCCGGCCTGGTCGTTGGTCTTGCTGGCGACCTCTTTGACCATCTGGGCTCCCATGTTCTGGATGCCGTCCTCAAGTTCGATTTCTTTGGCTACGGTCACGCCGTCCTTGGTCACCTGGGGTGCACCGAATTTCTTGTCGATAACCACGTTGCGGCCTTTGGGTCCGAGGGTTACCTTCACCGCATTTGCCAGCTCGTCAACACCTTTGCGCAGCTGCTCGCGGGCGTCATTATTGAAAACAATTTGTTTTGCCATAATCTTGTCTGTTTTTTTTCGGTTAATCTTTTATGTTTTTGTTTCTCCTGATCGCTTCGCTTGTGAAATCTTGTAAATCTTATAGATTATTTCCGCCTACGACGGTAAGTGGCTGTCATTACGCGAAGCGCTTAATTTATAAGATTTATAGATTTCTGCCACGCAGCGGCTATGAGGTTTAGATGATCGCGTAGATGTCGCTTTCTTTCATAATCATCAGTTTGTCACCATCAATTTCGATTTCGGTGCCACTGTATTTGCCGTAGAGAACCTGGTCACCCACCTTGACGGTCATTTCATGGTCTTTGGTGCCCTTGCCAACGGCGAGCACTTCGCCGCGCTGCGGCTTCTCTTTGGCGGTGTCGGGGATGATGATGCCGCTGGCGGTTTTCTGCTCGGCCTCGGCGGGACGCACGAGAACCCGGTCTGCTAAAGGTTTGATGTTTGTCATAGTTTGTTATTTTATTTGTTTGTAGATATGCTGTCTGTTTGCATTTGCAAAACGATGTCGCCTTATTTAATCAAGTGCTGTGCCAAAGGCATTGTCGTTGGTGTTTGCTGACGTTTTGTCAGTGAGGTACGGCCGGTTTGTCAGACGATGATGCATCCAAACCGGCCGTCAGTCCGGCATTTCATCATATTGTCTCTTTTACGGTTTATATGTGAGGCCGGTTTGGGTGAAAAAAACAAGCGGCACCTGAATGTCAGGTGCCGCTTTTATTGAAAGGAGATATGTCGATCTCAGAAGTTAAATGCGATGGAACACCAAGGGGAGGGAGCTGCCGTCCTCAAAACCAAGCTCAAAATCGATGAATATGCCATCGGTGGCAATGTCATAGGTGAAAGGAATCTGGACGGTCTCGGGGTTACCTTCTTCATCGGTGAATTCGGCGGTCAGGGCACCGGTTTGGGTGCTGGGATCATAGGTGTATACATAGCTGAGTTCCTGAAACTCCTCCAGGGTGGGCATTCCGTTTTCATCTTCGCCAATTCTCAGGGCGGTGATGTCCTCGGGGAATGTGAAGTGGGCATAATCGTTGTCGAAGGTGAGACCGAACACGAGGTCGTTCATCGGGACGATTCCGATGGTGTCGCCTTCATCGTCGACCAGAACGATGTCTTCCATGGCATAACTCCATTCGGTTCCGATAAGGTCGGCGGCACTCTTTACCAATGCAGAACTGAGGTCGACATTGTTGACGGGCTCATTGTTGACAGGTTCGTTGTCGTCTTTCGAGCATGCAGTCACACCCATCATCAGGGCGACAGCGGCGAGGATGAAAATGTTTTTTTTCATTGTTTTTTTTATTGGTTTGTTATGTGTTTGTTGTTTGTTACGTAAATAAGAACGAATGATGGAGGCGGAAAACTACAAGGAGGTGTGATTTTTTTGTTTTTATTCTGCAATCTTTTCAAACTGAATCTGATAAAAGATGTCTCCCGCTTCGGTGCCGTAAGACATTCGGCTCAGTATCATGGTCTGTCCGCTGAGCCAGTTGACAGACCAGCATCCGCCGCCCATGGGCAATAGTTCGCAGCAGAGTTCGCCCTCTTCGCCCCAGCTCCAGGTGCCTTCGACACCTTGTGCGGCATCGCCCGGTGTAGTCAGACTGACTGTGCCGTCTTCACGGAATTCATAGGCGGTGATTCCGTCGTCGGGGCGGCGGACGAGGGTGGCACCCGGGGTGCCGCTGCCATTGACGGTCGTGGTTGAGATGCAGCAGTACTGCCATGTGCCGGCAATCAGCCCGCTGTTGTCGGTGATGTCGAGAATCAGCACGTCGTCGACGTTTTTGAGCTCACCGCAGAGCGTTGCCCGGTCTCCTTCATGATAGTTGCCGTCCAAATCCTCAATGACACCTAAAATTAAATTGTTCCGCAATATGAGCAGGGTGGAGTCTTCGTTGATTTTCAGCGCGGCCACTTGCAGCCCGGGGACAACCAGCCCGTCTATGGGCGGCATGTCGATGTAGCAGAGCTGCCCTGTATAGCTGGGGTTTTGACGGTTGCCACCGGGCATATTGACATAAGCGGTGCCTCTCCATGTGCCGGTACGGTCGTCGTAGACCACACGGACTGTTTTCCCGGCATGCTCCATGCGTTTCATCCAGGCCTTCATCTCTTCCCGGTCGGTGGTGGTGTAGTTGACCACTTCTTTGGATGCCGCCGACCCTTTCTGCGTCCGGGCCGGTTGGCTGCTGATGTTGTAAAATATCACTGTTTGTCCGGTCTGGGCAAGGTTGCAAAACTGGTTCAGCATGCGGTCCCATTCGCTCTCGCTGTTGAGTGTGCTTTTACTCTCGGAGCCGTCAACGGTGTAGACAATGACACGCTCGACATCGACTACGTTGTCGTCATCGTCGTTGCGCTCACAGGCGGTGAAGGAAGTGGCGGCAACTATCAGCAGGGATATGAGGCCTGTCAGTTTCAGATGCTTCATGGCTATTTTTCTTGTTTTTTGTTTTTCATGTTGTTCGTTTGGTATTCCAGCAGGGCGTCGTACTGTGTCTCGTTCTCAAGACGGTAGAATGCAATGGTGCGCCGTTTGGGCGAGGCGATGACACGCAGCAGGGGCCGTCCGCTCCAACGTGTGCGTTTGGCCGGCCGGTCGATTGAGCCAAGCCAGGAGCTGACACCCTCGTCCGAACGTATATCGAATTCCATGGCCAGTTGCGTCCACGCAGATTTACTGTCAGCCGTGAGCATCACCACATCGACGCGCACGCTGTCGTTAAGCTGGAACCCGCTCACTTGCGCCACCGTGACATCGGCGCGCGACGCATAGCGTCGGTACAGTTCACTCTGTCCGCATACCGATAGCGGGAGCAAGATGGCAAGTACAAGTATGAGTAAATATTTTTTCACGGCAGGAATTTATGCATCTTCAAGGAGCATGTCGGCGGCCAGTTGGACCCACTGCTCGTCGTTTGCACCGGCACGGTTGCAGAATACATGCTCGTAGTTTTTATTGTTGCGGCCATCTGGCATGAAAAGCGCGGGCACAGAGACTGCCGTCAGCAGGATAACTGCGGCGACAGCCATATTGCGGACACGGCGTCTGCGACGGAGCCAGCCGGAATAGCCTTCAGCCAGCTCTCGCACCAAGCCGTCCACCTTGGCCTGCTGCCACAGTTGCTCAAATTGTTCGTCGGTCATATATTTATGTTTTTTCTCAGTTTCTCTTTGATGCGCACCAGCCTGACACTGATGTTTTTCTCAGTCATCCCGACATGAAGGCCTATCTCTTCGTAGCTGTAGCCTTCCAGTTGCATGCGCACAATCGTGAGGTCGGGTTCATCGAGCAGGTTGATTTGTTCGTGCAGTTCGTTGAGCAGTGTCCGGTCGTCGCTCTGCCGGTCGTATTCGACAGGCAACGATTCGCTGTCGCGGGTTTTACGGAGGGTGTCGATTACAGCGTTACGGGCTATTTTCCAAACCATTGCCGCCTGTTGCACTGCCGGCATCGGGAGTATCAGCTCCCGGGCTTTCCACAGCGCTATAGCGGCCTCCTGCAGCAGATCGTCAATGCTGGCACCCCTGCGACTGTAGCGTCGACAGAGAGCGTATAGCAACCCTTGGTATCGGTGCAGCATGGCGCTGAATGGATCCCTCATTTTTATATTAAAACGTATTTCGTGTACAAAAAACTACACCCGCCGGCCAAATATTTTTGCCAAAGGATATTTTCGCCGTTGCGATGTCACGCCGATAACGGGCAAGGATAGGGGGCTTTTAAGCAGCATACAAAATATGCTGACAGATTGTCAGCATATTTTGTGTCGTTCACCCGTTATGTTTGTTGTTCAAACATAATTCGAAGCGCTGCCTTAAAAAAAATCACTTGAAATATCCGCTGAACAAGAAGAATTTCAGCCCGACACCGATGAACACCCTGTCGCGTGTGGCATCGTTGATATCTTCCAGCGTCGCAAGATTGATGGCGCTGAATCCGTCGACAGGGTAGGTCGTCACATCGCGATAGACGAGGGAAGGATCGTAGTAGATATTGTTTTTCACCACATTGCGCTTGAAATTGCCCGTCAGGTCGATGGAACAGAAGACCGTGAGTTCGAAAAGGGGCATCTCGATTCCGGCCTCAAGGCGCAGCGAGTGCGACAGGGGGTGGACCAGGTCTGAACAGTAGAAACGACGGCTGCCGTCCCCGTAAGTGTAGACGAATTGATTGTTGATGTAGGAAATGTTCGGGACATCGATATTGACGCGAGCGTTGGCGTTGAAATTCAGATAGTAGCCTGCGCCGACAAATGCCGTGAATTCGTTGTCGCGCCAGCAATTCCAACGTGCATGAAAATAGGTGGAGAATTGGGTGAACGAAATGGTGGGCTCGTGCAACCACAGGCCGTACAAAGGGTCGTAGTAGAGCGAGGAGTCGTCGCCCCCGTTGTGGAAGGAGAATCGTTCTCCGATGTGGAACGTAAAGGGATCGGTGGTTTTGCCGAAGCGGAACTCAATGGGAATGCCGTAATTCACAGCGCCGAAACTTCCTTCGAAATCGAATCCCACCCCCAAAGCATAAGGGTTGATATTTTTGTGGGTTTGAGCATGCACCGTCGAAGCACTCGAAAATGCCAATGCTATAATCAATATGAACAGGGGGCGGTTTGGTTTCATGGAATGCAATTTTTATTGGTGCAAAGTTACGTTTTTTTTTGTAATTTTGCAACCTATATATTTTTCTTAAATCTCAAACCTATTTCTATTTCATGAAACAGCTTATCGAGTGTGTGCCCAATATCAGCGAGGGGCGCGACATGAATATCATCAACCAGGTCACCGCCGAAATCGAGCGGGTCGAAGGAGTGAAATTGCTCGACGTGGACCCGGGTGCCACCACCAACCGCACGGTCATCACCTTCGTGGGCGAGCCCAAGCCGGTGTGTGAGGCCGCTTTCCGTGTGGTGCGCAAAGCCGCCGAGCTCATTGACATGAGCCAGCACCACGGCGCCCATCCGCGTCAGGGTGCCACCGACGTGTGCCCGCTCATTCCTGTCAGCAACATCACGATGGACGAGGTGGTGGAGTATGCGCACCGGCTGGGGGAAAGGCTGGGCAATGAGCTGAATATTCCTGTCTATTGCTACGAGAGCGCCGCCTTCCTGCCCGAACGGCGCAACCTGGCCTACTGCCGCACCGGCGAGTACGAGAGCCTTTCCAGCCGGCTGGGCAGTGAACAATGGAAGCCGGACTATGGCCCCAACTGTTGGAACAGCCATGTGGCCCGCACCGGTGCCACCCAGGTGGGTGCCCGCGATTTCTTGGTGGCCATCAACTACAATCTCAACACCACCAGCACCCGCCGTGCCAACGCGGTGGCGTTCGATGTGCGCGAGAAGGGCCGGCCGCAACGCGAAGGCGGCAAGCCCGGCGGAAAAATCATGAAGGACGCCGCCGGCAAAAACATCATGATTCCCGGCACGCTGAAAGGCACCAAGGCCATCGGCTGGTACATCGAGGATTACGGCATCGCCCAGGTGTCGATGAATATCACATCCATCAAGGTGGCTCCTGTCCATCTCTGTTTTGACGAAGTGTGCCGCTGCGCCGCCAACCGCGGATTGCGTGTCACGGGGGCCGAGATTGTAGGTCTCATCCCAAAAAGCGTGCTGGTCGACGCGGGTCGCCACTATCTCTCCAAACAACGGCGAAGCCTCGGCGTGAGCGAAGACGAACTGATGCGGGTGGCCGTGAAAAGCATGGGGCTTGACGACTTGAAACCGTTCAACCCCAAAGAGAAAGTTATAGAATACCTGATTGAAGACCACAGTCGGAAGAAACTGGTGGATTTGACGTGTGCGGGTTTCTGCGACGAGACGGCGAGCGAGAGCCCCGCACCCGGCGGCGGCAGCGTGAGCGCCATGATGGGTGCCATGGCGGCATCACTGGGCACCATGGTGGCCAACCTGACGGGGGGCAAGGCCGCCTACGACGACGAATGGGAGAAGTTCAGCGACGTCGCGGTCAAAGGGCAGGCGCTGAAAGACGAGCTGTTGCATCTGGTCGATGAGGACACGGCGGCTTTCAACCGAATCATGGATGCGTTCGGTATGCCCAAGAAGACCGACGAAGAGAAAGCCGCGCGCAGCGCCGCCATCCAGGAGGCCACACGTTATGCCACCGAGGTGCCTTTCCGCACCATGCAGCGTGCCTACGACGCCTTCGCCGTCTGCCGCGCCATGGTGGAGTGGGGCAACCCGGCCAGCGTCACCGACGGCGGCGTCGGAGCCTTGGCGGCTCGCAGCGCCGTGATGGGAGCGCATCTGAATGTCAAAATCAATGCTGCGTCGCTCAAGGACGAAGCGTTCAAGAACGACATCCTGACCCGTGCCGCGCAACTGGAGGCCGACGCCATTCGCGAGGAAAATGATATCATCCGCATGGTCAATGAAAAAATCAATCTGTAGCCTGTTGTTCCTGTCTGCGGCCATGATACTGCCGGTGTCGTGCCGCAAAGATGAGCCCAAAAACTATGACGCCAATATGATTGTAGGGCTATGGCAGAAATCAGGCTCCAACGAGTACTGGCGTTATGACAGCAACGGCAGAGGCAATTTCTGGGATGAAGACGACGATGTCCACGAGGGTGAAGGCACCCATTTCATCTGGTCGCTGTCGGACGACAGGTTGAGCCTGACATTTACAGGCCAAATGGGGCAAGAGGTGCCGCGCGACTATAAAATATTGGAACTCACCTCGTCGCTCATGCGTCTTGAAGACGAGTATTACGGCAATGAGACAACCTACTATAAGAAATGAATAAAGGTGTCAAACTCACGCTGATCTCGTTGGGCTCGCTGCTGGGGCTGGTGTTGATTGTGGTGGGGGTCGCTTTGTGGCTGGTGTTCACCCCGTCGCGGCTCACCGCCATTGTGAACCGCCTGTCGGCGCAATACATACCTTGCGAGAGCCGTTTCCAGTCTGTCGACTTGACGCTGTTTTCCACCTATCCCGATCTGGGGTTGGAATTGCGCGATGTCGCATTGCTCAATCATCTTGACGGGGCGCCCGGCGACACACTGCTGTATGTGGGCAGGCTGGTGGTAGGAATAGACCTCAAGGCATATCTGACAAAACGCAATATTATTGTCAGGCAGTTGCAGCTCAACGACTCCAGGGTCAACCTCTTCGTCGATGCAGACGGCCGGGCCAACTACGATATCTTTCCTGCTTCCGACGACACTGCGGCCAGCACCTTCGTCTGGCCCGACAGCATATTGCTGCACTCCATCGCCATCCGCAATCTGCAGGCGCAATGGGTGGACCGTCTCCATCAGACGGAGGCAAGTGTTTCAGGATTAGATGTCACCGCGGAAGGCGCATTGACGCACGGGAAGCTGCAGGCCCTGCTGGAGATCGGATGCGGCAGGCTGGCTTTTGCCCATGGACAGGCCGGCAGCGGCATGACGGTCCGTGCAGACGGTGTGGCGATAAGACTCGATGCAGCCGGCGACAACGAGGCGGCGAACGGTCGGCTGACATTCACATTGCCGCAGGCACAGTTGTGTCTCGCTGGGCGCGAATATTGCACCTACGCCACAGCAAGCCATGGTGACTTGATCGCCCTCGATGCACCGCTCCGGTTCTCCTTTGACAACCGGCGGCTGATGCTGGACACCGCATCTCTGACATTGGACGGACGTTATCGGGTGGATGTGGACGGAACGGTGGAGCTGCCTCAAGAACGACAGCCGATCTGCACAGACTTGGCTTTTTCCACCAACCGATGGGACGTGTCCGGACTGTTGGCTTTGCTGCCTGCGGAATACACGGCATGGCGGCATGGCATGTCACTGGATGCCGTGGCACAACTGGACGGCTCGTGCAAGGGCGCTGTAGCCGACAGCATTATGCCGCAGGTCGACGTCACGCTGCGTCTGTCCGAAGGCTATTGGGCCGACAGCCGCCTGTTGCCCGGTCCGGTGCGCGGTGTCGCAGGTACAGTCACTGCGCAGATGCGCCCCGCGGCGAAACATGCCGGGCGCCATACCGTCGCAGCGCAGGTGCGGAAGTTACGCGCCCGCTGGCAGAACAGCGAAGTGGTGCTGGATGCCGAGTCCGACGACCTGACAGGCCGCGTGCCTTTCAGCGCACATCTCAAAGCCCATGTACAATCCACCGACGTGGCACTGCTGTTGCCCGACACGCTGCCTGTCACCTTCTCCGGTATGGCGGATCTGGACGTCAATGCCCATGCCACGCTGTCGCAGGTGCAACGGCAGGACTGGCAACACATACAGGCTCAGGTCTCGCTGGCCTTGGCCGATGTAGCGGTGCAGAACGACAGCCTGCATGTCAGCACGCCGGGCATCACCCTCGACGCCCGTCTGCTCGACGGCGGCGTGGCGCCGGCGCTGGCATTCAACATCGCCACAGCCATGCTGAATGCCTCGCATGGAATTATTGGCCTCAACAGCCGGCGTCTGTCATTGAGCGGCCGCGTCTGCTACGACCCTTCACATGACGAACTGTTGGATATGCTGCAGCCTGCACTCGCTGTCAACCTGCAGGAGGCCTCTGTCTACACCCCCGCGATTCAACAGGTGTTGCGTCTCAACACACTGAGACTGGACTACGCCGACGGACGATGCGACACAATCGACGCAAGCCTGGTGTGCGGTTTGTCTGACTATCAGCTGTCCGGACATGTCGACGGAATTGAGGATTATTTGTTGCGCGACGGCATGTTGCAGGGAAAACTCCGGTTTACATCCAATTACACGGATGTCGACCAGTTGATGTCTCTCTTCAACGGGTTGGGCACCGACAAGGACAGCCTCGACGCACAGCGTGCCGAGGCTCCGGCCACAGCCGACCCGTTCATTGTGCCCAAGAATGTCAACATTGCACTTAACACACACATCAGCAACTGTCTGGCGTTTGGCAACAGACTCTCCGACGTGGCCGGCGGCCTCACGGTCAACGACGGCACGGTCGTGCTCGACCAGATGGGTTTCGTCTGCAAGGCGGCACGGATGCAGCTGACAGGGGTGTACCGTTCGCCGCGCTTCAACCACCTGTTTCTGGGGCTGGACTTCCATCTGCTCGACATTCAGATTGACGAACTGATAGATATGATTCCCACTATCGACACATTGGTGCCGATGCTCAAATCTTTCAAAGGAAATGCTGATTTTCATCTGGCGGCAGAGACCTATCTGACGGCCGGGTACAAACCCAAAATGAGCACCATGCTGGGCGCCGCCGCCATCAGCGGCAAAGACTTGGTGGTGCTTGACAATGAAACATTCGATAAGATTTCATCGCTGTTGATGTTCAAGAAGAAGACCGAGAACAAGATTGACAGTCTGGATGTGGAGATGACCGTTTTCCGCAATGAGTTGGAAGTGTTCCCGTTTCTGCTGAGCATGGACAAATATCAGGTCTGTGTGGCCGGCCGCCATACACTCGACAACCGGTGCAATTACCATCTGGAGCTGCTTAAGAGCCCGTTGCCGGTGCGGCTGGCTGTCGATGTCAAAGGCAGCCTTTCCAAACCGAAAATTGAATTGGGCAAGGTGCGCTATGCCAACCTGTTCAAACCGGAAAAACAAAACAAGGTGCAGGAACGCACCATGGAAATCAAACGCCAAGTACGGCAGTCGCTGGAACGGAATGTACGATAGACACTGTCTGTAGATTTGCGAATGCAATAATTATAATGAAAAAAAGGTTCAATCCCATCAAGGACAAAAGTTCTCTCATCATTGACACACTGATGTCGTCGCCGGATATGCCTGCCGATGAGACACTGCGGTTCAAGATACGGCTGGCTGTCGAAGAGACGGTGGAGAATGTTGTCCGTTATGCCTACGACGGCGGCATCGGCTGGCTGGAGGTCAGTACCGCCGTCGACACCGACGGCATGACCCTCTCTATCGAACTGCGCGATGCCGGCAGCCCGTTCAACCCCCTTGAACGAGAAGACCCGGACATCTCGCTGTCGGCCGAAGAACGGAAGATAGGCGGTCTGGGCATATACCTGTGCAAACAGCTGATGGACCAGGTGGAATACCGTTATGAGGATGGGTGCAACATATTGACCATGACAAAGATTATCCCCGGGAAATAAACCGTTGCCATGTATCAGAGTGGGGATATTGAACTTTCCGGCCTGCTGCAGCGGCAACTGCTGCCATTGGCCAGTGTGGCCAACGCCCGTCAACTGGGAGGCTACCGCATGGCCGACGGACGACGGGTGCGGGACAACCTGCTGTTGCGTGGCGGCAGTCTGGCAGCCCTCTCACCCGACGACCTGACACGGCTGCGCGACACATACCGCCTCCGGCTTGTCTTCGATTTCCGCTCCGAGATCGAGACGCGCCTGGCGCCTGACCGGAAAGTGGCTGGATCCCGCTATATATGGCTGCCTGTCATTGATCCCGACAC
Source organism: Candidatus Hemicellulosilyticus sp. P3 (assembly GCA_001543385.1). Lineage (GTDB taxonomy): Bacteria > Bacteroidota > Bacteroidia > Bacteroidales > P3 > Colimorpha. Next base: position 57,847 of record LPNH01000004.1, read on the forward strand.
CGAAAAACCCGTCAACAGCAATTTGCCCTCCGAGGCCTATAACAACTTGCCCGGCTTTCTGGTGCAGCATGCATCGGACCCTCGTGTGCAACAGGTTGCACGCAATATGTACACGGAAACGGTGCTGAACGAGTATTCACAACTACAGTATGCCGCCTTTTTCGAGATGCTGGTCGATGCACCGGAGGGTGCCGTCTATTGGCATTGTGCCCAAGGAAAAGACCGCACCGGTCTGGCCGCCGCATTGCTGCTCGCCGCGTTGGGTGCCGACCGCGAGACCATATTGCGCGACTACGAGCTGTCCAATGTATATTATCGTGCCGACGTGGAGCCGGTGCTGAGGCAGGTGACGGCGGATGGCGGCGGTGACGCCGAGAGACAGACTGTAATAGCGTTTTTGGGCGCCCATGTCGGTTTTTTTGACCGGGCGCTCACCGTTGTCGAACGGAAATACGGCTCGTTGACGGACTATCTGACAGGCCCGCTGTGCCTTACCGGAAACGATATCGATACACTCCGGGGCAAGTATCTGGAAAAATGAAACACATCGGCATGCACACCAGTTTATAGTAATTATTTCTCACTGCAATACGGATGGAACAATACGGATTAGACCTGCATGGGCAAATGATATTGGAAGCATACCGTTCCGACATGGCTGTCTTCGAAAAGATGCGTCAGTTCATCGACTCGCAGCTTCACGGCATTGTGGAGGACAACGGTCTTTACGTGACGGCCATCGAGTCGCGCGTCAAGAGCGAGCAGAGTCTGGCGGGCAAGTTACAGCTGAAAGGAAGTAAATATGCATCTTTGTCGGATATAACAGATATACTTGGTGCCCGTGTGGTGGCATTCTATTCCGACGAGGTGGACAAGATTGCCGCCTTGATAGAGACCCGGTTCGACGTCGACTGGGATAATTCGGTGGACAAACGCAAACTGCTGGAACTGGACCGCTTCGGCTACCGCTCTCTTCACTATGTCTGCCACATCCCACCCAGCCTGTTTGCCGATGAGTCAATGCCGCAACTGAATGAATACCGTTTCGAGATACAGATGCGCACCGCCTTGCAGCACGTGTGGGCCACCATGTATCACGACACAGGGTACAAGTCGGGCATGGAGATCCCCAAGACTTATTTGCGCAGCCTGAACCGTATGGCGGGATTACTGGAGATTGCCGATGAGGAGTTCTCGAAACTGCGCATCAAAATCAACGACTACCGGCGACAGGTTCACGCCTTGGTGGCCGACGGCAATTTCGATGCCGTCAACTTAGACGGCGACAGTTTTAACAATTACTTGGCGTTGAATCCGTTCAAATATCTCATTGAGAAGATTGCTTCAATCAATCAGGCCGAAATATACCAAGACACATTGCGGCCCTATCTTCCTGTGATGCAGGGGATGGGTTTCAAGACCTTGGGCGATGTGGAGCGGATGCGGTTTGAGTGCAGCGAGTACGCCTATCAGCTGGCATTGCATCAGTTGGCCACCACCGATATCGACATTGTGGCGCTGTCGCTGTCGCTTCAGAACCTATGCATTGTCCATATCTACAAGCAAGGTGGCGGTATCGACGGCCTGTTGCATTTCTATAATATGCTGTTTGGCGATAACGGCTACAACGCGACACGGGCACACCGCACTCTTGAACAACTGGATAAAATTAACATTGTATGAGTGAAAATTTTATAGATTCGTCGTTGCTGGACCGCGCCATCTGCTTCGCAGTCCAAGCCCATGCCGGCACCGAACGCCGGGGCAAAGGCTTCCCCTATATCGTCCATCCGCTTGAGGTGGTTTCGATTGTGGCCGGACTGACGGCGGACCAAGAGCTATTGGCGGCGGCAGTGCTGCACGACACGGTGGAGGACACCGACACTTCGCTAGAGACGTTGCAAAACGAGTTCGGTGCCCGTGTGGCGTCGGTGGTCGGATATGAGACAGCGCCCAAACAGAAGGGGTTGTCCTGGCGCGAACGCAAACAGGTGCAACTCGACTTGCTGCATGCCGCCCCGCGAGAGGGGAAAATAGTGGCGATAGGCGACAAGTTGTCCAACATGCGTGCCATCGCCGCTGACTACCGACGGATGGGCGACAACCTGTGGGGCCGCTTCCATGCCCCGGGCGGTAAGTCGGACATTGAGTGGTACTATCGTGGCCTGGCTGTGGCGCTCAGTGTGCTGGCCGGCACGGATGCTTACACGGAGTTCACCGACCGCCTGGCGGAGGTGTTCGGTCCCCCGAAGCCCGAACGGATCGACATGGCCGAATATGAGGAAAGCGGCGACGGCTACACTGCCACAAGCTATAACCACCGTGACGGACGTCGCATGATTAAACTCTATGCCGATTTCATCCCGTCACACGTGCCCATGCAAGAGTTGCAGCGCACATGGACCGTGCTCAACATGGGACTTCATGTGCCACGGGCCTACCGTATGGTCACCGATGGAAAAAGGGTAGGGGTGGAGTTTGAGCGCATCGCCCCCAAGCGTTCATTTGCCCGCGCCATATCGCAGCAGCCCGACCGCTTGGAGCACTATGCCGTGGCTTTCGCCCGCGAATGCCGCAAACTGCACGGCACCCAGTGCAACACAAATCTGCTGGAGCCGGCTGTCGACTATTTCCGTCAAGACGTAGCCAAGGCCAAGAAAATCGACAATGAACTTAAGCGTCGTATCGACGGTTTCCTGTGCAGTGTCCCGTCAGACGTCACTTGCCTTCACGGCGATCTCCATATCGGCAATATCATCACCAATGACACAGAAAATTGGTGGATAGACCTGGGCGATTTCCGCTACGGCAGCCCTTGGTTTGATTTGGGCATGTTCAACATGGCCTGCAATGTCATCCCCGATGACCTGGCCATGCACCTCTATCATATTCCAAAATCAGCCATGCAGGAGGTTTGGCGCATTTTTATACGCGAATATTTCGAATCGGAACCGGCTATGTCGATAGAAGAAGTGGAGCGCAAAGTGAAGCCTTACACAGCACTGTATCAATTGCACTTCGGTGAGATGGACGAACTGCACCCGCCCATGCGCGAATACATAGAAAAGGCTTTTGCCGACTGAATCCCTGTTCAATCCAGAATCATCTGTCCCTATACAAAAAAAACAACCCGAACCTTGAAATTAGCCAGTAAATCCTTATCCACCCGTATCAGCCTCAATGTGCTGTTCATCGTCTCCGTACTTTTTATCATCTCGATAGCGGTGGTCGCCGTCTCGTCGCATAAACTGATTGCAGACGAGGCTAACAAGTCGGCCCAGCATCTGCTCGACGCCACTTCGGCTGAACTTGAGAAAACGCTCAAGGAAGTGGAATTCACCACCAACTCCATGAGTTGGTTGGTCCGGGAACATCTGGACGACAGCGCCTATCTTTGCCGCATCATCAGCCAGATGACGAAAGAGAATGCAACCATCATCGGCTCAGCGGTCGCGTTGCGTCCCGGCTATCTCAAAGACCGGCAGCACTACATGCTCTACGGCTACCGCGATGCGGACCATGACACCTGCTTCATCAACCAACTGGCCGGCACAGGCTACGACTATGCCGGCATGGAATGGTATACCTCAGCCGCCCGTTCGCTCACTCCCACATGGAGCGAACCCTACTTCGACGCCGGCGGAGGCAACTGCATGATGTCCACTTACAGTGTGCCCCTGCTGGACGGAAATGGACAGCTTGCCGCCATATTCACAGCCGACATCTCGCTGGAGTGGACCTCTCGCATGGTGGCAGCCATCAAGCCCTACCCACACTCCCAAGCCACCTTGGTCAGCCGCAAGGGCGCCTATATCGGATCGGAAAAGATAGCCTATCTTTCGGGACAGGATCTATTGACCACTTCACGCGCAACCGGCAACAAGGCCATCGTGTCCGTCGCCGAGGCGATGCTGCGCGGCGACAGCGGCACAATGCATTTCCGCCACAACGGCATCACCTCTTTCTGTGTGTTCACCCCATTGGAGAACGGCTGGAGCCTGAGTGTCATGTCGGAGTACCGTGATGTGCTGCGCCGCACCTCGCAAATGAATATGGTGCTGATTTTCGTGGGACTGATGGGGTTGCTGGTTTTGTTCATCTTGCTCTATCGGACCATCCGTCATCTGACACAACCCATCACCGACCTGTCGGTTTCGGCAATGAATATGGCCAAAGGCAATTTCAACACCAAGCTGGTGGAGGTGAACACCAACGACGAAATGCGCATGTTGCGCGATTCATTTGCTTATATGCAGCAGACAATCAATCAGTATATCTCCGAGTTGCGCACCACCACCGCATCGCAACAACGCCTCGAGAGCGAACTGAATGTGGCGCGGGGCATCCAGGAGGGTATGCTCCCGAAGAACTTCCCGGACAACCTCTATGCCATGCTATCACCCGCCAAAGAGGTGGGAGGGGACCTGTATGACTTCTCCGTGTTGAACGGAAAAATATATTTCACCATGGGCGACGTGTCGGGGAAAGGTGTCCCGGCCGCATTGATTATGGCTATGACACGCGCCGCATTCAGCTTTCTTTCGAGCATGAACTACACGATGACTCAAATCGTGTCTATCATGAATAAAAGCCTTTCCGAAGGAAATGACCGCAATATGTTCTGCACGCTCTTCGCCGGATGCTACGACACCGGAACGCATGAACTGCATTTTTGCAATGCCGGCCACAACCCCATCATCGTGCTGCCGCCGCAAGGCGCGCCTTATTACCTCAAAGCCAAGTCAAACTTGGCTCTGGGTCTGATATCCGACTTCCCTTATCAGGGTGAAAGCCTGACGTTGCAACCCGGCACCCGGCTGCTGCTCTACACCGACGGTGTCACAGAGGCGGAGACAGCCGGGAAAGAGCTGTTTGGCGAAGATCGCCTGTTGTCCGAAGCCGCCCGTTTGACCCGAACCGCCGCCACTCCGCACGAGATGGTCGAAGGCATCTACGAGGCTGTCAGGGAATTTGTGGCCGGCAATGCGCAAAACGACGATATCACAATCCTGTCTGTCAGCTTATAATCACCTTTCGCACCACTCATGAATTACGTCACTACCTTAGCTGTCATACTCATTGCCGCCGGTGTATTTTCAGTCCTGTCGCGATGGCTGAAACAATCGCTGGCCATGGGTTATATCATTGCCGGGATATTGGTGGGACCGTATCTGGGTGTCTTCCCCGGGATTGACAGTGAAATTGTGAATCAATGGACGGAGATCGGCGTCATCTTCTTTTTCTTTGCATTGGGATTAGAGTTCAGTTTCAAGAAGATGCTCCAGTCGGGTATGGGTGCTTTGGTCACCGCCGTTGTAAAATGTGCCGGAATGACCGCTATCGGGTACATAGTGGGCCGGATGATACACTGCTCACCGACGGAAAGTCTGTTTTTAGGGTGCATAATGTCCATGTCGTTCCCTTCAGTCATCATGAAATCCTACAGTGAAATGGGACTCAGGGATCGTCCCCATGTCCCCGTCCTGTATGGCGCTCTGGTGGTGGAAAATCTGATAGCTGTCCTTATGATGGTCCTGCTTTCCACTGTCGTCACCAGCCAGAATCTGATGGGGACCGCCATGCTGACTGCTCTTCTGAAACCTGTTTTCTTCATCATACTCTGCTTTGTCACGGGCATCTGGCTTATCCCGCTGCTGCTCAAATGGTCGCGTCGCTATATCAACGATGAGATTCTGCTGATTATCGCCATCGGCCTCTGTTTCGTGATGGTGACAATGGCCGATTCGATGGGTTTCTCGTCGGCATTGGGGGCTTTCATCATGGGCTCCATACTGGCGGAGACGCTGGAAGGCGAACGCATTGAACATGCGGTGGGCAGCATTAAAGATCTCTTTGAAGCCATTCTTTTTGTATCCGTGGGCATGATGGTCAACCCATCTGTCGCAGGCCAACAATGGTCCACGATTTTACTGCTCTCATTGGTGGTCCTGCTGGGGGTTCCCGTTTTCGCCACCTTGGGAGCGCTACTGAACGGGCAAGGATTGGTCAACGCGCTACACACAGGTTTCTCCATGGCTCAGCTTGGTGAATTTGCCTTTGTCATAGCCGCGCTCGGATATATGCTGGGCGTCATGCGCGAATTTATCTACCCTGTGATAGTCTCCGTCTCTGTCGTCACCATTTTCACCACGCCACACATGATTCGCTTGGCCGACCCGGTCAGCGCCTGGTTCATGAAGGTGCTGCCGGAGTCTTGGAAACAGCGCCTTGTGCCACGGGAACACGAGGTGGTGCAGGTTTCGCAAGCGGCTGCCGGCGAATGGCGGATGCTTGTACGAAACGTGGCCTTGCGGATGCTTGTATTCGGTGTATTGTTGTCCGGAGTGCTTTTTGTGTCCCGACGCTATCTCGACGACTGGCTTGCGCAGCTGCTGCCGGCCCAAAGTGTTCTCACACGGGAATGGGTGTGTGTCGGCATAACGCTGGCGGTCATGCTGCCGTTTGCCGTCGCCCTGTCCGCCGCTGGCGAGATATCCCGCCGTTCAGTCCGCAGGCTTTGTCTGGACAACCCCTCGGCACGTCATATTGTCAAGATGTTCACATTGTCGCAGACGTTGGTGTCGGCACTGTTTCTTTCCCTTTCGTTTCGTCCGCTGCTACAGCAACACCAGTGGTGGATTGCGGCGCTGTGGCCTGCCGCGACATTATCGCTTGTCCTTCTGCAGCGGTTTCACGTCAGCTTCTCGTTGTTGGAACGGTCGTTCGTCGACAATCTCAATGCAAAAGAAAACGCCCTGCGTGCCGCCCGTCCGATCACCACGGCAATGCAGAACCAACTGGCCTCCTATGATGTAAAAGTCGAAACTTTGGAGATTCCGCCCGCTTTTGAATATATCGGCAAAACCTTACGCCAAATGCCTTTCCGGCACACAGGGGGCGCCAATGTGGTGGAATTGGTGCGTGGCGACACTTGCATCCGGGTGCCGCGCGGCGACGAAGTGATCTATCCTTACGACCGGCTGGTGCTCGTCGGCACCGCTTCGCAGATACAGCGTGTGCGCGAAATCGTGGAACAGGCCACATCCGCTGCCACGACAGAAGAGGCCAAACCTTTTGTGGTGACAAACATCACCATCTCGGGCAAATCGGACTGGTGCGGGAAAAGCTTGCGCGAATGCAATTTCCGTGCCTTCGGATGTCTTGCCGTGGCCATAATCCACCAAGGAGTCCTTTTCACCAACCCCAAAGCCGAAGACCGCCTGCACGAAGGCGACATATTATATCTCTCCGGCGAGAAAGATTCGCTGGACTACTTGACTACCACGTGTTTAATATGATTTTAACCTCAATCCTATATCCATAATGAATGTTACAATCAACCAACAGGACAACCTCGTCAAAGTGACGCTTAGCGGCCGCGCCGACACCACCAATGCCGATCGGTTCCAAACAGACATAACTCCGCTGCTGAACTTGGAAAAACCCGACATTGAAATCGACTGCTCCGAAATGGAATATACCTCCAGCCAAGGGCTGCGCGTCTTTCTGATGTTGCAAAAAAGTGTCAACGCCCACGGGGGGAAGATGGTGTTGCGCAACATGAAACCACAGGTGAAAGAAGTGTTTGATATAACTGGTTTCTCAAACATTATCAACATTCTGTAGTGCCCCACATGAAGTATACCTTTATACTCAATGGACGTAGCGACAGGCAGCACGACGCAGATCATATCCGGCAGATGCTGACCGTATATGCTTCGACACACGCCGACAACTTCCAATACGACACCTACCTCACGCAAGGCGAAGGCGACGCAACGCGCTACGTGCATATCTATTGCGACCTGCACCCCGCCGAACAAGTGTGTTTCGTCGCCTGCGGCGGCGACGGCATGATCAACGAAGTCGTTTCCGGCATGGCGGGTTTTGATCACAAGACATTGGCCATTCTTGCCATTGGCAGCTTGGCCAACGATTTCATCAAAAACTTTCCCGAAAGCGATTTTCAGAGCATCGAAGCGCTGGTCGAAGGACAAAACCGTCAAATTGACATCCTGCGTGTCAACGACAACTATTCCATCAATGTCTGCAACTTCGGCTTCGACTCTGTTGTTGCCCGTGTGGCCAACAACATCATCAGCCATGGCGGCCGCAACGCCTACCGATGGGGCATTGTCGCCGGCATCTTCGCCGGAAGGTACAACCGCATCAGCGTCAAGGTCGACGGACACCGCATGCCGGGCCGGCGCATGCTGCTCTGCACCCTGGCCAACGGGCGTTATGTAGGCGGCGAGTTTCTATGCGCCCCTTACGCCCGAATTGACGACGGGCTCATCGAGGTCTGCCACTGCCGCACCATGTCGCTCCTGCGGCTGCTGCTGTCCATGGACGACTACCGTCATGGACTGCACCTTAAACGCAAGCGGCATCAGAGCAAATTCATTTACCGGCAGGCCCGTCATGTCGAAGTGACATCCAAAGAGACAATCTACCTCTGCCTTGACGGTGAACTGCTGCCAGGCAGCCGTTTCAATATCGACATTCTGCCTTCCGCCATCACATTCAGAGAGCCCGGACATCCTCAACATTCCGTCAACCGCTCTACCGGCGCGAAGGTTTCTTAGTCTGCGCGGACCACTCCTCCAGGATGGAAGCCATTGTCTCGGCATATCTCCGCTCCCTTTCACGGTAAGCGTCATTCTCGCGCTGCAGACGGGCAATGACACTGTCTTTATAGGCAATCTGGGCCTCTTCCCGCTGCAGAATGTCATTCACCAATTTATTATTGGGACCCACGCCGGCTAAATTGGCCTTGAACCGCACCTGGCTACGGTTGATATGATGCTTGTCCGCCAAAAGAAAAATCATTTCACGGCTTCCGCTGTCAATATCGTTTGACACCAGATATAACTCCACCACAGACGGCGACACCTTGTGATTGCATTCAAAATCGTAAACATAATTGTTCTCCATCTCACGGCAACTGACGACAAATGCGTCGACATTGCGTTCAAAATTGTTTTGTTGCACCATTTTGACCGCCGTAATGATGCTCGGTATAATCATTACGGTGACCAACAGTGTTAACCAGCGCCGGTGATTCCGCTGCACATCGGGGTCGACATCCGTCACCGTCTTAAAACCGAGATACTTCACACCGGCAAAAGTGGCAAAAGCAATAAATACACTGTTGATGAAAAACAAATAGAGCGCCCCCAACGCATAATGCAGGTTAAACGTCGCCAAACCGAAACCAATGGTACACAAGGGCGGCATCAACGCCGTGGCAATGGCCACGCCGGCAATCACCGTGCCCTTGTTCTTGCGGCAAGTCTCAATAATGCCGGCCAAGCCGCTGAAGGTGGCAATCAAGACATCGTAGATAGTCGGGTTGGTGCGGGCCAGCAATTCGGTAGGATTGTCCAGTTTGAGCGGAGTTAACAGAAAATAAAGCGTTGACGCCACAATACTGATGGCCACCATTACACCTAAATTCTTCAACGAGTCGCGCAGCATCTGGAAATCATTAGTCCCCATCGCCAATCCAAAGCCAATAATGGGCCCCATCAGCGGCGAAATCAGCATGGCGCCGATGATGACCGGGATAGAGTTCACATTCAAGCCCACCGAAGCAATGATGATGGCGATTGCCAAAATATACGTATTGGGGCCCGAGAAAGTGATATTATTCTGAATGTCGCGTGCCGCAGACTCCACGTCCAAATGACCGTTCAATGAAAGACGGTGCAGCTGACGGGGTAGGCGAGGGGGGCGTATCTTCATGGCTTGAACAGTATAAAGTAAAAGTATAAATAAAAAAAGCCATCCGTGCAGGGTGGCTTCAGATGATTCGCATAATATCACTCAACCATTGAAACAGAACCTCGATAGGCGGGGCACGTGTGATGCGAGCATGCCGAAACAGCGATGGTAGCCACCAAAATGGTCAAGACGATAACAAGAGTCTTTTTCATGATATACCGAATTTTAAAACAAACAATAGATATATTGATATTGCAAATATACATGAATTTCTGTTTAGATAACGATAGGGGAGCCCATAATATTGTGAACAAGGTAAAGTTTAAAAAGTCGATCATAACCCGACGAGATTTCGATAAATGAATCAGGATCGAACCATCATTCAAAATACAGAAAATTCTACACCCTATAACAAAGTCACGGGCCAGCGGCAACAGACCGGCCGTCATACGCAAAGCAGCGATATGCATTACAATTGTAAATTAGATTACACTTATGTAAATACATTCATATAAAATACATCTGTAAAATAATCCGTGTAGATATAATTGTACACAATAATAAACTATCTATATTATAAATACATAAAACACTTGACTTAATCTTCTTATTTATGCTAAATCGATATGGTTTGATGTGATACATTTGTAAGTTATTTATATTGTTACAGAAGTAAATATATAATTTTGTATCTTTGCAGTGTAATACTTGTACAATGGTAAACCGCATTAACTTATTGCTGAAAGCAAAAAATATTACCGCTCGGCAGTTTGCCGAAGAGATCGGCATACAGCCGAGCGGCATGTCGCACATTCTATCGGGGCGCAATAATCCCAGCCTGGATTTTGTAATGAAAGTAATACGCCGCTACCCTGAAATCGATATCAATTGGCTTATGTTCGGCAAAGGGGAAATGTATGAGAGCCCTGCCGCCAACCGTCATGGCGGTCGCCAGGCCACAGGCCATCCATCACCCCTCGAAACGCCGGGTGAAACAGCCCGTGTGCAGATGGATGGTGGCACCGCGTCGAAACGTCAAGCCGCACCTATGCCGACGGCATACCAAAGCGACCTGTTCTCTCAACCCGACGAGAATGGCTTGGACCAATCCAACTCGACAGCTTATCCGATACAGACAAATCATGTCGACCTTGCCACACCACCCGCTCAGGCGACGGCGGCACCGGCGGCTACCAACGCTCCGACCGATCTATCGCAGCATACCGCCGAGGCCACTCACCCAGGCGCATCGCACACAGTGTTGGCCCCACCTGAACACGCCGGGGTCGGTCAGGCACCCGTCGAGCGCAAGCTGGTTCGTTTACTGGCATTCTACGACGACCACACTTTTGTTGAATATCGGCCACAGTAGGAATGCATCACATCTCACCTGATGATTATAATCAGGATTCATACTATGAAATAAATACGATTCCGGAACAAATCCTGTCGGCCAACTTGCTTTAATACATAAAAAAACGGACATGAAAATGTCCGTTTTTCCATTATATGTTTCGGGATAGTGCGATGTCCGCGCCTGCCCTAAACTGATTCCAGGTCAAAGGGGTCAGTCGATGACCGTGTTCCAATGGTGCACATCCTCGTACTCACCCAGCTGGATGGAGCGCAGGCGCTCGTAGAGCTTCTTGCTCCACGGGCCGGGTTCCTTGCCAAACTCATAGCTCTTGCCCACGGCAGGATCGTCCACACGTTCGATCGGGCTGATGACGGCTGCCGTGCCGCATGCGCCGGCCTCCTCAAACTCGGCGAGCTCTTCGACCGGGATGGGACGACGCTCCACCTTCATACCCATATCCTCGGCCAACTGCATGAGGCTCTTGTTGGTGATGGACGGCAGAATGGAAGTCGACTTGGGGGTGATATAAGTGTTGTTCTTGATACCGAAGAAGTTGGCTGCACCCGCCTCATCGATATATTTCTTCTCTTTGGCGTCAAGATAGAATTCGCAGGCATACTGGCCGCCATGGCAGGCCTCGGTGTGGGCACGCAGCGAAGCTGCGTAGTTGCCGCCGACTTTGTAGACACCGGTTCCAAGGGGAGCCGAACGGTCGTAATCGCGTGTGATGACATAGGGGTTGGCTTTGAAACCGCCTTTGAAGTACGGTCCCACGGGGGTGACGAAAATCATGAAGAGATATTCGTCGGCGGGTTTCACACCCACAGTGATGCCGGTGCCGATGAGCAGCGGACGCAGGTAGAGCGACGCACCGGTGCCGTAGGGCGGGATGAAGCGCTCGTTCATTTTCACAACCTTGATGCACATCTCTTTAAAGCGCTCGGTGCTAAGCTCAGGCATCATAATGCCGCGGCAGGTGCTCTGCAGACGTGCGGCGTTCTCTTCAAGACGGAAGATACGGATTTTACCGTCTTTGCAGCGAAATGCCTTGAGACCTTCGAAAGCCTCCTGTCCGTAGTGAAGGCTCGAAGCGGCCATGTGCATGGTGATGGTCTCTTCGGAGCTCACCTCGATTTCGCCCCACTCACCGTTGCGATGCCAGCAGCGCACGTTGTAATCCGTTTTCAGGTAACCAAACGGAAGGTTTTGCCAGTCTATATTCATACGAGATTCGTTTAATATGTGAGTAAAAAAAAGTGGTCCCTCTTGGGTTCGAACCAAGGACCCACTGATTATGAGTCAGTTGCTCTAACCAACTGAGCTAAGGGACCAGACTTCGTCATTCCGAAATCGTTTGCAAAGATACACCTTTTAATTGAAAACAAAAATGAAAATTGAAGAAAAAAAACTTCCGTCCCCACATCGGCTGTCCGGCGAAACGGGCGCCAAGGCGTACCGTTGCAGCGGATTTGCAATCCGTTGCCGCTTATTTATGAAGATTTACAATTGAAGTGTTAAATCATTTCTGTGGGGGATCGCACCGGACGCACAGATTGCCCGACGTATCGGCGGTCATGGTTGATCACGCCTTGGATGCCCGAACCGGAGTAGGTTACACATCTTTTTCTATGTCTGCCGCCCACCCCTATACCCCGCCGTTTGCGGCGGGGATCGACCGATGGAACGACGGTGCAAAACTTGATTTTATTTTGTAACTTTGCAACGGATTTCATGGGACGGATTATGGCCATAGACTACGGGGTGCGGCGCACCGGGCTGGCGGTGAGCGACCCCGAACGTATCATCGCGTCGGGGCTGACGACGGTCGAGACACCCCGCCTGATGCGTTTTTTGGACGAATACTGCCGGCGTGAAGAGGTGGACTGTTTTGTGGTGGGCGAAGCTCGCCAGATGGACAACACGCCGTCTGAGTCGGCGCAGTATATAGAGCCTTTTGTGGCGATGCTGGCCGCCCGCTTCCCGGAGAAGCAGATTGCCCGTATCGACGAACGTTTTACCTCCAAGATGGCGTTTCAGGCCATGATTGACGGAGGTTTGCACCGCAAGCAACGGCAAAACAAAGCCCTGGTCGATGAAATCAGCGCCACCATCATGTTGCAGGATTATATGCGCTACGCTTAACTTATCCCTATTCATTGTTATATCTTTTAACTTCCACTTTGTATGATTCTCCCGATTGTAGGTTACGGACACCCTACGCTGCGCAAGACAGCGAAACCGATAGATAGCGACTATCCGAATCTGAAGCAACTGGTGTCGGATATGTTCGAGACGATGTATGCCGCCGACGGCGTCGGATTGGCCGCCCCGCAAGTGGATTTATCCATACAGGTGGTGGTCATCGGTGTGCCGGTCTACGACGAGCAGTCCAAGAGCTATGGGGATGAGCTGGAGGAACATGTTATGGTGAACCCTGAGATTATAGAAAGCAAAGGCCAGATGCGTTATTACAACGAGGGATGCCTGAGCCTGCCGGGCATTCACGAAGATGTGCTGCGGCCGGAAAGGGTGGTGGTGCGTTACTTCGACACGGACTTCAACGAGCATGTCGAGGAGATTGACGGCATGTACGCCCGCATAGCCCAGCACGAAATCGACCACCTGCAAGGCAAGGTGTTCACAGACCGGCTCACACCGCTACGCAAAGCCATGGTGAAACGCAGACTGACCGAAGTCGCCTCCGGCCGGGTCCAGGCCGCCTATAAGATGCAGCCCGTGAAGAAGACGGTCAAATAATAAATTTATCACCCGCCCCCTGACAATTCATCCATATTTATAGTATTATGAAAACCCTCCGCAATCACTCCCGACAGACCCTGCTGCTGTCGGCATTGGCATTGGTCCTGTTCGCCGCCTGCGGCCCGACCCACGACCAGCTTCAGGCAGAAATAGAGCAGGCCGAGGATTCACTCTCGGCGCTTCAATATGAACTCGACACCAACGCCGCGTGGCGCTTGATAGACCGATACACCGGCTTCGCCGACCGTTATCCGGACGACACTGTCACACCCGTCTATCTATTTAAGTCGGCGGACCTGCTGCTGGGCATCGGACATGCCGGGGAAGCGGCGGATGTTTTTGACCGCATTGTGACCGAACACCCTGATTTTGCCGACTTGCCGCTCTGCTTTTTTTTCAAGGGCGCTGCACTCGAACAAGCCCAGCGGCCGGATGAGGCGGTGGCCGCCTATGAGGAGTTTCTGCGACGTTATCCGGAACATTTTCTGGCTCGCGACCTGCGCACGCTGCTTCCGCTTGTCCGCCAAGGGATGGACGACAGCGAACAACTTGACTACGTGCTGTCTCATCCCGCCGACAGTACGGAAAAATAGCGTTCATATTGCCACAAAAAAATGGCCGTCCTTTCGGACGGCCATTTTCATATCAAATGAGACAACGCATTATGCGCCGATCTTAGCCTTATAGGCAGCGGCGTCAAGCAGACCGTCTATATCGGCCATGTTGGCGGGCTTGATTTTGATAATCCAACCGTTCCCGTAAGGATCGGCGTTGACGGCCGAAGCGTCTTCCAAAGCGCTGTTGAACTCAACCACCTCGCCCTTGACAGGCATCAGCAGGTCAGCCACTGTCTTCACAGCCTCGACCGAACCGAAAGCCTCGCCGGCTTCAATGGTTTCGCCTTCACAAGTGACATCCACAAAGACAATGTCACCCAGTTCATGCTGGGCATAGTCGGTGATACCGACAAAAGCCATGTCGCCTTCGATTCTCACCCATTCGTCATCCTGGGTGTACTTCAGATTTTGAGGAATATTCATAGTAATATAGTTATATGTATATGAAATTTGTAATCAACTGCAAAAATACACTTTTTACGACTATCGGCAAAATAATTTTTCCGAAGTATCAAAAAAAATCATACCTTTGCAACGTCAAAAAAGAAGATAGAGACAACGTCACACTTCTTTTCTCTTCAATCTCCCTTTCTATTTTATGTATAACATTACAGACCTCTCGGCCAAAGCTCATATTGATTTGATATCAATCGCCGAGGAAATGGGCATCCGCGGTGCCAAACGTATGGAACATCAAGATTTGATATATAAGATTCTTGACAAGCAGGCGGTGAGCCCTGACGACTCGCCGTCTCCGCGCCGCCGCACCCATCTGCGGCCGCAACTGCTGGCGGAATCGGGCAACAACAACCCGGATTTGCACGAACGAAAGAAACGCGGCCGTAAACCCAAGGCCACGCAACCGGACACGTCACAGCCGGCTGTGACGCATCTCCCGGACAACACCGCCCCGGACAGTTCGGTGTCGACGGTGCACCATATCGACATCTCCGGTGTCGAGGTGCCGTCCATCCCCACCATTCCGGATATTATAACGTTGCGCCCCTCCTCCTCAAATAATCCCGGCGAGCAGTCGCCTGCGGCGGATGTTGCGGCGACAGACAAAGAATCCACTGAGGCCGGGACGCCCGACGCTGTTGCGGACAGGCCTGCTCAGACACGACGTCGTGGACGTCCGCGAAAAGATCCGCTGCAAACGGCTGAAACAGACGCCGGGCAGCCTGATGCCGCACCCGGCGCGAGCGTTTCCGCCGAGCCGTCGCAAATGAGCCAAGCCGCTGCCGAGCCAACGACGACTCTGCCTGATGAGGTTCCGGTAAACCATGAGAGCAACGAAAACGCCGCCAACATTGCCTCAAACAGCTCCAACAATTTCCACAACCGGCCAAACAATGGATTCGGCAATAACAATCTGCGTCGCAATCGCAACAACCAAGGCCGTATGCCGCAGGACGGCCATGTGCAGCAGCAGCAGATGCGCCGACAGGAATATCCATTCGATGCAGAAGGTGTCATCGAGGCCGAAGGGGTCTTGGAGCTTATGCCTGAAGGCGTGGGCTTTCTCCGCTCGTCGGACTATAATTACCTGGCATCTCCCGACGACATTATGGTGGTGCAACATCTGGTGCGCTACCACGGTCTGAAGACCGGCGACACCGTGACTGTCAAGGTGCGTCCGCCCCGCGAGAATGAAAAGTTTTTTATTGCAACCAAGGTGCTTGATGTCAACGGTTTGACACCCGAACGGGTGCGCGACCGCATTCCGTTCGAATCGCTCACCCCGCTGTTTCCCCAAGAAAAATTCAACCTCACCGGTCATCCCGCCGAGACCATGTCGACCCGCATTGTCGACCTTTTCACTCCCATCGGGAAGGGGCAGCGCGGACTCATCGTAGCCCAGCCCAAGACAGGAAAAACCACTTTGCTGAAAGAGATCGCCAACGCCATTGCCTACAATCATCCGGAAGTCTATCTGATGGTGCTGCTTATTGACGAGCGCCCGGAAGAGGTGACCGACATGCAGCGCAGCGTGCGGGCCGAGGTCATCGCCTCCACTTTTGACGAGCCGGCCGACCGCCACGTGCGTATTGCCAACATTGTGCTGGAGAAGGCTAAACGAATGACCGAGTGCGGGCACGATGTTGTCATCGTGCTCGACTCTATCACCCGGTTGGCCCGTGCCTTCAATACCGTGCAGCCCGCTTCGGGCAAAGTGCTCTCGGGCGGTGTGGAAGCAAATGCCCTGCAAAAGCCCAAACGTTTCTTCGGCGCAGCACGCAACATTGAAAACGGCGGTTCGCTGACCATTATCGCCACCGCGCTCACCGAGACGGGATCAAAGATGGATGACGTTATCTTTGAGGAATTCAAGGGGACGGGCAATATGGAGTTGCAACTCGACCGCCGCCTGTCCAACAAACGCATCTTCCCGGCCATCGACCTTGCGGCATCCAGCACCCGCCGCGACGAGCTGCTGGTGGCCTCCAACATTCTCAGCCGTACATTGGTGCTGCGCAACCATCTCACCGACCTCAACCCGGTCGAGGCTATGGATTTCTTGATGAAGCACATCCAACATACGCGGAACAATGCGGAGTTTCTAATGACTATGGACAAATAAGCCGTCCTCAGCTTTTGCCAGGATCGGCTTGTCGAAAACAAGCTAAAGTAATGAGACGCGGATTCGGCAGCGACAACCACTCGGGTGTCAGCCCTGAAGTGTTGCAGGCCATCGCCGAGGCCAACACCGGCCATGCGCTTGCCTACGGTGACGATGAATACACGCAGCGCTTTGTGCAGGCTGTTCACGACCACTTCGGAGCGGACGCCTCTCCCTATCTGGTTTTCAACGGCACCGGCGCCAACACGCTCTGCATCGACGCCATGTGCCGTTCGCACGAGGCTGTCGTCTGCGCCGAGACGGCGCACATCAATGTCGACGAATGCGGAGCGCCGCAACGCCTTGTCGGATGCCGGCTGCTGACGGTCAGCACACCCGACGGCAAACTCACCCCGGAATTGGCACGCACCCAACTTCACGGTTTCGGTTTTCAACACCACTCCCAACCTCGGGCCATCAGCATCACACAACCCACGGAACTGGGAACCGTCTATCGTATTGAGGAGATCCGCGCACTGGCAGATTTGGCACATGAGCATGGCATGTTTCTGCACATTGACGGCGCCCGGCTGGCCAACGCCGCAGTGGCGTTGCAATGCCCGATGCGTGCACTCACAACCGACGCCGGCGCCGACTGCCTGTCGTTGGGCGGCACTAAAAACGGGCTGCTGTCGGGCGAATGTGCCATCATCCTCAACCCCGTCCTGGACCGTCAGCTGTCGTATCGTCGCAAGCAGATGGCGCAACTGGGCAGTAAAATGCGTTTCACGGCTGTCCAGATGGAATGTTATCTAAACAGCGGCCTGTGGCAGCGCAATGCCTCCCGCAGCAACGCCATGGCACAATTGCTCCACGAGTCGGTACGTTCTTTGCCGGGACTTCGCGTAGCCTATCCCGTCGAGGCCAACAGTGTTTTTGCCCGGCTGCCCCGCCGCGTTTGGAAACAACTGCAACAAGAATGGTTTTTCTATGACTGGGACGAAACGGCCGACGTGGTGCGCTGGATGTGTTCTTTCGACACGACGCCGGACGACATCGGCCAGTTCACCGAACGGCTCAGGGCATTATTGATACAGAACTGACAGTTCGGACATCAGACTTTTTCAGTCGACCAACTGCAACGACTGCACATATCGCAACGGTATGGTGCCTCCGTCGGCAAAGACCAGCAGGCGTTGCACCGTGTCGACAGCCTTGAGGGGCGCCCGACGGGTGAGATAGCTCCCGCCGGTCTTGCGGGCATCGGGTTCAAAGTAGCGCACCGACACCACGGGCCGCATATTTAGCCGGCTGACAACAGCCGACAGGGTACGGTCCAGCTCCGCGGCAGCGCTCTCGTCGCACTGCCACTCGCCGTCTGTCTCACGCGCCGCCTCGGCGATGGCGCTGTCATACCCCGTCAGGGCGGCAAAGGGGGCAAATTGGGCTGCCCTGTGCCACATGGACATCGGCACATGCCGCGTCGACACGTGGTGAGGCAGAGAGATTATATCGTCAAATGTTTCGTCTCTCACGCTTTATGTCCTCCTATTTGTTCGTTACGTTGTCTGGCGGTGGCTCCCTCTTCAAAATCCAACCCTTTCAGGATGGCATTCCTGCCATACTTCTTTTTTATCTCCAGCAGACTCTGTTGCATGGCATGTTCCCGCTCCAAACGGAGCTGTTCGGCCTCGTGTTCAACCTGCCGTGTCTCGTTGTCGGCAAATAATTCCAGTTGCACCGCCTGACGGCCCGACACGGCGGCCTCCTGTTCGTCGACCACATGGTTGGTTCCGATGGTCAGGCGGCGCACCGACAGCCTGCGGTTGACAATACGGTCGAACAAATCCGTCAACGCAGAGACAATACGCCGAGAGGATGCGGTATGCTCCTCCAGATTGGCGGTGCCATGGGCCGACTTGGGCACGGAACGGCCATAGTAGTCGAGTGTGACGGCGCCATGGTAGCCCCGCTGCGTGTCATTAGTCTTCAGATTGCTCACGTCGTAATTCACCGTAAGCACAAACTGGTTTGCGACCATGTGTTTGTCAACCAATTCCAGAGCGACAGCGTCGGCCATCTCTTGCAGCACAATCCGGGCTTTGTCAAAGGTGTAGGGTTCTGCCAGCACCTGGCTGCTGCTCAACGAGCTGCTTTCGGGCCGGTATCGTTTTATCCAATCGATGGTGCAGGGCTCCCAGCCCCAGGCGTGATCTATCAGCAATTCCGCGTTCACCCCGAACAACCGGTAGAGCAATTCTTCATTGTTGGTCGAACAACGCGCAATCTGCCCCATTGTCAGCAATCCATGCGCCGCCAGGCGCTGCGCGGTGCCGTGCCCCACACGCCAGAAGTCGCTCAACGGACGGTGGTTCCAAAGCTGCTGGCGGTAGGTCATCTCGTCCAACTCTGCGATACGCACGCCGTCAGCGTCAGGCGTGGCATGCTTGGCCACAATATCCATCGCCACCTTGGAGAGATAGAGGTTGGTGCCGATGCCTGCCGTGGCCGTGATGCCGGTCTGTTGCAGCACGTCGCCAATCATGCGTCGGGCCAGTTCGTGCGCTGTCACGCCATAGGTCTGCAAATAATGGGTCACATCCATAAACACCTCGTCAATGCTGTAGACATGGATATCTTCTGCGGCGACGTATTTTCGGTAAATGTTAAAGATACGGCAACTGTATTCAATATAATATGCCATACGGGGAGGCGCCGTGATGTAGTCCACCTCCCAGTCGGGATGCGCCGCCAATGCAACAGCCGATGTCGATTTGTTTTTAAACCACTGGTCCGGCAGCATGTCCAGACGCTGACGGTTCACGGCCCGCACGCGCTGCACCACCTCGAAAAGCCGGGCCCGGCCGCCGATGCCGAAGGCTTTAAGCGACGGCGACACAGCCAGGCATATTGTCTTTTCTGTCCGGCTACCGTCGGCCACCACAAGGTGCGTTGACAACGGATCCAGACCCCGCTCCACACACTCCACCGAGGCGTAAAAACTCTTCAAGTCAATGGCGATATATGCACGTTGCGACTCTTCCATATCTTGACAAAGATACAAAAAATCCATTGTTTCTATTTTCGACTTTTCAATTGTCTTTTTTATCGTATCTTTGCATCCTATGGAAGTTATTTCGCGTTCAACAACAAGGCGCAAGGAACGAATGTCTTACGAGGCGGCCTTCAATCTCAATGGCAAAACACCGCCACAAGCCGTTGAGTTGGAGGAATCTGTGCTGGGCGCCCTCATGCTTGACCAAAACGCGCTGAACAACACCATCGAGATCCTGCATCCCGAATATTTTTACAAGCCCGAGCATCAGACCATATTCAAAGCCATCTACCATCTGTTCGAGCTGTCGCAACCTGTGGACATGCTCACGGTCATCGAGCGGTTGCGGCTCGACGGTGCGCTTGAGGCGGCTGGTGGCGCCTATTATGTCTCGCAGCTGACCAACCACGTGGTCAGCGCCGCCCATATCGAGTATCATGTGCGCGTGTTGAGCGAAAAATTTTTCCAGCGCGAACTTATCCGGATCTGCACGGAAGTCATCACCGACGCGTATGACGAGAGCAATGACATTCTCACGCTGCTCGACAACACCGAGCAGCGCCTTATGGATATCAACGACCGCAATTTCCGCAGTGATTACCGCACCATGGACTCGCTTGTGTATGAAGCCGTCCAGGAAATCAAAAAAGTGCAGGAGAGTGACAATGACTGCGTCGGCATCCCATCCGGATTCCGTGAGCTGGACCAGATAACCGCCGGCTTCCAGCCCGGAACGCTGATCATCCTGGCCGCACGCCCCGCCATGGGCAAAACAGCGCTTGCGCTCACCATGGCACGTAACATGGCCGTCGATTTCAAGAAACCGGTGGCGTTCTTTTCGTTGGAGATGACCGGCATCGAACTGGTCAAACGACTCATCTCAAGCGAGACTGAAATCACCGGCGACAAGCTGAAGAAGGGCGGGCTTGCAGCATGGGAACAGGAGATTCTGGTGTCCCGGACCCAAATGTTGAACGACGCCCCCATCTACATCGACGACACCCCGGGATTGTCCATATTCGAATTACGGGCCAAATGCCGCCGACTCAAGCAGAAGTACGACATCCAGATGGTCTTCATCGACTACCTGCAGCTCATGAATGCCGGCGGGGAAGCGTCGCGCAACGGGAACCGGGAACAGGAGATCAGCGCCATCTCCCGCCAACTGAAAGCCCTCTCGAAAGAGCTCAACATACCCATACTGGCTATGGCTCAGCTCAGCCGTGCCGTTGAAACACGAGGAGGCGACAAGAAGCCTATCCTCAGCGACCTGCGTGAGTCGGGCGCCATCGAACAAGATGCCGACATTGTGGCATTCATCTATCGCCCGGACTACTACGGCATGACGGAGCCTGACGAGAAAGGTCCCACCCGTGGCATGGCCGATGTCATCATCGCCAAGCACCGTAGCGGTTCTGTCGGATCAGTGCGTCTCAAATTCACCCCCAACTTCGCCCGCTTCGAGAATGTGGAATTTGTCGCCCCGAGCCAATATGCCGACGGCATCGCGGCCAACGAACAGTTCGACAGCTTCAGCTCCCTGCAGTCCACCATCACAGTCGACTCCAGTATGAACGGACAAAACGATTTCCCCGCTGACAACAGCGATGCTTTCTGATATTCTTCATTGATAAATAATTGATAGACAATAAATAATACACAAATACGCTGAATATGGAAAAGAAAGACCTCCTCAAAGAGACTGTCAAACACATAGACATCAAGAAATACGACTCGACGGAACTCATCGACGCCATGCGTTCCATGTCTTTCACCTCACGCGACACCGCCCGTGCTGCCGACATCCTCACCATGATGTGCCGCGAACAGGGCTGCACCAACATACTCACCGTTGCCGGTTCCACCTCTGCCGCAGGATGCATGCAGGTCTATGTGGATATGGTGCGTAACAAGATGATTGATGTTGTCGTGGCCACAGGCGCCACCATTATCGACATGGATCTTTTCGAGGCACTGGGCTTCAAGCACTATATCGGGACCAAGGAAAACGTCATTCCCGACACCACTTTGCGCGAACTTTATATTGACCGTATTTACGACACATTCATTGACGAAGAGGAGTTGCAGGTGTGTGACGACACCACCTACAAACTGGCCAACCAGTTGGAGGCTCGCCCTTACAGTTCGCGCGAATTCCTGTACGAGCTGGGCAAATGGCTCCACGACGGGCACAGCGTCAAGCAAGAAAGCCTCATCCAGACATGCTACGAATGCGGGGTTCCCATCTTTGTGCCCGCATTCAGTGACAGTTCTGCAGGCTTCGGCATCGGCAAGCACCAATGGGAGCGTGCCCAAAAGGGTGAAAAATATCTCTCCATCGATTCGGTGTGCGACTTTATCGAGCTCACCAAGATCAAGATGGCGGCACCCCAGACCGGCCTCTTCATGGTTGGCGGAGGCAGTCCGAAAAACTTTGCCCAGGACACCGTGGTGTGCGCCGAGATCCTCGGGCATGAGGTGCCCATGCACAAATATGCCGTCCAGATAACCGTTGCCGACGTGCGCGACGGTGCTTGCTCTTCCTCCACACTCCTGGAGGCCGGCAGCTGGGGCAAGGTGAGCGAGGAGCTGCAACAGATGGTCTATGCCGAAGGCACCACCGTCATCCCCGCCATTGTCTCCTACGCATACCACAACGGATGCTGGAAAGAACGCGACTATAAGCGTTGGCAGCAAATCTTTGAAAAGTGAACACCGGCAGCCCTTTCAGCCACCAAACCGCCAAAAGACGATGTCAGTCACCGAACAGTTGCGTGAGCAGATACTGGATCTGATACACCGCGAAGTGGTGTTGGCCACGGGTTGCACAGAACCCGGAGCCGTCGCGCTGGCTGTGGCCAAAGCCAAAGAGACACTGGGCGCGGAACCGCAATCGGTAACGCTACGGTTAAGCAAAAACGTCTTTAAAAACGCTATGGGTGTCGGCATCCCCGGCACCGGAATGATCGGGTTGCCCATTGCCGTGGCTATGGCCGTCACCGCCGGCGACTCCGCAAGGGGGCTCGAGACGCTCAACCTCACCTCTGGCCAAATCGACACAGCCAAGGAATGGCTGGCCATCCATTCCGACGCCATCGACATTCAGGTATGCGACTCTGCCGACAAACTTTACATCGAATGTCTGTGCCACAAGGACGCCGACACCGCCCGCACTGTCATCAGCGGACGGCACACACGGTTTACCCTCATTGAGCGGAACGGCGCTCCCATCGTTTGCGACGACCGGACCCAGTCTCAGGTTCAGGAAGCCAGTCAATCATTCTGCATTGAATCTTTCGCGCAAGTTTATGCATTCGCCCTTACCACCGACCTGAAACGGCTGGACTTCATCAATCAGGCCGTACAGTACAACGAAGCCGCATCCGCCGAAGGGCTCAAAGGGTATGGTCTCCATGCGGGCCGAATCTTGCTTGACAATGCCGGCTCCGACATCGTACACACCGTCGTTGCCCACACCGTGGCGGCTTCCGACGCCCGTATGGACGGATGCACGATGCCGGTCTACAGCAACAGCGGCAGCGGCAACCAAGGTATCGCCTGCACACTGCCTGTCTACAAATACGGCACCATGAAAGGATGTAGCGCCGAACAAATCACCCGTGCGCTGGTCTTGTCGCATCTGACCTCCATCTATGTCAAACACGGTATCGGGCGGCTCTCCGCACTATGCGGCATTGTCAACGCCTCCATCGGTGTCGCCGCCGGTCTGGTGTTCCTGCAGGGCGGGGGCTATGCTCAAATCTCCTATGCGGTCAAGAACCTCATCAACACCATTGCCGGCATGGTATGCGACGGAGCCAAGCCCAGCTGCGCCCTGAAAATGGCCTCAGGGCTTTACGCTGCGTTTGTTGCCGCCGAGCTGGCCTGCCACAACCATGTTGTCGAGGAGACCGACGGTCTCTGCGAATACGATATTGACAACTCTATCCGCAACTTAGGCCGACTTGGTCATGACGGTATGAACGAGACCGACAACATGGTGCTGGACATCATGACCCATAAACAATACAAAAAATAGCGGGGAGACGACAACCGTTCACCGCCGGCAGCCCGATGCAGACTCTCGCAGACCTGTGTCGGGTTACTAAATTTCCATTGTTGATAAATAATAAAAGGCCGGGGCGGCTCTGTGTGGAAAATCTCATACCTTTGCAACTATCAAACACAAAAAAAACAAATCATGGATTTCAAAGAAACTAGAAAAGAAGAGTTGTATTCACAATCCATCCCCGCAGGCAAACGCCGCTATTTTTTCGACGTCAAAGAGACCAAAGGCGGTGACAAATTCATTGTCATCACCGAAAGCCGCAAAATATTTGACAATAACACCGGAGAATTCTATTTCGACAAGAACAAGATGTTCCTCTATAAAGAGGATTTCGACAAGTTCCGTCAAGGGCTTGACAACGCTCTGTCGTTTATTTCCACCGGCATTGTACCGCCCCCTGTCGTGGTGGAGGACGATTACCGCCCCCGTTCCACAGACACCGGCGACATCAACCTTGACGGCTCGGCCGCCCTTGACGACATCAACTTCAAAATCTGACAATGTCAAAAATCATTGCAATCGCCAACCAAAAGGGCGGAGTGGGCAAGACCACCACAGCCACCAACCTCAGTGCGGCACTGGCTGTGCTCGAATTCAAGGTGCTGCTGGTCGACGCCGACCCGCAGGCCAACGCCACCTCAGGCATGGGTATCGACCCGGACTCGCTGGAAAAAAGCACCTATGAGTGTTTCTTGGGTCAGGCGCCTGCATCCGAATGCATTGTCGAGACCGCATTGCCGAACCTCTCGGTGCTTCCCACCCGCATTGATCTGGTAGGCGCCGAGTTGGAGCTGGTCGGCGAGAAAAAAAGAGAATACTACATGCAGCGCTCCCTTGCGCCGGTTAAAGACCAGTACGACTTCATCATCATCGACTGTTCCCCGTCACTGGGGCTCATCACTGTCAACGCGCTTACGGCAGCCGACACCGTCATCATTCCGATCCAGAGTGAATATTTTGCCCTTGAAGGGCTGGGGAAGCTACTGAACACCATCCGTATCGTTCAAACCCGTCTCAATCCGCAACTCTCTATCGAAGGACTGCTTATCACCATGTACGACTCACGCCTGCGGCTCGCCCGACAGGTGGTCGAGGATGTCCGCACCCATTTCAAACATCTTGTTTTCGACACCCTTATCTGTCGTAACACCAAGTTGGCCGAAGCCCCCAGTTACGGCAAACCCATCATCCTTTACGACGCCACCAGCCTGGGCTCATTGAATTACATGAACCTGGCCAATGAAATCGTCAAACGCAACAAGCTGAAAAAATAATGCCCACAAAAAAAAATCCGCTCAAAGGTCGCGGTCTATCGGCCATCTTGGGTGAAGCCATCGACATTGACACCATGCAGGGAAACGCCAATGTCACTGCAGCCATCTCATTATTGCCCATAGATAAAATTATTGTCAACCCTTTTCAGCCGCGCAAAGATTTCAACCAGGAGGCTTTGGAGGAACTGGCCCAATCCATCCGTCGCCAAGGTGTCATCACCCCCGTCACTGTACGCAAGATGCCCGACGGCACATACCAGCTTATTGCTGGCGAACGCCGTTTCCGGGCGTCGCAACTGGCCGGACTGACCGAGATTCCGGGGTATGTGCGTATCGCCACCGACAGCCAGATGATGGAGATGGCACTTGTCGAGAACATCCAGCGCGAAAACCTCAATGCCATGGAAGTGGCGTTCTCCTACAACGCATTGATCGAAGAATGCCAGCTGACTCACGAACAGTTGAGCGAACGGTTGGGCAAAAGCCGTGCCACCATCACGAACTACCTGCGGCTGCTTAACCTGCCGGCCGAGACACAACTGGCGCTCAGCACCGATCAAATCAGCATGGCTCACGCACGGGCCCTGCTCAGCGTCGAAGAGGCCGAGACCCATCTGAACCTGCTGCACGAAGTGATCAGCCAACAGTTGTCTGTTCACCAATTAGAGCAAAGAATCAAGGCGTTGCATGCCGAAACCGCTCCACGCGGCACCCGCAAACCCGATCCGTTGCCACTGTCGCACCGGCAAGGCTGCGACACATTGCGGCAATACCTGCAATCCGAAGTCGACGTGCGCCGCTCCCGGAGAGGGAAAGGCACCATCACCATTCAGTTCAACACGGACTCCGACTTCGCCCGGATTCTCTCTCTCATACAAAACAAAAAATAATTCATGAGGCGACATCAACACTTTGTCATCGTTGCCGTCGCCATCCTTGTCGGCTCAACGTCCGCTGCCGCTCAGAACAGACCGGCAGCGACGACACTTGAGGCCGGAAGCCCGACACTCTCGATTGAAAACAACAATACGCCTGCCGAACCGCACTCACCACGCAAAGCGCTCCTTTTATCTCTTCTGCCGGGTGGCGGCCAAATCTACAACGGGCAGGCCTGGAAAGTGCCGGTCATTTACGGGTGTTTTGCCGCCGCGGGATTTTACATGTATTTCAACTACAACCAGATGAAGTCGTTCCGCGACGAATATCTGCTGCGTGTAAACGGTGGCACCCCCGCACTTGACGGCTACACCAACTATCCCGACAACAGTATCTATAACTACTATCAGTCCTACAATCAAAGTTTCCAATTATCCATTATCCTATCTGTTGTTGCATATACCCTCAATCTCGTCGATGCCTATATCTACGGACACCTGTATGAATTCCAAATCAACGACGACATCTCCATGTCATTGCGCCCGTCGCTGCAGGCGCAGCCGCTCGAGCGTTTCATGACGCCGGTGCCGTCGCTCTCGTGCTCTATCTTTTTTTAATTGTAACAAACCATAAATTTATACTATGACCAATATCTTTTTAATGATTCAGTCCGATATGGCTGCCGTCCAAAATGTGGCTGACACAGTGATGACTGCCGCTCCTGCCAAAATCACTTTTTGGTCGCTGGCTCTCAAGGGCGGATGGATCATGGGCTTGCTGGCGCTGCTGCTCATCCTGGCTCTCTACATCTCCATTGAGCGCTATTTATCGCTACGCAATGCGATGCGGGTCGAGACCGACGACTCCTTCATGGACAATATCCGCGAGTGCATTCACAGCGACAAAATTGACAATGCACGCGCTTTGGCCAAACAGACCGACACACCGCTGGGCCGCATGATCAACAAAGGGCTCTCGCGGCTGGGACGTCCGCTGACCGACATCCAAGCCGCCATTGAGAATGAGGGCCAGCTGGAAGTCGCCCGGTTGGAAAAGGGCGTGTCGCTGGTGGCCACCGTGGCGTCCCTTGGCCCCATGCTGGGCTTCTTGGGCACAGTGACAGGTATGGTTACGGCCTTTCAGGACATGGCGCACGCCGGAAACAATATAGACATCTCGGTGCTGGCCACCGGAATCTATGAGGCCATGGTGACCACCATCGGAGGCCTCATCGTCGGTATCATCGCCTATTTCCTCTACAACCTGTTGGTGACACGTATCAGCAAAGTGGTTTTCACTCTTGAGGCCAGAGCCACGGAATTCATGGACCTTTTACACGAACCCGCATGATCAAACATCAGAGCCATATTCGTATCGAGTCGAACTCATCCTCCATGTCGGACCTGGTGTTCCTGTTGTTGATTTTCTTCATGATCACCTCAACGCTCATCAGTCCAAATGCCGTGAAGCTGCTTCTCCCCGAGAGCAGCAGCAAAACCATGGCCAAACAGAATGTAACGGTTTATATCGACGAGAACCGCAACTTCTATGTGGGGGAGCAGATGGTGGACCCTGCACAGTTGCAGACAACCATTGCCTCCGGCATTGAAACCGGTGTCAACGACGCCTGCGTGGTGTTGCGGGCCGACAAAAATGTTGAGGTGCAGTATATTGTCAATGTCATTGACGCCGTCAACGAACTCAATGCCAACACGGGCTGCAAACATAAAGTCATCCTTGCCACGACACCCAAACAGTAGACACCCGCAACAGAGCCAACCCATGGATAAAGAAGTCCGAATCAAAATCACCTCGGCGGTCTTCACCGCCCTGTTAATGGGCATTGTCGTCATCCTTTGCCTTGCTTTCGGCTACTATCCTCCCAATCCGCCGATTCCGGAAGAGGGTGTCGAGGTGGCCCTGGGTTACGACGAGGCGGGGCTTGGCAGCGAGATGCCGGTGCCCACAGCTCCAAACCAGCAACAGTCTTCGGCTGCCGGCAACTATTCCACCCAGAACACCGAAGAATCCGTTTCGCTGCCCGACAACAGCCGCGGACGGACAACCAACCCCCACGCCACCGCCAACAAACGCACCGAACAGAAAGAGCCTGAAATCAATCGCAACGCCCTCTATTCGGGACGCAAGAACAACACCTCTGGAGGTCAGGGACAAGGCAACACCCAGGGCAGCGGCCAGCAGGGGGTGGAGAACGGCACATCCGGTGCCGCCAACTTCAACGGGCCCGCCGGGCACGGCTCCTTCTCGTTGGCCGGACGCAGCGGAGTCTCGCTGCCGCACCCGGCCTATAATTCTTCCCGTGAAGGAAAAATTATAGTTAAAATATGGGTAGACCGACAGGGCAATGTCACCAAAACCGAAGCACCCATGCAAGGTACCACCATACTGGATGAAACGATGATCGAACAAGCTCGCCGTGCGGCAATGCGGTCTAAATTCAACGCCGACCCTGATGCAGCCGTGGTTCAGACCGGCACCATAACCTATGTCTTCCGGAAACAATAGCCGTATTGACAAATTTCTTTGGTCTGTGCGCCTGTTCAAGACCCGGGCCCTGGCCGCTGAGGCGTGCCGTGCCGGTCGCGTCAAGATGAACAATCTGGTGCTCAAGGCCTCCCACGAAGTCAAGATTGGCGAGGTTTACATCATTGCCGTCGACCATATCCACCGACAAGTGCAAGTCAAGGCGCTGCCTGCCGGCCGTATCGGCGCACAACTGGTGGAACAGTATATTGTAGACCTCACGCCGGCCGACGAATACTCCCGTATGTCGGCTATACGCCAAAGCGGTTTCGAGTCGCGGGACCGCGGTGCCGGACGCCCCACCAAACGCGACCGACGCGACATCGAACGACTGAAACAGCACATCGGCTGACACTCGCCGACCATTGCAGCCGGTACGGCAGGATGCATATATCGTATGCATTGTATGTATTTTTAACATACAATTAAGCAATAAAACACCCCAATGTTGTACTAATCAAACAAGAAACCGAATTGGAAGACGAAGTTTTGATACGGGAGGTTTTGAACGGCAATACACAGTGCTACGCACAGATTGTGGAGCGTTACCAGCAAGTGGTGGCCAATCTTTGCTACAAACTCTGTGGCGACAAACTGGATATCGAGGAAGTGACCCAGCAAGTCTTCTTTGCCCTTTACACCGCATTGCCCCGTTTCAAATTCCATTCAAAGTTGAGCACATTTATTTACCGTATCACCGTCAACGTTGTCAGCAAACAGCTCACCGCATACGAAAGGGTGGTGCTTGATTCGCAAGAGAACCATCTGTCGCACATAAGCCACGATGATACCGCCGACCGGATAATGGAACGCAACGAGCGGGACCAATTACTGCATCGCTGCATCGACAAATTGAAGCAAGAGCAACGCACAGCGCTGGTACTCTATAGTTTTGAGGATTTCAGCTATAAAGAGATAGCCGAAATCATGCAAGTGTCGCTGCCCAAAGTGGAGACCCTCATCTTCAGGGCCCGGAAAAGTCTTAAAACGATGATTGAAAAATATAATATTATATGACAACTCACCCGACAATAGACGATGCCTTGGCGCTGATACGCCGGATGCAATACGACGGCCAGGTCGATGTTGCCGACACGGTCATGCAGCAGGTGATCCGGCTCCCGTTGCTCTCGCCGCAGCCGCAACGCGCCATACGGCGCCGGGTCGCTGCAGCATGCCTGGCTGTGCTGTTGACAGCAGGCACCGTCGCCTATCTCACCTCGCGGACTGACAATGACTGCATCAACTCCATTGTCAGCAGCGTCTACGAATATGCCTATTTCAACGGCGAAGGTGCGCCCATCTGTGACGAAATGGCTATGGCAAACTATGTGTTCGAATAAAACCTATTGCAATGAAAATACATACCTGCATCCCCCTGATTATTTTCCTTTCAACACTTGCCGCCCCGCTGACTCTGCAGGCCGGCGACCACCCCGGCAAAAAGAAAACCTTGCCCCGGATTGAACGAATTGTCACCGACCTCACCACGACACAAAAAAAGAAGATAGAGCAGCTGAGCAAAGAGTCGAACGAACGGCTTCAGAAATTGGAAATGCAGCAGCGCCGTGTGCGTGACAGCATCCGTATGTATATGGACCGCTATGAAGACAACAGCAGCACCTTGTTCCCGCTTTTCGATCGTGAGTCACGCCTGCAAGCGGAAATCAACAAGGAGATGTATCGCACCAAAACTTCCATCAACAAGGTGTTGACCCCGCAACAGCATGAGAAGCTGATTCAGCATGTCCACAAGCACAAGTCCCGCAAAAACGCCAAGACCCGCAACGCAACCATCCTTGAAAAATCGCGCAAAAATGAAACCGGCCCTGATCCCCGGAAATGAGATACAGCGGCCGGTATTGAGCGCATCAATCCGTATATCGGTTATTTTTCACGGAAAAAGACATCTATCGGGACTCCGTGGAAATCCCACAGTTCGCGCAAGCGGTTTTCAACAAAGCGACGATACGGGTCGCGGACATACTGCGGCAGGTTACAGAAAAAGACAAACTGCGGATACGCTGTCGGCAACTGGGTGATATATTTAATCTTGATCCACTTACCCTTGACCGATGGCGGCGGATTCTGCTCTTTCACAATGGGTAGCAACATCTCGTTGAGTGCCGCGGTGCCGATACGGCGTGAGCGGTTCTCATACACCTGACGGGCGGTCTCCAGCACTTTGAATATGCGCTGTTTGTTGATAACAGAGGTGAACACAACAGGCACATCGTCAAAGGGAGCGATGCTCTCACGGATCTGCTGTTCAAAATCGCGATGTGTATTGGTGGTCTTCTGCACCAGATCCCATTTGTTGACCACGATGACGCAACCTTTTTTATTTCGTTGAATCAGCGAGAATATGTTGAGGTCTTGCTGTTCAAGCCCCTGCGACGCATCAAGCATCAGAATGCACACGTCGCTGTTTTCTATGGCTCGGATGGAGCGCATCACCGAATAGAACTCGAGATCCTCGCTAACCTTCTGCTTTTTTCGCATACCGGCAGTGTCGACAAAATTAAAGTCGAATCCGAAGAGATTGTAGTGGGTGTAGATGCTGTCGCGCGTCGTGCCGGCTATGGGGGTGACAATATTGCGGTCCGTACCCGTGATGGTGTTGATAAACGAACTTTTGCCCACGTTCGGCCGTCCGACAACCGTGATACGCGGCAAGGATGAGGCCGAGTCGTCGTAATTGTCCGAAAAGTCGGCGACGACAGCATCCAGCAGATCGCCGGTGCCACTTCCGGAGATGCCGGCGATAGGGTAGGGGTCGCCCAAACCCAACTGGTAAAACTCACCCAGATTACCCATTTCTTTGGCGTTGTCCACCTTGTTGGCCACCAAAAGCACCTTTTTCCTGCACTTGCGCAACATTGCAGCCACATCACTGTCCAACGGAGAAAGACCGTCACGGGCGTCGACGAGAAAGAGAATGACATCCGCCTCATCGACAGCCAACGCCACCTGCTTGCGGATCTCCGATTCAAAGGTGTCGTCGCCCCCCATCACATAACCGCCCGTATCGATAATGGAGAATTTTTTTCCGTTCCAGTCACTGTGACCGTATTGCCTGTCGCGGGTGACGCCGCTCGTCTCGTCAACGATGGCCTGGCGAGAGCCGGTAAGACGGTTGAAAAGAGTGGACTTGCCCACATTGGGTCGACCCACGATAGCTACGATATTAGACATAAGCAATGTTGAAATCAGTTACTAAAAAGATTCCCGGAAGGATTGTTCATCTGTTCTTGCACAGATTTCTCTGCAGGTTCCTCCACAGACTTTTCCTGGTCTTCCGGTGCATCCCGGTCGACAGAGGCGGCCTCGGGGAGACTGACAACGGGCATGTCATTCACCACTTTGTGTTTTGAAGAATTTCCGAACAAAAGGTTGAAACCCAACGAGACGTTAAAATTCTTGCAGTCGACAATATACATGCTTGACAGATAGTCAACCATCGTATAGATTTGCAAGGCCTTGAACGGGGTGATAATAATACCGGCACCCGGGTTGAACAAATCTGTGTTGTGGCTGTCGAACACCAGCGAGTTGCCCGCCATCACCTCTATCCAGTCCTTCAGATTGGCTGTCAATGACAGCGTGGTGTTAAAGCGGAACCGGTTATTGGGGATGCGGAAACCGTTGCCCGGACAGAGAATGCCTTTGTCCCACTGCCCATGGAAAAGAAATCCGGCACGCAGCATGTCATTGGCGAAGGTATACGAGGCTCCCAACTTAATCTTGGTCGGCACGGCATACCAAAAGTCACTCCCTTCGTTTTCAACCATCTCATAGGTGTTGGTCAGCGAGTCCCTGAAACTTTGGGCAAACGTCGAATCGAATTCACCGCCGGAAATCAAGCTGGTGATGTCCACACCTTCAAATGTAATGGTATTACTCTTGGGACGATAGGTATTCACATTCTGCGTCCAGTGGATGCCGGGGCCCACATCAATCAGTGCCGCCGAGAAAATGAAGTGATCATAGATGTAGCGGGCGCCCAAGTCAAAAGTGAAACCATAGTTAGAGGGTGTGCCGTCGAAGTTAAATTTGTCCTTCTTGTAAGATGCGATACCGGCCGACTGAATCCGATAGTCCATCGAGGCCACCAGGGCTGTATAGTACTCGTCGGTTGCATACAGACGGATATCTGTCTTGTGGGTGTTGACATTGGCAAAACCATTCAAGATATTGATATGTCCACCGACAGTTAAAGGGATATTCTCGAACTCATAGCCGCCACCCAGCGAAATACGGGCGTAACCGCTTGCTGTAATAAAGTCATCGCTGGCCAAAATCATGGCATTGTCGCGACCAATCAGACTCTTGGTATTGTCCGTCAGCGCGTCAAACGCATCCTTGGGCAGCGTGATGTTGGCGTTGAAGACAATCGAACTTCCAAAAGTGAAGAAAGCGCGTTTGACACGGAAACCGAACCCGATCAAATCCAACTCCATGTCAAAGTTTAGATGGTTGTTATCGCTCATCTTGTCGATAAGTTGGAAAATATCCAATGTAGTCTTGTCGCGTTGCGCATCGTAGGTGAGGCCCACCTCATTGTAGGTGACTGGGAAACCGAATGAAACGTTGAATCGCGGCAGGCTGACATAAACCTGGTTATTGCGTGGAAAAAATGCCGGGTTAAAGAGGTTGCTCTGAGGCAGCCGGAACGAGTGGTACATCAACTCGTTGGAAGGAAGCTCATGTTGGGCATAAACATTATTGGCAGACATTGCCGACAACAGAAATGCACATACAACGGTCAGATAATATATTTTTTTCATAGTGGTGCGCTCTGTTATAGTTTATTGCATGGATTGCGGATTAGTTACAATATAGAGGGATGATTCCAGACCGTCCTCTTGGCGGATGGTCACATGTTGCATCGTAGAACCCGGCAGGGATGCCGACGTGATCCGCATCGTCATACGCATCTTCCTGGCTCGCAACAGTGCATCCAAATTGCGGTCGGAAATATTGCATTTCAAGATGGTTTCTTTCGGCTCACCGTCCGATATATTGTAGTGCGCACCCTCCACCATAGTGTCTTTCAGACTTGCCGAGGCAATCACCTTGTCCCGCTGATAAAGGTGAGCCAACGAGTTGTCGGCATAGCGGATCGGCCTATTGTTTGCATCCAACAGCGTGTCAATCATCTCAAACGAGAACGGCAGCGTGTTGACGAAACGCAAAGCCATATAAGAAGAATCGCCAAAACTGATTCGCTCGCGGAAATCGGCCAATGCATCTTCAACCGTCTCAAAAGGCAAGTCCATCGTCATGGAATATGTAAATGCGCTGGACTTAACCTGCAACGGAAAATTGGCGTCAATAGTAGTATGCGTGGTCAACGAGTCGAGCATGATGCTATCCTTGATAAAACTTATCGGGTTGGTGATAGCGGCAGCCTCCAATGCCGACACACTGTAATCCACATTCAAGTCAATATCATACTGAATCGAGACTGGATTGGTGCGCAGGCAATTGCTCATATCTTCATGGTCGGCCAACGTCAGCGTTTTACCCTCAATCAGCTCCAAAACAGTGACCGAATCGGTGTTCTCTGCCGGTAACAACACGGTGTTGCCAGTCTGACCCACAACCGTGATCTTGATGTTGGAAAAATAGGGATTGACTTTGTATTTATTCATCAGAAATTCATAGTCGTTGTGGCCGAAGGCTTGGATGAATGACTGCAGCGACACATAAGTGCCAATCAAATCAATACTGTCGATATGCATAAACATATCAATATCGACTGTTCCCGATAGGTGCTCTGTATAGGTCAAGACTGTGTCAAGGAGTGACTTGCTAAAATGTCCCCCTTTTTTGGATCCGAAATCAACTGTCCCATCGAACGAACTGCTATATACAAATGAAAGAAAACGGGTGGAGGGGTCACAGATGACGAGCGCATTCAATTCCTGCCACGTTCCAATCAGTCCGGCCACATCCATCGAAGCATGGCCTATAGGCAACCCCAACGATGGGTGTAACTGTCCGGTGATTTCCAATCCATGGCCCAACGCGTCGAAATCGTCACTCTTCACGCAGCCACTCAGTGTCGCCACAGAAAGTGTGATAACAATAAAGAAACGTCTCATAATAATTTAAAATTATATATTAAAAATATCAGAATATATTTGCAAAGGTAATAAAAAAAACAAAGCCGACTCAGCGTAATTTCTTCACATGCCGTAAATCAAGCGCATTCATCGCGTTGCTGCGCATCCCGCTGATATTCTTATGTGTGAAGTGCAGTATCTGATCGTAATAGAGTATCACGACCGGAGCTTCCGACGTAACAATGCTGTCCATGGTGCGATAGAGGTGCAAGCGGTGTTCCTCACTGCTTTCGCATATCGCCTGGCGGTAGAGGCGGTCGAACCGGGGGTTCGAAAAATGGGTGTAATTGGGACCGTCCGGGGCAAAATTGGAAGAGTAAAACAGCGAAAGATAATTTTGTGCGTCGGGATAGTCCGCTATCCACGACCCACGGAACCATTCACACTTGCCCTGTGCGATGGCCTCCCGCAACGCTGCCGGCGGATGCACGTCAATCCGCACCTCGACACCGATCAGGCCCAGCTGCTGCTGAATATACTTACACAGGTCCAGATAGCCCGATGTCGTGGCCAGCACCAGGGGAGGCAAACCCTTGCCATGCGGATATCCGGCCTCTTCAAGCAGTTCCAGCGCACGAGACACGTCGTATTCATAGCCTGCCGGGCCACCACCCGGAAGGCCGTCCGGAACGATGCCGCGGCAACCGGGTGTGCCCGCATTGTTGCGCAGGTATTTTATCATCTTGCGGCGGTCGAAGCCCATATTGACAGCCTGACGGACACGGCGGTCTTGCAATGCGGCGTTGCCGCCGTCCATACGGAAGCCCAAATATTCGGTGTTCAGATAGGGCAGGCTCACCATGTCGATACGTTCCGCATACTTGGGCTTCAACTGCCCGGTACGTGTCAGAATCTCATCTTTATATCCAGCGTCAATGGAATTCATGAAGTCCATATTGCCTTTCATAAACTCCAGAAAAGCCGTCTGTTTGTCGATGATAAATGTCACCGCCACCGCGTCGAGATAGGGCAGGGGGCTCCCGTCCTCGTCACGCTCAAAGTACAGGTCGTTACGGCGCATCACAAGCTTTTCGCCCTCTTCCCACCACTGCAGCCGGAAAGGTCCGGTGCCGCAAGCGTGCTTTCGGAAATCGGATCCATAGTGCTCCACTACCTCCCGGGGCACCACAGCGCAATAGGGCATGGCCAACAGACTGAGAAACGGAGCGAAAGGCTGCTTTAACAGCACCTGGAACACGGTGTCATTCACCACACGGAACCCATTCTCCTCCACCTCGTTGAATATCCACCGGCCGGGCGAAGCCACTGCCGGGTCGATGATACGCGACAGACTGTACTGCACATCGGTGGCCGTCACCCTGCGCGTCGAATCGGCGCCGAACAAAGCATGGCGGTGAAACCACACATCGTCGCGTAACACAAAAGTGTATATTTTCCCGTCCGGCGATATGTCCCACCGCTTGGCAACAGACGGTTGGACCGACAGGTTGCTGTCAAGCTGCACCAAACTGTTGTACAGCTGACTGCACACCCATATATGGGCCTGATCCTTGGCAAAGGCGGGATCCAGAGTGCCGATGCCTGCACTCTCGTTATAACGGAAAATGGCTTTCTCTTCCGAACTGTTGCGCCGGCAGGCGCAAAGCACCGCCATACCGCACAACATCGCAACTGTCAGATAGACTTTTTTACCACACATAGTTTACGAACGATACAAATGCATCTGCCGGGCGATTTCACGCACTGCCGCCACCACTTCGGACTCACCGGCCACCTGGCGGTGACGCATCACCACCCGTCCGTTGCATATCACCGTGTCAATGGCATCGTTGTGGGCGGCATAGATCAGATTGGCCACCGTGTCGTTGTCGGGGACCATGGCCACATTGTCCAGATCCACCAACATCATGTCGGCCTGCCGACCCACTTCCAACTCGCCGGCATCCACCCCCATCGCCTCAAAACCGTTGCGTGACGCCACATGCAACACCTCGCCGGCTGGCGTCGATGTCGAGTCTTGCCGCCACCCTTTCTGCAACAGCGACATCGTCTTGGAAGCCTCCAACATATCCAAGTTATTGCTTGAAGCACAGCCGTCTGTACCCAACGCCACCCGCACCCCGGCTGCCTGCAGCTCGGCATATTGGAAACGGTATCCAGAGCCCAGTTTCAAGTTCGAATTGGGGTTATGCACCGCCGTGACACCATGACGGGACATCAGCGCCATCTCCGAGTCGCTCAGGTAAAGGCTGTGGGCGCCAATCAGACGATGCGACAACAAATCGAGCAGACCCAGTTGTGCCAGATGCTCGTAAGGCCGGCAGCCATGTTGCGCCAAACAGTCCGCCACCTCCTTTTCGGTCTCGCACATGTGTATATGGCACCGTAGATCGTTCTCAGCGCAATAGCGGGCCACACGGCGCAAACCTTCATCCGACACCGCATAGACAGAATGCGGTGCCACGCAGTAGCGCACCATCTCGTCCTGCCATTCCGGAGCGGAATAGGACGAAGCATCGACAAAACGATCTGCATCGCCGAACACATTGTCTCCCAACAAGGCCCGTATGCCGCTGTCATGCACAGCCCGCGCCGCCGCCGGAAGCTCGAAGTACATATCTGCAAACGCCGTGGTGCCGCTCTTGATCATCTCCACGCAAGCCAACCGCACACCCCAGTATACACGTTCATCGTCGAGCAGCTTCTCCTTGGGCCATATCCACTGCTGCAACCATTGCTGCAACGGCACCTCGCCACCATAGCCACGGAACAGCGTCATCGCGGCATGTGTATGCAGATTGGCAAACGTCGGAAACACGGCATAGCGGCTGCCGTCTATCACCGTCGCCGCTTCAGGCCGGGGCTGGCCCGGCGACATATCGGCGATACGCCCGTCTTCAATCAAAACATCCACCACCCGCCCCGCGACATGAGTGTCGTGTATAAACAAGCGCGTTGACATCGGAGTGGAGGACATGGCACCGGCAGACAGCTACGCTACTGCACCAATATCAGTATTTCATTGTTTTTACCCTTCACCACGCCGCCGCGTATTTCAAAGCGGTGCGTGTGTGCGTCGGCGTCGACCAGACGAATGCTGCCCGCCTGCAGGGCCGAAATAATCGGCGCATGGCGCTCCAGCATCTCGAACAGACCGCCTGTGCCGGGCAGCTGCAGCAACGTGGCCTCACCGTCGTACAGATCGCCGTCGGGCTTGGTGATTCTGACTTTCATGGCAGCCGGTTATTTTGTTTCAGACAAAATCTTTTCACCTTTGGCAATCGCTTCGTCGATCGTGCCAACCATCAGGAATGCCTGCTCGGGCAGATAGTCCGTCTCGCCGTCAAGTATCATCTTGAACCCTTTGATAGTATCCTCGATATTGACAAATTTGCCCTCCAGCCCGGTGAACGCCTCGGCCACAAAAAACGGCTGCGACAGAAATCGTTGCACACGTCGCGCGCGCGAAACAACCAGTTTGTCCTGTTCGCCCAACTCTTCCATGCCAAGGATGGCAATTATATCCTGCAGTTCGTTGTAACGCTGCAAAATCTGCTTCACCCGCTGAGCCGTGTTGTAATGTTCCTCTCCCACGACGTCGGCGGAAAGAATGCGGGAGGTGGAGTCCAACGGATCGACGGCAGGGTAAATACCCAGTTCCGAAATCTTGCGGCTCAAAACAGTCTGAGCATCCAAATGGGCAAACGTGGTGGCCGGCGCAGGATCAGTCAAGTCGTCGGCCGGCACATACACCGCCTGCACCGACGTGATGGAGCCACGCTTGGTGGAGGTGATTCGCTCCTGCATCAAGCCCATCTCTGTAGCCAGCGTGGGCTGGTAGCCGACCGCCGAGGGCATACGGCCCAGCAGTGCCGACACCTCCGAGCCAGCCTGGGTGAAACGAAAGATGTTATCAATAAAAAGCAGGATGTCGCGTCCGCCGGTGTTCTCGTCGCCGTCACGGTAATATTCGGCCAATGTCAATCCAGCCAGTGCCACACGTGCACGCGCGCCCGGCGTCTCGTTCATCTGCCCGAACACCATTGTGCACTTCGAATCCTTCAACGCCTCGCGGTCGATCTTGTCCAAATCCCAGCCACCGGCATCCATACTTTCCCGGAAAGCGCTTCCATAACGGATAACACCGGCCTCGATCATCTCCCGCAGCAAGTCGTTGCCCTCGCGTGTGCGTTCACCGACGCCGGTGAACACCGACATACCGCTGTACTTTTTAGCAATATTGTTAATCAGTTCCTGAATCAACACCGTTTTTCCGACGCCGGCACCGCCAAAAAGACCGATTTTGCCGCCTTTTAGGAAAGGCTGGATCAAATCAATCACCTTGATGCCGGTGTAAAGAATCTCCTGGCTCGTCGAAAGTTCGTCAAATTTAGGAGGCTCGCGATGAATGCTGTATCGCTTCGTGCCTTGCGGAGCGGGCATGCCGTCAATAGCCTGTCCTATCACATTGAATAACCGGCCGTTGATGTCTTCGCCCACCGGCATCGAGATAGGACCGCCCAGCGACACCACCTCCATTCCGCGCTGCAATCCGTCGGTCGAATCCATCGCGATGCAACGCATCGTGCTTTCGCCTATGTCCTGCTGACATTCCAAGATAATTTCCGTCCCGTCGGCCTTAGTGATTTTCAATGCAGTATAAATGTCGGGCAAAGCGGCTTCATCCTCAAAATACACATCCACAACAGCGCCGATAACCTGTGAGATTTTACCTTTGACAGTCTGTTCCATTACAATAGCAAGGATTGAGTTATAAAAAATGAATAG
This sequence comes from Candidatus Hemicellulosilyticus sp. P3, assembly GCA_001543385.1. GTDB lineage: Bacteria > Bacteroidota > Bacteroidia > Bacteroidales > P3 > Colimorpha. The sequence continues at coordinate 97,559 of LPNH01000004.1, forward strand.
TGTGCAAATATACGATTTTTTTTCTTCTCTGAATCACGCCGCACCGGCTGGACCCGCGCATCCGGAACAGCAGTCGCGGCCATGTCATTTGGTGCGCAACACTTGATACCTTCCGCCGGGCAATGCCTGAATCAGACCGCGCAGCTCCATCTCTAGCAACATTGCCGCCGCACGCGGCAACGTCAGTCCGCAACATGCCGCCAATTCGTCCAACAACATTGTGTCGCGCTCTGTGAGAAGCGTGACAATACGCTGCTCCGACGGGTCGAGAACGGGATACAGCTCCACCTGCACTCCCTCTTGCGTCGTTGCGCGGCGGGACCACCCCATCACCTCCATCAAGTCGTCGGCGTGACGCACCATGGCTGCACGCTGCGCCACAATCAGTGTGTTGCAACCCGCCGAATAGACGTCCGTCGGTCGCCCCGGCACCGCCATCACCTCTCGGTTATAACTGCCGGCTATAGAAGCGGTGATCAAAGCGCCGCCTTTCTTCGCCGACTCCACCACCAGCGTGCCATCGCCCAACGCAGCGATAATTCGGTTGCGCGCAGGGAAATTGCCCGCGTTGATTGACGTGCGGGAAGCAAATTCCGTCACAAGAGCCCCGCCTTGATCCACAATGCGCTGCGCCAAAGAACGGTTCTGCGGCGGATAGATGCGGTCCAAGCCGTGACCCAGCACCGCCACAGTCGGCAAGCCATACTCCAACGCTGCATCGTGTGCCGCCGTGTCTATGCCGTAGGCCAACCCGCTCACCACACACACCGATTCTCCACCCAACCCCTCAATGATGCGGCGCGTCGCCTCCTTGCCATGCGCCGTGGCGCGGCGCGACCCCACCACAGCCAACGAACGTTCCGCATTCAGGTCACATGTGCCATGCTGATACAGCAACACAGGTGCGTCTGTACACCCGGCACGGTTGAGCCGCCGCGGAAATGCGTCGTCCGTATAAAACAGCACCTGAATGTGATAACGATCGGCATAAGCAAGTTCCTCTTCCGCTCGCGGCACGGACGACTTGGAATGAATCGCCTCGGCAATCTCGGCATGCATACCGAACAACTCGCGAAGTTTCGACATCGGCAGGGCGAAAATTTCCGCCGGGTCCGGACAGATGTCCAACAGTTTGCGGCAGCTTGTGCTGCCCAATCCGGGTATCATCGTCAACGCAATCTCGTAAACTCTTTTATCCATAAGTCAATCATTCACAGTAGGTACAACCATCTCAGCCAAGAGACGCAAACTGGCATAGCTGTTGCGCAGACGCCGGGCCCAAACCGCCGGCTCAACCCATTCCGCCGCCTCTATGCCCTCCTCGCCCTGAGGGACCGTCCGGGCGGCGCAGTCCGTCCGCAAGACATACCAACTTGTCTGCTTCATGTGCCATCCGCCATATTTGTCATAGATATGGTACGTTTTGAGAAGCGGAACCCTTCCTGCCGGGAGTGCCGCCACCCCGGTCTCCTCCTTCACCTCGCGCAGCGCCGCCGCCAGATGCGTCTCGCCGCGTTCCGTCATTCCCTTTGGCAAATCCCACACACCCTCGCGGCGAATCATCAACATCCGCCCGTCCATAGCCGACACAACACCGCCGGCGGCGTATACAATACGATAGTGTGCACGGCAATGGCTCCAAAGCTCACGGGACGTGCATTTCAGCCGCACATCACAACCCGAGGCCAGAAGCGCAAAAGCCTTTGCACAGTCAAACTCGCAAGATTCTGTGTAAAGCATGTCGGGGCTCCATTCGAGCCTGTTGCCGGCAAAAAAAATACAGTTGCGCATCATCGCTCATTCATGTCAGCGCTGCAAAGGTACGAATTTAGTTAAAAATTTCCTTGACGGTCTTATTTTGCCAATTGACATATCTTTTGTACCTTTGCAAAATTATGATTAAACATGATGACGCCGCTCGTCAGACGGCAAAATTCCTACTCCAGATCAAGGCTGTCAAACTCAATCCAGACAGCCCATTCACTTGGGCATCAGGCCGTAAATCGCCTATATACTGCGACAACAGACTTACGCTCTCCTATCCCGAGATACGTACTTTCATCCGCCAGCAGTATGTCGACATCATCACCGAACAGTTTGGTGAGATTGATGTAATCGCAGGTGTGGCCACCGGTGGCATCGCCCAAGGCGCCTTAGTCGCCCAGGAGTTGGGCAAGCCCTTTGTCTACGTCCGTTCCGAAGCCAAAAGCCACGGCCTGACCAACCAGATTGAGGGAGAGATTCATGAAGGGCAGTCCGTCGTGGTGATAGAAGACCTTGTTTCAACCGGCAAAAGCAGTCTTGTAGCCGTCGATGCACTGCGTGCCAAAGGCTGCATTGTCAAAGGTATGGTTGCCATCTTCACCTATGCCCTCGACGTGGCCGACAAAAACTTCCAGGACGCCGACGTCCAGCTCTACACCCTTACCGACTACAACCGTCTGGTCGATGTCGCCAAAGAGGAGTCATACATCACAGAAGCCAATATGGCATCACTCTCCGAATGGCGCGACAACCCGGAGAAATGGTCTGACGACAGGCTGTAAGGCGTCATGCACCGACGCTTGGTTATAACACTGCTAATCTCGCTGACTTGCACACTTTATGCACAACAGGTCAGCGAGGTGTCGTTTCATCTCGACAACCGCGAACTCACCATCGACTACACGCTTGACAAACCTGCCGCCATACGAGTACGGCTCTCTGTCGACCGCGGCCGCACCTTCGGCGCCCCGCTTGACAACCTGAGCGGCGATGTCGGCAAAACAGTCCAGCCCGGCCGCCGACGCATCATCGCCTACGACCTGCGCGACTTGCGTGGCATCGACACCGGCCTTGTCGCCTTTCGTGTCGAAATAGACGACGGCTCCATTGAAGTCTGTGTCGCCGACACCGTCTGCTTCCGCATGATACCCGTAGCCGGCGGCACTTTCCGCATGGGTTGTGTGCGCCCCTCAAACCGATACAACTACGACAGCGAGCTTCCCCTTCACGACGTGACACTTTCCGATTACTACATCGGGCAATATGAAGTCACCCAAGGTCTCTGGACAGCCGTCATGGGAGAGAATCCGTCCTATTGGACCGGCCACGACAGCCTGCCCGTCGAACAAGTGTCGTGGAACGACGTCCAGCTCTTCATTGCACGTCTCAGCCAAATCACCGGCCTCCATTTCCGTCTTCCCACCGAGGCTGAATGGGAATATGCCGCCCGCGGCGGAAACAAATCGCAAGGTTTCGCTTTCCCCGGCACCGACCAGATGCCCCTCGACTACGCCTGGTTCGGCAGTAATGCACAAGGCCACACCCATCCCGTCGGACGTAAGCTTCCCAACGAGCTGGGGCTTTACGACATGGCCGGCAATGTATGGGAATGGTGCTCCGACTGGATGGGGCAATACAAAAGTCAGCCCCAGACCGACCCCCGCGGACCGCTCCACGGCGAAAACCGCATACTGCGCGGCGGCAGCATCAACAGCCCGTCCTTCGGTTGCCGTGTCAGCGACCGCAGTTGGTATCTGCCTGTCAACGGCTACCGCTACTACGGCTTCCGTCTCGTCCTCGAACCGGAAGAATAGATCCACCACTCCTTGGGCCCATGCCATCTGACCTCGACCGCATCCACCTCCACGGACATCAATTCCGCCGCTATCTGACGCACGACGACATAGCCGCCGCCGTGCAACAAGTCGCCGAAAAGCTCAATCGCGACTACCGTGACAAATCGCCGCTGCTCTGTCCGGTCCTCACCGGCAGCTATGTCTTTGCCGCCGACCTCTCGCGTGCCATGTCCGTCGACCATGAAATTGCCTTCGTCCAGTACAACTCCTACCAAGGCATGGCCTCCACCGGCAGAGTCAACGCCAGGCTGCCTTTCGACAGCCGATGCCAAGGACGCCACGTAATCATCGTGGAAGACATCGTCGAAAGCGGCACCTGCATGGCAGCCATGCTCGACCGACTGAAGCAGCTGCAGCCGGCCAGCGTCGCCATCTGCACCCTTCTGTTCAAACCCAACCGCTTTGACAAAAAATTCACAATAGACTATATCGGATTCAGCATCCCTGACGATTTTATCGTCGGCTATGGCCTTGACTTCGACGGCGCCGGACGCCATTACGCCGACATTTACATCCTCGACGAATAACCTTGCTTAAATGATACTCCACTTCTCCGGTTGCGGCAACAGCCGCTTCGTCGCGCAAGAGTTGGCCGCCATTGTCGGCGACACGGCACAACCCCTCCTCAACACAGCGACAGCAGAACCACTGCCGCTCGACGGGGCCGCCTTGGGTATTGTCTGCCCCGTCTACGCCTGGGCCGTGCCGCGTGTCGTCGAAGAACACCTGCGTCGCGTCGCCTTCACCGGAACCCCCGCCTATTGCTACCTGGTCTGCACGTGCGGCGACAGTGTCGGGCGCACCCCCGAACGCTTTGCCCGCAGCCTGCGGCGTATCGGCCTCCATCTCGACGCCGCCTTTGGCTTCGTCATGCCTGAGACCTACATCAACCTACCCGGATTCCATCTTGACAGTCCTGAGAGCGAGACACGCAAGCTCGACGCCGTGCGGCGGCGGTTGCCGCAAGTGGCCCGACAGATACAACGTCACGAACACATCGTCGACGTGCGGCGCGGTGCCGTTCCCCGGCTCACCACCTATCTGGTCAATCCATTATTCTACAGACTGTTCATCACCGACCGCAAGTTCCACGTCTCCGACTCCTGCACAGGATGCGGCCATTGCGCCGACCAATGCCCGCTACACAACATCAGTCTTGACGACGGTCGGCCTCGCTGGCACGGGCACTGCACCAACTGCATGGCCTGCTACCACCACTGCCCCGAAGGTGCGATCCAGTTCGGCCGCGCCACCCAAGGCAAAGGCCAATATTATTTCGGGCATTCGTCCGAAAAAAAAGTCCATTCCCGGTGTTTTTAGACACTTTGGGACTTATTGTTCCAACGCGGCGATGATGGCCCGTGCAGCTTTACGTCCGGCACCCATGGCCAGAATGACGGTGGCCGCGCCGCTGACGGCGTCACCTCCGGCAAAGATGAGCGGGCGCGAGGTACGTCCATCCTCGTCAGCCACAATTCCGCCCCACGGGTGGCATTCGAGGCCCGGTGTGGTGGTGCGGATGAGCGGGTTGGGACTGGTACCGAGGGCGGCGACTACAGTGTCGGCCTCGATATTCATATCGCTGCCAGCAATGGGACTGAACTTGCGACGTCCGTTAGAGTCGGGTTCGCCAAGTTCCATTTTCACACAGCGCAAGGCTCGCACATAGCCGTCGTCCGAACCGATAACCTCGACAGGTGCAGTCTGGAAAAGGAATTGCACACCCTCTTCCTTGGCGTGGTGCACCTCCTCGCGGCGAGCGGGCATATCGGCTTCGCCACGCCGATAGACAACAGTCACTTCACTGCCCAGCCGCAAGGCGGTGCGGGCGGCATCCATGGCCACATTGCCGCCGCCGACAACAACGACCTTGCGCCCCAGGTATATCGGCGTGTCGTACCGTTCGTCGTAGCCGTGCATGAGATTGGTGCGCGTCAGCAATTCGTTGGCGGATATTACACCGATAAGTGTCTCGCCCGGCACACCCATAAATTTGGGCAGCCCGGCGCCGGATGCAATATAGACCGCGTCGTACTCCATGTCGGAGAAGAGTTGGTCAATGGTGATGCTCTTGCCGATAATGACATTGGTCCGGATTTCGACGCCCAGGCGCTGCAGGTTCTCTATCTCGGGCTCGACCACCTTTTGCTTCGGCAACCGGAATTCGGGAATGCCGTAGACAAGCACGCCGCCAGCATGGTGCAGGGCTTCGAAGACCGTGACTTGATATCCGTGCTTGGCCAAGTCGCCGGCGCAGGTGAGGCCGCTGGGGCCACTGCCGATGACTGCCACCTTGCGGCCGGCCGGATAACATTGGCTCTGCGGTTTGGACTGTGCGCGGTGGTTGTCGGCCACAAAGCGCTCCAAGGCACCGATGGCGATGGGTTCGCCTTTCGCGCCCATGACACACGAGCCCTCGCACTGCGTCTCCTGCGGGCACACTCGTCCGCAGACAGCCGGCAGGGCTGAGTCATGGGTGATGGTGATATAGGCTTGATTGAAGTTCTCTTCCCTGATGTTCTGAATGAAGCGCGGGATGTCGATACCCACAGGACAGGCCTCGACACAGCGGGGCTTCTTGCACTGCAGGCATCGGCCGGCCTCGAGGATGGCTTGATGCTCGGTGAGGCCGAAACTGACCTCGTCGAAATTGGCGGCCCGGACCGCAGGATCCTGCTCCTGAGGTCTCTGGCGTTGCCTGGCTTCAGCCACGGCAGCCTCCACGGCCGGTGCCAGATTGCACCGGTGGCCGCTCTCGGCGGTGGCGATGCGGTAGCGGCGTGCGTCAGGTGTCTTCAGTTTGCGGGCCGCTTCGTCGAAATCCACTAGATGGCCGTCAAATTCCGGTCCGTCGACACAACAGAATTTCACCTCATCGCCCACACGCACACGGCAGGCGCCGCACATGCCGGTGCCGTCGACCATCATGCAGTTGAGACTCACAATGGTGGGTAGGTCGTACTTCTTCGTGGTCAACGACACAAACTTCATCATAGGCAACGGCCCGATGGCCACACAGTGGGAATATGCCACACCCTTCGAACACAGCTCGTCCACCTTGGCGGTGACCAGACCTTGCTCGCCATAGCTGCCGTCGTCGGTCATGATGTGCAGGTTGTGGCACACGGCACGCAACTCGTCCTCGTAAAAGAGCAGATCCTTCGATCGGGCGCCGATGATGACATCTGTCGGGATGCCTTGGCGGAAAGCCCATTTCACCTGTGGAAAAACAGGGGCGATGCCTACACCGCCGGCCACAAACAACAGGCGTGACGGGGAGGGGGAGAGGGCCAGCAACTCGCTTGGGTGCCCCAGCGGGCCCACGATGGTGTAGAGGTCGTCGCCGACATGCATATCGGCCAACTGCCGCGTGGTGTCGCCCACCACCTGAAAGACCAGCACCACCGACTGCCGTTGGTAGACTATATCGCTGATGGTCAACGGCACACGCTCGCCGTTGGGGTGGGGGATGACGATGACAAACTGGCCGGGTTTGCCGCTAAGCGAGATCCACGGGGCATGGACTTCCATTTGGTATATTTCGTGACTGTTAAGCAGGCGTTTGCCAAGTATCTCGTACATAGGGGCAATGGAGGTTTGAGTGACTGGAAAAAGTGAGGTGAATTGAACAATCGGGTTACTGCGGCAGATCGGGCGGATTATTCGGCAAAATACTTGTAGAACAGCGGTATCGTCTCAATGCCTTTGAAGAACTGGCTCAACGGATAGTTCTCGTTGGGGGCGTGGATATCGTCGCTGGCCAGGCCGAATCCCATCAGGATACTCTTCAAGCCGAGAATCTTCTCAAATCCGGCCACGATGGGAATGCTGCCGCCGCTGCGGGTGGGGACGGGGCGCTTGCCGAAAGTGTCCTGCATGGCACGCTCGGCAGCCTTGTAGGCCTTCAGCTCCAACGGCGCCACATAGGCGGCGCCGCCGTGGCAAGGCGTAACCTTGACGGTGACATAGTCGGGCGCCACGCCCTCGAAGTGGCGTTTGAAGAGCTCGCTGATCTTCTCGAAATCCTGATTAGCCACAAGGCGGGTGCTGATTTTGGCATAGGCCTTGGAAGGCAGCACCGTCTTGGTTCCCTCTCCGGTGTGGCCGCCCCAGATGCCGCAAACATCCAGACAAGGGCGGATGCCGGTGCGCTCTTTGGTGGAGAAGCCCTTTTCGCCTTTCAAAGCTTTCACGCCGAGCTCACGCTTGTAGGCTTCCTCGTCGAAGGGGGCCTGCGCCATCAAGGCACGTTCCTCGTCGCTGAGCACCAGCACGTCGTCGTAGAAGCCCGGGATGGTGATGTGGCCGTCGGCGTCGTGCAGGTCGGCAATCATCTTGCAGAGTACATTGATGGGGTTGGCCACAGCACCGCCGAAGATGCCGCTGTGCAGGTCGTGGTTGGCGCCGGTCACCTCCACCTCCCAATAGCAGAGACCGCGCAGTCCGCTGGTGATACTGGGCACATCGGGGGCGATCATCGAGGTGTCGCTCACCAAGATGATGTCGGCCTTGAGCAGCTCTTTGTGCTCCTCGCAGAAGCCATAAAGCGATCCGGAACCGATCTCCTCTTCGCCTTCGAGCATAAACTTGACATTGCACGGCAAATTGCTGCTGCGCACCATATACTCAAATGCCTTGGCGTGCATGAAGCTCTGCCCCTTGTCGTCATCGGCGCCGCGGGCCCAGATGTGGCCGTCTTTCACCACAGGCTCGAAAGGCTGGGTGCGCCACAACTCGAGCGGAGCCACAGGCATCACGTCATAGTGACCGTAGACCAGCACCGTAGGCTTGGCCGGGTCGATGATTTTCTCGCCGTAGACCACAGGGTTGCCCCGGGTGGGCATCACTTCGGCCCTGTCGGCGCCGGCCGACAGCAGCAGCCCCTTCCAATGTTCGGCGCAACGCACCATGTCAGGCTTATGCTCTTCTTCACTGCTGACAGACGGAATGCGTATCAATTCGAAAAGTTCTTCGAGAAAACGATCCTTGTTGGATTCGATGTATTGTTTGATGTCTTTCATAAAAACGGTGTTTGTTGTCAATGAAAAGTTTTGCGGGATGCTGATTACATTTTTAGAGATGCGAAGATAAGTTTTTTTCAGGACTTTGCCAAATGCCGTGGTCTCGACCGCCGGCAGTCGCCACGTCGGCAGCCGTTTCCCGCTTTGCAAAAGATTTCACCGACAGACGTATGTCACACAATACAACGACCGGTTTTACGTTAATGAGAGTAGAGTAAGCACGGCATGACCAACAAGCGAAAAATCATCAACGACCCGGTGTACGGGTTTCTGACCATCGAAGACGAAATCATCTTCGACATCATCTCTCATCCATATTTCCAACGTGAGCGGCGCATCGCGCAGCTGGGCTTCACCACATTGGTGTACCCCTGCGCCACACACACCCGCTTCAGCCACATGCTCGGGGCGCTCAGCTTGATGAACAGGGCCATTGAGGTGTTGCGGGTGAAAGGGGTGGAGATAGGCGACGAAGAAGCGCTGGGTGTCAAACTGGCCATCCTGCTTCACGACATCGGCCACGGCCCGTTCTCGCACATCTCGGAGCATGTGTTGGCGGATGTGGACCACGAGGTGTTGACCCTGCTCTTCATGGAACGTCTCAACGAGGAGTTCCACGGAGCGCTGACCATGGCTATCGACATATTCACCGACAGCTATCGCAAACACTTCCTGCATCAGCTGGTGAGCAGCCAGCTCGACATGGACCGCCTGGACTATCTGAGCCGCGACAGTTACTTCACCGGTGTCTGCGAAGGCATCGTCGGAACAGAACGCATCATCAACATGCTCAATGTCCACGACGACGAACTGGTGGTCGACGAGAAAGGCATCTACAGCATCGAGAAATTCATCATCTCGCGGCGGTTGATGTACTGGCAAGTATATATGCATAAAACGGTCATCGTGGCCGACAACCTGTTGCTTTCCATCTTGCGTCGTGCACGCCAGACAGGCGCATCAAGCCACAACGAGTCGCTCGACATCTTCCTGCGCAACCACGTGCGGGAGGCGGACTTCCGGCATGACGCATCATTGCTGGACCGCTTCGCCCGGCTGGACGACTCCGACATCACCGTGGCGGTCAAAGGCTGGATGCAACACGACGATGTGATTCTGCGCACACTGTCCACCAATCTAATCTGCAGACACCTGGGGGCCATCCGCGTGAGCAACCAGCCCTTTGCATCCGAAGTGACAGACGGCTACAGACAGCAAGTGCAGCAACGCTACGGCATCGACCCGCAGGACAGCGATTACTTCGTCAACACAGGCATTCTGCGCAACCATGCATACGACTTCAACGACCAAGAAATCAAAGTGCTGTACAAAGGCGGCGAGTGCCGCGACATCAGCGAGGCCAGCGACCAGCTGGACCGCCGCTTTTTGGAGAAGCAAGTCACCAAATATTACCTGTTCCACCCCAAGGAGATTAGATTGGACCCCGAAACAGGGCGATTGGGATGAGAACATTGCCCGTTTTCGATAAGTCAAATGCCCCAAGTCAAGTTTACCTAAGCTTTGGCATGGCGAAAACATCCAATTCAACCGGACATTTCAACAACTACAATCCGCATTTAAATCACTCCAAATGAAGGTCCATTTTATCGCCATCGGTGGCAGCGCGATGCACAACCTGGCACTGGCGCTGCACCACAAAGGATATAAAGTCACCGGTTCGGACGACGAGATTTTCGACCCCGCACGGGGACGGCTGGAACAATACGGGCTGCTGCCCGAGGAAGAAGGATGGCATCCCGAACGCATCACCCGCGACCTTGACGCGGTGGTGCTGGGCATGCACGCCCGCGCCGACAACCCCGAACTGATACGGGCGCAAGAGCTGGGGCTGAAGATTTACAGCTACCCCGAATATCTGTACGAGCAGTCAAAGGAAAAAAAGCGCATTGTGGTCGGAGGCAGCCACGGCAAGACCACCACTACGGCGATGATACTCCACGTGTTGGCGCAGTGTGACATCGAAGCCGACTATATGGTGGGGGCACAGCTCAAAGGATTCGATGTGATGGTGCGGCTGTCGCACACCGCCAAGGTGATGGTGATCGAGGGCGACGAGTACCTGACCTCACCCATCGACCGCCGACCGAAGTTCCACCTCTACAAACCCCATGTAGCCATCATCACAGGTATTGAGTGGGACCATATCAACGTGTTCCCGACATTCGACATCTATCGCGAGCAGTTCTCGAAATTCATCGACCTGATAGAACCTGCCGGCACCTGTATTTACTGCGACGAGGACCCGGAGGTGCGGCGTGTGGCCATAGAGAACCGGCGCACAGACATCCGGAGACAGCCCTACCGTTGCCCCGAACATATTGTAGAAAATGGCGTCACATTCCTTAAGGGTTCCAAGGACCCTCACGTTCCGCTTCGCATCTTTGGCCACCACAACCTGCTCAACCTCACCGCCGCCCGTTTGGCATGCCGTCAGCTTGGGGTAACCGACGGGCAGTTTGACGAAGCCATCAGCTCCTTCGAGGGCGCCAGCAAACGGCTGGAACTGGTGAAAAAGAACGACAAATGTGCCGTATACAAAGATTTTGCCCATGCACCGTCGAAACTCCGTGCCACCATCCACGCCATGCGCGAACAGTACCCCGGCCGCCGGCTGGTGGCTTGCATGGAACTGCACACCTTCAGCTCGCTGACACAGGAATTCCTTCAGCAGTACCGTGGTACGATGGACGAGGCCGATGTGCGCTGCGTCTACTTCAGCCAACACGCCCTGCAGCTGAAAAAGCTGCCGCCCCTCGACCCGGAACAGGTGAAAGCGGCCTTTGGCGGCAATGTAGCGGTGTACACCGACAGCCAGACAATGGTCGATTCCGTCATATCCTTATTCAAAAATGATAACGCCAACAGCAACCTCTTGATGATGAGTAGCGGCAACTTCGACGGCATCGACTTCTCCACACTGGCCGACAAGATTCTTTAGCACACTGTCAAACTTGTATATTTCAACATATCAACCCAACAGCAACAATGACTCATTTTGAACCCGGCGACAAAGTAAAATTCCTCAACCAGGTGGGTGGCGGCATAGTCACCAAGGTGACCGACGATTTTATATTTGTACAGGACGACACTGGTTTTGACATACCGATGCAACCCGACCAACTGATACGCATGGCCGATCAGAAAGGTGCCGCCAAACTGTTCAATGCCACGATGGAAGAGCACCTCAAAGGCAAAGGCACCCCGTTGCCATCGGTATTCGACTCCACATCGACAGCAGCGGCGGCGCTTAAAGCGGCGGTGCCACAGACTCCCGAAGAGGAAATCAAACAGCTCAAAAGCCAGATTGCCAATCTTAAAAACCAAGTGGCACTACTCAAGAAACAGCTCAGCTCAGTCCAGCGACAGAACAGTCGCGCCCTGAGCGACAACATCCTGCTGCAACACGAGACCCTGCCGGGCGAGGCCGAGGTGGACCTGCACATCGACATGCTCAGCGAGCGACCCGCCGACCTTACGCCCCACGAGGCGTTCGAGATACAGATGCACTATTTCCGACTCTGCATGAACCACGCTTTTGCCAACAACATGAAAAAAGTGACCTTTATCCACGGTGTGGGCAAAGGCATCTTGAAAGATGAGATAAGCAAAGAGCTGAAACAGTACGAGACCGTTCACTTCTTCGACGCCCCCATGTCCAAATACGGCGTCGGCGCCACCGAGGTGTACTTTAAGTGAATGGGGGAATCGACGCAAATGAAACAGTGAACAGCTTCTGGCAATTTGGGCTAAGGAATAAATAATATGAGCAGACAAATCAAGATTGGAAACCTGACCCTCGGCGGTGGTGCGCCGATAAGGGTGCAAAGCATGACCAACACCGACACCATGGACACGCGGGCCACCGTGGAGCAGACGCTCCGCATGGTAGCGGCGGGCTGCGAACTGGTACGTATCACGGCACCCGACGTGAAGGCGGCTGAGAACCTCGGCCGCATCAAGGAAGAACTCTTAAAACACGGCTGCGCGGTGCCGTTGGTGGCCGACATCCACTTCAACCCCAAAGCCGCCGAGGTGGCCGCCGCGCTGGTCGAGAAAGTACGCGTCAATCCCGGCAACTACACCGACCGCAACACCGGCAAGCTGGAGTTCACCGAACAGGAATACAACGACGAGCTGAAACGAATAGGGGAGAGAATGTCCTCCCTCATCGATATCTGCAAGGCTCACCATACCGCCATGCGCATCGGCACCAACCATGGTTCGCTGTCGGAACGAGTCATGAGCCGCTACGGCAACACCCCCGAGGGCATGGCGCAGAGCGCCATGGAATTTGCCCGTGTGTGCCGTGAACAGGACTACCACAACCTGGTCTTCTCCATGAAAGCGTCAAACGTCAAAGTGATGGTGCAGAGCACTCGCCGCTTTGTAGAAATGATGCAAGCCGAGGGGATGGACTACCCCATCCACTTAGGTGTCACCGAAGCGGGCGACGGCGACCAAGGCCGGCTGAAGTCGGCCGCCGGCATCGGCGCGTTGCTCATCGACGGCATCGGAGACACCCTGCGCGTGTCGCTGACCGAAGATCCGGTGGCCGAAATACCTGTCGCCTATGACATCCTGCAGGCCGTCGGCGCCCGTATCTCCAAAGCCGAATACATCGCCTGCCCGTCGTGCGGCCGCACCCAGTACAACATCCAGGAGGCTTTGCATCAGATCAAAGCACGCACCTCACACCTCAAAGGGCTGAAAATCGGTGTCATGGGCTGTATCGTCAACGGCCCCGGCGAGATGGCTGACGCCGACTACGGCTATGTCGGAAGCGGAGAGGGAAAAATCACGCTCTACAAAGGACAGCAGGTGATGAAACGCAACATCGACCAAGCCGACGCCGTCGACGAACTGGTGGCGCTCATCAAAGCCCACGGAGACTGGCAAGAGGCGTAGCCCGCTATACCTTCTACATCGATGCTGCCAATCTGCTCGAAACAAATACCGCTCTGGTGTAAATCCTGATGACCGATTGGGATAAGACGCAGTGGTGCAGGACGATTGAACCTGGATCCATTTCAAGCATAAAACCCGAATCGGTCCAATGATCGATTCGGGTTTTATGAAAGTGCATGAATAATCGGCTGTCCGCCTAAAACGCCTGTGCTACTCTTCGGCGTTGCCGGCGGCGATGCGGGCGCGTTTGCGCTCGGTCTCGTCAAGTATGATTTTGCGGATGCGCAGATGAGACGGAGTGATTTCAAGATATTCATCTTCGCGGATGTACTCCATGGCCTCCTCCAGACTGAATTTGACAGCCGGCGTGCAGGTGGATTTCTCGTCGGCGCTTTTGGTGCGCATATTGGTGAGGTTTTTGGCCGTGACGACATTGATGACGATGTCGTTGCCGGGACGCAGGCTCTCGCCGATGACTTCGCCGGCATAGACGGCATCGCCCGGCTCGATGAAGAAAGGCCCGCGATCCTGCAACTTGCTGATGCTGTAGGCAGTGGCTTCGCCCGTCTCCTTGGCGATCAAGGCACCCATCTTGTGGTCACCGATCTCACCCTTCCAAGGCTGGAATTCCAAAAAGCGGTGCGCAATGACGGCTTCGCCGTTGGTGGCGGTGAGCAGGGTGTTGCGCAAGCCGATGATGCCGCGCGACGGGATGATGAAATCCAGCTGCACCCGGTCGCCCTTGGTGTCGATGGTGCCCACCTCGCCTTTGCGTCGCGTGACCACGTCGATAACCTTGCTGGAGAAAGTGTCGGGCACCAACACAGTGAGCTGCTCGACCGGCTCGCAGCGCTGGCCGTCCAACTCTTTGATAATGACTTTGGGCTGCCCCACCTGCAACTCGTACCCCTCGCGACGCATGGTCTCGATGAGCACGGAAAGGTGCAGGATGCCGCGGCCGAAGACGAGCAACGTGTCGGGTGATGCGGTCTCTTCGACACGCAACGCCAAGTTTTTCTCCAACTCTTTGAAAAGCCGGTCGCGCAGATGGCGACTGGTGACGAACTTGCCTTCCCGTCCGAAGAAGGGCGAGTTGTTGATGGTGAAAAGCATGCTCATGGTGGGCTCGTCGACCTTGATGGGGGGCAACGGCTCCGGATTTTCGGCATCACAGATGGTGTCGCCGATTTCGAACATGACATCTTTGTCCAAATCGAGCAATACGGCACAGATCTCGCCGGCCTGAACCGCGTTTTTGGTGCGCTCTTTGCCCAGCCCCTCAAAGGTGTAGAGCTCTTTGACACGGCTGTTGACATGTGTCCCGTCGCGCTTGACCAAGACAATGGGTTGGCCGGCCTGCAACGTGCCACGGTGCAGACGGCCGACGGCAATACGTCCGAGATAGGAGCTATAATCGAGCGAGGAGAGCATCATCTGCGTGTTGCCCTCCTCGGCCTTGGGCTGGGGGATATGGTCGATGATGAGGTCCATCAGATAGGAGATATCGTCTGTCGGGGCATTCCAATCCTCACCCATCCAGCCTTGTTTGGCGCTGCCGTAGGCTGTGGGGAAATCCAGCTGCTCGTTCGTCGCCCCCAGGTTGAACATCAGGTCGAACACAGCCTCCTGGGTCTGTTCGGGATCGCAGTTGGGCTTGTCTACCTTGTTGATGACGACAATGGGCTTCAACCCCAGCTCAATGGCTTTCTGCAACACAAAACGGGTCTGCGGCATGGGCCCCTCAAAAGCATCGACAACAAGCAGAACACCGTCGGCCATGTTGAGCACCCGCTCCACCTCGCCACCGAAGTCGCTGTGGCCCGGAGTGTCGATGATGTTGATTTTATAACCCTTATAACGGACCGATACATTTTTTGAAAGAATGGTGATGCCGCGCTCCCGCTCCAAGTCGTTGTTGTCAAGGATGAGGTCGCCCGTCTCCTGGTTCTCGCGGAACAATTTAGCCTGATGCAGCATACGGTCGACCAGCGTGGTCTTGCCGTGGTCGACATGAGCAATGATAGCAATATTTCTGATATTATCCATAGTAATATAAAAAGCTCAGCATCCGGAAGCCAACTGTTGCATAATTTGTAACACAATGTCTTCCATACGACGTGTGTATTGACTGATAAAAGTGCCGTCGGCACGGTTGGAAATGACGAGACAAACTGTCAACGCCTCGTGCCCCAGCATTCGCGCCATGCCATAGATACCCGACGTCTCCATCTCCAGATTGTTGACACGAAGGCCGTTCCAGCGGAAACCGGCCAACTGTCCGGCCAGATGGGCAAGGGTGGGGGCTTTGCGGATAAACCTCCCCTGCGGAGCATAAAAACCGGGAGCCGTCACAGTGATGCCGACAACCATGTCGCCGGCTATCCGGTGTAGCAAGTCGTCACTTGCGGCCACTGCATAGGGACGTGCCATACGGGGATCTATTGCAACTTGCTCACAGAACGCCTGCTCCAGGTCATCGGCAAAAGCAACATCTTCGTGCCGGTAATAGTTGAGCAGCCCGTCCAAACCGACAGCATAGGCCGAAGCGACAAAACTGCCGCACGGCAACTCGGCATGCAACGACCCGCAGGTGCCGATCCGCACAATCCGCAGCGTACGGTGGGCGGGATGTGGTTCGCCGGTTGCAAGATCCACATTGGCCGCCAGATCCAACTCAGTAAGCACGATGTCGATATTGTCACACCCCATGCCGGTGCTGACCACCGTGAAATCGGTGCCATGATACCGGCCAGTCAGGACATGAATCTCGCGGTTGTAACTCTCATGGAGCACCGAGTCAAATATATTCTTAAAAAGGGCCACTCGTCCCGGATCGCCGACCAAAATCACATTGTCGGACAGATGTTCGGCACCGAGACGGGTATGATAAGGCAAACCCTCTGCCGTGAGGACCAACTCAGAAGCACGTTTCATACATTGACACTGTAAAACAGACAGAATTACGTTCCCAAAACCGCTATCGACGCTGTGTGCTACCGCTACGTGTTGACGACGAAGCGGGACGCTCGTTGCCGCTTGTGGTTTTGGTCGCGGTGCGCGGTTGGCTGGTCGTGGTGCGACTGGGCGTCGTGGAGGTGCGCGGCGTTGCCACGGTTCTGCTGGTCGAAGCCGTAGTGGAAGCCTTGGTCTGACGGGCGGGCGCAGAACCCGACGACGTGCGCGATGTTCCGGACGGGGCCGACACGGGGATGTTGGCATTGCGCGTCGAAGTGCTGCCGGTGCGTCCGTTTGTGCCGCTGTTATTGCCGGACGGGGTGACATTGCTGCGCGAACTGCCGGTGCGTGTATTGACGCTACTGGAAGGTGCGGCGGGAGGATTGACCCTGCCGGGGCGGTTTCCGGAGGCAGGCGTCGACGGTTGCCGCGAACTGCCGGTTTGAGCCGGAGTCTGCGTGCCGCTGGTGCGCGTAGATGTGGATGCCGTGCGCGATGTGGTCGGGATCGGACGCGATGTGACGCTGTTGTCAATATGCACAGTGGGGCGCTCACGCCCAGGGACATAAGAATTCACAACAATAGGCATCGGAGCCGACGGCGGACGCATATAGTAGACATGAAGGCCGGCATCCGGCATCGGCCGCCAGCCGCGACGGTGCAAATCGTAATGATAAGTGCGGCGATAATAGGACGGATGGGCCACCCGCACAAAACCATGATACACCGGCATGGACCATACGAGAGTTGTGTAAGGCGCATCGCACTGGAAATGGAGGTGACGCGCGGCATTGTATATTTGATTGCTCCAATTGTCAAGAAGCCAAATACAGGACAAGTCGATGGGCATATAAATTTCCTCGCCCGTATAGGCGTCAATGCCATAAAGCCACACCTCATAGTAGCGTGCGTTCAGGCGCTCGGCCCAAACATCGGAAACAATGACGTATGTTTCCAACTCATATTCATGCCCGCAGTAGATAACCAACTCCTTTTGGGTGTTGAGATAATTGACCGTGCGTCGGGCCTGGCTATAAGTGAAGTAGCATATCGGATTGGCATAGAGCGCCATACTTGCCGCGACAAAAACTAATGCAACGAGAAACTTTTTCATATTGGGAACATTTTCGGTTTAAACACATAATTAGTTTTCGACAGGCCGGTGCAAAAGAACATGACCGCTGTTCAAACTGCAAATTTACAAAAAAAACGCCATTTGACCCACAGCGTCTTTCCGACATCACCGCCGCCATACGGACTGCCGTTCACAACGTATTTTTTCAAAGCCGTTTCCGTAGTATTGTTTTTTTTTTGTACTTTTGCATCCGTTTTCGACAAATCCAGCCGTAATTATTCGGAGAGATGCCAGAGTGGTCGAATGGGGCGGTCTCGAAAACCGTTGACCTCTTCGGGGGTCCAAGGGTTCGAATCCCTTTCTCTCCGCCAAGATGTATGCAGGGCAATCAAGTTGAGTTTGATTGCCCTGCACTGTTTTTCAAGGGTTAACAGATTGCATCTGGATTATACACTCAAAAATGCGGTTCATCCGATATTTCGAGTGATGCGGCAGTCGTGTAGTGCGTAGAGCCTTAGCGTGAAATACCTGTCATCTCTGAATCCATATGCGTTTCGTTTCATTACCTTAATCTTGTTGTGGATGCCTTCGACCTTTCCCGTGGAGAAATGGCAGTCGTACCATGCGAGGATTCCCCTTCTGTATGCTTTCATTGTCATAGCCATTCTTATCAGTTGCGGTATCTTGCTCTGCTCTGCCATCCTTGCCCAGTCGTCAAAGACATCCTCTGCCATGGACTTCAACGGCTGCATCCATATCTCTCGGAGTTGTTCCTTCAGGTAGTAGGCCTTTGAGTGCGGTTCGTTCATGGCAAGAGCGTTGTCAAGTCTGGTTCTGTACTGTTTGTCGAAGATGTCGGCACCATTGCCTAACAGCAGATACCTTGTCCACTTGAGCACCTTTCGCTTGTTTACGTCTTTCTCCATGCTGTATGCCTTTCGCCTGATATCATCCAGTTTCTCGTTCATCAGCTTGACAACATGGAAATG
>LPNH01000031.1 GCA_001543385.1 Candidatus Hemicellulosilyticus sp. P3
GGGGGGGGCTCTTTGATCCACGGATTACACGGATGGACACGGATGGGGATTGGGGGGGGGGCTCTTTGATCCACGGATTACACGGATGGACACGGATGGGGATTGGGGGGGGGCTCTTTGATCCTCTGATTACACGGATGGACACGGATGGGGGTGGTTTATTTTACTGCAAACATGCCAATTTGGCATTATTTACCTGCGTTTTTATTCAAATTGCTGCCATTTTGACCGAACTCGGGCACTGGCATATCGATTGATAGTTATAGGGTGTCTGCGGACAGGATGCAACAGGCAGACAGAAGACAAACTAAAAACATCGAATGGAAAACGGACAAAACATTTAATCCATCAAGAAAATAATTATTAACCAAATTAAAATAGGAGATCTGAATTATGCTACTCACAAGAAGAAATCAAGACCTGATGCCCTCTCTGTTCAACGAACTGCTGGACTGGAGCAACTGGAACAACGGACTTTGGAACGAAGCGCATCACCTCTCACCCAAAATGAATGTCAGCGAAACGGATGAGGCTTACGAACTGGAGCTGTGTGTCCCCGGATTGAAGAAGGAGGACCTGAACCTCTCGGTCGACCCGGACAACAATCTG
The DNA here is from genome assembly GCA_001543385.1 of Candidatus Hemicellulosilyticus sp. P3. Classification (GTDB taxonomy): domain Bacteria; phylum Bacteroidota; class Bacteroidia; order Bacteroidales; family P3; genus Colimorpha. The sequence continues at coordinate 610 of LPNH01000031.1, forward strand.
GTGGTGGAGATGGTGCAGGAGGAAAAGAACGAGGAGAAGAAGGAACGGAAGTATTTGCGCCGCGAGTTCAGCCGGATGCAGTTCAAGCAGATGATGGCGCTACCGGAGAATGTGAAACGTGATGACATCAGCGCACGGGTGAACGACGGCATACTCTACATCAAACTGCCTAAAATCACCGATCAGGAGAAAAAAGCGCTGTCGCAATCGATAGCCATCTCGTGAACGGAACAGCCATCCGGAAACGAAACAGGGGGATTGCCCGAAACGGGTTATCCCCCTGTTTTTGTTCAATTTCATCAGGCGTTTCCCGCCCCAACATACGAGCAAGCTCGTCTGTATTCGGCTTACCGGTTTGTTGTCAACCCTTATGGAAAACTAATGACAGAATATCGTAGATATGCAGACGGAAAAACTGTTATTGGTAATTATGACAGACTTTATGATTTGATTTACGAAAAAAATAGAGCCGGGACTGATTTCCCGCAAATCTCCAATGTCTATTATTGAACTGAATTTAATAAACGAGATACGGTCGATTATTCATGGTATGGAGAATACGACAGACCATAAAAAAACGACTCTATAAAAAGGGGTGGGCGATTGGAAGTGATGCACGTTTGACTCTTCTTTATGAGTCAACTTTTTTTCAGTACAAGACATATCCCCATTTTTTTGTTGACAAAAAGAGCGGGGACCGGGCCCTGTGTATGGAATAAAGGCCTACCTTTGCAGGGAAAGTGATGCATTATCCCGACAGGATTATGGAAGACAAGACGATTGAGATTAGCCCGTCGCATATTGACATCGGCAGGATTCTGGAAACCAAGCAGGTGAGGGCCCCGCGACTGTTGCTGCGCTGGATGAACCGGTTGCTGCACGTGGACGAGCTGAACGCCGGCATATACATGAACCGACACTTGACGGGCATACCGTTTGTGCACAAGTTTCTGGAAGGCACCGAGCCGTATAATCTGGGGGTGAAGCTCGTGGTGGAGCAGGCTGAGCATATCCCGACGGAAGGCAGCCCTATTATCGCAGGCAACCACCCTTTGGGAGGACCGGACGGACTGGCGGTGATGGCAGCGGTGGGACGGCGGCGCAACGATGTGCAGTTTCCGGTGAACGACTTCCTGATGCACCTGCCCGGACTGGCCCCGCTGTTTGTGCCAATCGACAAGGTGCATCGCAACTCGCGCAATGCGGATGTGTTGGAGAAAGCCTTTGCCGGACCGAATGCACTGCTGTATTTTCCTGCCGGGCTCTGTTCGCGGAAACAAAAGGACGGCAGCATCCGGGATTTGGAATGGAAGCCCACGGTGATCAAAAAAGCGCAGCGCTACGGACGCGACATTGTGCCTTTTTTCTTCGACGCACAGAACAGACGCCGTTTCTACAACCTGGCCCGTCTGCGTGAGAAAATGGGGATCCGGTTCAATTTTGAGATGGCGTTGCTGCCAGCCGAAATGTTCGCGCAGCGCGGCAAGACGATGCGGATTGTGTTCGGCCGGCCGATTCCGCACACGGTGTTCGACCAACGCCACACGGCCCGGGAATGGGCAGCGCTGTTGCGCGAACATGTTTATAAGCTAAAGTATGACCCGCAGGACGTGTTTTGCCCTGCATAAAAACGACGTTGAGCGAAGGACTCACCGACACACTATGGAATACAAGACTGTTGACACTTCGTACATCCGCCCGCCTGTCGACCGCAGGTTGATTAAGGAGGAATTGAATCACAAGCTGTTTCTCCGCAAGACCCATTTTGGCGGCAAGGAGATTTATGTCACCACCGCACATCTGTCGCCGAATATCATGCAGGAGATCGGACGGCTGCGCGAACTGAGTTTTTGCCTGGACGGCGGCGGCACAGGCAAGGCATGCGATATTGACGAGTTTGACACGATGCCTGAACCCTACTGCTTCAAGCAGCTGTTTGTATGGAGCCCTGAGGACGAAGAGATTGTGGGTGGATACCGCTTTATTCACGGCAGCAATATGATGCACAAGGACGACGGCACAATCATGACGCCGACAGCGGAGCTGTTTCAATACTCGGAGGTTTTTGTCAAGGAATATCTGCCCTATACGGTGGAGCTGGGACGCGCCTTTGTCCAACCGGCGTTCCAGCCCGGCAACAACCGCAGCAAGGGGCTGTATTCGCTGGATAACTTATGGGACGGATTGGGCGTGTTGGCTTTGGAGATCCCGGAGACACGCTACTTTTTCGGCAAGATCACGATGTATGCGCAGATGAACCCGCGGGCCAAGGATATGGTTCTGTTTTTTTACCAAAAGCATTTCCCCGACCGCGACGGGCTGGTGCGCCCGTTCGAACCACTACATATACAGTCGGACTACAACGAGCTGGTGCGCCTCTTCAACGGCAACAACTACAAGGAGGATTATCAGATTTTGCTGCGCAATGTGCGACTGCTGGGCTGCTCGGTGCCGGCCATGATCAACGCCTATATGCGGCTGTCGCCGACGATGCGCTCATTCGGCACTGCAATGAACCACGACTTCGGCGAAACGGACGAGACGGGCATTCTGGTGACGTTGCGCGACATCGACCCCGAAAAGCGCAAACGCTATGTGGAAAGTTATGAGCAAAAGAACCGAATCTTTGACCGCACAAGGCTGTTCCGCATCAATATCCGACGTATGCCCTGGTGGCGCAAACAAGGCGACCAGGAAGAGCAGGACAACCTGCGCCTGCTGCGGCGCTTGAAACGGCGAAAGGACTCTGACCAATGACGATACGTAGCGCCACATTTATTATCAGCAACAGCGATTACCGGAAATGCCCGGACGACGGAAAGCCGGAGTATGCCTTTATCGGGCGCAGCAATGTGGGCAAGTCGTCGCTGATCAACATGCTGACCGGTGTCAAGGGACTGGCGAAAACAAGCGGACGCCCCGGCAAGACGCAGCTTATAAACCATTTTCTGATCAACGGATCGTGGTATTTAGTGGATCTGCCGGGCTACGGGTTCGCACAGATTTCCAAGCAGTCGCGACAGCGCTGGCAGCAGATGACAGAGCGCTACCTGTTGCACCGCGAGACCTTGACGAATGTGTATGTGCTGGTGGACTCGCGCATCGAACCGCGACCGATTGATTTGGAGTTTATCAATTTCCTCGGCCACAACGGAGTGCCCATGAGTGTGGTCTTCACCAAAACCGACGGCGAGAAACAGCGTGAAGTGATGCGCCATGTGAACCAATTCAAGGCCGCGATGAGCGAAGACTGGGAGTCGCTGCCGGATATGATCATGACTTCGGCCGCGACAGGCTTCGGCCGCGACGCCCTGCTGGCGCATATCGACAGCATCAATAACAGTTTATCCCCTACCCTATCCTGATTGTATGACGACGAAAAGATTTGTATCGGCTTTGACGCTCCTGCTGGCGGCCTGCGCCGCTGTCTGCGCAACGGCCCAGACGGCAGCGGCCATCAAGCAGTGTGTTAACGAGGTGTTGCAGAGTAACGGCATGGCACATGCCTCGGTGTCGGTGGAAGTATATAATATCAGCAAGAGGAAGCCGGTGTACAGCCACCAGCCCAATTTGTCACTGATACCCGGATCTTTAGGCAAAATTTTCACGACGGCGATAGGCTTTGAACAGTTAGGCAGCAATTTCCGGTTCAAGACGACATTGGCATACGATGGATATATCGACCATGCAGGCACGTTGCACGGCAACCTGTATGTCATTGGCGGCGGCGACCCGATGCTGGGATCGTACAGATTCAAACAGACGGCACCCGACACATTGTTTGCCACCTGGACAGCGGTGCTGAAAGGACGCGGCATACATCACATTGACGGACGTATTTATTACTATACGGGCATTTTTGACAACCACCCGTTGCATGACACGTGGGCATGGGGCGACGTGGGTAACTATTACGGTGCAGGAGCCTATGGGTTGAACTTCCACGAGAATATGTTCACCGTGCGGTTTAACGCCGGAAAGAAGACGGGATACCCCGCCACCGTGGCACAGATCGAGCCGAAAGAGCTGAATGTACGGGGATATAATGAGGTGACGACGGCCCAGGAAGGCAGCGGCGACCAGGTGGTGATTTATGGCGACCCGGCAAACACGGTGCGACGCTATTGCGGGACTGTGCCGATAGGCAAGAAAAATTTTGCGGTGCGCGGCGCGATGCCGTCGCCGCCAAGAAGCTGCGCCGAGGTGTTTGCCGACTATCTGCGGACGCATGACGTGCATGTGACGAACAATGTGGCGGAATGCTCCACGCTGCCGGAAAAGCTGACAACACTGATGGATTATTATTCGAATACATACTATGTCATCGCACAGTACACCAACCAGACGAGCAATAATATTTATGCCGAGAGCATTTTCAAATATCTGGGCTACCAGGCGTACAAGAAAGGCAGCTTCGCCAACGGGAGCAAATGCATCAACCAGTATTTTAAAAACAATGGACTGAATGCCGGCGGGGTGAATATTGTGGACGGGTGCGGACTGTCCCGCAACAATCTGGTCACGACGAACTTTGTGTGCCGTTTTCTGACACACGTGCAGGGGCGGCCGATATATGACGATTTCAGCAAGTCCATGGCGAAGGTGAAGGAGAGCGGAACCGCCCGCAACATGCTGAAGGATCTGCCCGGCGGCATCGACGTAAGGCTGAAGAGCGGCACGCTGAATAATGTGAAGGCGTATGCCGGATATGTCACCAATGAGCAAGGCGAGGTGCTCTGTTTTTGCATTATCAGCAACAATCATACATGCAGCAATGCGGAGATACAATCCAAGATGGAGAAGATTCTGCGCCCGATAGCGCTGTATAAATCGACCAACAAGTAGCCCCCTCCGGAGAGCCACAGAACATGACTAAACAACGGGACCGCCCCCATGCAGGGACGGTCCCGTTGACGTAAACATGATGAACAAAAATCAGCGGATGAGGAAAGAGAACTTGTTGAAGTTCTTGAGGGCGATGCCTGTGCCGCGAGCCACGGCGCGAAGGGGATCTTCGGCGATATGGACCTGCAACTTCGTCTTGGCGGAGATGCGCTGGTCCAAGCCGCGCAGGAGCGATCCGCCACCGGCCAGAAAGATGCCGGTCTTGTAGATGTCGGCAGCGAGTTCGGGCGGCGTGTTGGCCAGGGTGTCGAGGATGGCCTGCTCGATACGTGCAATGGACTTGTCGAGGGCATGGGCGATCTCCTTGTAGTTGACCGAGATCTGCTTGGGCAGACCGGTCATGACATCACGGCCCAAGGTGACATAGTCTTCAGGAGGGTTGTCCAGCTCGGAGACAGCGGAGCCGACGGCAATCTTGACATTCTCGGCCATGCGTTCACCGATGACCATATTGTGCTGTTTGCGCATGAATTCAAGGATATTCTCGTTGAATTCGTCGCCCGCCACACGGATGGAGTTGTTGCAGACGATGCCTCCCAAGGAGATGACGGCGATTTCGGCGGTGCCGCCTCCGATGTCGACGATCATGTGCCCTTCGGGCTCCAACACGTCGATACCGATGCCGATGGCAGCCGCCATGGGTTCGTGTATCATACGGATCTCCTTGGCCCCGGCCTGCTCGGCGCTTTCACGCACGGCACGCTCCTCGACATTGGTGATGCCGGAGGGGATGCAGATGACCATGCGTAACGACGGGGGCATGAAGGAGCGGGAGATATTGGTCATGCCGATGAGCTCGCGTATCAGGTGCTGCGCCATTTCGAAATCGGCGATGACGCCCCCTTTGAGCGGACGGATGGTCTCGACAGTCTTGTTGTCGGTTTTGCCGGCCATCTGGCGTGCACGTTTGCCGACGGCGATGATTTTGTTGTTGGTCTTGTCGAGCGCCACGATGGAGGGCTCATCGATGACGACCTGGTCGTTGTAGATGACGATGGAGTTGGCCGTGCCAAGGTCCATTGCAACTTCTTTATTGAAGAATGAAAAAAGTCCCATAGGGTATTTATGCAAATATTGAAACGTTTCGGTTTTCTGTATACGTGAGTACGGCGAAAAGGTTACACCGCAGACGGGATCGGCTTTAATGTTTGAAGTGACGGACCCCTGTGATGACCATGCCCATGTGATGCGACTCGCAGAAGTCGATGGAGTCTTGGTCGTGGATCGACCCGCCCGGATGGGCCACAGCCGCGATGCCTGCCTGATGGGCTATCTCGACGCAGTCGGCGAAGGGGAAGAAGGCGTCGCTGGCCATGACGGCACCGTTGAGGTCGAAGCCGAAGGAAGCCGCCTTGGCGATAGCCTGGCGCAACGCGTCGACACGAGAGGTCTGGCCGGTGCCGGAGGCACAGAGCTGGCCGTTTTTAGCCAAGACAATGGCATTGCTCTTGGTGTGTTTGACCAAGATGGTGGCAAAGGCCAGGTCGGCGGCCTGGGCGGGGGTGACGGGGGTGGAAGTGACGCTCTGCTGCATGTCGGCGGCGGTGGGCACCACGGTGTCGCGGTCTTGGACGAGGACGCCGTCGAGGACATTGCGGAATGTCCGCTGCGGCATGGAGAAAGCTTTGCGCCGCAGGATGATGCGGTTTTTCTTGCCGCGCAGCACCTGCAACGCGTCGTCGTCGTAGTCCGGGGCTATGCAAACCTCGAAAAATATCTTGTGCATCTCTTCGGCCACGTCGCGGGTGACGGTGCGGTTGGTGACAAGGATGCCGCCGAAAGCGCTGACCGGGTCGCCGGCAAGCGCGTCGGTCCAGGCCTGCAGCAAACTGTCGCGACAAGCGACACCGCAGGCGTTGTTGTGCTTGAGGATGGCGAAGGCGGTCTGTTCGAAGTCGTCGATGAGGCAACAGGCGGCGTCGATGTCGCCGAGGTTGTTGTAAGAGATCTCTTTGCCATTGAGCTGGTCGAAGCAGGCGGCGAGGTCGCCGAAGTAGAGGCCCTGCTGGTGAGGGTTCTCACCATAGCGCAACGGAGTGACCCGGCTGCAGGACTGCTGAAAGACAGGCAGGCGGTCAGTCTGGTTGAAGTGGTTGAAGATGGCCGAGTCGTAATGCGAACTGACAGAGAAGGCATAGGTGGCAAAACGGTGACGCTGCTCAAGGGTGGTGCAGCCGTCCTGGCTGTTGTAGAGCTCCAGAAATTCAGCGTAGTGGTCGACAGCGGGAACGATGACGACGTCGTTGAAATTTTTGGCGGCGGCACGGATGAGGGAGATGCCGCCGATGTCGATTTTCTCGATGATGTCAGGCTCGGAGGCTCCCGAGGCCAGTGTCTGCTCGAAGGGGTAAAGGTCGACAATGACGAGATCGATCTCAGGTATCTCGTACTCGTGGAGCTGCTCGCCGTCACTGTACATATCGCGGCGGCTGAGGATGCCTCCGAAGACTTTGGGATGAAGGGTCTTGACGCGCCCTCCGAGAATGGAGGGATAGCCGGTGAGCGACTCAACAGCCACGGGCTCGACACCCAGTTCGTGGATGAATTTATAGGTGCCGCCGGTGGAATAGATGGTGACACCTTGTGCCTGGAGGGCACGGACAACGGGTTCGAGCCCGTCTTTGTAGAAGACTGAAATGAGCGCTGATTTTATTTTTTTTGGTTCCATATAGTGAGGTTCTTACGTGTCTTGGTTGGGCAAGGGCCGCCGTGCCGGCGGGCTGTCAGTCACCGAAAGCTATGCCGAGGCCTTTGGCGGTATGGACCAGACGGCCGGCGGGGTTGACGAGGTTCTGGGTGCGCACGGCTTCGGCCAGCGGTATGCCGACGATGTCGGGGTGGTGGTAGGCGACCATCTGTCCGAAACGGCCGTCGATGACGAACTCCATGGCCCGCACCCCGAACTCCGACGCCAGTACACGGTCGAAAGCGACGGGGGTGCCACCACGCTGCAGATGGCCCAATATGGTGTAGCGGATGTCGTGTTCGACGCCGGCGGCCTTGAGGTCGGCGGCCAGCTGCTCGCCAACGCCGCCCAGCTTGATGTGCCGGTAGCCGACTTCGTCGGAGACGGTGCCCGTGACATCGCCGCCACAGGGCTTGGCACCTTCGGCGACAACGATGATGCAGTAGCCGTGGCGCTTGTTGTAGCGCTGCTCGATTTTTTCGCGCACACGCCGGATGTCGTAAGGAATCTCGGGGATGAGGCAGATGTCGGCTCCGCCGGCAATGGCGCTGTGGAGGGCAATCCAGCCGGCGTCGCGGCCCATGACTTCGAGGATGAACACCCGGTTGTGCGAAGCGGCGGTGGTGACGAGCTTGTCGATGGCGTCGGTGCAGATTTGCACTGCGGTCTGGAAGCCGAAGGTGTAGTCGGTGAGAGAGAGGTCGTTGTCGATGGTCTTGGGCACCCCGACGATGTTGAGGCCTTTTTCAAACAGGCCCAAGGAGATGCGCTGCGAGCCGTCGCCGCCGATGTTGATGACGGCATCGACGCCGATGTAGCGAAGTTTGCGCAGCATCTCGTCACTGCGGTCGACGGTGATCCACGTTCCGTCCGGCTGGCGCACAGGCCACGCGAAGGGGCCGCCTTTGTTGGTGGTGCCCAGAATGGTACCGCCCTGAATCTGCAGCCCGTCGACACGCTTCTCGTCGAGCTCGACGATTTCGGTGGGCTCGCGAAGCACGCCGTTGAAGGACTCGACACAGCCGACCACCTCCCAGTCCGAGGTCTGCGAGGCACGCTTGACCACACCCCGGATGACGGCATTCAAGCCCGGGCAATCGCCTCCGCCGGTCAGCACCATTACACGTTTCAATGCCATAAAAAGCCGCTGTTAATGAACAGATAGTCACATAACGCCCGCAAGCGGGGCGACAAATATGACTTACAAAGATACAAAAAAAGTACAAAACGGGCTGACCCTGACACGATGTGGATGAAAAAAAACAGGAAATGAATGGCGGGAAATTTGTATTTTTGCAATATTGTACTACAAGCACCACGACGATGAAACTGGAATTTTTAGGAGCCACCCGGGAGGTGACCGGAAGCAAACATCTGATAACAACCAAGAAAGGGCTGAAAATTCTGTTAGACTGCGGTATGTATCAAGGCAAGGGCCTGGAGACCGACGCGATGAACCGCGACCTGGGCTTCGACCCCAAGGAGATTGATTATCTGATTCTGTCGCATGCCCATATCGACCACTCGGGACTGATACCCTATATCTTCAAGCTGGGTTTCAACGGCACCGTGCTCTGCACTCCCGCCACGCGCGACCTGTGCTCGATCATGCTGGCCGACGCAGGGCGCATACAGGAGTCGGATGTGCATACGTTCAACAAGAAACGCCGGGCGCAAGGGGAGCCGCCGGTGGAGCCCATCTACACCATGGCGGACGCACAGGCCTGCATGAGCTGTTTCATCAGCGTCCCCTATCGCAAGAAGTTCAACATCGAGGGCGAAGCCACGGTGGAGTTTTTCGACGCGGGACATATTCTGGGCAGTGCCTGTGTACGCCTGGAAGTCAAGGAGGGGCGCCGCACGGTACGGATAGGCTTCACCGGCGATATCGGACGCTACGACAAGCGCATCCTGAAAGACCCGGAGCCGTTCGACCAGGTGGATTACCTGATTATGGAGTCGACCTACGGCGACCGGCTGCACACCTCGCTGGAAAATGCGGAGCAGGAGCTGTTGATGGCGGTGCTGGACACCTGCACCAAGAAGAAGGGAAAACTGATTATACCCAGCTTCGCCATCGGGCGGGCGCAGGAGATGATTTACGCCCTGGACCGGCTGGAGCACGCCAAGCTGCTGCCGGACATTGATGTTTTTGTGGACAGCCCGCTCAGCGTGTCGGCGACGAATATCATGCGCCTGCACACAGAGTGTTTCAACGAGGATGTGCTGGATTACATGACGAAGGACAGCGACCCGTTCGGCTTCGACAGGCTGCACTACATCCAGTCGGTCGAAGCATCCAAAGCACTGAATGTGCGACACAAGCCGTGTGTGATTATTTCGGCGTCGGGCATGATGGAGGCCGGACGTGTGAAACACCACATCGCCAACCACATCGAGAACCCGGCGACGACACTGCTCTGCGTGGGCTACTGTGAACCGTCGACATTAGGTGCTAAGATTATGCGCGGAGACAAGAGTGTGTCGATTTTCGGCCGGCTGCACACGGTGCGGGCCGAACTGCGCCGCATCGAGTCGCTGTCGGGACACGCCGACTACAACGAGATGATGCGCTATATCGGCTGCCAGGACAAACGGCGGATGAAACGCATCTTCCTGGTACACGGTGAGGCGGAGACGCAGCAACGCTTCCGCGAAACGCTGCTGCAAGAGGGCTGGAAGGATGTGGCCGTGCCCGAGTTCCGCGAAGCGGTGGAACTGTAGTGCCGCGACCCGCAGACTTGATTTGTGATCGTCGGGACCTCTTGACCACGAATCCGACGAATGGCACGAATGTTTTCTGACAATGAACGGTTCTTTCGCGGTGGCTGACGCGAAAGGTCAGCGCAGGCTGAAAATCGTCAGTAAAGAGCTCTTTTGCATCACCCAGGTGCAATAAATAATGTTGCGCACAAACAGCATTTTAAATGTTGCCCATGCGCATAGTTGCCGTCTTGGTCATGCCGGGTGGCGCACTCCGTGCGCGCCCGCACCCGACAGCCCTCCACCCTTGCCCGTGGCGCCCGTGGGGACGGGACAAGGGTTAGTTCTGACGCGCGGCACCCGAAGGGACCCGAACACCGCTGATTGAATTATTTCAGTGAGGAACGCACCGGACGCACAGAGCACCCGTAGTAGCGGCCGAAGTTGCCCACGATCTGGTAGCCCGAGGTGAAGCCGAAGCCCCACGCGCGGCTCGGGTCGTCCGAGTTGAGCGAACTCGACCAGTAGTAGCCGTGGCTGCCGACGTTGTCGAGCTCATCGTCCCTACGGTCGCCGGCGGCAGGCAGAAAGATGCTGTTGCCGTTGGCGGCGGTGAAGCGGCGGCCGTTTACGCCGCCCAGGGTGGTCCATTCGTCGGTGGTGTTATCCATCAATTCGTGCCACTCTTCTATGGTGGGGTGCGGGCTCCGTCGCCCCAGTTTGCCGTGGCGGCGTCGTCGCCGGGCTGCAGGATGGTCAGATTGTCGGTGAAGCCGTTATAGCCATA
>LPNH01000271.1 GCA_001543385.1 Candidatus Hemicellulosilyticus sp. P3
CCCAAGGCGAGATTGCTTACTTGCAAATCAAGGACCTGCTGGCGGATTCACCAGAAAAAACCGCTTCACGGATTCCTTATTCCCCAAAGCTGGATAAGCATCTTTTACAAAAAGGCGACCTGCTGTTTGCTGGGAAAGGAACCTCCAACCTTTGTCGTGTGGTCGATTTTGAGCATCCAGCCATAGCTTCAACCACCTTTTATATAATAAGGATAGACGACGGGGGCATCCTCCCCGACTACCTCTGTTGGTATTTGAGCCAACCAAAAACGCTAGCCACCATCAAGTCTGGGCAAGTTGGAACGGGAACGCCACTCATCCGAAAACAGGTTCTTGAAAACTTGGAAATCGCCATCCCCGACTTGAAAACACAACAACAAATTGTGGATTTGGCCAAACTCCAACAGAAAGAAGAAGAACTGCTGAAAGCCATCACAGAAAAACGAAACCAGATTACCAACCAACTCATAATGAATAAATTAAAATAAGATATGGAAACCAAGAAAATCACCCAAGACGACATCAACCGCACTGTTTGGAAGGCCTGCGACACTTTTCGCGGCGTCATCGACCCGAGCCAATACAAGGACTACATCCTCACCATGCTGTTTCTGAAATATGTGAGCGACGTATATAAATCGAAATTGAACGATTACCTTATTAAATATGAAGGAGAAGTGGAACGCGCTGAGCGTGCCATGCGCCACGAGCGTTTTGTGGTGCCCGAGAAGAGCTCGTTCGATTTCCTCTATGAGCACCGCAACGCCTCCAACATCGGCGAGTTGATTGACGAGGCGCTTGCCGACCTCGAAGACGCCAACCGCGAGAAGATGAGCAGCGAAGACGGCAGCAGCATCTTCCGCAACGAGCCGAAAGAGAAAAACGCCCGACTGAAAAACCTGCTGCAAGATTTCAACGGTGTTGACTTGGATGAGTCGCATCTGGAGAACAATGACATCATTGGTGATGCCTATATGTACCTCGTCTCCACCTTTGCAGGGGAGGCGGGCAAGAAAGCGGGTGACTTCTTCACCCCTGCCGAGGTTTCCACCTTGCTTGCCAAGCTGACCAAAAGCAAACCAGGTGCTCGCATCTGCGATGTCACCTGCGGCTCTGGCTCCTTGCTTATCAAAGCCGGAAAGGAAGTAGGAAACAACAATTTCTCACTCTATGGACAAGAGGTGAATGGCAGCACCTGGGCCTTGGCCATGATGAACATGTTTCTGCACGGCTTCGACAATGCCGTCATCCGCTGGGGTGACACCTTGCGCAACCCCAAGCTGAAAATGAACGACAAGCTGATGAAGTTCGACACGGTGGTGGCCAATCCTCCTTTCAGCCTCGACAAATGGGGTGCCGAGGAGGCCGCCTCC
>LPNH01000272.1:0-717 GCA_001543385.1 Candidatus Hemicellulosilyticus sp. P3
AGATATTTATGTAATTTTGCAGTGCAAATCTAAATCGGATTAAAATGGGCTAAAACAGGCTAAAATCGGCTAAAAAAAGGAGTAAACTTTCCCTTTACTTTCCCGAAATCAGCATCAAAAATGCCCGTAAATAAGGACTTTCAGAAGAAAGACTTTCCCGAAATCACGATTTTAGGCAGAAATTATGGCAAAAATACAATAAAAACATACAGATAATATGGCAAAATCAACGCTATCAGCAAAGATAAGTAACTGTACTATTTCGCTTGGTTTAGACAAGCGGCACTCCAAAAGCAACTTGTACCCAGTATGTATCAGGTACAGCTTCAATGGTAAGTTTATGTACTACCCTATCGGTGACCAATGCACAGAAAAAGAGTTCAAGCAAATCATTGAAACAGAAAGCACACGTGGAAGGTCATCCGAATCTAGAAAATCGAATGCAAATATCAAAAAGAAATGGGAGGAAGTTTTTGAAACATATAGAGAACGGCTCGAAAAACTTGCAGCCACATCATTTTTGACGCCAGAATCCGTCCGCATCAGTCTAACGGGAAAGAGTTCTTCTCAGAGTTTCATATCCGTTTGGGAAGAAATAATCAATGACAGAAAAGCAGGAACTGCCGCTAGCTATGAAGGAGCCAAGAAGTCTTTCATTAAGTGTACTGGTTTCAGTGAAGCAGACGGATTCATGGTAACTAAAGACATCATCCACAA
>LPNH01000272.1:801-1640 GCA_001543385.1 Candidatus Hemicellulosilyticus sp. P3
CCGAGGTTTCATTTCTCAGTCCGAATACCCTTTCTCAGACCGAGATGCAGAAAAAGTGTCCATCCCTAAGGGGAAAAGCAGGAGGCAAGAATGTCTAAGCGTAGAACAAATGACAGAACTATACGAAATATTCACCAAGAAGGATTATCCAGAGAGTTGGGGCAAAGTGTATAATAAGGGACTTCACATATCACTGGGGCTTTTCCTCTTCCAATACCTTGGCAACGGAATGAACTTGGCAGACGTGGCAAGAATCACCTACAATACTCACTATATACAAAACAATGAGAAATCGCTACTATTCAATCGAAAAAAGACCAAAGACAGAACAGATGACGACAGTGAAGTCATCGTACCTGTCATTCCCGCTCTAAAAAGGATCATGGACGAAATCGCTGAACCTTATGAGAAAGACGAGCGACTATTCCCGTTTATCTTGAAAGGAGCAACAACGGAAGAGGATTGCCGGGTGCGTATTGCCCAAGAGAACCAAAACATCAGAAAGAGGATGGCAAAACTAACTAAGCATCTTGGGTGGAAGGTATCTCCCTCACCGACCTGGTGCAGACATTCGTTTGCAACCAACCTTGCTCATCAGGGCGTTCCGATGCAATATATTAGTGATGCTATGGGGCACAAGGCTGGGAAATCTGTTACTATGTTATATATAAATATGTACCCGCACGAGAAACAGATGGAATACAATGGTCTCCTTCTAAACATACCATCCAATAAGAAACAAAAAAGTGATCTCGATAGCATTTTGAAAAGTTTGTCTGAGGCAGATAAGAAGAAACTCATTAAAATGATTCTAAGCGAATCAGAATAGTCTTCAGAAT
>LPNH01000032.1:0-1605 GCA_001543385.1 Candidatus Hemicellulosilyticus sp. P3
CGCCCTGCGCGGCGGCAAAAGAATCCTTTTTTAAAAGGGATTCCGAGGAGCTATTGTAAACTATCTGTAAGTTTTCTATTTTTCTCATCTTTTCTTATTTTTTCTTTTTAGACAGGTGCAAAGGTAGCAAAAATCCCGATAATAACCAAAGATTCTTTGTAAAATCAAGTAAAAATCAGAGAATATGGGTAACAAACTAAAAAAAGTGTGCCAAAGTGGTACACTTTCCAATTTTATTTTGTACCTTTGCATCAGAAACAAAATAAATAGGACTATGATAGTTGTAACAGGTAGAGATTACAGAGCCAATCTGGCCAAGTATTACGGATTGGCCCAGAAAGGTGAAGATGTTGTTGTAAAAGCCAGATACGGCAGCTGGAAAGTTGTTCCCATCACAGAAGATGATGTAGTGGTGAACAAGAGAGACCTGCCCCAAGAACTGCGCAATGCTCTCATGGAGGTCAAGGAGTCCATGGAAGGTAAGAAGAAACTGATGACCTGGGAGGAACTTGTCAATGAACTGGACGATTGACTTCACCACAGAGTTCTCCCGGGGTGCCAAGGTACTGAAGAAGCGCTACAAGAGTTTCATGAACGATCTTGAAGACTTCAAGGATAGTATCATGAAGAATCCCTTTCAGGGAGCAGAGCTTGTGCCTGGCATTAGGAAGGTTAGGATGATCATAGAGTCCAAGGGGAAAGGAAAATCGGGTGGTGCCCGTGTGATTACTCTGACCTACTATGTATCTGAGGCAGAGGGTAAAGTTCACTTCCTAATTATCTACGACAAGTCCGATGCTGATACCGTTGACATAAAAGTTGTTCAGAAATACGTAACTGAATTGGGATTTAATCTGCAGGAACTTCAGGAACAGGGTCTTTTAACCCAAAGAGAAGAAGAAACTACACAGCCAGAAGGGACTGGAGACATTTAGTTTTTGAAGATTATGTTTTACGTGATGATATCGAGGTAGGCTATGGAAACATCATTCCGTTGTGGGCTTTCTGTTTGAGCTACTGAATCACCTTCAATGTTCAAATTCGACGTTTCTGAAGACGTGGTTGCGCTTTCGCTTGCTAAGCGGACTGTTGACGGACAGATTCGCCAAAATGCCGTCAGAAGTCGAATATTTGCGATTTTACGACTTTAGCAGATTTTCGTGATTTTTTAAACCATCATAATTTAAAAATCCATCGTGACTTTAAGTCCCCAACTTTTTTCTTTTTTTTGTCGTCATTCGAAGTCGATTTTTAATCCATCGGTCGGGGAAAAATGATTTCTTTACGATCTTCCCCTTGATTAATCCGGGTGGGTCATGAATCCTGGAAGTGTCCACAGGAAACCTTGCACAGGCAACATTCAAACCGCCTGCCAAACGCTCACGCATGCGCGCGCGTACACGTACACCCGCCTTTATTATTTTATTTTATTTTTTTTATTTATATTAGACTGCCGAATTAAGGAGATTTTTGCGGACTGCTTGAAAATCAGCGAGTTACGCAACTTTTCACGTATTTGGCGGGTTTTTTGCGGCATTGTAAACAACATTTGGCGGGTTTTTTGCGGACTGCTTGAAAATCAGCGAGTTACACAACTTTTCACCT
>LPNH01000032.1:1653-12762 GCA_001543385.1 Candidatus Hemicellulosilyticus sp. P3
TATTTGGCGGGTTTTTTGCGGCATTGTAAACAACATTTGGCGGGTTTTTTGCGGACTGCTTGAAAATCAGCGAGTTACACAACTTTTCACATATTTGGCGGGTTTTTTGCGGCATTGTAAACAACATTTGGCGGGTTTTTTGCGGACTGCTTGAAAATCAGCGAGTTACGATGATGTTCACCGAAGCGGGCAGGTCGGTGTAAAGATTTCTGCCGATTTGGCGGGTTTTTTGCGGACTGCTTGAAAATCAGCGAGTTACGAAAATAAGGTTACTACTATTATTTTCCCTTATTTTTTTTCAATTCCGATATGATTTCATCCATATGGTTGTGAAAAACAGAGTTTAATCCAATAGCCAGCACCTCTTCCATAGACATACCTGTTTCACTGGCAATAATATGAAGCTTTTCTAATTTATCAATGGAAAGAGTTATCGGAGTAGCTATAATATCATTTATAGGGCTAAACTTAAACCCTAATTGTTCAGCGAAAGTATTTCCTGCTCTTGATATAGGCTTAAAATAATCTCCAAAGAAATTATATTCCAAGAGATTTGAAATCTCAACAAGCTTGCCAGTATCTATAGATTCTTTCTTAAGGATTTTAGAAACCGTAGAAGAATCAACACCTAATAAAGAGGCCAGTTCTTTATTAGAAATATGATTCTCTTTCATTTTGATCCATATATTTTTCCCGATATGGCTAACAGGTATAGGGTTCTCTGACGTTATTTCGTTTGAGGAATTATCTGGATCGGCATAGAGTGAAAAGAAATTATATTTAAGCTTCAATGAAATATTAGCGAGTTTAATGGTATCGATGGTTTTCTGTTTTAATGTCCTGCTTAGACTTGGCTGTGGCATACCTAAAATCTCTGCCAATTTATTTTGGCTGAGATTGTTTTTCTTCATCCAGTCTGCAATAGCATTTCCTATATGCAAATCTTTCACAATACAATCATTATTTGCCATATATGTATAATATTTGTTAAAATATTGAGCAATACAAATCAAATTTCAAATTTAATTATTAACTTTGCGCCTATAAATGAAAATATCGAATAAGCCTGCGGCCAATAACGAATATTTTTCGGTGCAAAGGTACAAAAAAAGTTCGATAATTGTTCAAAAGGAAATAAATAATTTCTTATATATAATAAGGTATATGAATGAGACTTGCAACAATAATGGCAATCACCTAATGCGAATTTCTCATGAGATGGCAGGAGGCTTACAACAGCTCTCTGGTCTTGCCGATGATTGTTTTGAATATATCATGGCTACGACTGAAGCATATTTTGACGAGTTGCTTGCCAAGAAAAGGAAGAAGCTAATAAAGCTCAGTCGAATGGAAATCATGTATATCATGCAGCATCGCGAGTACTCATTCAAAGACTTTCATCATTTAGAACCGAAAAATGATGATAGGATTAGGAAGGCACTTGAAGAGATACAGCACCACTCCGCTTATAAAGATGAAATTACCTCTGGGCGTTTCGTATCGATATGCGTTGTATCTAAAGTCGATTGTGATATGAATAAAAAGAGGATCAAGATAAATTTAGATGATACTATATTCTATCATTATCTCAACAAGAAAACAACATTTGAATATGACAGGAGAGTTACAGATCTCTTCAAAAAGAAGTTTTCGAAAAATCTGTATATTCTTGGTTGCAGTCGCATGATTCTCGCAGAAGAGACATTTTCACTATCTGAAAGTTATTTAAGGAAACTCTTCAGCTACGATTTGA
This sequence comes from Candidatus Hemicellulosilyticus sp. P3, assembly GCA_001543385.1. Lineage (GTDB taxonomy): Bacteria > Bacteroidota > Bacteroidia > Bacteroidales > P3 > Colimorpha. The sequence continues at coordinate 3,407 of LPNH01000032.1, forward strand.
TTGATATCAAGCGACTCGAATACTTCGATATTTATGACGAAGACGACTTACCAGTCAAAGAAAAAAAGAAGTCTGAATGGCGAGATATCTATTCTTCATTAGTGTCATCACTTAACGAGATTGAGGAATCATTCCAGTCAGGTGTCAGTCCCTTCTGGCTGGCTTATAGAGTGTCGGAAGAGAAAGTCCGCGAAGGCAAGCGGGGCAATCAGGTTATCAGACACACCATGGAGTTTACCATTCAAAGGGAACACTTTGACGATGCAGTAGCAACTGAGATCAAGGAAGTCCCCACGCAATTGTCTGCATCCGCAAGTAAGAAAGAGCCTATTCATTCTTCGACAATCTACACAGAACTCGGGGCTGAATTGCAAGATAAGATTGAAGATGTAAAGATGCAATATGATATAATATTATCTGCTGCTGGTGAACCTAAAACATATGTTGAAGGATATAAAGCCAGATTAGGTAAAGCATTGTATCAAGGAACAGCCTTTCGTTCCGATCTTCCTGAATGTATGCTCGCTTGGATAGAATTTACCAAAGAGTGGAAAATTAAGAACAAGAAAGACGAGACAGATTTATCTCGCAAATTTCGGAGTAATATAAAATTAGGTTGCCACTATGATTCAACGAAAGCGCGTTTTGAGCTGGATAAGTCTTTGGTATGGCCACCAGGATACAGGAAGGAATGGCTTTCGAGTTTTGAAAAAGAAAAGGCCATACTAAAAAGTAAACGTAGGTTTATCGAAGGTTTGAAGTTGGAATTGAAAATTGACGATAATAAGATGAACGATTTCGAATGTCGATTCTGGGAAGGAATTGAATTCCTTCATTCCAACGAGGACGATTTATTCAATCACTTCCGAGCCTGGGTTATCTTGCAGAAAGATCTTGAGAACAAACAAATAAATATCAACGAAGAAAAGAATAATTATGGAACAACAAAGAGAACTAACGAGAGTAAGTCCAACGAAGGATCTCATGACGCTGCGATTGGCGCGATTAACCGGAAACGGGCACGTCGGCAAGCAATGGGACAGTCTGACATCTTCAACCTTTTTGGCGGCATTCAACCCGGACAAACAGATTGACATCTGTAGAAACGAGTTTGATTGTTGGTTTGGCAACTACCCTATTCTAACACAAGTGGACACTCTGTATAGAGCGGACACCGCAGAAGTCTGGCTTACTGCCCAGATAGACAATCTGATGGCTTTCTATAAGGACAAGACCAAATTGAGTGATGTTCAAGTAGACGAGCTGTCCGCTATCATCTATCAGAACTACGGATTCCTCCGCATCTCCGAACTCATGTTCTTTTTCTGGTCTTTCAAGGCAGGAAAGTATGAGAAGTTCTATAAGGCAATAGATCCGTCTCAGATTATGGATTCCCTCAATAAGTTTGTGAATGAAACGAGAGTTCAGGCTTATATCGAGCAGGATCAGATAATAAACAAAGAATATAAGAATGCTCGTAAGCCGTATTTGATTTCCGAGGAAGAATATCTTGCTAATAAGAGACAGGGAGCCAAGAGTGTGTTTAGGAAGGGAGCTGATGCAACTACCAAAACTGAAGAAGAGGTTAGTCTGGTTCTCACAGAGGAAACATACGACTCAGCATTGGCATTGGTAAATAACCGATACAATTATCCAGAGGATATATTGTCATCCTTCTGTGAGGCATGGAAGAAGGCTCACAAGGTTTCTCCAGCGGAATATATAAGATTGTACAACAATAAATAATAGAATCATGTCAGCGAACAATAATAACAGCCAGTACAATAACTCCCAGGCAGCAAACAATGCTGTTATGGCCCCCCAGCCTCAGGCGCCAGAGGTCGAGAAAGCTGTGCTTGGAGCACTTATGATAGACAATGAAGCTATCGGTTCATTAAATGATGTCATCAGACCAGACACCTTCTATTATCCCCATCATGGGACTATTATGGAAGCCATCCTTCAGCTTAATGAAAAAGGGCATCCTATTGATGTATGGACAGTCACGGAGCAGTTATCCCGTATGGGTAAACTTGATGAGGTTGGTGGCCCCGCATACATAGTTGAGCTTTCGTCCAGAGTTGCTTCTTCGGCGAACATCAAATACCATGCCGGTATTATTGCCACAAAGAGCCTCTCAAGACAGTTGATAGAGTATTCTAATAAAATCAACAATCAAGGATTTGACGCAACGGTTGATCCCTCGGCATTGCTTGCGGAGGCTGATGACCTTCTCTTTGAGATTTATAGAAAGAACACTCCAGCCGAATATAAGTCTTTCAACGACAACGTTCTGGAAACGCTACATATTATCAGTGCAGCATCTGAATCACCAGACGGGATAACAGGCATCGCTTCATATAAGTCTTTAGACGAAACAACTCACGGCTGGCAAAAGGGAGACCTCGTCATCATTGCAGGTCGTCCTGCTATGGGGAAAACAACATTTGCCCTGTCTGTTGCTTCAAAAATAGCTTTTGAGAATCAAATTCCAGTAGGGTTCTTCTCATTGGAAATGAACAGAATCGATCTTACGAAAAAACTGATATCCAACTTGTGTGAAGTTGACTACTCGAACTTTCAAAGCGGGAGGGTGTTAACTGAAGAGTGGGACAGAATCTATGGTAATGGCGACATTTTATCCAAAGCCCAACTGTTTATTGATGACACGCCTGGTATGAACCTGATGCATATTCGCAACCAAGCCAAACGTATGGTGCGAGAGAATGATGTTCAGATACTTTTTGTTGACTACCTGCAACTTGTTCATCATGACGGGAAAAGGTTTTCCTCCCGTGAGGCAGAAGTAAGTCACATCTCACGCGCACTGAAGCAGCTCGCCAGGGACCTTGACATTCCCATCATTGCTATATCACAGTTGAACCGTGGTGTTGAAAACAGGGCCGGACTGGAAGGTAAACGTCCTCAGTTGTCAGATCTCCGCGAATCTGGCGCAATTGAGCAAGATGCCGATATGGTCATATTCGTTCACCGTCCTGAATATTATCATATTTATGTTGATGATAAGGGTAGATCCCTCGTTGGTATGGCTGAGATTATTATTGCCAAACACCGTAAAGGTGCTACAGCAGACATACTTATGAAGTTTAAGGGAGAATATTCCCGTTTTGAAGAATAGAATATGAACAATAGCACAACCATGACAGTCGAGGAGAGACTTACGGCCCTGGAGTCCATCTTTCTTAACCAGAAAGAGATTCTGAGTTTTTCTGAGGCTTGTGTGTATACAGGCATCAGCCGTAGTACCATGTATAAGCTAACGGCCTCGAAGAAAATTCCTCACTATAAGACAGTAGGATTACACTTTGAAAGGGCTGAGCTTGATAGTTGGATAAGACAGCATCGTGTCTCACCTCACGATATCTCTTCTACAGCTGAATAGACGATTATTTTTAGAAACAGAGAGAAATATGGAAACGATTATTTATCTACCTGATATTAATATAGGCGAGATGATATGTAAGCACCTTAAAGAAACAGGTAAGCCCAAAGCTTATCTTGGTAAGAAGTTGAATATGGCTAATTCGAACCTAAACAGACTCTTAAGGAAAGAATCCTTAAGTACAAAGTGGATTTACATAATCAGTTCCGCATTGGAATACAATTTCTTTGCAGAATTATGTAACGACACAGAGCATGCCCGCGTTGGATATAATCTTGTCCAGCCACTTCTGGGAAAGGCTATGACAAACCGTCTTAAAGAATTACGTATGTCCCAAATTGAATTAGCTTCCAAGATAAATATTTCACCGCATGAGGTATGCAAGATGATGAAGAAGTCTTACATCGATTCCGAAAGACTCATTTCTATTTCGAGAGTATTGGTATATAATTTCTTCAGGGAGTATTACACTACCGACAGCGAAATCACAGAGAATCCATTAACAAGTAGCACCAATTTACTTGACCGATATGAGCAGCTTATTCTTACCAATGACAATTTAAAGAAGGAAAATATCAAATTAAGAAGTGAGTTGTATGAGATACAACAGCATTTGTCAGCATCAGGCATTAAAATCTAAATATAACAATTATGAAAGTAAACAATTTATCCGAACTTCAAGAGAGAGTTAACGAGGTATATCACTCAATCCTCAATTCCGCATTTGAGCAGTCGCAAAACGTAGCCGGAGGCGCTTTTGACGCATGCAAAAGAGCCTATGACTTTGCCTTTATGGCAGTCAAGAACGAAGATGACTTCTTCATGGAAAATGTCACATTGAACATTGATGACATTATCATTACAGACGGTGAAGACAGAAAGAAAGTCAAGCCAACCTATTCCGACACAATGCTTATGAAGGAGGTCATTCTGCATGGTGAAAAAGAAATCACGCTGTTCGGTGAAGATGGAAAGCTGGCACCCTTAGTCCATGATTATATTACTAAAGAAGGTATAACCATGAGTGATTCGGCCTATGACTCCCTGCTTAAACATATCTCCAAGGGGTGCTCTACAGGAGATTACAGCTTCCCGACCTTATTAAGCGAGGGAACAGAGGATGTCATAAGGAGAGCGGAATATGCTCTTTGCCAGTTCTACAAGACATATCCATCCTCACTTAGAGAAATGGACAGGAGGGTATTTCCCTCACGTGTCACTATAGAACATCTTCTGAAGGATGTGTTGGCTGAATATCTTACCAGACAGAAAGAATCCATAACAGAACGACTGAAGAACTGCAGTTCGTCTACAGACGCTAAAGAACTTCTGGAAGAATTCAGTGTGATACAGGAGAGAACAAATAAAGTATACGAATCCCTCGGTCGAGATATAACACCAAACAAACAATAAGTATGAATAATAACGTAATTATCACCACCGGGCTGAAAGGTGGGGTCGGCAAGACTTCCATCTGTGCCAACTTCGCCACATTCTTTGTAGAGCAGGGCGTTCCTGTATTCGTCGTGGATGCCGACATCCAACAATCCCTATCTCGTCATCGAAAGAGAGACCTCGAAGCAACTCCGTCTGCGCAAGTTCCTTGGCCTGTAGAATTCCTAAACACCACTGACATAGAGATGGTGAAGAATGTGATGGAGCGGGCGAAGCAGCTCCAGTGCTGCGTTATGGTTGACTGTCCTGGTAATATTCAGGATCCATCCCTGCAGATCATATACGAAGCTGCTGATATAGCAATCATTCCCTACGAGTTAAACAGTGACAGTGTGGATGCCACCATAATGTTCGCCCAGTTGTTCAAAAAGAACTTCAAGGCAAAGATGTTCTTTGTCCCCAATAAGGTTTCTACTGTATTCGAATGGCGTGGTGAGGTACGTAAAGCACGTGAGGATGCTATGGAAGCCCTCAACGGTAAGCTTGGCACTGTCACGCCAGACATGCGCCTTACAACTCATCTTAATAGTTACTCGACGATTGAGACTTACAATCGCAATAAAAGAGTGGCCATCAGGGATGCCTTTGCACCGATTTATCACGCAATAAAGAGATAAGACTATGGCAAAAAAGAAGATTACCAATGAGGCCAATAGCATGAGCCTTGCAGAGAGCTTTTTGGAAAGCACTGGCCAGTCTACGAAGAGAGTTGACGTAGAATCGTCTGGAAGAGGCGATTCCAATCAGTCTGCTGCAAGTAAGGACTACTCCTGGGAGCGTTTTGCTTTCATTTGTGATAGAAGCCTTGTAGCCAAGGTCAAGGCAATAGCTACCAAAGAAAGTGTTACTATCCGTGATCTGATGGAATACATGATGTCACAGGGGATAGCCAGATACGAGAAGAAGAACGGTGCCATTGATACCGGCATCGAAGTTCCTGACAAGAAACGCCTTAAGGATATTATGTAATCAATATTGTTTTCATTATTGATTGTACAATTATAGATAAAGTTATTCACAAGATTATTCCAGAAGCTGAAAACAACATTGTGTATAGAATTGTTTCATAATACTGAGAATAGAATTGAAGATAAAAGTGTAAACATAACAGTTGAATTATGACAAATAAAAAGCGAGAACGGCTGTATTCCCTATACAATGGCCATTGTGCCTATTGTGGGAAGCATATCGGCAAGGATGCGATGACGGCTGACCACATTATACCAAAAAGCAAAGGTGGTGGCAGTGCTGATGCGAACCTGCTTCCAGCCTGTAAGCCTTGTAATCTCCTGAAGGGTAACAAGGCCCTTGAAGAGTTCAGGAAGATATTCTTCAAGACCCATCCCCACCCAGAGAAGAGATTCTATTTTGAGAGTCAGAAGGTTTCCGTTGTTCCCTCCAAGAAGAAAAAGAGTGAAAAGAATACACTTATAGAGGAGCTTCTTCTTCAAAACACCTATCTCATCTACTGTATTGAGAACATCAGCAGTCATGACGGTGAGGACAGTGAGTTAGGTTTCTTCTTGCGGATGGCCCGACAGAAGAATATGGAGTTCAAGAGTCAGTACGAGAATAAGCTAAAAGCCCAACCGTGAGACATAAATACTTACCGTTCATTTAGAGTCGCTGGTCTGTGAAGGTCGGCGATTTTCGCTGAAAGGGGTCGTAAAATTGTTAATATATGACTTTAAATTTTTCGACGCTTATTGTTCGCGCGCGTTTACCTATCTTTGTGCGTGAAATATGAACAAGCCGGACTTCAAAGCGATAATCGCTGGTACACGAGACTTTTCTGATTACGAATTGTTGCGTCAGAAATGTGATACCATCCTCTCTTCAAAGAAGATGGCCTGTAATATTGTTATCGTAAGCGGAACAGCCCGGGGGGCTGACAGACTTGGTGAACAGTATGCCCGTGAACACGGCTATCGTATCGAGCGATACCCTGCCGACTGGGACAGGGACGGCAATTCCGCTGGCCCTATTAGGAACGCCAAGATGGCTGACAATGCCCATGCACTGATAGCCTTCTGGGATGGTCAATCAAGGGGAACGAAGCATATGATAGATACTGCCAGGGCAAAAGGATTGGCCGTCAGGGTTATCAACTATACTGTTAAACAACAAAAAGAAGATACGATGAAAGAAGATCCCAAAATAGAAAAATTACGTAATGAGACAACGCAATATGCTATTGAGCACATCACGAGGAAGGGGCTGCATACCGGGTATGCATGGCTCCGAGATGCATTCAATGATTATTACGATGCGATAAAGACTCCTGGTGTAAAGACATCAGAAGAGAATGATATTGCCCATCGCAAGATCCTCGCCCAGAAGGTTGCCATTGACTGCATCCACAAGCTCAATCATGAGCAGTTACAGCAACTCGACAAGGTGCTGGACGAAATCGCTTCAGAGACGAAAATAAGCAATGGTCTTCACCGATAAAGAATTAAAGAATAGAACATACTAACTACGAATCCATGTCAATGATGAATTATGATGTAGCAATAAATGAAGGCCAGCAGGAACAAAGAACAGTAAAGTCATGAACATACAAAAAAATATAGTCATTATATTGGGAATGGTTTTGCTATTCCCTATGACAGCATCGGCGCAGGCCTCACAGAGCAACCCCGACCAGTATGTCATTATCGCCGAAGGACAGAAAAAGGTAAACGACCAGATACGAAACCAAACGGATGGACAGCAAAAGACCGCTGCCCTGCAGGGTGCTATTGCTGCCGAGTTTACCATCATGAAGGGATGGGAGGGCAAGTATGTCAGTTATCTGAAAACTGTGCGAGGCTATGCCGAATCACTGAAAGCCGGTACATCCATCTATGCCGATGGCGTAGAGGTACTGAGGAATATCTATGATTTACGTAAGGCGATAGGACACAACCCTGTGGGCATTGCAGCAACATTGTCGCTGAATGACCTCTATCTGGAAGTAGGAACGGAGTTCGTCAAGGTTTTCAAAACCTTGCAAAGTGTTGCCAAAGGTGAGAAAACGAATATGCTCCGTGGCTCAGAGCGTACGGATTTGCTTTGGAGGATCAGCGACCAGCTGGCAGACTTGAACAGAAAACTGCGTCAACTGGTTATCAGTATTGCGTACCATAATATGATGGATGTATGGAACAGGTACACGGCAGGGCTGATAGACCGTGACAAAGGTGTCATAGCATCTGAGGCTCTTGACAGATGGAGAAGAGCAAGCAAGGTTGCTTCAGTACTCACCCATTAACAGCAAGTAAATCATGAAAAGAATACGAATATTGCTCATGTTATTGGGAATAGTTATACTGTTCCCATTAACCGCATATAGCCAAGGAATCGATGTCGGACGCGAGTACGCAATTCGGAAGGCTTCGAAGCAGGCCAAGAAAACCATTGAGGCCCAGCTGAAGATGCAGGGTCTTGAAACGGCAGGACATATCTGGACGAAGGAAGAGATAGAAGCGACCACCGAGTTTCAGCGGGAGTTCAACGACTACCTTGACTCATTTCATGACATCCTTACGATAGCCGCTGAAATCTACGGTGTCTATTACGAGGTTACCAAGACATCCAAGAATGTCCAGAACCTCGCAGAGGTGGTAGCCTCCAGTCCTGCGAATGTCCTGGCAGTCGCATTCTCTGCACGTAGGAACGTGGTATATACGAACCTGATCAAGAGCAGTATCAGCATCTTTATGGATATCCGTAAGGTCTGTATTGAGAACTCGAAGATGACCGAACAGGAGAGAGACAAAATTGTCAGCGGCATACGCCCGAAGCTCCGCAAGATTAACAAACAGTTGGTACAACTCACTCTTGCGCTCCGTTATACCTCGTTCCTTGATGTATGGAATGAGATTGCCCATCGTTCACCAAAGATCACGCCTGAGACGAAAGCGGAAATCATCAAAAGATGCCGACGCCGATGGTGGGACAACGCCAAGTCAGTAAGATAACAATAAACAGCCAAAATAATACATGTATGGAAAGTAATAAGTATCTAATAATATTAATAGTATTTGTCTGTACGCTTATTGCAAAAGGAGCAAATGCACAGACCAAAAATCATGATCCTTCAGTCATGAACCAGTTTACCATCGGCGAGACTGGTCTGGGCAGTTTCACGCCAGATTTCTATTATGATTTATTTCACAAAAACTACCGCAACAGTGCTATGTTGACGAATAAGCAGGCTTTCCGCACGCAGATGCATTTGGCATTGAATAAGCAGGAGCCTTATGCAGAAGCCATTGACAGTGCGCTGAATGACCGTATGCGTGTCGAGTTAAAGAATATTGCAGACCGCACACCGGGCTTTACCGATGTTGCCTGGCAGGTAGAGCGTGGCAAGATAGAGGGCAAACTTGCTCTCTTGAAGCAGAATATCGAGCGAATCACTATCAATGGTGGCTCCGTCCAGTCCTACCGGGAATGGTTGGAGCGTTATAATGCCATCCAGTGTGGCATTGATGCCATCCGTAACGAGTATATG
>LPNH01000273.1 GCA_001543385.1 Candidatus Hemicellulosilyticus sp. P3
GACCGTTATAGTTACGGCCGCCGTTTACCGGGGCTTCAATTCAATGCTTCACCTTGCGGCTGACATCTCCTCTTAACCTTCCGGCACCGGGCAGGTGTCAGGCTGTATACATCAACTTTCGTGTTTGCACAGCCCTGTGTTTTTGTTAAACAGTTGCCTGGACCTATTCTCTGCGCCTCCATTACTGGAGGACCCCTTCTCCCGAAGTTACGGGGTCAGTTTGCCTAGTTCCTTAGCCATGAATCTCTCAACGCCTCAGTATGCTCTACCCGACTACGTGTGTCCGTTTGCGGTACGGGTTCCAGACAGGTTGAGCTTAGCGGTTTTTCTCGGGAGTATGGTTACCTGCGCTGTCAGATGTCCCCGAGGGGACCTCCGTACTCTCGGGTTTCGGCTCGGCGCGTGGATTTGCCTGCGCGCCTCATGGCCTTTCAACGGGGAATTCCGTATCCCCGCGGCAGTGTCACTGCTCCGTCACCGCGTCGCCCTGAATGGAAGTCACGGAATCTTGACCGTGTCAGCCATCGGCCTCGCCGTTCGGCTGAGCCTTAGGACCCGACTCACCCCGGGATGATTGACATCGCCCGGGAAACCTTAGTCTTATGGCGGACGGGAATCCCACCCGTCTTGTCGTTACTTATACCTACATTTGCCTTTCCATGCGCTCCACAGGGGGTCGTCCCCCGGCTTCGGCGCACATGGAATGCTCCCCTACCGATACTTTCTATAAATGCTATCCCGCGCCTTCGGTACCTGCCTTATACCCGATTATTATCCACGCACGGTCTCTCGACTAGTGAGCTGTTACGCACTCTTTGAATGAATGGCTGCTTCCAAGCCAACATCCTAGCTGTCATCGAGACCATACTTCGTTAGACTAACTCAGACAGGATTCCGGGACCTTAGACGGCGGTCTGGATTCTTCTCCTCTCGGGCACGGACCTTAGCACCCGCACCCTTACTGCCGGGCTGCGAACCTTGCGCATTCGGAGTTCGTCAGGTCGCGATAGGCGGTGAAGCCCTCTTGACCTATCGGTCGCTCTACCTCACAAGGTGAACACCCGACGCGGCACCTAAATGCCTTTCGGGGAGTACGAGCTATCTCCGAGTTTGATTGGCCTTTCACTCCTACACACACCTCATCCGGAAGCTTTTCAACGCTT
>LPNH01000033.1 GCA_001543385.1 Candidatus Hemicellulosilyticus sp. P3
ATCGATATTTCGACAACAAGCATCCCCGCAATGAGGAAAACATCAAGGAAACCGAGCGCATCCTTAGGCAACCGCATAGCAAGATACCTTGGTGACATTTAAATATACAAAAAAACTTAAATCACGAGTGTGCGAGTCAGTTTTCTTCGATTTATGCAACTAATTATAATATAGGCATCCTATGAATATGACAAAATAAAAACAGCAAACAGTCGGAATACTGTATTGGGTAATTATGAAAAAGGGTTGTTCCCTTGTGTCAAAGAAACAGACAGCTGCACTGCAATCAGATATGACTATACACTTATATTATGATGAAAATCCTCTGTCAAAGCCCCGCACAGGTTCGGTGTGCCGATGTGTCGGGGCGCAAAAATCGAGGGCGCCGGAACCGGGGGCGTGCGATTGATTTCGAAGTCCTCAACGCACGCATCCCTGCGGCCGGCACCCGAGGCATAGAGCCCTCGCTCTACGTGTTTATTATAACACGCACCCACTTTATTAATGTAATGTATACTAATAAAATCAATTATTTACAATGAAAAAGTTCAAAATTTTCTCCATCATCGCGATGAAGACCGTTATTGCAGCCTCTTTGGGATTAACCGGATGTACAAAAGACGCTTGTCTGGAAAAAAAACAAGATGCCTGCTGAAAAGAATTCAACCACTTATTCCATACCTCTCAATAGAGATGAGATTGACATTCTCGCAAAAGAGATTGGCATTGCTCACAATTGCGTTGTATTTTCACTATATCAAAATCCGGATATCGAAGGGATGGGGGCAACAGCACTCTGTCATTATATACATGAATTCCTTGTTGAAAAGAGCGCTGAGATGGGTCTAAGAATGTTGCCTGATTATATGAGTGCAGCCGATAGTTTAGTGGAAGTAATGAATGAAATGTATTTCAATATCGGAAATTTGATTGAGAATGAAGGATCTGAATGGCATCTTCCCGATAATGTAGACCAAGCATTAATCATGCGCTCTATGGAAGAATACTACAACTTTGTCAGCGAGGCTTTTATGAGGAGCGACACATACGACGAGTTCGAAGCCGCTTGCATGAATCGTCTCAGAGAATTGTGCAGTCTAACAACCACTATTGACGATTATTTCTACATGAGTGCTTGTGGTAACATCACATTTGCCTCTTACTGTGCGTGGGTCACTATCTTTTCTGGATTCAACAACACCAACACCAAAGGAATATTTAAGGATGGACTGGATTATCTTCGAAATAAATTTAAAGCTGTAAAAGAATTCGTTACAGAGGCAATCGTCAAACCAATTGCAAATATTGTACGGGCTGATTTTTGCGGTGGCGCTATTGGAGGCAGTGTAGGAATAGGTGGGGCCGGTATAGGTGTTGTTATCTATGGTGTTAGCGGCCTCGGCGCCATGGGCATATTTGCTGGATGTTGGGCTGTAGGTGCTGCTGCAGGTTCTATCATTTACGCTAATAATTAAAATATTATGATTATGAAAACATTGTTTCTTAAAAAACATTTTTCGGGTTCGAGGAGCATCTTTATGCTATGCATTTTCCCATTGTCGTTTCTTGCTGTACCAGCCCGCGCACAGGAACAGAACAGAAGAGGATTGGAAGAGCATACAGTGCTCTATGGATTTCATTTAAGTTTCACCGAAAACAGGGTCAACCTCTATTACACCCAGAATGGTGAAGCACACACCTTGGAGCAGGGCAACCACTCATTTTACGTGCCTGGTTTTCGTTTTGCAGTGATGGGTGAAATTCGACTGGGACGCTGTTTCAGCCTGCGTGCCATGCCGGGAATGGCGTACTTTGGACGCAGCTGGGAACCGGGAAACATCCCGGTGTCCACCTTACCGTCTGCTGATTACAAGGTGGAAAGCGTATTTGGCGAGTTGCCCATCGATGTCAAGTTCCACCCATTCCGCATGGGCGACATGCAACCCTATATCTTCTCCGGACCCAGCTACAGTTTTGACCTCATCTCGCTACGTAAAGACAGCGACAATGGGAGCATCCAGCGGCTGAATGCCCACGACCTCCGCTACACTTGCGGACTGGGCTTGGATTGGTACACACGCCACATCAAGGTTGGTATGGAGTTGAAAGCCAGCTTCGGACTCCTTTCACCCGACACCAAAGGCACCAACCACGACAAGCCATTCTACTTCCAAGGCGGCCCGACCTTCTGCATCGGATTCAACATCGAAGCATAGCTATAGGGAAAAGGCTTGTTGTCAGGACTTGTATTCAACAGTTTTCTGATGGGTAGATTAAAACAGCGCGTAGTTGCAGGGGGAATGCAACTACGCGCTCAATACCCAAGTCATTAAAAGAAAATTCTTTTTCATTGCGGTCTTGTTTGCATGCAACAAACAGTTCTCCCCTTGCTTTTATTCCGACTCCCTCCGGCAATAAAAAAATGAGAACTGCGTTAACATTTCATCGCAAGTTGGACTCCGGCACTGGAATTAGACTGAACCGAACAAGATATACTCCATGAACATCTCGTCAATCCCCGTCCTGCTGCTCACGGGCTATCTGGGCAGCGGAAAAACAACCCTGCTCAACCGCATACTGAACAACAAACGAGGCATCAAGTTCGCCGTCATCGTCAACGACATCGGCGAAGTAAACATCGACGCCGATCTTATTGAGAAGGGCGGCATAGTCGGCCAGGCCGAAGAGAGCCTCATGGCGCTGCAAAACGGCTGCATCTGCTGCACGCTGAAGATGGATCTCGTGGAACAGTTGCGCGACATCACCAGCCAGCATCGTTTCGACTATATCGTCATTGAAGCCAGCGGCATCTGCGAGCCTGCCCCCATCGCACAGACCATCTGCTCTATCCCCATGATGGGGCGGGAATATGTCTTCGACAGCATACCGGAGGTTGACAGCATCGTCACCGTGGTCGACGCCTTACGCATGAAGGACGAGTTCGGTAGCGGCAAGAACCTGCTGCGCCCCAACTTGGCCGAGGACGATATTGAAAACCTCGTCATCCAGCAGATCGAGTTCTGCAACATCATCCTGCTTAACAAGGCCTCAGAGGTGACACCCGAAGAGCGGGGGCGCATCCACGAGATTATCCGCGCCATACAACCCAAGGCCCAAATCATCGAGTGCGACTACTGCGACATTGACCTCGACAAAATTCTCAACACCCGCATGTTCGATTTCGACCGGGTGGCCACCTCCGCCGCCTGGATCGACCAAATAGAGAACCACCACGAGAACGACGAGCGTGGGGAACACCCGCATCACCATCACGAACATGAGCACCACCATCACGAACATGAGGGTGAAACCGAGGAATACGGCATCAGCACCTTTGTCTACTACCGCCGCGAGCCGATGAGCCTCAGCCGCTTCGACGAGTTCATTGCCCGCCACTGGCCCGCCGGCATCATCCGTGCCAAAGGCATCTGCTGGTTTCGATCAGAACCCGACACCTGCTACCTCTTCGAGCAGGCCGGTTCTCAATTCTCGTTACGCGACACCGGCCAGTGGTACGCCACCATGCCCGACAACGAGTTGCGCGACTATATGCGCCGCAACCCCGATCTGCAGCGAGACTGGGACGACACCTACGGCGACCGTATGCAGAAAATCGTCTTCATCGGCCAGCACCTCGACCGCGCTGCCATCACCGAAGCCCTCGACCAGTTGAAAGAATAAGGTCTGCCCAGGCTTGCTCAAAGCCCGTCGGCACCATCCCAAAGCAGCGGCCAAGCCATTGGCCTGCAATGATATTACAACTCTCAAAATACACTCACAACGGCATCGGATAGTGTCAGTTGGTGAATTGCTTTATCATTTCATCTTTACCTTTCGATACTCGAGAGGGGTAAAGCCGTTGCTAAGTTTCTTGAACAGGCGAATCATCTGCGTTGCGGAGGAAAAGTCAAGCTGTTCAGCGATTTCGTTGACGGTGAAGTTCTTGGGGTTGAGAAGAAGCGTCTTTATCTGAGAGAGTGTTTTAAGATTGACCCATTCCATAACGGTACGACCGGAATATTCCTTAACGCAGACACTGAGGTAGTTGGAGGTGACACACAGACGGTCGGCATAAGCAGTGACAGAACGCGGTATGGGGTCGGAAGAACTGATAAGTTTCATAAACTGCGTAAAGACCAATCCTCGACGATTGCAGACGGCAGGGACTTGCTGACCGTTATAGGCTGCATTCAAATCCCGAATACGGAAAAGCATAGAGAGTACGAGATATTGGAAGTCACACTTGTCGGCAGTAGGAGATCTGAGAACAAGATCCATCATCTGAAAGAAACTTTCAAACACCTGATGTTCGGCATATCCTAACCTCAGTTTGACAACATAGTAGCCCACCACACCAGCATCGGCCATATCAGAAAAGCGAAAAGAGAGGAGACGGGCATTGAAATCATGGGAATGGCCATTGACATGAATGATATAATTGGCCGGGACCATCAACAGTTCACCTTCAAAAGTGTGGAAATCCATATCATTCAGCGTGTACTTGGCACTCCCCTTCTTGACAAGCATAATGCGATGCTCGGAAGAAAGCTGCGACGCGTCGAAAAATGTATTTTTAGCAAATGCTGCGCAAGCATTGTCCATAATAAGACTAAATTTCTTTTCAATAATTTTGACACCCCTATTATTTACCGTGTGTAGCTCAACCATTCTATAATCGTCATTTCCTTGCATCTAATCCATTATATATATTGTAAATCATTTTTTACCATCAAAGTATGCGTTCAATTCCATCAGTCGTTTTCTCACCATGCCAAAGTACAGGCAAGCCTGACTTTGGTCATCCGGCTTATCGAAAAAACAATCTTTATTTAATTATTGACAATAAGCCATATGGTCTCAAGTATTTGAACAAAAAAAACAACAAATGGACGGTTTTAAATCGCTTAATTATAATACTTTTGTTTTAATAAAAAGAAAAAGGGGCTCTGGTAGGAAAAACTGATAGAAAAGAAATAGTTAACGCAAAAATAATAATAATTGAAAAATTAGCAAAATTTACATCCTACGTGACCATGCGCTGCATATTGTTCTTGGATTCATTTCATGCACAGAAAAAGAAAGCCGATCTTACTTGGGTCATTTAGCATGACGAGAAACATCTAATGAACTTGACCCATTCAACTGCTCAACAAGGCAAAACCATATTATCCAAATAAAGATGAAAAAAATAATCATTTCGATCCTTGTTCTCCTTGCGACGGGAACAACAAGCGTGCCAGCTCAGCAAGTGAGCCGCGAAGAATTGGTAAACCAATACATGACCCTTCTGACCTTAGTAGGCAGCCAGCGTTCGGCGGTGGAAAAACAGCTCGGTGAGTGGGGCTACATCATTAGCGACAGCTCAACGGTGGATATATCGCGCATTGCCTCATGGGCATTGAAAATCGGCGGCGCCAATAAGGATGCTCATCAGCAGGCCAAAGACTTAGACGTCACAGTGCAGATAAATAAGTACACACTGACACGAGACAGTGAGACGGTAACCCTGTTCACGACAAACATGTTCGGAAAACTATACGGCATCGGGGTGAATTTCACCAGCCCGGACGCGGAAAAAGTGTATGCCATGACAGGCGACCTGTCACAGCTGCAGAATTCCGTGGCCGTCTTGGGCAATGCCAGCCAGTACAAAGGGACGCTCACGGGCAAGAAACGCAAGAAGTACAATAGCCACAACGATATGGCTGAAGCCATGTCGGAGGCTGGATTTGAAGGCACAAAGACAAGCGAAGAGACTTTCAGCGACGACAAAAACATGCGGTATTCTCTGAGATACAGCAACAGCCGCTATGGAAAAAAAAGACAAAAAGCCAGTGACATGGCCACGCTCACTTTCACTTTCAGCGACACTGAAAGACTCGATAGAGACATCGATGCATCCTTCCCTTTGGCAAATTGATTAAAACCTCTGTCACAATTTTATCGCTTATTATAAACTCAATAAGCAAGTTTTTCCCGTCTTGGGAAGTTCAATGGCAGTAATAAAATATACCTTTTGGAGCTTTCTGGGATAATTGCTACGGTGTCGTGTGGTTTCGCGCAACATTTTCCTACCACACAATAAAGTCGGTCACTGAACGTATAAGAAACACGTAGCGCTACGGCTTTATGTCTCGCGTGTCGGGCGCAGGGGTATGTGTGTTGAAGGTATCGGGGTATCCGAAGTGCATGCCGAAATTTTTCACCCTATAGTTTTCGCGTCTTGGTTTCCTTTGACGCAATGAAGTTTGGGCGAAATGAGGGCGAAAGCGTGGCGGGCTGCGTCAAAGCAGCGATGTGGTCAAGATACCGAAAGAAAAGCTGATATGGCATGGAGCCAAAGAAAGCCGAGGTCTGCAATGACCTCGGCTTCTTCGTTAATACACGTTGATTCGGATTTTCAGCTGTTATTTAAACCGTATGGCGGTGCCGTAGGCCAGCACTTCGGCGGCTTGGGCCATGATGGAACTGGTGGTGTAGCGGACACCGATGACGGCGTCGGCGCCCATCTTTCGGGCTTGTTCTATCATGCGCTGCGTAGCTTTGTCACGTGCTTTCTCCATCATGCCGGTGTAACTCTTCAGCTCGCCGCCGACGATAGTCTTCAAGCCTTGACCGATATCGCTAAACATGTTTTTGCTTTGGATGGTGCTGCCGGTGACGACACCTAATTCCTCATACGCCGTCCCTTGCAGGGTTTCAACTGTGACAAGTTTCATTGCTATCGTTTTTAGTAATTGGGATATAAAGACAATATCTATTTATCATCACCATACATCTAATACGATTACAGTCGCGGAGCGCCAGCGTTTTCGGTGACCCCCTGACGGGCCTTGCTTTCAAGTTCCATCTTGCCTATGCGCCAAGTGAGTCCAAGGCTGACGAAACGTGAGTCGTAGCGCTGGCTGCCGGTAGTCTGGTAACTGGGAGCCGTGGTGTTGCTACCCCACTCGGCCATGCCGAAGATGTCGTTTACATTGAAGAATACACTCAATTTGCGGTTGAAAAAGTCGCTGCTCACACCGAAATCGACACTTTTGTTGGCCACGCTCAAGCTATAGAGCCCCATACGAGGTGAGCTGTAGCGTGCGTTGGCGAACACCTCAAGCCATCCCCACAGCTTGGCCCATACGTTGAGACGTGCACTCCACGACACCTTGCTGTCTGTAAATCCGTTGTATGCATAGCCATAGTTAAACACCGAGGCGTTGAATCGCACGTTGAGTAAACCCGTGGGGCGGTAGGTGATGTTGGCCTCGACACCTTCGGTATGGCTGGAACCGATGTTCTCCGGACAGGTGTAGTTGACCAGAAGCGAACCAAAATACTCAGGAGCGTAGCCAGCATAAGTCATACTGCCGATTTCGTCGGTGTTGGAACGGAAATAAGCGTTGAATCCGATATTGCCGAAGCCCATGAGGTATTTGTTAAAGGCAGCCTCAACATTATGGGTGTAGGAGATGAGCAAGGCAGGGTTGCCCGTTTCAAAACCATAGTCGTCGAACCGGCGGAATGTGGATAGCTGTGTCATGCCGGGCGTGCTGAAACGGCGGGTGTAGCTGAGACTGTAGGAGGTGAAAGTCTTGGTTTGGTAGCTCAGGTGGACACTGGGCACAAGACCGAAAAAGGCGGTGTCGACACGAACGGCGCCTGTGCCGTCCAGATAATTCCATGTGCTGTGCTTCCAGGCCTGCTCTCCGCGCATGCCCAGTTTAGCGGTGAAACCACCCCAACGCTTCTGCAGGGTGAGGTAACCGTTGAGACCCGTGCCGCGCTCCTCGCCCTCATACGAACGCAGCGACACCTGCACATAACTGCCGGAGGCCAAGGTGTCAAGTCTTTGACACCGCCTGCCCCCGCCAAATTCCATCTCCGCACCGACCTCAAGTTCGAAGCCGTTCCGCAGCGGATGCGTGTAGTTCAATGTCAGGCTGCCCGAAGGATTGGAGTTGTCGGAGTAGGTGCGACGCATGAGTGTGTCGCGCAACGGGTCTCTGTAGGCAAACGTCTCGTAGCCCCATCCGTCGTTGTTCCATGTGTTGCTGTTGAAGCTGAAAGAGAGTTTACGGCCCGTGGTGTCAAAACGGTGCTCAAACCAGGCTCCGGCATAACCACCCCAGCCGAAACCGTCTTCGTTACGGAAATCGTATCGGTAGCCCAGGTCGCGCAGATCGGGCTTATACTCCTTATACTCAAAATCATTGACATTGCGGTTGGACCCCCAATAGGGATACAACCCGATCCATGTGGACAGATGAGTGCGGCCCGAGATATTCCAGTTGAGGTTGAGCCCGGTGTAGCCGCCGATATTCTTGCTGCGGCCAGTGGTCTCATGATGCTGATAGCGGCTCGTATCGCCATTGGCGTCGAAGAGCGTGCTGGAACCGTCCCCCTCCATTTTGTGATGCGAATAGTCCGCGTTGAGGTAAAAATTGAAATCCACCTTCTCGTTGGCCCATACATAGCTGGCCCATGGCGACACATTCGGAGAGGTGCGGGCTCGCACACCGACGCAGAGCAGCTCATTGCGGGTAATCTTTTGATTGGTGACAATGTTGATGACACCGCCGCTGGTCGAATAGCGTGCCGAAGGGTTGGTGATGACCTCTATGCGTTCGATGGCATTGGCTGGCAACTGCTTGATGTATTGCTTAAGCGCCTCTTGATTCATGTGCGAAGGGCGGTCGTTAATCCATATCTCCACACTCGACACACCGCGCAACGTGATATTGCCCTCGGCGTCCACCTCCACGCCCGGGGCGTTTTGCAGTGCATCACTTGCCGTGCCGGTTTGAATAGAAGGGTCCTCCTTGGCATTGTACATATTCTTTTCGCCATCCATCACATAGAGCGGCCGTTCAGCGACAATCTCGACCGTCTCCAGCAAGGTACCCCCTTTGAGTTTTATATCCACATTGTCCAAATCATTGTGAACATCCAGTGTTTTCACAAATCTATCATATCCAACTATGCTGGCCTGCAGCAGATAACTGCCGGGGGTCACGTCCTTGATCTGGAACACGCCGTCGATGTCCGTTGCGGCACCTCGCACAAACACCGTGTCGGACATCCGCATCAGGCCGACATTCACGTAGGGCAACGGTTCGCCCGTCCGGATGTCGCTTACAGCACCCTTGACCGTCATATTCTGTGCCGCAACCGTGGTCACCATGGCCACAATGGCCGACATGACAAAGAGCAATCGTTTCATGGCATTTTGTCTGATTTAGTTTGCAAATATACTGTTTTTCGCAGATAAAGAAAAGCGTCATCGAAAAAAACGAATCCCGTCAACATATTAGAATATAAAAACAATATTTTCACAACCCCGCCGTTACAAAATAATATCGACCAATCTTTAATTAAAACATAAAAAACTATGAAAAAAACGCTCCTTGCGTCGCTCGCGACGCTGCTTTTTGCAGGCTACGCGAACGCACAGAAAATAGACAACTCTGTGGTGAAGACACTGGATCTGAATCGCTATCTCGGCGACTGGTATGAGATTGCGCGGTTCGACCATAAGTTCGAGCGCGGTATTGAATACTGCAAAGCCAACTATGCGTTGCGCGAGGACGGCAAGATCGCGGTCACAAACACCGGCATCAAGAACGGCCAACCCAAAACCTCCAACGGCAAGGCCAAGAAGACCGACACCCCTGCCCTGTTGCGCGTCTCATTCTTCGGCCCCTTCTATTCCGACTACCGTGTAATGATGCTCGACCCCGACTACCAATGGGCGTTAGTGGGCAGCAAGAGTGCCGACTACCTCTGGATACTCTCACGCACCCCAAAACTGCCGAAAGCCACCCTTGACACCATCCTCGCCGAAGCCCGCCGTCGCGGCTACGACACCTCAAAACTCATCTGGGTGAAACAGAAATAATCATCCAAACAGACGGTAAAGGTCTCCATCCCACAAAGATGGAGACCTTTTTCTTTCAACCCAAACCAGTCGTTAGACTTTATAGTTTCGTGCACATCAGCCTCACCGATGACGAAGGCATGGCGGGTTACGTCAATGCAGCGATGATGGAAAAATGCTGAAAGACACACCATTTAGAATTTCACACCATACACTAAAGAAAGGGTGTATCCATTGATATCGTTCTTATCGCCAGCCACCAAAGCGGCGGGAAGGTCAAGACTCTTGCTGAAATTCCGGCCTGCATCAATTCCGATATTCAAGCCAACAAATGAGGCTTTAGAGAGTTGACAGGTCAACCCGACCTCAAGTTCTCCAAGAAAACCAGGACGAGTGTATTTATATGTTTCATCCATATACACCAGGTTATTTCGCATGAACGAAAAACCGAGATGGATGCCAAAAAAACACTCCAGTTTGGCGCCAAGACTCTCATAGTCACGTCACAATAACAATTATTTTTTTCATAAGAAACATATTATAAATTGAAAAGTTAATTTTATTTTTTTGCATTATCCGTCCATAAAAGCAAAATATCCAAACCGTACAATGAACGAATAAACCGGATTAGCTTCCACGATTTACTTTAGCTCCATTACCGGTCATATTCGTGTCAGCAGGTTGCGGCGGCTGTGGTTTATCAGAAATCATGTCCTTTGCAATGTTGTATCCTAAAGCACTCGCAGAAACGGCAGTGATTAGTCGTTTTCTCGCCATGCCCAAGTTCAGGCAAGATTGACTTGGGTCATTGGGGTTATTGAAAACAGTCCATTTTATGGTCTATTGACGACCGGACGGGGTTAATAAAAAGTGCGTGCAGGACAAGATTGCCCTGCACGCATCTTGATTATTGCACAATCAGCAGTTTGGAATCCTCAACGACATTGTTGACAACGAGCTGCACATGGTATTGTCCGGCCCGCAGGTGTTGCAGGCTCACCGTGG
>LPNH01000034.1:0-10541 GCA_001543385.1 Candidatus Hemicellulosilyticus sp. P3
TCTTATGATACGCAAAAATAGCATGCTGACCACCTATCGCCAGTTAGGTCGCCAGATTGATGAGCGAATGTTGCCTTCTGAGTCAATCCTTCACTACCTCCAAAACTCGCCTGAGTATTTTGGCATTTCGTTCTCGCCAGAGCGTTTCAAGCAGTTCAATGCCAATGGTCAGCCCATTCAGGAGTATGTTGAGAAAGAGAACAAGTACAAAACCGTTTATCAGCAAGATCGCCCACTATGTTTTGATTATCAGATGATTCATAAAAAATTTGGTATCTGCCTCGATTCTATAGTTGGTGACCTGCCTGTAGAGAAAGAAACTAATGCAGAAGAGGAAGCACTTCCGTTCTGACGCAGAAAAGCGGTGTAGCATATGTCGCATTTTGTGCATTGCTGATTATCAAGCAGATAGATAGCAAAATAATAGTAACAAATATGTAGTGTCATGTAGCACATGATTGAGCAAGTTTACTTGTTTTGTAGCAGGATGTAGCAGAAACAAAAGGTATAAATTATTAAAAGGAAAGTCAACAACTCTGTAAATCAAAGGTTTATGCTAATGTTTCTATTTGCTACATCTTGCTACACATTATTTGTTATACTCAACATGAAAAACAAAAATCCAATTTCCCCATAAATAATAGTCAAAGGATAGTGGGAATAAAAAAGGCGAATAGAAGGAAAAGATTAAAGTACTTGAAGTGACAGAACAAAAGCGACATGGCATCCTTGGCGCGGTGTATCAGCCAGTTCGAGCATACCGCCTTGCTGAATCACCATTCTGCGACTTAGAGACAAGCCGATTCCGCTACCGCTTCGTTTGGTGGTGAAGAAAGGAACAAAGAGTGACTGGCGATTTTCGGCAGGGATGGGAAGACCATCGTTACCGATATACAGACTCACTTGTTTATCGTGAAGACAGTCTTCAAGGACATCTATGAGCAACTTCTGTGCATTGGCCTCGATGGCATTCTTTACTAAGTTTATCAATACCTGGCGTAACATACCTGCATCAGCACTGACTTTCAAATCAGGAGAGACGTTTACTTCCCATGCCAATTGGGGATAGGCTTTGCTGATATCGTCAATCATCGTTCGCAGAGCGACTTCGCCCATTTTCGGTTTCTCCAGTTCAGACATCTTCCGGTAGTTAACCACAAAGTTACTCATGTGTTGAGAAGTATCAAAGATGGCACGTATGCCATCCTCAAGTGGCGTCCCCTTTACATCGGAACGGTTCAACAATGACTGGCTAATGCTGGTGATGGGCGCTGTTGCGTTCATCATCTCGTGTGTCAGTACACGGGTGAGCCGCTCCCACGATTCCACCTCGTTCTGGTTCACCTGTTGACGGATGGTCTCACCCAACTGATTCAGCGTTTCCTGCATGGCGCGTTCGCCAGGCAGCAGGCCGTGTGTAGGCATACGGAAGGTGAAGTCACGATTACGGATGGCTTCCTGCATCAGATGGGCACGAAGACGAAGTTTCCGCTGATGGCGAATAAATGCAATCAGCAGAACTACGCACACGATACCTATTATAATAAGAAGCCACATCATAGCCGTTTCATCTTATTGTAGAGCGTCTGTCGGGTAATTCCAAGAAGTTCTGCAGCCTGAGTGAGATTGCCGTGACAATGGTCGATGGTACGACGGATGTGTTCCTTTTCCATCTCATCGAGGCTGATGATTTCGTTCTGCATATCGAGCACATCCTTCAGCTTGCGTACCAGTTCATCATTGTCCCACGGCTTGGTGATGAAGTCGGCCGCTCCGTTCTTCAATCCCTTTACAGCCAGATTGACATCGGCGTATGCAGTCAGCAATACGACTGGTGTCTGCGGATGCTGCTTACGGATGGTTCGAAGCCAGAACAGACCTTCGTTGCCATTGTTGACACCAAGCGTAAAGTTCATGTCGAGCAGGACTAAGTCGACGGGCTGCTGAGCCATCAACTTCAGGATTTCTTCGGGCTGGATAGTGGTCAGTACACGCTCGAAAGTATCATCCAGCAGATAGTGCATCGCTGTCAGAATTGAAGCATTGTCATCTACGATAAGTATGGTTCCGTACTTGTTCATGGGTGCAAAGTTACTACTTTCCGTCTAAAAATCATACAAAGGGGTGTATAAAAATTAGACGATCTGCATCCAGGCAACCTAAAATGCTTGCAGAGTATGAAATAAACATCTAACTTTGCATCAGCGAAAACAAGAATTGAGTATGAAACAAGCATTGATAATCCTCCTTGTGTTTACAGCCGGACAGTCACTGGCTCAGGGCGAGTGGTCCATGCAGCAATGTATGCAGTACGCTGTGGAGCATAACCACGAAGTGAAGCGTGCAGAGCTGGAACTTGACAACTACAAGGCCAGCAAGACTGGAGCCATCGGACGATTCCTGCCTTCTGTGGATGCCAGCATCGGTGCCCAGTACAACTTCGGACGTGCCATCGACCCTGAGACAAACGGCTATACCGATGTGAGCACCTTCTATAATGGCTACTCGTTATATGCCTCACTACCTGTCTTCGATGGCTTCAGCCGCATTCATGCTTTGAAAGCCGCCGGGGCCAGTACATTGATGGGGCGAGCCAGCTTGCGCCAGAAGCAGGATCAGACCGCATTGAATGTCCTGCAAGCTTACACCAATGTTGCCTATTACGAAGGTTTGGTCAAGATGGCTGACGAGAAAGTGCAGGAAACAGAACTACTACTGAAACAGATACGCCTGTTGGAAGAGGTGGGACGCAAGAGTGCTGCTGATGTGGCTCAGGTAGAATCACAGAAAGCAGAAGCCGACTATGAGCTGACCCGCCAACAGAATCTCTATGCATCGGCCATGCTGGAACTGAAGAAGACGATGGCTTTCCCCATGCAGGATACGTTGTTGCTGTCAGTCCGTAACGTGCGAACTCTAAGTCCGTCAGGTACGAACTCAGAGTCCGCAACGTACGGACTGGGACTCGTACAAGAATTGAATCCGGAACTACAGGCTGCCCAATATCAAGTGCAAGCCAGCAAACATGAGTGGCATCAGGCCCGCGCAGCCTTTTATCCATCTCTCTCGTTGAGTGCGGGTCTGAACACCACTTACTATCATACGCTTCATTCCGATGTTGGAGAGTCATTCAGCAATCAGTTCAATAACAATATGGGTGAATATGTGGGTGCCACATTGAGTATTCCCCTGTTCAATCGCCTGCAGACCATTACGAGCATACGGAAGGCCAAGAACAACTATCGTATTGCCCAGGAGACATACAAGCAGAAACAGCTGGAGTTGGAGAAACTCAGTCGTGAGGCTTGGCAGGACTGGCAAGGCTATCTGAAACAGACAGTGCAGATGGTGGAGAAAGTAGAAGCCGACAGCATCGCCTATCAACTGACGAAACGCCAATTTGAAGAAGGGTTGAGTACGGCTATCGACTTGCGTACCACTTCAGCACAATTGCTGAACTCAAAGGCAACGCTGCTGCAGTGCCAACTGATGGCGATGGTGAAGGAACAATTGGTAAGATATTATAGAGGAGAAGCAATATGGACAGAGTAATCGAAAAGACAAAGACACAACGACTGATGAAGTATTGGCCATATATGGCAGGGGCCTGCTTGGTGCTTATCGTCCTGGGCTGGTTGGTGTTTGGAAACCACGCATCAACGCTCAGAGTCAATAAGGATGAGTTGACCTTCAGCGATGTGTGCCAGGCGGAGTTCAAGGACTATGTGCGTACCAACGGACAGGTATTGCCTATCCAGGTGGTACAGATTTCGCCCGAGGAAGGTGGCATCGTCATGGAAAAGGTGGTTGAGGAAGGAACGATGGTACATAAAGGCGACGTCATCGTCCGTCTGAGCAATTCGAACCTCGACCTTCAGATTCTGAATGCTGAAGCAGAACTGGCTGAGAAGCAGAACCTGCTGCGAAACACGCAGGTAGCCATGCAGCAAGACCGTCTGAACAACCAGACGGAGCAGGCACAGCTTGACATGGACACCCAGCGCAAGCAGCGAACCTTCGAGCAGAACAAACGACTCTACGGCGAGAAGCTTATCAGCAAAGAGGATTACCTGCAGTCGCAGGAGGACTACCAGCTTTCTGCCAAGAAACGTTCGCTGGTGACGAAGCGCCTGAAGCAAGACTCTATCTATCGCACCGTTCAGATGGATCAGATGGAGGATAACCTTCAGAATATGCGTCGTAACGTGGTACTCGTGCGTCAGCGTAAGGATAAGCTCGAAGTGCGCTCTGCCATCGACGGCGAGTTAGGTCTGCTTGATGTGGAGCTGGGACAGAGCATCAGTCCAGGACAGAAGATTGGCCAATTGAACGACCTCTCTGACTATAAGGTACAGGCTCAGATAGACGAGCACTATATCGATCGTGTGCGCCAAGGACTGACGGCCACCTTTACGCGTGGCGACAAGACATACCAGTTGCAGGTTCGCAAGGTCTATCCGGAAGTTCGCGAGGGCAAGTTCCGCTGTGATTTCATCTTCAGTGGCGAGCGACCCGAGAACATCCGCACGGGCCAGACCTACTACATCGACCTCGAACTTGGCCAGCCCGAGCAGGCCGTCATCATCCCTCGCGGCACCTTCTTCCAGACCACAGGCGGACAATGGATTTTCGTGCTCGACAAGAATGGCCAGAAAGCCTATCGCCGCCCCATCCGCGTAGGCCGCCAGAACCCACAGCACTACGAAGTGCTTGAAGGTTTGGAGCCAGGCGAACGTGTCGTCACCAGCGGCTACGAGGCATTCAAGGACAATGAAGTATTAGTAATCAAATAAGAGATATGAAGACTATTATCAGAAACTTTACATCGATATTCAGGAAGTTTGTTACGGCGAACCTGTTAAATATGCTGGGGCTGAGCTTGGCCTTCGCTTCCTTCTTCGTCATTATGACGCAGGTGAACTACGACTTAGACTATAACAAAAGTTTTACTGAGCACGAGAACCTGTTCCGCATGACGATGAAATTAGGACCTGGTGCGGAGGACTATGGCACTCATCTGCCTCGTCCTGTGGTAGAGCAACTGGCGGCAGCTTCGCCTCACGTCACAGGCTATAGCATCGGAAACGGGTGGACAAACTTCGACCAGTTTGTGGTAGATAATCAGGAGTATTCACTGAATCTTATATATGGTGAGCGTGACTTCCTCAGTGTATTCAAGCCTACAGTCATTGATGGCGATGTGAAAGGTTTGAATCAAAATGGCAATATCGTATTGCCACGCTCTGAAGCGATACGCATTTTCGGTACTACTGATGCGGCAGGCAAGACGATGAAGTACAAATGGGATGACAAGACTATCTACAATGTATGTGCTGTGATAGAGGACTATCCTACTAACAACCTCCTGCATGGAGTTTGCTTTATTGGCAGTAATTCCAATGAAGACAATTACAACAACTGGAACTACGACGCTTACATCCGGGTGGATGATGCCGCGAACCTGCCAATGGTGCAGAATATCTTGCGTCAGACAGCCATCGAACTCTTCAAGGAAAAGTTCGATCTGACAACCAAGGAGGATGAAGAAGCCCTGCAAGTGGTGTTTACCAACGTTGCTGACGCTCACTTCTCCAAAGTCCTTGACAAAGCCGCCCCAAGTCGCAGTTCTATCTATCTGCTCATCTGCTTCTCGCTGCTGATAATAGTGATTGCGGCTGTCAACTTCATGAACTTCACTTTGGCCGAGACACCTATGCGCATTCGCAGCATCAATACCCAGAAGGTGCTGGGTGCTACGACGACAAAACTGAGGAGCAGTCTGTTGGCAGAAGCAGTCTTGATTAGCCTGATTGCCTTCGTGGTGGCTATGGCATTCGTGTATCTGGCTCATGACTTGGGCTTGCAGGAACTGGTGCAGGGCAGCATCCTATTGAAAGACCACCTCTGGCTCATTGGCGCCACCTTGTTGCTCAGCATCGTAGTGGGTCTGCTGGCAGGTGCCTATCCGTCGTATTATGTAACCTCCTTCCCGCCAGCCTTGGTGCTGAAAGGCTCGTTTGGTCTGTCGCCCAAAGGTCGTATGCTGCGCACCATCCTGATTTGTTTGCAATTCATCATATCCTTCATGCTGGTGATTGGCGTGGGCATCATGTACTTGCAGAGTTATCTCATCTATCATACTGACTACGGCTTCAATAAGGATGAAGTGATGGTAGTGCAAACTGCACCTGATACCCGCAACAAGGCTGACGCCATCGATGCAGAGTTGCGCAAGATTCCTGGGATAGAGGGTGCAAGTCTGGCTATGACCGTCTTAGGCACTGGTGACAGTTATATGACGTGGGGCAGAGGCGAAGGCGACAAGCACATGAACTTTACTTGCATCTTTGTGGACTGGCGGTTCCTCGATGTGATGGGCATTGACATCGTTGAAGGTCGTAACTTCAAAAAAGACGATGGCGATATGTACATCTTCAACGAGTCGGCAAAGAAACAATATCCCTGGATCGCTACCGACCAGCCCATCACCGATGGCGATTATCCTGTCGTTGGTTTCTGCAAAGACATCAAGTATGCCACCCTACGAGTGGATGACAGCCAGCAACCCATTGCTTTCTTTGTACCCAGTCCGAATGGCCGTTATTGGAGTAATGGCTCCTGGCGCAATGTATTGATGGTACGAGTGGCAAAAGGTATGGACAAGCGCGAAGCCAAACAAAAAGTGATGGAAGTTGTGAATAAGTATGAGAAAGGCCAGCCTCTTGACATCAGCGGCCTGCGCTATATGGACGTGGAGCTGGAAAAGGCTTACAAGCAGGAAGGCCGCTTCACCAAACAAATTCTGCTTTTCTCTCTGCTCGCCATCTTGATAAGCATCATTGGTGTGTTTGGCATGACGATGTTCGAGAGCGAGTACCGTCGCAAGGAGATTGGCATCCGCAAGGTGTTCGGCAGTTCGACACGAGAGATACTGACCATGTTCAACAAGCGCTACCTGTATATCCTGCTGGGTTGCTTCGTGGTGGCGGCTCCCATCGGTTACATGGTGGGCGTGCATTGGCTCGAAGACTTTGCCGTCCGCACCGCCATATCGCCCCTGTTATTCTTGGTGTCCTTCCTGCTTATCGCCCTTATCACGATGCTGACGGTGACATACCAAAGTTGGAAGAATGCCAACGAGAATCCCGTCAACAGCATTAAAAACGAATAATGATTGAAAATAGAGAATGATATGAAGAGTTATTTCAGATTCCTGTCGCGCAACAAGCTATATACCTTAATTAATATAGCGGGGTTGGTGGTGTCGCTGATGTTCATCATCCTGATGGGCGACTACACTTGGCGGCAGTACAGCATTGATTCGTGGCACAAGAATGCCGATCGTATCTACCTGATGGGTAGTGAAAACAACTTTTTCATGTGGCCTCAGGCGGCTGATGATATCAAGGCGATGTGTCCAGAGGTGGAGCAGACCTGCTGTGTGATGAGCCAGAGTGGAAAAATAAAACACGGCAATCTGGTGGTAGAAGAAGGCGACTACAAGAGCACCATCATGCTGGCAGACTCTACGTTCTTCAACTTCTTCGACTTTGAATTGACGCAGGGCAACAGACGCTATGCACTTGATAAGCCTGACAAGTGTGTCATTACAGAGCAACTGGCCAAGAGACTGTTTGGCAATAAGAACCCCATTGGCGAATCAATTCAGATAGTAGGTGAACGCCATGTACGTATCGGACATGAAGACCCTTACGACAGTACGCTGGTTTATACCGTCAGTGCCGTTGCGAAGGACTTCGACCATACCGTGCTTCCCAACGAGACGCAGATCATTGCCAGCATGGAGCGCTATCCGCAGGTGATGGGCTATAAACTGGAGAACTATACGTCAGCATGGGGTGCTAATGGTTGTAGCAAGCTGTTCCTGATGTTACATTCTGGCACTACCATTGAGGGGAAGAAACGCTTCATCAGCGATTATCTGACGAAGAACTATTCTGGCAATTGGGCCGACGGTCAGCTGACCTTTACCCCGCTGAGAGACATCATGTTTGCCCCTCAAAACGATTGGCGGGGTATGCAGAAAGGCGACAAGACGCGACTCCATATTCTGCTGGCAGCCGTACTGGCCATACTGTTCTTTGCCGTGAGCAACTACATCAATCTGACTGTCGCCAACACAGGTTTCCGTGCCAAGGAGATGGCTACACGACGGCTCTTCGGTAGCAGCCAGCGGGAGATTTCGCTGAAGCTGATCGTAGAATCCACACTGATGGTGGCCTTTTCGTTTGCTGGCGGTCTGGCGCTGGCCATTGGTTTTCAAGACGATGCCATCAGCCTGTTTAAAGGAAAGATTGCCCTATTGGATGATATAAGCATAGGCACTATTGGCGTCAGTCTCGGTTTTATACTGCTGGTTGGTTTTATATCGGGCATTATGCCTTCGCTACAGATTGCCCACTATCAGCCCATTGACATCGTGAAGGGCAATTTCCGCTACCGCTCCAAGATGGTGCTTGGCAAGCTGTTCATCATTCTGCAGAATGTCATCACCGTCGTGATGCTTACCTCGGCTCTTGTCATCTGGTTGCAGTTGAGCCACCTCATTCATGCACCATTAGGCTATAACACTGAGAATCTGTTTGTCATCAATGCGCCAGACGAGAAGTATCAGACCGTAAGAAACCTTCTCGAGAAGATGCCATTTGTAGAGAGGATAGGCTCGTTTCAACAGACTGCGTTGGCAAGCGGCAGCTGTAGTATGCGCATGGTTAAGCGCGACGACAAACACGTAACGATATTCCAGACAGAACTTGATAAGACTCCTTTCGATCTATACGGATTGAAAATCAAGAAGGACTATGGTAAGACCAGCGACGGCTACTATCTGACGGAGGAGACGATGCGTCAGATGGAATATACTGACAGTACACGTGAAATATGTTGGGGCGGTGATAACAAGAATCCCATCACTGGCATACTCTACGACATTCATCGTACCAACGTTCTACAGGGTGTAGAGCCTTTCGCCTTCAAGCTGTGTGAGACGTTAGACCATCCTTCATTCTTAGTCAAAACCAATGGCGACAAACACGCCAAGACAACTTTTATCGCAATGCTCAAAGAACAAGGTGTGCCTGATGCCGATATGGAGTGGTATGTACAAAAGTTAGAAGAGAACATTGCTGAGACTTTCGAGGATCAGCAGAACACGCTGAAGATTATTTCACTTTTCTCACTCGTGGCTATCGTCATCTCCGTGTTAGGTTTCATCGGTATGTCGCTCTTCTTCATCCGTCAACGACAGAAGGAGATAGGTATCCGAAAGATTATGGGTTCGACATCGCGTGAGGTCACGCTGCTGATGCTCCGTACGTTCTGCGCTCCGCTGTTGGTATCGTTTATCATAGCCATTCCGCTCTCGTGGTTCATCATGAACGACTGGCTGACAAACTTCAGCTATCGCATCGCCCTCAGTCCTTGGATTTTCGCTGTCACCTGTGCGTTTGCCTTATTGGTAGCCGTACTCTCGGTTAGCATCCAAATTATAAAAGCAGTAAGAACAAATCCCGTAGAAAGTATCAAAACAGAATAATATTATGATTAAGTTAGAAAACATTCAGAAGGTGTTCCGCACGGAAGAGGTGGAGACCGTAGCACTGGGCGGCGTATCGCTCGAAGTAAAGAAAGGTGAGTTCGTAGCCATCATGGGGCCTTCGGGCTGCGGCAAATCGACCTTGTTGAATATATTAGGCTTGCTCGACAATCCCACCAGTGGCACCTATTACCTTGATGGTGAGGAAGTGGGCAAGTTGAAGGAGAGTCAACGCACGAAGGTTCGCAAAGGCCAGATAGGCTTCGTGTTCCAGAGCTTCAACCTGATCGACGAATTGAATGTAGAAGAAAACGTGGAACTGCCGCTAACCTATCTGGGCGTTCCCAAGAAGGAACGTAAGCAACGTGTTGAAGAAGTGCTACGCCGTATGGCTATCTCGCATCGCGCCCATCACTTTCCTCAGCAGCTCTCTGGCGGTCAGCAGCAACGCGTCGCCATTGCCCGTGCTGTCGTGATGAATCCCAAGCTGATCCTCGCCGACGAGCCTACTGGTAACCTCGACTCTAAAAACGGCCTCGAAGTAATGCAATTGCTGACCCAACTGAACCAAGAGGGCACTACCGTCGTGATGGTCACCCACTCTGAGCGAGATGCCGGTTACGCCCAGCGCATCATCAACCTCCTCGATGGCCAGGTTGTTCCAGAAGTTAGTCTTTGAAGCATAACTCTCTCGTTGATAGCGGGCAGTTATCGGTCACCTTGACTGGTACTGTCCGCAATAAAAGTGTCAGATTAAGAACATTTAACGCCCGACGATGCAGGATTTCCCGCTTCATGGCGTTTATATAGACAAAAACATTAACAACAAATATCGAAATGAAAACAATGAAATTCTGGAGACTCGCCTTTGCGATGCTTGCTGCTTTCTCCCTTGCCTCTTGCAGCAGCGACGATGAAGATTTCGATGCCAACAACCTTGTCGGGACTTGGCAGAAGGTCTATGATAAAGGTGTTGTCAGTGAGG
>LPNH01000034.1:10599-12124 GCA_001543385.1 Candidatus Hemicellulosilyticus sp. P3
CGGCACGCCAGAGTCTCAGACATGGAACATCAGGAAATTGGGCAATAGCACCATGTCATGGGAAATGGCAGACCGTCCTGACATCATCTACAATTTTGAGCGTACTGCACATCAGAGGTAAAGAAGATGAGAGTAGAGATTATTTGGAGATGTTCCCTGGTAATGACAGTTGCCATGTTCTTCCTCGCCTCTTGTTGCAGCGATGACAATGTGGAGAGGCGGCTAACGAACACACAAAAGGAAACATACGGGCAGAATATATCCGGCGAATATCCTGGTGAGTATATCATTATATATAAGGACAAAGATTGTACGGATATGACGGACGAGAAGGGGCGACACATAATAACAAAAGCCCATGAAGCAACATTTGGTGACGTGCAACTTGAAGTGTCCGACTATAAGATGCTGCATGTATTCTTTCAAGACTTCCCCATATCGCTGATTTCAAAGGTCGTAGATGCAGACAAGGAGTTGAGCGATGCGCTTGCAGAAGCAGCTCCACAAGCCATCACTGCCCGTTACGACCTCGGCTACGACACGGACTATGAGCAAATCAAATGGGCTTTTACGCCAAATGTCATGTCGCTATATCTGGTCTATGGCGGAGCCGACCATCATATCCGCATAGAGTTCAATAGCAACTATAATTATATCTGCGCAGCGGATGAACTGACACAGCCAAACTCTTTCCTATCACTGGCAAAGAGTGGCGTTGCCCTGCAACTGAAAGCCATCTACGACGGCTCTAATCTTATCCAGCGTTTCGGAGCAGAAGAGGGAAACTATATGCATATTATCTTCAAGGCATCCCCATCATGAAAAAGGTAATATTCATCCTGTTTGCTCTTGCTTTGGTTTCGTGCCGCCCCTCATCAAACCAGTCGGCCTCGGAATCATCTGCAAGTGATTCTGTAGAATTAAAGAAGCAGGATGCATGGGAATCGGCACACAGGCTTGACAGTGCTGAAGCCCTACTGGCGGAGGAAGGGAATGAGCATGATGCTGAGGCATCCGCTTCCAACAAACCTGCGAGGAAATACAGTGAGCATGAGCTGAATGCCATCATGGACACGATTGGACAGCGACTTGGCAAATGCAAAGAGCTGGCGGGTTGTATCAGCAGTTATTGTGCGGTGACTAACGGCATAGAGGTGAACTTCATCTATAACACCGCAGAACGCCGTCGCCTGTTCCGCCAGAAAGTCTATGATGCACCCATTCTGAAATTTGTAGGGCCCGAATCTCCAATACGAATGTCAAAGACTGGTGTAAGCGATACGCTGGGCATCAGTATTCGTCCCACCAAAGATGTTTTCCCTCTTACAGCCGAAGACGTAACCTTCATCTTGAGGAACAACAGCAACAATGAACTGACTTGTGGCGAACATTGCGAGATAGCATTTCTTGATTCGGAAGGAGTCTGGCGCAAACTGCCCCGAAACGAGATGTTCAATGACATTGGCTATGAGGTGCGGCCTTACGGGAGCAGAACAGTCATCGGCAAACTTAGTCCCAAGGCATT
>LPNH01000035.1:0-3070 GCA_001543385.1 Candidatus Hemicellulosilyticus sp. P3
TTAATTTCTCTTTTTTGTATCTTTTCGATTCCTGCCAAGAAAGAAGATGGGTGGCAGGGAATAAGATGTAAATCAATTTCTTACAGCGCTCCGTTCCGTTTGCCCGGAAAACAACGGGACAAAAACAGGACAAGAATCAGATTTATCAAATCAAAGAGCCGTCTGTCCGGATGCCCCGCTCAGAACACATCTGCATCCTTCAGTTACAAAGATAACACTTTGTCCCGTCACAAGCAAGAGGAACGGTACGATTCCTCCATTACCCGGCTTTGACACCTTCCGACCTGCCGGGTCAGAGTACCGTGAAAACACTCGAAATCGGATACTCTGATACCCTCGTCGAAAATAGTAGAAAACTTTTTTCACTTTTTTTTGATGGCACTTCTTTTCTGACGTTGCCATCCTCCCTGGTCTATATTGTACAAGGCGGTGCTTCTCCGTTTGCCGTCCGTTTTGCCGTGTCCTTTACTCCGGGATTGTACAAGCGGCATCTCTGTCACGTCCTCAATCTCACCGGACTATCCGTTTCGATAGGTGCACCAAATGCCATGTTTCCGGGGTGTTCATTGTACAGCTCAATTGCCTTCAGAGTCCAGTCGGATTTGCCATATTGACTCCGAAACAGTGTCGGCAAAAGTGGTTTTTGTATTCTTTTAACGCGCTGTATATCAACATTATACGCTTGTTTATTTAGAGAATTATTCCATATCTTTGCAGCACGAATGAGACACAAAAACTCTAAAAAACAACGAATATGTCTGAAGCAAACGAAACGAAGAAAAGCCAGGCCGTCCATGAGGGCGACCGTAAGTTCACGGACCTCCAGTCGAGGGTCCGCACACTGGAGAACCTCTGCTACTCCGCGAAGGAGGTCCTGAACCTCGAGGAAGCCGCAAGTTTCCTGGGCATCGCCAAGAGCACGCTCTACAAGATGACCCATGAGAACCGGATTCCTTTCTACAAACCGGCGGGCAAGCTGATCTATTTCGAGAAGAGCGTCCTGCTGGACTGGATCCGCAGCAACCGCATCATGTCCGAAGCCGAGCTGCAGGAAGCGGCCCGGAAGAAACTCCTTGAACTGAATTCCAGAACCGACTAATCCATTTCACCCATGACCCAGCAGAAATCCGTCCAGATGGACAGCGAACTGGCCAAGTATGTTGCCGAACTTGAAAAGAGAGTCAGGAACCTCGAAGACAAGTTCGATTCCGGCAAGGAGGTCCTGACCCTCCAGGAAGTGGCCCAGTATATGGGGATCGCCCGGAGCTCCCTCTACAAGATGACCTCCACCCAGGCCATCCACCGCGTGTTCTCTACGGAAGAGATCGAAGAGGAAGCCCGGCGTCACATGGAGAGGCTGAGCTTGAAGAACAAGAAAGATTAACCCGCGGCTGGGACACTCCCCTTCCGCACAACACCTATTCAATGATGGAACAACTAATCTCCTACCAACTTGTCCTGAACAAGAGTCAGGCAGACTACCTCGCCGCGAGCAAGTACGGAGTCAACCGTATGCAGGCCCTCGTGTCCCTGCTGGATCTCGTCAAGACCGCCGACGAGGAATACACCATGAAGGGGTTCTCCACCCCTCTTAAGGCCGGTCAGTTCGTCGCGTCCGAGGTGGAACTTTCCCACCTGTGGAAATGCGACCGTAAGACGGTTTCCAGGCTCCTGGATCAGATGAACCAGCTGGGGCTTATCTCAACCGTCCAGAACAACCGGACGAGCGTCCACACCGTTTACTGCATCAAGTTCTGGCGGTTCGAGAACCGTACCGTCTACAACAAGTTCTAAGGGCAATCAATGATGACCGGGCGCCGGCCAGTCCTGGTTCTTCCCTTCCCTTACTTTCTCCCTGGGAAGCGGATTTTCCCATCTGGGGAGAATCCGTCCCTGACCGGAAGACCGTCCTGCTGCTAAGGCATCAGGCTCTTGAAGTAAGGGAAAGTGAAGTGAGTATGAGAGACTCCGCAAGGATCCCTCCGTCCGTCCAGGGCTGGTCTCAGACCCGGCTGTACGTTAAACCAAGGCAAGCCTTGAAGCCCGTTCCGGGAAGTTCCGGCTCTAGCAGCCGGTAAGGTGCCACGATCCAATCGCGACACCGCCATAGCGAGAAATGCCAATGTCGTACGGTCAAGCTTCCGCTTGCCGTTCTCCAATGGCGGCTTGCATGCTCCCAGGCTCGCATTCGGGGCTGGCCAACAAAGTTTGTCAGCTATGAGAAAGAAAGTGACCAAATCCCGCCCCAGCCGCACCATGCACCTGGATACGCGGGTCTCTCGGGAAGAGAGTGAAATCATCCGTCGCAAGGCCGGGGAATGCGGCCTTACGGTCAGTGACTACCCAGGAAGCATCTTACGGACAAGGAAATCGATGCCTATATGTCCCTACAGGAGATGAGGCAGCATTTCGTCGGCATCAGGAACGCGCTCAAGGGAAAGTCCAAGGAAGAGAAGCTGGAGATCTTCGAAGACGTGGCTTTCATGAAGCGCTGGGTCCGGGCCGTCACGACGGTCCTGAAATACTGGGACAACCTGTTGAAGAAGATGAAACAATAACCGAATTACGCACCTGATATGATTGCCAAAGCAAGAGCGATATCGCATGGGGGAAACATGGGACGGTACTCAGCCAAAAAGTGGAAGGCCAAGCTCGTCAAGCTGAACAAGATTCCGAAGGACCTGGACCCGACGACCATGTGGAAGTTGATGGAGGCTACCCAGCTCAAATTCCGGGGGAAGCTGAACGCCCACCGTCCCCTGAAGAACACCGCCATCCGGATCGAGGTCTCCCCCAGCGAAGCGCAGTCGGCTGGGTGGACGATGGATGAGTGGGTCAAGCTCACCGACGACTTCATCAAGGCCTTCGACGCAGTGGATCTCTCCAAGATGGCCCAGCGGGAAAGCGCGAAATCCACGAACCTCAAGAATAGCCAGTATTTCGTGATGCTCCACGAGGACAGCGCCAGCGGCATCAAGCACCTCCATATCGTCGCCAGCAGGGTCGATCTGGACGGGAACGTCAATGACGACCACTGCATCCACGAGCGGGCCATGATCGCCGCTTTCAG
>LPNH01000035.1:3078-13579 GCA_001543385.1 Candidatus Hemicellulosilyticus sp. P3
CGACTGCAAGTCCGCGCTGGAAGATATGGAATCCTTCAGCTGGGAGGCGTATGAGGCCTCTCTTAGGGCCCACGGTTACGGCATCGAATACCGGCGCGACAGCAACGACAAGATTACTGGTTACACCCTCCTGTGGGGCCACTCCCGGTTCAAGTCCTCCATCCTCGGCAAGAACAGGAACCTCACCCCTTCCCGGATCCAGGATACCTGGAAGGAACTCCATCCGGAGAAGGAGTTCAAGTGGCAGCCGGTCCGCCAGGCCGAGACGCCCCGACCTGTTGCACCCAAGACGGAGAAGTATCCGCAGCCGGAGCAGGAAGAGAAGAAGCCGGTCAAGCCGGTCCCCCCGGCCAAGGTCCACCAGACAATCACCGTCGGGTACAGGGAGTACCCCGTCGAGATTCCCGAGACCGTGTTCAATTTCTTCAAGGAGAATGCGGTCGTTCCGGAGAATACGCTGTGGACGAAGCAGGAATACATCCTCCAGACTGCCGTGCTCCTTTTCGCCGGATATGTCGACGGCGCCACGACCATCGCCGACAACTGCGGCGGTGCGGGCAGCTCCGCTACCGACGACTGGGGCAAGAAGAAACCCGACGAGAACGACATGGCCTTCGCCAAGCGCTGCCTGGAGCGGGCACAGCAACTTCACGTCCGTCCTCCCAGAAGAGGATGGCATCGATAAACCAATAAACCGATACGCATATGAGCAATAGCACACACCCCAAATCGTCCGGCCTCGATGATGATATCGATGTCGAGCTGGGGAACATCAGCAAGACGGAGGAATTGCAGCAGAAGAAAGAGCAGCTGGACCAGTACCTGGAGAGCGTGAATGGAACGCTCAATCGGGCCGAGCAAGCCATTAAGGACGCGGAGAAGGTGGCCAAGAAATTAGAAACGGCCACGGATTCTTTGACCAAAAGTGCCGACAAGATCCAGCCCGCCCTTGACTCGCTGGTGGAGAACGCGCCGAAGGATGCGAGGCTGAAATTCACGGCCCAACTCAGCGACGACGCCATCCAGCAGCTTCAAACTTTGCACGATGGGTTCATCGAAGATGAGAAGACGCGCCTGACGGCTCACTTTGAAGAGGAAAAGGCTATCATGGCCGGATTCATCGTGGTCCAGATGATGGCTTTCAAGCAGTGGGTTCAAGCCCTGAAGAAAGCGTTTGAAGGGCACGTTAAAGATATGGAAGATGTGAAGAGATATGGTGAGGGCATCTGGCTTTCCAAACGGTCGTGGGACTGGATCCAGGGCTCTTTGATCTTTTTGGGTATCTGGTTCGTTGCTTTCATCATTGGTGTAATCGTTTTCCTTAGGAAATGAGACAATACACGAGAATTCGCGGCAAAGAGCCTCCTGTGCTTCCGTTCGTAACTGACTCCAAAATGGGGAAATAAAAGGGGAGTGGGAATCTTCAATGACTTGCTATTATTGGGCACCACAACACGATACTATAATGGGTTCGACATTTTTCCTGAATAATAATCCATTATCTTCGTCCAATAGATATACTCATAGCGAGCTCTAAGGCGTTCTGCTTGTGCTTGAAACAGGTTCCCAACAGCAATCTGATAGTCGAAATAGGTAGCCGCTCCGGCATTATACTTTACCTCTGTTTGTCGAAGGGATTCTGTGTCTTTTTCGACCTCCTTAGCGAGCAACTGATACTTTTCGTATGCTGTATTAACATGAACAATGGTTTGTTTGACTTCTTTATCCATCGCGATGAGAGTACGTTGTAACTCGAGCTCGGATGTTTCGACGGCTTTTTTCCGTTCTTTAATAGCATGAGAAACAGTCATGGCGCTTGTTAAAGGAATATTCAAAGATACCGTTATGTACGCATTCATATTGTCCCGCAACTGATCGAAGAACATGTACTCTTCTCCCGTTGCCCTGAAACGAGCGTTAGAAAAAGTAGATCCATATCCCGCATTGATTTTTAAAACTGGCCAATACGATGAAGCGGCTATTTGGACATCCCGCTTTGCTAATTCCACGGCCACTTTTTTCTGGCGAATTTGAGGTAACCTCTGGGCGTCTAGAAGAAGATCTTCAATGTTCCATATATGCGGTTCAACATTATCCCAGGAGTCAAAAGACACATCAAAAGTCTGCCAATCATCAATTTCCAACATCTCACAAATTGCCACTTTATCCAACTCCCATTCGTTTTTCGCAGATGAATACTCAACTTGGGCCCTTGTAATGTCGGCTTGAACATTCAACAAGTCTCCTGTAGTAGCCGTTTGATTATCTACTTTTCGGGCTATCATTATTTCTTGTTTCTTTAGTAAGTCGATCTTGTTTTCATAAATATCCAGCGCTTCTTTATCCATTAAAATCTCCAGGAACACCTTTGTCATCTCTAAAGTAAGGTTATTCTTTTTTCGATCCAAGTCCAATTCTGCATAGTTTAGATTAAGATTAGATTTCTTCACTTGATATAATCTTTCTAGACCCGAAAACAGGGTTACCGACCCGCCAATCGATGCGCTAATATCATGCATCGTTAGGTTTGTGACGAAATCGTATGTGGTCGGATCTAGGACACGACCAAAAGAAAGACCCTGTTGGCTTGAAATGGCGATATTCGGAAGAAACGTATCTTTCGTTATTATGGTTTCAAACATTTCTCTTTCCACTAGTTTTCTCCCGAGTTGAATATCCTTATTGTTTTCAAGAATACTAATGCAGTCCTTAAGCGAATACACTCTTGGTTGAGCGTACGAGGGAATTACTTTAAGCCAGATGACTAATAGACAAAGAAGGGAACTCTTCATCTTTTCCCTCCCCCTCAGCAAATAATGCGAAAGAAACATTTTTATACAATTTCATGAAGAGAATCTGGATATCAGTTAAGGAAGATTAATCTAGCGACATTAATGATTAGATTAACTATGAAATGTAAGAGTGTCGTCATGAAAAAGCCGTAACCTGCACTCTGCTTCCGATATCTAAAAATCACATATGTGGAAGATAGTGCTAATCCAGAAATACACGTTGCTATTATTGATAAACGGTTATAGCTATGAGAAAGACCAAAAAGAATGGCGGAAATAAGAATTGCAAAGACGGAGAGTCTTTTCTTAAAAAACTTCAGAGAGAGTCTTTCAACCAATTCAATCGGAAGAAACTGGAAAAACGCCGTCTCAATAAAAGGCGCGAAACAGACTGCAATAATAATATGATAATAATCATTTGAAGAATGAACAGCGCCAATTCGCTCACTTGAAATCGATGAAAAGAATATATCAACAAAAAACTTCCAAAAAACCCCCGCAATGATAAAACTCCATCCGGGTAATTTTTTTATGACGGTTTTTAATCTATAGAGTGTCTCTTTTTGAATCAAACCTTTCATATAGAGCCTTTTTCACAAAAATACGAAAAAACATACCAATACCCAACCTCTTCGAATATGAAGAAGTTGGATATTGATCGGTTTGAGTTATTGTATGATGCTTATTTGTAGGCGACCACCGCTGCCGCATTTCCACCGTTAGCGGTATTACCTCCAACTCGTGCACCCTCCATGGCAATAAGCCATCCGATGCCATCAGCTATCCAATCACCCAAAGCATCCAGCCATTCACGCGGATTTCCTCCCGCAATCATCATCATCTCCTCTTGAGACAATAGTGTCAATTCATTAGATTTCATATCGTTAACTATTTAAAAGAAAAGTTCGGCTCCTTCTTCAGATCCTCTTTCAAAGCCTTCTACGATTGCATCCCAATGATCGTTGACCCAATCCCAAAGTGCAATCGCTATTCCGCCCGGAATAAGATCCTGTAGCCACTTGGGTAATACCATTCCACCATCGATTGATGTGATTTCTTGCTTTTGCAGCTCAACTAAACCAAAGCCGCACGCTTTAACTTGACTCATGACTTATTTGAATTACAAGGTTAAATAAGGTGTTACTATTGAAGGATTTGATGCAAAGATAAGGCGAACAAGTCCAAAAACTGTGGACGGAAGAATAATCGAACTATTTTTCATGCTGACGGATTAACAGTCGGATTTCTACGCAATCGGGATAAACATAATGGAAGGTCTGTCTAGTCCTTGAATATTCAATGTCAATCCCATATGACTTGATTTCTTCAATAAGATTGTAAAGGCTGGAGCGGCTAATCCCCAGTTTTAAAGCGAAAGCTTCCGGCGTACCTGTGGTGCGGGACATCACTAGGGCATGAAATCTCGCAACAAGATCAAGGTGTTCGAAAACTTTCTTCATAGTAACTATACTATTGTCTGAGCTCTCCAGAATTTGGCGTATTCGCCGTCCCGCGAAATCAATCCCTGATGTGTTCCCTGCTCGATCAGCGTTCCTTCTTTGAGCACAAAGATTTCATCGGCATCCATAACTGTCCCGAGGCGGTGGGCAATGAGGAGGACAGTCTTTCCTTCGGACCGAAGCTGAGCGACGATGCGTTTGATGCTCTTTTCCGATTCGGAGTCGAGGGATGAAGTCGCTTCATCCAGGACCAGGATTTCGGGATTCCGATAGAGCGCCCGGATGATGGCTAGCCGTTGACGCTGTCCGCCTGATAGTTGGACCCCGTTTTCTCCGATATTCGTATTGAATCCCATCGGCAGTCCTTCGATGAATTCAAGCAGGCCGACTTCTTTACAAAGTTCCAGCACACGCGCATTGTCGGAATCGTAATCATCCAGGGTGATATTTTCCTGAATGGTGCCCTCAAACAGGTCAATCCGTTGGGGGACCACGCAAACGAGCGAACGTAAGTCGGCATTGTCTATATGGCGGACATCGACTCCTCCGATGCGGATATGGCCATTCTGGAGCTCATAGAGGTTTTGCATCAAGGCTGCCAGCGTTGTCTTGCCGGAACCGCTCTCGCCGACAATGGCGCTGATTTGCCCCTTTCTGAAGGTGACGGAAAAGTCCTTGAACACCTCCGTGCGCGTTCCGTAACGGAAATCCACATGCTCGAAAGCGATGTCGCCCACCTGCTCCTTTTCGAACCGGATTTTCCCTTCCACCTCTTCCACATCCAGATCCATGATTTCAAATAGGCGGGAGGCAGCGATCTTCGCGTCCTGATATACCCGGTTGATGCCAATGAGGGAAGCAATCGGACCGATGAAATAGGAAATCAGCGAATAAAAGGACATCAATTCGCCGGACGTGATAATGTTGTCTAGAACAAAGTAGGTTCCTGCCCAAAGAAGGATGATGGTGAAAAGACGGGAGATCCCGCCGGAACTCAGGTTGGCCCATAAGGCGTTGATGGAAGACTTGTAAACGGTCCGGATGTAGGTGACGAATCGGTTTTCCGTCTTGATGTCCTCGTATTCCTCCAGCCCGAAACGTTTCACCGTTCCTGCCGTATTGATGGATTCCACTAGTTGGGCGTTGAGTTCGGCCGCCTGCTCCATGCCCTTTCGCAGGATGACGCGGTTTACCCGGTTGTACAGGAGATACAGGACCACGTACAACGGGATAATCAGGAGCATGATGACCGCTAGTTTCCAGTAATACGTGAACATTAGGGCGAAGGCAAAGATGACCGTGAAGATATTGACCATCAGACCAACCAGCGTTTCGTTGATGAAAGACCGGATCTTCACGGCATCATTGACGCGGGAGATGATTTCCCCCGACCGCATCGAGTCGAAGAATGACTGGGGAAGCCGGAGCAGATGCTTATAGTATCCAAGAATGAGCCGCGTATCGATCTTGATGCCCGTCTTGAGCATATAGACGGTTTTGACTCCATCGATGAAGAGGGAAAGGACCAGAATGACCAGCATCAGGACGCTCAGGAGATTGAGCAGATTCCCATTCCCGTCCGGGATGACATAATCGACAATCTTTCCTACGTAGATGGAAGTGGCGAGCCCCAGGAGCGTGTAGATGACGGCGCCGAAAATGGATTCGATGACCGCCCTTTTATGCGGCTTCAAGAGGAAGGAGAACCGCTTCAGCATGGAAACTTTCTTGTCTCCTTTCTCAAAGTCGTCTTTGGGCATGAGAAGCACGAGGACGCCGGTCCACTCACTGTTAAAAACCTCCATCGGCACCCATTCCAATTCCCCGGTCCCCGGATCCATGATGCGGATCTTGTCTTGCTTGACACCGTAAATGACCTCATAGTGCAGGAGTTTGCCGCGTTTGATGACATGGGCGATGGCTGGAGTCGGGATTTTGGAAAGCGGTTCGACGTTGTTTTTCCCATCGGGAAGTATCGACTTTACAGCCTTTACGTCGAATCCCAATTTCCGGGCTGCTTCGATAAGACCGAGCACGTTCGTCCCCTTCCGGTCCGTGGATGCCATCTGTCGGATTTTCGAGATGGGAAGTTGCAGGCCATAGAATGCGGAAATGGAGGCGAGACAAGCTGCCCCGCAGTCGGTGATATCGTGCTGCTTGATTTTGACGCCCTTATTCATGATTATTCAAGTTGTTCGGGTTCAACCAGTTGTCAAGATTGTCGTACAGGAGTTGGAATACGGTCCGGCGGGTGACGAGGAAATTCACGCCGATGGCCATTCCTTTTTTTAAAGAGCCTCTGTAACCATTTTTTAGGGTCAGATAGTCCCTGTCCAGGGAACAATAGACTTTATAGAAAGATTGTGTTCCGTCCGAGGAGATGGTCACATCGTCGAACACTTCCTCTACGGTTCCGTTGAGTACGCCCCATTCGGTATAGGGAAAGGAGGAAACTTGAATCCGTCCTTCCGATCCGGGATGGAGATAGCCGATGTCTTTGGGTGATACGTAACATTCTGCAATGAGATTTCCATCGGGCGAGAGTTCGACAAGTTGCTGGCCCGCAGCCACATAAGTTCCATCGAATAGAGTCTGCACTCTTTGAATGGTGCCGGAGACAGGTGCCGTGATGACGGTTTCGGCATCTTGTATGGAAATCTGCTCCATTTGGGTTTCAATGTCTCGGAGCTCATTTCGGTAATTCACCAAGTCGGACTGCCACTGCCGTTTCTGATAATCTGACAGTGATTTGACGGCATTCTGAGCCTGCGTATTTTCCAATTGTACGGGTTCAAAGTCCGAGAGCGGAATGACATTGGCCTCGTACAGTTTCTTTGCCCGCAAGAAAGCAGCTTCTGCCTGCTTCCGTTTGGATTCCGCATCCGTCCATTGGGAGAGATAGTACAGAACGTCCTGCTTATAGAGGGGACTGTGCAACTTCACATTCTCAGGGTCGCGAGTGGTCAATTGACTGAGGTCTGAGATAACTGCTTGTAACTCTTCCTTGCGCTTTTGCAGGGCTGGAAGTTTGGCAGTGATGATTTCTGACCGAATGATGGCAAGCGTATCCCCAGCTTGGACCTGCGCGTTGAGTACCAGATTGCGCGTTTCAAGGAATCCGCTCGCTGTGGCCAGAACAACCGCATGATCCTCCCGTGGTTTGATCATGCCTGCTGCCCTCACGTGGACATCGACATGGATGAAGTTGATTGCAATCAGCACACCGACCAGCGTGAACAGGATAATGAGGTATAGCACGCCTGACAGGCGCAATCTCTCGTGGAGCACCTGATCGGCGGATTGCTCCAGGATGGAAGCTGGAAAGATTTGTTCTTTTCTCATGGTCCAAGGTATTATCGTTCCTGTTTTCGCGTGAACAGTTCTTCCTTGAACCATCTCACCCCCCCCCCT
The DNA here is from genome assembly GCA_001543385.1 of Candidatus Hemicellulosilyticus sp. P3. GTDB lineage: Bacteria > Bacteroidota > Bacteroidia > Bacteroidales > P3 > Colimorpha. Next base: position 10,742 of record LPNH01000035.1, read on the forward strand.
AAGGCGCTGATATTCATCTACTTGCGATAGGGGGGAGGGCGAAAACAACTCCGCTATTTTCTGAGTCCTTATGTCTTTCTCTATGCAAAGTTAGCATTTTTTGGGATTCTTTTTTCGTTTTCTATCATTTTGGATTTTGTTCTATGTAAAGCCAGAGTACTTGCTCTAATTAGCCATAAGAAGAAAAAGAACCAGATTTGGAAACAAGTAGGAAGCATGAATCTGTATTGATCAATCTCTTGCGAAACCATGCCTATGCAGAGAATCCATCAATGTCTAGAAAATGCTTTTTTCAGTTCAATTAGGGTGTAATTGTTCACATATTGTTGAATAGCAATATCTTATGACAAAGCTGTTTGATGTAAATACACTGTAAAACCCGATTCCGAAGCATATAGCTTTTGACACAATAGTAATTGATAAATACTTAATCAAACACACCCTTGGTCAGATTGACCGCCTCCATCTTCTTCTCCAGATTCACCTTGGCATAGACTTGCGTTGACACCAAGTTCCGATGCCCCAGGATCTTGCTCACCGAGTAGAGCTCCGCACCTGCGGTGATGGCCAGTGTCGCAGCCGTGTGGCGGCTGCAATGATAGGTCAGTTCCTTGCCTGTTATGCCGGCCTTATTCTTGATGCTTCGAATGTGCTTGGTGATATTTCCCAACATTGTCGGCAGATGGAATACGTTATAGTCATCGTTTTCCGGACGTGGCGGCAGCAGGGATAGGGCCATTTCATTCAGAGGCACCGTTACCGGGCAGCCTGTTTTGTGCTGGATGATGGACACGGCCCATCCGCCTCCCATCGGCTTGATGTCGCCCCACCTGAGCCGCCGAATGTCACCCAACCGGAGTCCTGTCATGCAGGAGAAGCCGAAGGCTGTCTGGACCTGCCGCTCAGTCCCCGTTGACGTCTCAACCGCAAGGAATCGTTTCAGTTCATCCGGAGTCAGGTATTCACGGTGCCTGTCCGGGACGTGGAATCTCTCGAGTTTATTCAGCCCCCGCAACGGGTTGTACCCGATCCGGCCTTCACGGAGGGCCTTGTTGAATATGGCATTGATTGTTTCTCCGAAATGACGAAGGGAGGAATCTGCTAGCCGACCTTTCCGTTCCTTGATATGGACTGGATTCCGGTAATCATTCCTCATGTAGTCATATAGTCCGCTGATGACTTCCGGCGTCACATCCTTCAGTAGGATGTCCGTCCTGCCGATTCTGTCAAGATACTCGTTGATGCGCTTTCGGACAATGTACTTTTGGTGCATCGTCGACCTGCTGTTCTCGCAACCGGCAGAATACCGGATGTATTCATCACACCATTCCAGCCAGGTGGTCGTACAGTCGATTCCGTCTTCCAGCTCCGGATTTTTGTCGAACTCCGGAGGGTTGAGGATCCTGTCGGAACGGACCGCCATTGCCTTGAGATACGTCCTTTTATTGATGCCCTTGGCATTTGGGGCATTGTCCGGTATCAGATACAGATGAAGATTCTCCCTTTTGCGGAAGCCCTTCTCGTAGTATTCCAGGTACAGGCCCCTGTTCCCTCCTTTCAATGCCCTTTCCTTGATTTCGACTTTCATATTCAGAGTGCGTTTGCGGTTTTACTTACGGGGTTTGTGAAGAGATTGTTCACAAGATTCATGGTCTCGACCTTCTTCTGGTCCACGATCTTTGCGTACACCTCGGTCATCTGGATGCTTCTATGACCCAGCAACTTGCTCACTACATAGAGATTCGCACCAAGGGTGAGAAGCGTCGTCGCCGCCGTATGGCGGCTGCAGTGGTAGGTAATATGCTTGTCTATCTTGCAATCCTTCATCCACTCCTTGAGGATTAACCCCAGCGTACTGGTCGAAATCTTCATTTCATGGAATACCAGGTCGATACCTACTTTCTGCTTCGGCATCCATCGGAGCGCTTCATCTGAAAGCGGTATCGTCACCGTATTCTTGGTCTTGACCTGACGATGCTCGATATAAAGACTCTTCCCGTCGGCAGCCGTATGGACTTCGCTCCAGAGCAGGGACTTCATGTCGCTGTAACGCAATCCGGTAAAGCAGGAGAACAGGAAAGCCTTCTTCACGATGTCCAACCGACAAGGCGTCTTGATTAAGACCTTCAGTTCTTCCACCGTAAGAAACTCGCGCCTTGCGGTCGTCCTCTTAGGTTTCTCCTTTGCCTCCAGAGACTTGAACGGGTTGCTGGGTATCAGGCCTTCAACGACGGCCTTGTTCATGGCCGCAGCAATCCGGATCATCAGCAGTCTGACCGTGGTGTTGCTTAACGTCTTCTTCCCCTTGTTGTACTTGCACGTCCTGAGGAAGGCGACGAATCCCCGACAGAAGTCCCTATCCACTTCTGAAAGGATCATATCCGGCTTCCCTATGGAGGTCAAGTATTCCTCGACCCGGGCCTTCGCATTCCGCTTACTTCTCGCACTCGACGGAGACAACTGCTCTTCACTGGTCACGAAGTCCTCCAGCCAAGAGAGAAGCGTGGTCCTCGATTTCTTCAGTTTCTCCCAGTCCACAAGACCGTCCTTCTGGATGTCGAGGATTCTCTGGGCCTTGATTTGCTCGGCAAGCTTGCGGGTGTTCTTGTTCTGTAACCTCGCTGTCGGAGTTGTTTCCGGGATGATGTAGAGTTTCAGCCCCTCTTTTTTGCGGTTCCCCTTGTAATACATGTCAAGATAGAGACTGATTGTCCCGCCCTCGAGAACTTTCTCCCGGATCCGGACGGGTTCCTTCACTTTGATTTCCTTTTTCGTTTTTGCCATTTCCTAACCTTTGTTTTCGTATCGTTTCCGATGTTAATATATTGTGTATCAAGC
>LPNH01000036.1:0-1012 GCA_001543385.1 Candidatus Hemicellulosilyticus sp. P3
CTTGTTAGCCAACGGTGCTTTGAGTGCCGACGGCACCGAGTTGGCCATCCGTCGCAAACTCATCGAGAACGACAAGGTGGAGGCCATTCTCATTCTGCCGAGAAACCTGTTTTATTCCACCGATATCAGCGTGACGCTGTGGATCTTGAACAACAACAAGAAGGCGCGTGTGGTGAAGAAAAACTGTGTGGAGATGCATTACCGCGACCGCGAGGGCGAAGTGCTGTTTATGGACTTACGGCAGATGGGTATTCCGTTTGAGAAGAAATATATCGAGTTGGACCCTGAGACACGCGACACCGTGACCCGCACTTATCACAACTGGCAGCAGGAAGGCTACGAACAAACCTATAAGGACACACTGGAATTCTGTCAGTCGGTAAAGATGCAGACCATAGCGGAAAAAGGCTATTCGTTGGTGCCGAGCAAATACATCGAGTTTGTCAACCGCGACGAGCAAATCGACTTTGACACGAAGATGAAAGAGTTGCAAGCCGAGATGCGCGACTTGATGCAACAGGAAGAAGAGAGCAAACAGGAACTGAAGGACCTCTTTGAAAAGTTAGGGTACAAGCTATGAGCAAGAAATCCATACGTTTCTATAACGATTACGAGGTTCGTGCCGTTTGGGACGAGGAGAACGCCAAATGGTGGTTCTCTGCCACGGATATTGTTCGGGCCATCAACGACGAAGAGGACTACAAGAAAGCCGGTAACTATTGGCGTTGGCTGAAAAAGAAATTGACCGGGGAAGGCATTCAACTCGTGAGTGTCACTCACGAGTTCAAATTCATGGCTCCCGACGGCAAGCAGCGTAATGCCGATGCACTGGATGCAGAATGTGTGCAGACCTTGGCACAACACTACCCCAACAACCGTGCGAACGCTTTTCTCAACTGGTTTGTGTATAGCGACAACACCATTGACGGACAAAGCAAAAAGAAAGCATATACCTTAATTGAAAGTGGCATTCTTGACGGCATGAAACCAGGCACCGTTGAATGTCTGCAAC
>LPNH01000036.1:1139-20277 GCA_001543385.1 Candidatus Hemicellulosilyticus sp. P3
GCGCATCTGGCTCGACCTGATATTCAAGCAGTCGCTGAAGAAATGTGTGGACTGGAGCAAGATTGACAAGAAAGACTATCTTGATGCCATGCACCGCAGCGTGACGGATGCCTCACGTATCAAAGCCCTCTTGCAGCAGGCCTTGACCGACCGCATCGACGACCGTGAAATCTTCATGAAGGGCATCGACTATTCATACTATTACGAGCAGGAGGACTAAGTCATGGAATACCAGCGTTTAGGCGACTATATCAGAGAGGTGAACGTCCGCAACAGCGAGTTGAAGGTGACGAACTTGCTTGGGCTGAGCATCGAGAAGAAATTCATTCCTTCCATTGCCAATACCATTGGAACGGATATGTCGGTATATAAGATTGTTCGGCCAATGCAGTTTGCATACGTCCCTGTCACTTCGCGCAATGGAGATAAAATAACGATTGCATTATATAAAGGTGACGAGTCTGCCATCATTTCGCAAGCATACACCATTTTTGATGTAAATGACAAAGAAGCATTGTTGCCCGAATACCTGATGATGTGGTTCCGTCGACCCGAGTTTGACCGCTACGCCCGTTTCCATTCCCACGGTAGTGCGCGTGAGGTGTTCGATTGGGACGAGCTTTGCAATGTCATGCTTCCCATCCCTTCCATTGCCCGCCAGCGCGAAATCGTGGAAGAATACGAAACGCTGAGCCGCCGCATCCGCCTCAACGAGCAGATGATTGCCCGTTTGAAAGAGACCGCACAGGCCTTGTATCGCAAGATGTTCGTGGATGGGATTGACAAGGAGAATCTGCCGGAGGGATGGAGAAGGGGGAGATTGGGAGAAATAGCAGAAATCACAAGTGGAAAAACTTGTGTCGACAAATCTGACACAAAGAATGAAATGTATCAATATCCGGTTGCAGGTGCTTCTGGAATAATTGGATACTCTACAGCTTTCAATCAAAACGAAGCACTTATGACGACAGGACGTGTCGGAACGCTTGGGATTGTAAATCGTTATAATGAAAAACTATATACAGCAGATAATGTATTGGTCATCAAAACTGCCTATTATGAATACTGCTTTCAAGTATTGAATTCTATAGATTATGCGGAAATCACAAAAGGAGGAGTGCAGAGTTTGATTACACAAACAGATCTTAAACAAGTCAAAATCGCAATTCCACCCAAACAAGCAATTAACGAATTCGAAGAACATGCTAAAAAGCTATTTGGACTTATTACGAATAAACAAAGAGAGAACGAGAAATTAACTGAATTACAGTCTTTGCTATTGGCGAGGATGGGGAAATAAACAACAAGAAAAATGAATGCAATAGAAATAACTATAAACATTACAATTTCAATATTGGCAGGAACTGCTAGTGGCTTTTGCGCGTTTAAGTTTTTAGGGAAAAAATGGGTTGAAAACTGGTTTGCAAAAGATTTAAAAAGGTATGAACATAAATTGGATGTTCTTAAGATTAAAGATGAAATCAAATTCAATATATTGCATAAAGAGCGTATAGATATAATTAAGAAACTATATCAATTGTTTTTTGATTTAAACGAATCCGTTTTGCATTCGATGATGCCGACTGAAATGCAAAATCTCATCCAACTTAAAGAAAACGACCTGCTAATTGGAAATAGAATTAAATCGCACGAAATTCAAATGTATCTGTTGTCTAATGATATCTACATTCCCAAAATTTTAGTGGATAGAATTGCTGGGGTATGTTATACATTTGATTCGATTACAAAAAGTATTATGAAGGATAACTCTGATGGGAACAAGAAAAGACTTGATGATTTTTACATTGAAAAAGTAAGACCTTTATTAGAGGGTATGAAAAATGAATTTCGGGTATTATTAGGAGTTGAGTTCTATGATAAGGAAAAAAATGATGAATAAAGGATTTCTGTCTTTGATATAAGCGAAGATGGAGAAAGAAGCAATGTGAAATAAATAAACAAACAAATAAATAAATTTAAATATCATGAAATTAATAAGCGTAACCATTGACAAGTACAAATGTATTGAAAGTCCTCAAACATTTGAAGTAAATGATGGTATTACCATCTTGGTTGGAATGAACGAATCTGGCAAAACATCTGTTTTAGAGGCTATCGCTAAAACAAAGTTTTTTCAAGATGATGATAGCTTTAAATTCAATTTAACTTTTGATTATCCACGAAAATGGAAAAAGAATGTTGATAAGAGTGGTGAGAATCCTGTCGCAGTTGTTTGCACCTATGAATTGGAAGATTGTGATATCAATAGAATTGAAGATGATTTAGGGAAAGATGTGGTGCTGAGTAGGCGAATTTCAAGAACGGTTCATTATGACAATTCTGTAACTATTTCAATGATACACATTGATAAAAAGCGTATTATTAAGAACTTTTTAACAGAAGCCAATATTTATAGCGAAAGCCTCTGTGAAAAGTTGGAGATGGTAAATTCAAGCCAAGAATTAGCGGACGTAATCTCTGAATATAAAGACGAGGCTAAAATCCAAGGAATTAAAACGCTTCAAAAATTATTTGAATCTCCAAAAGTGAATTGGAAAGATCAAGTTGGATGGTATGTGTTTAATAAGTTGATTGCTCCATATTTCCCCAAGTTTTTGTATTATGATGAGTATTATTCGTTACCCTCTAGAATTAGTTTGGAAAAAATACAAAACAATTCATCTAATATAACAGAAGAAGAAAAAACGGCCAAGGCATTAATTGAATTGGCAGATATTAATATCCAAGAGTTGGTGCAATCCACAAATTTCGAAGCATTTAAAGCAGAACTTGAAGCTACCCAAGAAAACATTTCTGATGTTTTGTTCAAGTATTGGAAAACTAACAAAAACCTTAGCATTGCATTTGATATAGATAAAATAGAAAAAAATGCAAATTATGGAACTCAGATTGTAGAACATGTTTTAGATATAAGAGTAAGAAATAAAGGCGTTACTTTACCATTAAGGAACAGAAGCAAAGGCTTTAATTGGTTCTTTTCATTCTTAGTCTGGTTCAAAAAGATCCAAGAAGATAAGAATTCAAAGTATATATTGCTTTTAGATGAACCAGGATTGAATCTTCACGCATCTGCTCAAAAGGATTTGTTGGAGTTTATTGAAGACTTAAGTAATGATTATCAAATCCTTTACACGACACACTCTCCATTTATGATTCCATCAGAACATCTTGATAGAGTCAGAACAGTGTTGGAAACGGACAAGGGCTCTGTTATTTCAAATAGCATTCAAGAAAAAGATCCAAATACTTTGTTCCCATTACAAGCCGCATTAGGATATGATATTGCTCAGAATCTTTTCATTTCTCCAAAAAACCTTCTTGTTGAAGGTGTTTCCGATTTAATGTATCTGCAAGTAATGTCCAATGTTCTGTTGTCGTTAGGAAGAGAAGGTCTTAAAGATGACATTACGATTGTACCGGTTGGAGGGTTGGACAAGGTAGCTACTTTTATTTCATTACTTAGAGGGCAAGAATTACAGATTGCTTGTTTATTAGATACATTTACGGATGCCAAAGGGAAGGCTAAAATTGAAGACTTAATTGTCGGAAAAATTATACAAAAGAACAAGATCAAGTTCTTTGATGAATTTGTCGAAGATTTTTGTCAGGCAGATATTGAGGATATCTTTACCAAGGAAGATTATCTAAAAATATATAACGAGGCATTTGGAAAAGAAATTAAGGTTTCTGATTTAAATGAATCAATAAAACCCATTATTATCCAACTGAATACATATCTTGGTGTAACACGTTTTAATCATTATACTCCTGCAAATAAAGTAGTTCAAATGGGAGTTTCTCCAGATTATTTTGAAAGCCAAACAATAGATAGATTTGAAAAAGTGTTTCAAACTATAAATAAGTTATTTCAATAGTGATCAAGAAAACGCCTTCTAATACTATTACTATGCTCTACTTCAACGAAAGCCAATTAGAACAGTCCATCATCGCCCTGCTACAAGAGCGGAATTCTGTTACTTGCAGGATAAACGAATAGTATGTTTTTGTATTTTATCGCTAATTTTTGCATAAAATAATCAAATTTCAAAAATAAAATACATTTGTTTCTGATTTTATTCTATATTTGCAGCGTATTAGAAAGAAAAACGCCATGATACAGGAATTGAAAATAAAGAATGTTCTTTCATTTAAGAATGAAGTCACATTCAGTTTTTTGGCCTCAAACGATAAGTTTGCAGAAGATAGTCAGGTGGTAAAGATAAGCGAAAATGCGCGATTGCTTCGCTTTGGCGTTCTATATGGCTACAATGCATCTGGAAAGTCGAATTTGCTCTATGCTTTTGATTTTCTGCCTCGCTTCTGGAGTTATAAGCCAGAGGGCATGGATGAGCCAACTGGGGTTATCCCTTTCAAACTTGACGCTTCAACACCAAGCGAGCCATCTTGTTTCGAACTGGTGTTCTTTGTAGGCAATGTAAAATATTGGTATCAGTTGGAACTGGATAGGAACCAGGTGTATTTGGAAAAGCTTTCGTATTATAAGAGTGTCCAGCCTACCATGCTCTTTGAAAGAAAACTGGTGGATGGACAATCTGTGGTGGAGATCAATCCGAAAGGAGATAAAATCAGTGCTTCTGCGAAGGAGCTGATCAATGGTTATTGTCTGAAGAATCTTTCGTTCTTTGTGGCTCGCAATCAGGTGAATGCAAGTTTGCCTTTGATTGATGCAGCCAAGAATTGGATGAAAGAGCAGACAATGCCTGCCGTATTCCCAACCACTTATCTTACGGACTATGCGCAGCGGAAAACGGCAGAGAACAATGACTTAACTCGGTATCTCGTTAGTTTCCTTCACGAAGCAGATTTCAACATTACAAATATATCTTCGGATATTGTATATAGGCCCATATCAGACGAAGAGGTAAAGTTCAGGACTTCTGACGAGAGTATCCCGAAAGATGAAAGGGAACGAATCAAAAAGGAGAAAACTATTCCTCTGTTGCATACCAGTTTTGAGCATACTGTTGAAAACGAAAACGGGCAAGAGGCTTATCAGATGAGCAGAGGTGATGAGTCAACAGGAACCTTGCGGACATTTGGAATAGAGACGATCTTGTACGAAGCACTTGTCAATAACGCCTTTCTGCCCATCGATGAAATAGAGACTTCGCAGCACCCAAAATTGCTGGAAAAGATGCTTTATGAATACTTGAAAACTCATTCGAGGTCTCAGCTCCTTGTCACCACACATAATGATGGCTTACTGGATTTGGTGGACGACCTCATCAGAAAAGACTCCGTTTGGTTTACAGAAAAGGACAAAGCTGGTGTGACGGATTTGTATAAGCTTTCCGACTTTAGAGGTGTCAATCGCCTATCATCGATAAGGGAGGCTTATCGTAATAAGAGGTTTGGCGCGACAATGAAGTAATGTAATGGAAAAAAGAGAATTAGCAGAAGCCGTTGAACAACCTCAGTATTTTGAGGCGGTACCTTCTTCCTCTCTTGTAGAAGGGGACGGAACTAGGGACATGGGACCGCTGTATCCATTCCTCATTAGTGGAGGAACCAACACGGAACGCTATTACTTTACCCATATCAATGACATTACAGATTATAAGTTCAACATCTTTCCAAAGTATTTTGGCAACGAATCCAGTTATACGGAAATATTTCCGAAACGAATCAAGGATATCATTAAAAACAATGCTGGAGCAAAAATCTTTTGTGTCTTTGATTTGGATACGGTCTTTAGTAATGAAACTAATCAACAAAAACACCAAACATTTGAAAAGAATCTAAGGCAAGAGATTGCCAATGGGAATGTTATGTTATGCCCCAGTATGCCAAGCATTGAATATTGGTTTTTGCTGCATTTTGAAAACCGAACCCAATTGATAAAAACCTGTGGACGAACCCTGCAAAGGTTGTTGTCGCCTTATATGATGCCGTATTTCCAGAACACAGACGGGAAGTCGTTTCTTAAGGTGTTGAAGAGTGAAGAATGTGTAAAAGATTCAGGTTGGGTTGTTAAGTTGTGTGAAAATGGCAAATTGGATGATGCTATCCAACGGGCTGAAAACAATATTAAAGCGGCAGAAGCCACAGGAGATTTGGCTAAACAATCCTATTCTTTTGTGTATTTGTTGTTCAAAAACTGAAAGGAGCCCCCATGTCCTACTTCAACGAAAGCCAGTTAGAACAGTCCATCATCGCCCTGCTGCAAGAGCAAGGCTATGCGCATGTGAAAGGTGAGGACATCGTGCGTAACCTTGATGAGGTGGTGCTGCGCGATGACTTGGCGGAATATCTGCACAATCGCTACAAAAACGACGGCATCACCGACCAAGAGGTGGAGACTGCTATCCGCGTCATCATGCAGCAAACCGGTGGCTCGCTTTATGACGAAAACAAACACACCATCCACTTGCTCATGGACGGCTTTTCGCTGAAACGGGAAGACCCTTCCAAACAGAACCTCTATATCTATCCCATCGCCTTCGACGAACCGAACCAGAAACATAACCTCTTTAAAGTCGTCAATCAGTTCGATATCGTCGGCATCCAACACCGAATCCCCGATGCCATTGTTTTCGTAAATGGTTTGCCCGTGGTGGTGTTTGAGTTTAAGAACGCGCTCAAACAGAACACGACCATCGAGGATGCCTACAAGCAACTCACCATCCGCTATCGCCGCGACATTCCCGCCTTGTTCAAATACACGGCATTCATTGTCATCTCCGACGGGGTGAACAACAAGTTCGGCACGCTTTACACGCCTTACGAGTTCTTCTATGCTTGGCGCAAGGTCAATGCCAAGGACAAGGCCGACAGCGGCATCTCGTCGCTCAAGACGATGATTGCCGGCCTGTTCCGCAAGGACCGCCTCATCGACGTTATCCACAACTTCGTCTATTTCCCCGACACCTCCAAGGACGAGCGGAAGTTCATCTGCCGTTATCCTCAATATTTCGCTGCCCGCTCGCTCTATCAGAACATCCTCAACCATAGCAAGCTCAATGCAGGTGGCGACGGCAAGGGCGGCACCTATTTCGGGGCCACGGGTTGCGGCAAGTCGCTCACCATGCTCTTCCTCTCGCGCCTACTCATGAAGAGCAAGGCCTTATGCAGTCCCACCATCATCCTCATCACCGACCGCACCGACCTCGACGACCAACTCTCTCGTCTGTTGCTCAACGCCAAACAGTTTGTGGGCGACAGCGTGATAGAGCAGGTGGAAAGCCGCGAGGACTTGAAAGACAAACTGCAAGGGCGCACCAGTGGAGGCGTGTTTCTCACCACCATACAGAAGTTCTCCAAGGACATCAACCTGCTTTCCAACCGCGCCAACATCATCTGCATCAGCGATGAAGCGCACCGTTCGCAGACAGGCATTGAGGAAAAAGTGGAGATTACCGACAAAGGCGTGAGGCGTTCTTACGGTTTTGCCAAATACTTGCGCGACTCACTACCCAACGCTACTTACGTCGGCTTTACTGGTACACCCATCGACCCGACGTTGGAGGTCTTTGGCGGCATTGTCGATGAATATTCCATGATTGAGGCCGTCAACGATGGCATCACCAAGACCATCATGTACGAAGGCCGTGCCTCTCATGTGTTTGCCGACAGCGAACTCATCAAGCAGATTGAAGCCTACTACGACCAATGTGCCGAAGAAGGTGCCACCGATTACCAAATCGAGGAGAGCAAGCGGGCCATGACACAGATGAGCATCCTGCTTAACAGTCCAGACCTTATCCATCGCCTGGCTGACGACTTCATCCGACACTACGAACGCCGTGTTGAGGAAGGCAGCACCGTCAAAGGCAAGGCCATGATTGTTTGTGCCACAAGGGAAATCGGCTATGCCATCTACAAGGAAATCATCGCCATGCGCCCCGAATGGGCCGAGGTGAGAGTGTGTGGTGATGGCGAAGAACTCACGAGAGAGGAGTCTGAAAAAATCAAGCCCATGGAGAAGATTAAGATGGTCTTCATCCGACAGAAAGACGACGACCCCAAACTGTACAATCTTTTAGGCACTGACGAGGACAGAAAGAAACTCGACCTACAATTCAAGGAGGAGAAATCGAACTTTAAGATTGCCATTGTGGTCGACATGTGGATTACGGGTTTCGATGTACCTTGTTTGGACACTATGTATTGTTACAAACCTTTGCAGATGCACACGCTGATTCAGACCGTCAGCCGCGTGAACCGCAACTATCCAGGCAAGGACAAAGGACTCATCGTGGATTACTTGGGCATCAAGAAGAAGTTCAACCAGGCGATGAAGAAATACGCCAATGGCGGACAAAACGAGACACCTGTGGAAACCATCGACAATGCCGTCAAGTTGTTTAAGGACGAACTTGATTTGTTGAGGCGTATGTTCCACGGCTTTGACTATTCCAAGTTCTTCACAGGAACGCCATTGGAGCAGCTTGATGCCCTGCAAATGGCCGCCGAGTGCATTCAGCAGACCGAGGAGTTGGAAAAGCGCTTCATGAAGCACACCAACATCATGAAGTCGGCCTACAACATGTGCAACAACGACGAGCGCATCACTAAAGATGAAATCAACGATGTCCATTTCTTCACGGGCGTGCGGTCGGTCATCTACAAAACCACGACGGGAGAATCGCCCGACGCAACACAAATGAATAGGCATGTGTTGAAGTTGGTCAATGAGGCACTCATCTCCGAGGAGGTCGTGGCCATCAACACGATGCGTCTCAACGACACGGAGCAAATCGACTTGCTGGCGACCCAATACATGGAAAAGCTGAAGCGATTGCCTTATCAGAACACGAAAGTCAAGCTGATGGAGCAGTTGTTGAAGCGTGTCATCGATAGCGTGAAGAGAGTGAACAAGGTCAAGGCCGTTAGCTTCACCGACCGATTGAAAGGCATTATTGACAAATACAACGACCGCTCCGATGATATCGTGTTGGCAGACGAGATTGTCACGGAAGTGGCCAAACAGTTGGCAGACCTGTTTGAGGAAATTAAGAAAGAGAACAAATTGCCCGAAGGCATTCCCGACATCGAAGTGAAAGCCTTCTACGACATCCTGAAATCCGTCGCTGAGCAATACGGTTTCCTTGATGAATACACTGAGGAACAATACATTGCCCTTGCCAAAGACGTGAAGGATGTGGTTGACGACAAAACCCAATACATCGATTGGGACAAGAAAGCTGACATCAAAGCGCAGTTGAAAGTGCAGATTATCCTCACTCTTGCCAAGCATAAATACCCGCCCGCGACACGCGATGAAGTGTTTAGGGCCATCTTTGAGCAAGCGGAGAACTTCAAGAAAAACAAAACCTCCGACCTTGATGATGATACGCCGTTAATACCCATGGTTCCTTATTCCGGTTACGAAGAAGGGACGGGGTATAGCATGGCAGCTGAAACTATGGATATTTGATTTTCCAGACGATAACAAAAAAGCCCCTCAATTTCTTGAGAGGCTTTTTTGTTTCAATTAACCGAGATAACTCTTCAGGATCTTGCTTCGGCTGGTGTGTTTCAACCGGCGTATGGCCTTTTCCTTGATCTGGCGCACACGCTCGCGCGTCAGGTCGAATTTCTCACCAATCTCCTCGAGGGTCATCGGGTGGCTGCCATTCAGCCCGAAATACAGGCGGACGACATCCTGCTCCCTTTGCGTCAGGGTGGAGATGGCTCGGTCAATTTCTTTGCGCAACGACTCATACAGAAGCTCGGTCTCAGGCGTCGGGGCCTCCTCGAGATGTGGCGTCCGGCGTTCTTCATCGACTCTTTCACCTCGGCTTCCGTGATTTCCAGCACCTCGGCAATCTCCTCTGCATTGGGTTCACGCTCAAACTCTTGCTCTAACTTAGCATAAGTTTTGTTGATTTTGTTGATGGAACCGATCTTGTTCAAGGGGAGACGGACAATACGCGATTGCTCGGCCAAAGCCTGTAGGATGGACTGACGAATCCACCACACGGCGTAGGAGATGAACTTGAAACCTCTGGTTTCGTCGAAACGTTGTGCGGCTTTTATCAGACCCAAGTTGCCTTCGTTGATTAAGTCGGGAAGACTGAGGCCTTGGTTCTGATACTGTTTTGCTACGGAGACTACAAAACGCAAGTTGGCCTTGGTGAGTTTTTCCAATGCGATCTTGTCGCCTTGCTTGATACGCTGGGCCAATTCAACCTCTTCTTCGGCCGAAATCAGCTCAACCTTACCAATCTCTTGCAGGTACTTGTCGAGAGACGCGGTCTCACGGTTCGTCACCTGCTTCGTAATCTTTAACTGCCTCATTTAAGTTTGTTTAGTTCTTTGATATGGTTTGTTGTTGGCGGATTTTCACCCGCCAACAACGATTTTTTTTTACTTTCTGCGGGGACCGCCGTTGCTATGACCGCCACCATTGTGGTTGCCATTGCCATGGCCACCACCGGGACGACCGTTGCCGTGACCGCCGGGACGCGGACCACCAGGACGCGGGCCGCTGGGCTTCTTCTCCTCATAGCCTTCCGGCTTGGGGAGCAGGGCGCGGTGCGACAGACGCAGCTTGCCAGTCTTTTCGTCGATCTCGATAAGCTTCACATCGATCTCGTCACCTTCCTTCAAGCCCGTCTCTTCCATAGTCTCGTAACGCTTCCAGTCGATCTCGGAGATGTGCAGCAGACCGTCCTTGTTGGGGATGATCTCCACGAAGGCGCCGAAGGCCATGATGGAGACGATCTTACCATGGTAGACCTCGCCGACCTCAGGCACAGCGACGATGGCTTTGATCTTGGCCTTGCAGGCTTCGATGTCTTCCTTGTTCTGCGAAGCGATCTCCACGATACCCTTCTGTTCGTCCTCGGTGATGACGATGACGGTGTTGGTCTGCTTCTGCATCTCTTGGATGACCTTGCCACCAGGGCCAATGACAGCACCGATCATATCCTTCGGGATATACAGGGTCTCGATGCGAGGCACGAACTCCTTGTAGTCGGCACGAGGCTCGGTGATGGTCTTGGCCATCTCGTCGAGGATGTGCAAGCGACCTTGACGGGCTTGTTCCAAGGCTTCGGTCAGCACCTCGTAGGAGAGGCCGTCGACCTTGATGTCCATCTGGCAGGCGGTGATACCGTCGCGGGTACCTGTGACCTTGAAGTCCATGTCGCCGAGGTGGTCCTCGTCGCCCAGGATGTCGGTGAGGATGGCGTACTTGCCGGTCTCGCTATCAGAAATCATACCCATGGCCACACCAGCGACGGGCTTGCGCATCGGCACGCCAGCGTCCATCAGAGCGAGGCAGCCACCGCACACGGAGGCCATTGAAGAGGAGCCGTTGGATTCGAGGATGTCGCTCACGATACGGATGGTGTAAGGCATGGTCTCGTCGTGAGGCACCATCGTCTTGAGGGCGCGCTCGGCGAGGTTGCCGTGACCGATCTCGCGGCGGCTGGTGCTGCGCTGTGCCTTAGCCTCGCCAGTGGCAAAGCCGGGGAAGTTGTAGTGCAGCGTGAAGTTCTTGGTGCCTTCCACCACGGCGCCGTCGAGGGGCTGCTCGTCGAGCTTGGTGCCGAGGGTGACGGTGACCAGAGCCTGGGTCTCACCACGGGTGAACACAGCCGAGCCGTGGGCCTTGGGCAGCACGTCGACTTCGGTCCAGATGGGACGCACCTCGTTGGTTTTACGGCCGTCGAGGCGGATGCGCTCGTTGAGGACGGCGTTACGCACGGCCGAGCGTTCCACGTCGTGGAAGTAACGCTTGGCGAGCGGGGCGACGGTCTCGAGCTCTTCTTCGGTATATTTTTCGAGATATTTGTCAAGGATGCCGCTGAAGGTCTCTTCGCGGAGGTGCTTGTCGGCGCAGCCGGTGAGGGCGAAGTCGTAGCAGGGCTGGTAGCAGTTGGCTTCGATCTCGGCGCGGAGGTTCTCGTCGTTCACCTCATGGCAGTACTCACGCTTGGCCTTGTTGACCTCTTCCATGAGCTCGATCTGAGCCTGGCATTGGATCTTGATGGCTTCGTGGGCGGCTTTGAGGGCACCGAGCATTTCTTGTTCAGACACTTCCTTGCATTCGCCTTCCACCATGCAGATGTCCTTCATGGAGGCGGCCACCATAAGTTCGAGGCGGGCGTCTTCCATCTGGGCGAAGGTCGGGTTGATGACGTATTCATCGCCGATGAGGGCCACGCGCACTTCCGAAATCGGGCCATGGAAGGGGATGTCGGACACGCAGATGGCGGCAGAAGCGGCCAAGGCAGCAAGAGCGTCAGGCGTCTGCTCCTTGTCGTTCGACAGGAGGTTGACCTGCACGATGGTCTCGGCGTGGTAGTCGTCGGGGAACAAAGGACGCAGTGCACGGTCGATAAGACGTGAAACAAGCACTTCGTAATCGGAAGGCTTGGCTTCGCGCTTAAAGAAACCGCCTGGGAACTTTCCTGTGGCGTAATATTTTTCCCTATAGTCGACAGACAGGGGGAAGAAATCGGTTTCGGGAGCCACTTCGGTGGCAGAACATACAGTGGCCAGCAGCACGGTGTCGCCGCAACGCAGCATCACGGAGCCGTCGGCTTGCTTGGCGTAACGGCCGGTGTTGAGTGTAATCTCCTGGCCATTAGGCATTTTGATAGTTTTTGTAAATCCAGTAGGACCCATAATGATTAGAATTTTTTACTGTTTTCTCTTAGCTTCAATTGCGTATGGAAATGGGGTGTAATAAATAGCAAAAAAAAGGCAATGAGTATTGCCTTTTTCTTGCCCAATTCCTTAATGATGTTACGGTATCTTTCGATGTCGGTTCTCTTCAAATAATCGAGAAGTTTTCTTCTCTTACCTACCAAGCCAACCAACGCACGTTTGGCCGCCACATCTTTGTGATGGACTTTCGTTTGCTCTGTCAAATGCTTAATTCTGTAGGTGAACAAAGCGATTTGGCCTTCTGCTGAACCAGTATCGGCAGCGTTCTTGCCGTATTGGCTGAAAATCTCTGATTTCTTTTCTGCAGTTAAGTACATAATTTTCTTCTTTTTACACTAAATTTGTTGTTCTAAACGGGCTGCAAAGATACGACTTTTTTGGAAACTGGAAGGGGTTTTAATAGAAATTTTTTCCATTTTAATGAGAGGCTGGAACTGGTCCCCACCAGTT
Source organism: Candidatus Hemicellulosilyticus sp. P3 (assembly GCA_001543385.1). Classification (GTDB taxonomy): domain Bacteria; phylum Bacteroidota; class Bacteroidia; order Bacteroidales; family P3; genus Colimorpha. The sequence goes on from LPNH01000036.1 coordinate 14,250, forward strand.
CCAGCCTTGCGCATAATCTTAATATTGCTTAATCCTATTTATTTCATTGGGCTGTCGTCATACCAATTCCGTCCAGAAATCCATCGGCAAATGGATGTTCGGCACGTTGATGGCACCGGCAAACAGGGGCGCAATCTCGGCAGGGGTGAAGCCTGCGATGCCGCAGCCTATACGCGTTACCAAGAAGGTCAGTTCGGGATGCATGTCGGCGAAACGGATGAACTCCTCCACGTAGGGGAGGATGGTGTCTACGCCGCCTTGCATCGTCGGGATAGCATAGCTCTGGCCTTGCAGCCCCACGCCTTGGCCCATGACGGCACCGAACTTTTCGACGGCCACACGAGCCGCTCCACCGGCGTGAGCGCCAGCCAGGTTGCTGCCGAAGACGAAGATCTCACCGTCCTTGAGACTCTTGATATGGTTTGGTGTGACGCGATTTTGGAACTCGCCAATCTCATGGTAGTTGCGGCTCGAACGGTGCATCTTGCTCCAGTAGGCCTTACGTTCTATTGGCGACATGGAAGCAATGGTTTCCGAACTCATCGAGAAGCGCGAGAACATCGATATCTTGGCTTTACGTTCCTTTTCCCATGCACCTCTCATGCCTTCATCGTCATCAATAAAAGCCATGTGGTTGTCGATGCTGAGCGAGGCAGAGGTGGCCTCCACGTCTTGATTGGTGCCAATGTAGGCGAAGTTCCAGCCTTCCTCGTCCTTCATGCGCTCCACGAGGGCCTTGATGGCCTGACCGCTGTATTCCCGCGAGGCATTCTCGTAGCCATCGGTGATGACGGTCACCACAGCGGTGGCATTGTCTTTGTCTTTGATGGCATTGTAGAGGGCGTTGATGCTGAGGCCCATGGCGTCGTAAAGCGGCGTCCCGCAGCAGGGACGGTATTCTCTAGAGGTCAGCTCTTTGACCTTGTCGACGGGCACCATGTCGTAAAGCATGGTTTTCTCGCAGTTGCAGAAGATCATCAGCGAGACGAAGTGCTCTTGCGTGTCTTTGAAGCGTTCCTGGGCCGAGCGGATGCCGCCCACGGTTTCGTTGAAGCCGGCAATGGCTGCATTGGCGATGCTGCCCATTGAGCCGCTTTTGTCGAGGATGATCAGGTTATAGACCTGCGTCTTTTCGGTAGTGTTGTTGTTTTCCATAATTTATTGTTTTTTTAAAGGGTTAAAACTCTAGTCTAAAATTGTTGTCTTCCTTGAACTCGTCGTAGCGTTTCTTGTTGAATCTGTATCGTGTGCCCCATTTTCTTGACGTATGCGTTATTTCGTCTGCTTTTTGGGGGCGAGGGTAGGGGCGGGCTGACTCCGAGGCCATGCTCCCAAACAAAGCGCCGATGTCCATGCTGCGCATCTCGCGGTGCTTGCCATAGTAGGTGGTGCTTTCTTCTCGCTCATCTTCCACTTCATCAAGGATACCGGTCTGCAGCATCTTTTTGTAGAAGTTTCGGCGGTCGAACTGCACCCCGAGGATAGCCTCATAGAGACGCTGCAGCTCCGACATGCTGAATTCCTCCTCCAATAGGCCAAAACCGATGGGCTCGAAGTGGATGTCTTGACGGAGCTTCTGCATAGTCTTGCGCAGGATGTAGTCGTGGTCGAAGGCCAGCCTTGGCACATCGTTCAATGAGAACCACTGGGCCTTGGCAGCATCGTCGCCACCTTGCACCGTCAACTTCTTCGCCAAGGCATAGAAGGCGATGGTGATGACACGGGTGCGGGGATCGCGGTTCACATCGGAGAAGGCGCCCACCTGTTTCAGATAGGTCAACTCGAGATGCGTCTCTTCTTTCAGCTCACGCAAAGCGCCCTGTTCTGCCGTTTCATTAATATTAAGGAAACCACCCGGGAATGCCCATGCACCTTTGAAAGGCTCTATACCTCGTTGGATGAGCAAGATTTTCAAGTCGTGTCCGTCAAAGCCAAACACGACACAGTCGGTGGTGACAGCTGGACGCGGATAGTCGTAAGTGTATGTTCCTTTTTCCATCTTGTGTAAATTTGACGCAAAATTACGACTTTATTTGAAACCCGCAATAGAAAATGTGTAAAATTTACACTTTTTATCTGTAATAAAGTAATAAATAATTGATTGTTAGTAGTTTATATTGTGTAATTTATACACAATATAAACAAGGGGTTAGTCTGCCACGTCAAAGTTGTTCGACTCGACATGGTTGTTGACGGCCCCAGGCTTGTCGGAGTGTTCGATAGCCTCGTTGATGACTTCGGAGTTGAACATCTCGTCGACGAAATCGCGTGCCTTCGAGTGTCTATTGCGCCATCTTTTGCCTTCAATCTTGGTCTTGGTCACCGCGTCCTTCATCTTCTGGTTGAAGCTCAACAGCCTCAGATAGAGACGATAGAGGCCCCTTTCCTTGTCGATGACCGGGATGAGGATGGAGTTGATGACGATGCTGGAAAGGATGACGGAGAACACGATGTTTCTGACGAACATGGCGATTTCGGTGTCGGGGATGAAGATGATGGCTTGGGTGGCCAACACGGCTGCTGTAAGTCCTTTGGGGTTGAGGGCCGACATGAAGACCACTTCTTTTTCAGGGATGTCGTCTTTCTTGGAGATGGCGAAACGCACGGCGGGGATGCGGATGATGAACAGGATCAGGCTGATGCCCAGTCCGATGACGAAAGGTTGCCATTGCTTCAGCTGGATGGAGATGCCAACATAGATGAAGAAGAAGGTCTTGAGCAGCAGCACCAGCTCTGAGAAGAGCGAGCGCTCGGTCTCGTTCAGGTTGACGGGCACTTTCTTGATGAATTTCTTGAGCCAGGTGTTGTAGATGGCGTCGATGTTGGCCATGCCTATGCCGAAGGCGAGGGCAGCGATGGCGCCGCTGAAGCCCATCCATTCGTTGAGGCCGTAGATGATGAACACAAAGGCCGGCGTGGTCAGGATGGAGTATTTGATGTTGCGCACATGGTCGAGGATCAAGGCCCAGAAGATGGCGCCGAAAAGGCCCATCACGCTGGCCAGGATGAAGGATGAGAAGATGTCGCCGAGGATGGCGCCAAACTCCACGTGGTGCGACTTGATGGCCTGCAATAGGGCCAGAGCCAATACAATGCTGAACACATTGCCGATGGCAGCCTCCAGGATGAGCATGATGGCGGGTTTCTCCGACATGCGCATCTGCCTGACGATGGGGATGACCACTGCCGAGGCCGTGCCACCCAGGATGCAACCCAGCATCATGCTGATGACGGGGTCGAGCTTGAGGCCGAGCCAGCAGACAAGCCAAACGGCTACGGCTGAAAAAATGAAGTTGAAAGCAGTGAGTTTCAAGGCACCGCCGAAGGAGTCTTTCAACGCACTGAAACGCAGTTGTGTGCCGCTCTCAAACAGGATGGTGACCAAGGTGATGCCTGAGAAGAGGCTGCCCGCATTGCCCAGGCTCTCGGGCGAGATCCAATGGAACACGGGGCCGATGAGCAGACCGATGATGATGAGAAACAGCACATCGGGGATACGCTTGCGGCTGAAGATCTCGCTGAAAAGGTGGGCCGTGAAGATGAGCAGTCCGATGATGGCGATGGTCAGGCCGATCTGGCGGGAAGAACTGCCACCGTTGGTGACTTGCTCCACCACGGTGTCCACCAGCCCGGGCTCAGTCACGGTTTGCTGTATCTGGGCTATCGTGTCGCTGATTCGCGATAGGTTGTTGGTGGTGGGTATGAGCTCTGACTGGATCATCGTTGAGGCTTAATTGACTGCAAAAGTACGAAAAACCCGTTAATTGAACAAACGCCAGTTGACGCCGATGAAGATTCTGCTGTCGCGCATGGGATAATGAGGTGCGATAAAGGAGTTGTAGTTGCCTGTGAGCAGGAACATGTTGCTATAGGCGACATAGATGTTGGCTTTTTTCACTTGGAGCGCGATAGCCAGGTCGATGAAGGGGAAATTGCCGATCTGCACCTCGTTTTGGAGATAGAAGGTGCGGGTGGCGGGCATGTAGGCGTCGGCGTAGTATTTGGTGAAATAACGAACGGTGAGGCTGGGATGCAGTGTGGCCGCCTTGTGGAAGATGGGTTGCGAATAGCCGAACTTCAACTGACCTAGGAGCAAGGGTAAGTGTACGACCTCCTCGTTGCTGGATTTCTGTAGGCTGGCAAAGCCCTCGAGTTCGAAGCGGCCAAGACTTTGGTAGAAGCTGAGATAAGCCTCTCTGATGCTAAACAAGCCGCTGAATTGGGCGGGACGCGCGTCGGTGCCGAAATAAATCAGGTTGGAGATGCTGGTCTGCTTCACACCGATGCAATACTGTTTGTAGCAGTATTTCAAGTTAAGGGTCAGGTAGGTGGCCGCGTTGAAGTCGTTGTCCCAGCGGAAATGATTGGAGGCGTAGTGTTCTTCAAACCAATTGGCCGACTGCCGTTTCAGCTCTACGTCGAAGGTGGCTTGGCCGTAGTTTTTGGCAGAGGTGCCCAAAAACTGTTTCCATTGGCCTTTGATGTCGAAATCGCCAATTTGGTAGTCTAAGGTGACGAGTTCGCCCTGTCCCGTGATGCGTGTCGATTTGAATAGGTTGATGATGATGCCACCATTCACACTGAGTTGGTTGTAGTTTTTGGCCAGCAAGGTCTCGCCTTCGAGGTAGTCGAAGTGTTTCACCTTATAAAAACCGTGGGTGACGCCTGCATACAGGTAGAAGGGGATGTCGTCGTTGTATTTCTGATAGCCTAAGCTGTTCCATTTCAGTGTATTCCTGATAGCTCTCACTGTCGTGCTGTCGGTTGATTTCGTTATGTTGAACAGCGTGTCGAAGGGCTGGTAAAATGCCACACCGGGTGAGGCTTCGTTATAGTACAGTTTGTTGTTGAGGTAGCTAAAACTATGGCAGAGCCTTCCCAAGGTGAATTTACGTGTCTTGGTTTGGGCTTGCGGGACGATGGGTAAGCTGTCTCTTAATAATAAGGTGTCGGCTGTGATGCTGTCGACGGTGGGTGGGGTAGTGGCTTTGACCTGTTTTTTCTGGGGCAGGAGGTTGAAGAATTGTTCGATACCTGCGCCGCTGGAGATCACGAAGTTGGTTGCGGAATTCAGGTTGACATTGATGACCGAGTTGTCTGATTCCGTGTGGGAACTATAGTCCTCGTCGTTGACAATGCCGCCGTTTTCGCCCATCTCGAGTTTGTTGCGGTACCAATAGGCCATGGCGCCGTAGCGTTTGTTGTCGGTCAGGTAGTGCGCATTGACCCAGAAGTAGTTGTTGATGCTCTTGTTGTTCTTGAACAGTCCGGGTGAATAGTTGGTGTTGAAGGCGAAGGAGACGAATAGGTTATGTGAGAACTGCCTTCCAAACTTGACGTTGAGGTGTTGTTCCTTGTCGCCAGCCGTCATCACATAACGGAGTTCGGAGTAGGGTAGGACGGACTGGTAGGAGACTATGTTGCTTTCATTCTGCATATAAGCGGAGAAGGCCGGTAAGGTCATGTCGAACCCCACTTGATGCAGATAGTTGAATCTCATTGATTTATGGGCAAGTCCTGTGTTGCTTAGGGTGCTGTAGATAGTGTGTTCGCGTTCCAGTATCTCATGGTCGGAGGCGTGGAAAATGGAGGTATCGATGACTTTCGAGGCAGTCAGATAGATGCTGTCGAAAGGGTAGGCATTATAGGTTACGAAAGTGGAATCGATGGATTTCGCTGGGGTGGTGATGGGTTTCTTTGGTGCGATGCTATCTTGTGACGGGCTTTGTGAGAAGCCTATCATACTGGTAATCAATAAGATGAAAATAAAAGCCAGTTTTCTTTTCATGCATCCGAATTTGGCTGTAAAAGTAATAAAAAGTTGGGAAAGAAAAGGGATAAGGGGAAGGAAAGAGTGGAAAAAGGGTAGGAGGGGTCAAAAAACAGCAAACCCCGGCAGCTTACGCTGTCGGGGTTGCCATTATGGGTGGGCGGCGAACTACTTTTCCACGCTTTCGCGCAGTATCATCGTCGCGGCGGGGCTTAACTTCTCTGTTCGGAATGGGAAGAGGTGCGCCCCCGCGCCATA
>LPNH01000274.1 GCA_001543385.1 Candidatus Hemicellulosilyticus sp. P3
TTCAGGCGCCCCAGGCTTTCATGGCTTGACGGGCGGTGTGTACAAGGCCCGGGAACGTATTCACCGCGCCATGGCTGATGCGCGATTACTAGCGAATCCAGCTTCATGGGGTCGGGTTGCAGACCCCAATCCGAACTGAGGGACACTTTATAGATTGGATGATGCTTGCGCAACACCGGCCTTCTGTATGCCCCATTGTAACACGTGTGTAGCCCCGGACGTAAGGGCCGTGCTGATTTGACGTCATCCCCACCTTCCTCACACCTTACGGTGGCAGTACCGCCAGAGTGCCCACCTAAAAGTGATGGCAACTGGCAGAGAGGGTTGCGCTCGTTATGGCACTTAAGCCGACACCTCACGGCACGAGCTGACGACAACCATGCAGCACCTCCGCAGCAGCCCCGAAGGGCCTCAGGATCTCTCCGTCGTTCCGCTGCAGTTCAAGCCCGGGTAAGGTTCCTCGCGTATCATCGAATTAAACCACATGTTCCTCCGCTTGTGCGGGCCCCCGTCAATTCCTTTGAGTTTCACCGTTGCCCAATATATCGCATACAGCGGGCATCCATCGTTTACCGTGCGGACTACCAGGGTATCTAATCCTGTTCGATACCCGCACCTTCGAGCTTTAGCGTCAGTTGCGGCCTCGCGGGCTGCCTTCGCAATCGGAGTTCTTCGTGATATCTAAGCATTTCACCGCTACACCACGAATTCCGCCCACGTCGTCCGCACTCAAGACTGCCAGTTCGCGACGCACGACCACGGTTGAGCCGCAGCATTTCACGTCACGCTTAACAGCCAGCCTGCGCTCCCTTTAAACCCAATAAATCCGGATAACGCCCGGACCTTCCGTATTACCGCGGCTGCTGGCACGGAATTAGCCGGTCCTTATTCATGCGGTACCTGCAGGGCGGCACACGTGCCGCCGGTTATCCCCGCATAAAAGCAGTTTACAACCCGTAGGGCCGTCGTCCTGCACGCTACTTGGCTGGTTCAGGCTCACGCCCATTGACCAATATTCCTCACTGCTGCCTCCCGTAGGAGTCTGGTCCGTGTCTCAGTACCAGTGTGGGGGACCTTCCTCTCAGAACCCCTACTGATCGATGGCTCGGTGGGCCGTTACCCCGCCGACTGCCTAATCAGACG
>LPNH01000037.1 GCA_001543385.1 Candidatus Hemicellulosilyticus sp. P3
TCTGCGAGAGGTAGAACATGTAGAGGATGACGGGCTTCGTGCCGCGGTTCTCGCCGTGGTGGATGGTGTTCACCATCTCCACGACGGCCTCGCCCTCATGCACCACCTTCTCCTTGCCGTCCTGACCGATGATGGTCAGTTCGCCCTGCACCAGGATGCCGTAGTTCATCACGGGGTGGTGGTGCCAGCCGAGTTTCTGCCCTGCGGGGAAGACGTACTTCACGGCCACCAGTTCTGGGCGCCCCTGAAAATAGTCGGGCAGTTCCACGCCGTCCCAGCTCTGCGACGTGCGAATCAGTTCCTCGCTCGTCACCTGCTGCACGGGATTGTCTTCCTGTGCGTGTGCTTCCTTACAGGCCGTCAACACACTTGCGCCGCAAACGAGGGTGGCGGCCATCACCCAATTCAGAATTTTTTTCATTGTCGTTACTATCTTATATTGTTATACTATTCTGTTCTTCTGAGACAAAACGGACACCGCCGGATTTTCTTGTTGGAAATAGTGCCAACACCTAACCTAAAGTCTCGGAAATCCTTTGTACGAAAGGGCTTTAGGCGGGTTAGGAGCTGCCGTAACACCTAACTAACACCTAACCAACACCTAACTAACTGGTGCCCCATCGTGTTACTCTCGTGTTAGTAGTATGTTAGGTGTTGGTTACCTCTTTCGCAAACACCTAACGTCGCTCAAAGCCTTTGTGGCAGGGCGTTTACGGCCTTTTAGGTTAGGTGTTAGGAGATTGTCGTAAAAAAAACAATTTAGGATACAGTCCGATTGACGAGGTTACGGCTCATCATTGATGAGATTACGGCTCGTTGCCCACGAGGTTACGGCTCGCCAAGTATTCCCTATGCGTGAATGATTTGTTCCCAGTCAGGGAATGTTTTGTTCCCAGTCAGGGAATAGCTGCTTATCCCCTGGTTTATCCGTCTGTCTCAGTAAGTCAAAGATCGATGAACCGCTCGCGGCGGGATTGCCCCCGCCGTGAGCGGTGCTGAGGGGCTGTTTCCAGTCCTCCAAGTAGCACCGCTCAGGGCTGAGAGGCTGTCTCCTGTCCTCCAAGTAGCACCGCTCAGGGCTGAGAGGCTGTCTCCTGTCCTCCGAGTAGCGCCGCTGAGTGCTCAGAGGCCTCCTTGTATCCTCGCAGCACCGCCGCCCGGCGGAGGGGCTGGGGCGAGGGGGAAGCGGAGGCCTCCCCCTGCACGCCCGACCGAGAGGGATTATTCGTTCAATACGAGTTGTCCGAGTTGCATGGGACTGTCACTTCCATTAAGCGATCCCCAGTGAGCATACACTTCGAAGCGGAAGAACTGGTACTCTTGCGGATTGCTGATGTCGAATGACCGTGAAGCATAGTTCTTGTGTGGCAGTTCTTGGCGATCGCGATAGTCTAACTGCACCCATTTGCTGCGTGAGTTCTTCTTGCCATAGAGTGACCAGATAGCCGGGATACGGGCGTAGTATATCCAGTCTTCGCCTGACATATTGGTGGTCCACAGCGTGTAGGACTTCGGTTTCAGGGGACCATCAGCCTGGAATTCAAACCACCAGCAGTCCTTGCCGCTCACTTCGCTTGTGCCAAGAGCATAGTCGCGAGAATCCCAAATTTCTGTACAGGTTCCGTCGAAGAGGTTATCTGGGCCACTACCCGTTATGCTCCAAGTACCACTGTTAGTGACGGTTAATGTGCGTTCGCCGTCGTTGAGCCAGTCGATTTTCAGGAGGAAGCGCTCGTTGGAGCCATCCCAGGAATTGCCACTTATTGACTTCCTGTCATATACCATCATCTGAGGCTGACTATTTTCATAATGATCTATCCAGTAGCTTGATCCCCAGTTAAGTTCCCCTTCGCCGGCCTCCTTGAACTTTAACATGAAGAAACTCCAGTCTGAGCACAGGATGTCTGATATGGTGCATGCCGTGGCATAGGAGGGGCAATAGGAGGACGACTGAATTCTCTCGAAGTCGGTCCAACCATCAAATCTTAAATTCCTGTAAGTATTGTTGGTGATGGCGCACCACATGGGCTTCACGCCATTCCTGCCCTCGCGGATGAGCACGAAGTTGAGCGTCTGGTCATCGTCATCCAGGCTGTTGCCTGCTTTACCCGTAATATGAAACTTCTTGATGTCGCCTTTATGCCACTGGTTGCCGCTAGAGTTGAAGGGCCACGCGCTGTTGAGCAGAAAGGTGATGCGGTCGATGTACTTCAGTTGGGTCTCAGGGCTGTAGGTCACCTCAGCCACAGTCTGGCCAGTTCCTGCCTTGAAGTAGATGATGCCCTGTGCACGGCCCAGTGTGTCGGTGAGTTGGGCGGTGAGGTCAGCGTTGTTGTTGTCCAGTGTCACGTCGGGGGCTATCCAGTTGCGGAACCACCGGGCGGCCTCCTCGATGTCATCCACACCGACGTAGAGGTGCTGCGGCTCGGCCTCGTAGAGAGCTTCGCCAACATTGTAGCGCTCCAGATGTCCCAGGCTGTCGATGCGACAGATGGCATTCTGGAACACGGAGAGGTCATCGTACTTGGCGGACTCTTTCTGACTGGGATTCTCCTTCTTGTTGTCGTCATCGTCATCTGAGCAGGCGGTAAACATGGGCGTGACGCAGAGCATCAGGCCCAGCAGCCACAGGATGGATTTCTTTGTCTTCATTGTATTGTTTGTTTTGCTTGTTAATATCTTATACTTTATTCACAGATGCGGTTGAGCAGGCGCAAGGTCTTGGCGATGAGAGTGTGTCCGTTGGGGTGCTTCACAGCCACTTTCGAGTCGTTGGCCAGAGTATTGATTGTCTGATTCTTCTCGCATTTCGTCGAGTAGTCCTTCAGACGACTGTAAACTTTGCACATATCTTCCCAACCAACCAACTCGATTTTCGGAATGTAGAGTTTGCCGAACTGGAACTGCTTGCGCTGGCCTTTGTCGTCGAGGGCGGTGAACTGCACATCTACGCGCACCACAAAGTCGGGAGCCGTTGGGAAACCGATGTTTTTGCCGTCGGTGTAGGGGACAAAGACCTGCGGATCAACCATAATCTGCTTGTTAATCTCCGGCAGGTCAACCAGACGTCCGTAAAAGCGTTGCCATTCCTTACCATCACTGTTCTTCTGGGCGACGACGGAGCAGTTAGCTTCCTTTCCTGTTACAATTTCGTATTCTCCATCAGCCAGAGATTCTTTCTGATTCCTGTTTATGACTACAGCTGAGCTTCCGTTGGTGGTGAGGGTGAAGGTGCCACTGGTCTGTTCTCCAGAGAGGCTGAACGACGGGCGCTCACCCAGCATGAGCATCCGGCGGTAGGGGTCGGTGTGGCCGTAGGGCTGGTTGGGGAACACACCCACGTTGGTGGTTACGGTGACATCCTGAATTTCGCGGAAAAGATCGGTGTTGATGTTCAGTTTCACGCTGGTGGGGTCGAAGGCATAGACCAGGCGCACGTTGTAGTCGGGGAAGGAGGAGAGAGAGTAGCCCGTCGAGGTACATTGCAGGTTGAAACTGCTCTCACTGGAGAGGATGTCCTCCTTGTCGATATAGACCACGGGATCTTCATCCAGGCTCCACACGCCCTTACCCACGTGGCCGTCGTGGCCGTTGGCACTGTTGGCGGAGTTAACGCCCTCTGCGCTAACAGAGAGAGGAGACAAATTATTTGAAGTTTTTTCACTGATGTAGCCGTCGAGAGCCATCGAAGCGTCGAGTGTCAGGTCAATCTTGCCGGGTTCAATCCTGGTGGTTATTGGGTCGTCTTCAATCTGAGTGCTGGCGAGAGAGAGACCTGCCCCCACGATATTGCAAGCGAATCCGCCCCAGAACATAACGGGGAGCGCCTTTTGTGCGGAAGCCGCAACATTGTTATTCGTCATCAGATTGACATACGCATTGCCAGTGCTGATTCCCGAGGTGGCAAAGCCACCGATGCTCGACATGCCAGTACCCAAAGCGCTGAGGATGCCAGCGGTGGCGTTGCCGCCACCCTCCTGTATTATCTGCGATGCCGTGTATGTACCGCTAATCTCGCCAGTCAACTTGCCTTTGAGCGTCACTTTCGATTCCGATCTTGTCTCTGCCAAGACCTGGAAGACTGAGGTTCGCCTCGTCTTCAACTTCAGCCAGTCCTTATCTTTTGGCACGTAGCCCGACATGTCGAACTCGAAGCAGAACCAGCCCGGCACCAGGCTTTGGTTCAAGGTAAAGGGTGAAATCCATGTTTGGAATGTCTGGCTCTGTGTACTCAGCAGTCTGGCCTTAGGCTCTACCGTACTGTGGCTGGTAGGTATGCCGTATTCATGGACGTTGTAGAGCGGATACATGTCCTTTTCGCCTTCCTCGCCGAAAAGGACATTGAGCGTAATGTCAGAACCCCAGCCAGTGGGATTTTTGATGTAGGTATAAAGGCGCACCTGCCCGGTCCACTTGTTATAGAGGGCGAAGTAGCGTACACCCTCCAAATGCGGGTCGTTCAGATAACAGAAAGCCATTTCCCATCCGTCTATTGGGTCTCCTTGGTAAAAACGAATATTATTGGGGATGTTGGCGGATGAAGAAGGGTTCCAAGGCGTGTACTGTGCAACTGGATAGCCCTCCAAATCAACTTCTTTACAATTCCACCAGTCGGTGATGAAGTTGTCGTTGGCGCCGTTGTAGGCATCACCGTCGGTGATGGTTCCACGTTGCACGGTGATGGTGGCCTTCTCGCCATTCTCGGCTGTGATGGTGATTGTGGCCTCGTCACCGTCATCAGATGTGCTTTTTAGACTCATCACCTGTTTTCCGTAGATGTTGAGGTCGGGCAAAAGGGTGGCCGTGAGCCATGAGGCGCTGCTCTGCACGTTGCTGACAATCGAGGTAAGGCTGTCGAGCGTAATTTCCTTAGTGTCGCCTGTACCGAAAAGAGTGGTGCGATAGTTGAACCCGATTGCTGCCAGACCACCAGAGCCTTGGTTGTTATCATCGTCATGGCAGGCCGTGAGCAATGTGGCTGCTGTGACAATCATCGTGGCCCCAAGCAGCAGGGATAAGAATCTGTTCTTTCTCATTGTCGTTTGTTTGATATTGTTATACATATTAGTAATTATACCTTATTTATTATATCTGATGAACTCGGCAGGGCCGGTGGTGAAGAGGTTGCCGTAATGGTCGGCATTGACGATGCGGGCGTGGGAGCCGAGGGTATGGCTGGCGCAGTAGAGGAAGAGGTCGCGGAAGCTGGTTTGCGGATTGTCGGTGAGACAGGTGACGAGGTTCAGCGTGAAGCGGTCGCACATCCAGACGCGGGCGTCGTCGCTCCAGTGGTCGGCCCACGACTGCTCGGCGGCGTTGGCTCCGCTCATGGCGAGGACGCCGTCGATGCCTTCAATGCCCTGGATGACGCACTCGCCGTAACAGGGCTCGGCGGTGATGCAGAGCTTGCGGAACAGCATCTGGCTGGCGGTCTCGCGGAGGAGATCGGCAGTAAAGCCCTCACCGGCGTGGGTGTCGCGCCAGCAGAACTCATTGGAGCCTCCCTGCGACCGGCTGCGACCGTGGCCGCTCCAGTAGAAGAGCACATTGTGGCCTGCATCCTGCGGCAGTACGACGGGGGTCGTCGATGTCTGGTTGCCCTTCAGGATGTTGGCGATGTCGCGGGCTGTGAGGTCGCGGCTGTCGTAGTCAACCTCGGCAGCGGCAAAACCGCTGTCCTCCGTGGTGCCGCCGAGCAGGTCGGGGCCTGTGGGCGACGTGCGCACGGTGCCCGGCTGGGGGTTGGCGCGGGCCGAGGACATCTCGGCATCGATGACGAGGATGATATGATCGTCGGGGAATCCGCCCCGGCGCAGAGCCTGATAGACGCTGAGCACGTCGGCCTGGTGGCGGTAGTTGATGTAGCCGTCGGAGCCCTGCACGAGCACGGCATACTGGTCGGTCATGGCGGGATAGGCAAAGTGATGGTCGGTGCCGCCGCTGGCCTGTTGCATGAAGTCGTCGCTGGCCTGCTGCTCGTTGTAGAGGTAGAGCCAGGCTGCGGTGGCATCGGTGGTGCGCCCGCCGGTGGTGCCGAAGTACTGGCGGTGCAGTATCTGGCCGTCCATGATTTGCCAGCGCACGTAGGTGGTCGTGGTGGCGGCGGTATAGGTGTCGCGGTCGAAGCTGATCTCGCCAGAGGCACCGATGAAGTGGAGCAGCTGGCCGCGCTCCATGGCGGAGAGATAAATCTCCATCGCGGTGGCGTTCCAGGCGGAGCCGCCCATGGGGGCGGAGGCGGTGCCGGAGGTAATGGTAACGACAGCGTCGTTTAGTTGAGAGTGTAGAGTTGAGAGTTTAGAGTTTACTTCCGCCGTGGGGTTGTGCTCGACGTAGCAGGCGGCGAAGGCGGCGAGCATAAGGGCATCGTAGAACTTGCACTCGGCAAAGGTGGGCAGCTGCAAGAAGCGTGCTTTGTAGCTCAGCTCGAAACCGGTGCCAGGGTCGGCGTAAGGCGAGAAGCCTTCGGTACCCTGCAAGATTTTCGGACCACGCTGACCGAGGGCGGCAAGGCCTTCTTCGCTCAGACCTGAGAAGGCGAAGTAGGTCTGGTAGGAGGCGTTGAACAGTTGCCAGTATTCGTCGTTGGCTGGGTCATCGGGGTCGGTGCTGGGCATCATATCGGCCAGTTCGGGGTCGTCGAGTAGCGCCTTGCGGTTGGCACGCACCACGTCGTACATCTGCTGGCCGGTCTCCACGGCACAGAAGATGGCGGATTGGAGCAGCGGGCTCTGGCGCATGACTGGGCGGTAGTCGCTAAGCTGCGCGAGCAGTTCGGCGGTGGAGCCGTACTGGAGGTTGCGCTGCAGTTCGATGCCGTCCTGCTGGGCGTAGAAGGGCGCCCAGTAGTTGAAGGTCATACCGTAGGCGTCATCGGGGGAGAATACGGCGCACATGTGGTGGCCGAGGTCATCGGCAAACTCTTTGTACTGGTTGTTGCGGTACTGACTCTCAGTGACAAAGCCGCTCATGAGCAGGCCGGCGAAGTTGACGTCGGTCTCGGTGAGCGACCAGAGGAAGGGCGACTGGTTGGTGCTCTGTCCGCTGGTGGTGACGGCGTAGCGGCGGATGATGTCCTCGCTGGTGGCCGTCGGGGCAATGAGGGGTTTTTGAGTTTTCATGCAGGCGGGGGCGAACGCTGCAACGCCTTCGTTAGAGAAGGGACCAATGACGGCGATGACGGTGCTGTCGGCCGCCAGCGTCTCGCTCAGGGCGGTAAGGTCTTCACTCAGCTCATCATGCCACTCTATGCGGAGGTCGATGGCCAGCGTGTCGTGCATCTGCGCCTCGCGGAAGTTCTGCAGGAACCAGTCGGCGGTGCGCTCCAAGCGTGTCTTCGTGGCAGCATCGCCAATGGGAGCAACGACGGCCACGGTCTTCTCCACCCAGTGGCGGGCAGGGACAATCTCCGTACGGTCGTCCTCCTGCTTGCAGGCCGTGAAGAAGGTTAGGAAGAGGATGATGGACAATAATACTGACCCCACCCCTGCCCCTCCCCTACATGGGAGGGGAGTGCCCTGCGGCTTATTTTGTGGTATGAACTCCGTAGGCATTCCCCGCCCCTCAAGGGGAGGGGTTAGGGGTGGGGTCTGTATCTTCATATTACTTCCCATATTCAGCCTCCTTTCTTATTGCATCTTCGTGAATCTTCGTGCGCAGTTCTTCGGTGAGCGGGGCGGCGTTGAAGTATTCGAGAATGTCGTAAAGCATGCTATTGCCGGTCGTGACCTCCACGCCGGTATAGCCGTCGGCCAAACCAAGCGACTGATGTTTGGGCATACCGTCAGGCGAGAGCCACTGGCTGATGCAGAGGGCTACGGCGCGGTCGATGTGCTTGACGGCGGAGAGCGAACTGTTCGATGAGTCGTAGTAGGCGTTAACACCCATGATATCATAGCCGCCCATGAGGTCGTTCAGATGCTGGAACGTGCGGGCAGCACCGCCGCAGACGGGCACAAGCATGTGGATGAAGCCAGGCCACTCGCGTTCGTTCATGATACGCATGGCGGTGGTATCGGCAATCGTAAAGCCGCCAGATGCCTCATCAGAGATGTATTCGGTGACGAGCGTCTTAGTGTAATTGAGTTGCTCTGGGTAATGGATATAGTCGGCACGGAAGCCATCAGTAAATCCGCTGACAGCTCCGGCCACGGATTCCACCTTGGGGTTGGCGGCTACGAGCAGCACGTCGGGAGCGAGGGCCTGGGCGATGGCACCGGCCTCGTACATAGCGCCGTAGTAGGGCAGGTAGAGCGTGGAGCCCTTGCCATCGAGTGGCTTGGCAGTCTCAAGATAGAGCAAATCGACATATGGATTGACAGCAAGGCGGTCGTTGTTCTGGCGCAGATAGTAGTCGTAACTGGCGGCGGCCACAATAAATAGTCGGCGCACTGTGTCCTGCGCGGTGCTCATCTGCTGGAACAGCGTCTGCAAGTAGGCCAGTCCCTCGTCGTGCGTAGAGGGCGAGAGTTGCATGGTGCGCAGGCCATACTCACGGGCGGCCTCTTCTACACCTTTATATATAAGGTCGTTGTAGTTGCCGTCGCCTACGGCGTTGGGGTCGTAGATTACGGTGACGAGCGGCGTGGTCGGGGCCACATCGTTAGGGTCGGTCTCGTAGATAACGTCGCCCTCCTTGGTACAGGAGGCGAGCGTCAGCAATAGCGTGGCCGACATCAGCAATCCTTTTAATATCTTGTTCTGCATATACATTATATGTTATTATTCTGTGTCTGATTCCTCCTCCATTCCGTCAGGCTGCGCCCCATGCGGCGGCGGAATGCCGTGGTGAACGCGAGGTAACTGCGGTAGCCGCACTCGCGGGCCAGGGAAAAGACGGTGAACGGACGGCCTGCGCTGACGGCCTCATGGTAGAGGCGGACGAAGTGGTCGATGCGCAGACGGTGGATGTAGGCGTAGAAGTTGCGGTCGCCGTGCTGCACGAACCACTCGCCGAGGGCGCCGCTGCTGATGCCGACGGCTGCCGACAGGTCGGCCAGCGTGACACCGGAACGCAGGTAGAGACCGGGAGCCTCGCAGCGGTCGCGCAGCAGGTGGGCAACGGCTGTCGTGTCGTCGGCGGGCAGGGGCTGGGGCGAAGGACTGCCGAGGTCCTGCAGCGTCTCCACGCGCCACACGAGCAGCAGGACGATGACAATGTTGTCCACCT
>LPNH01000038.1 GCA_001543385.1 Candidatus Hemicellulosilyticus sp. P3
GAAAAGGACTTCTCGACGGAGAACAGGGTCAAGTTCTTCCATTCCATCAAGAACAACGACTTCGACTGTGTGATAATGTCGCACGACCAGTTCGGCAAGATTCCGCAGTCGCCTGAGATGCAGCAGAAGATTCTTGAAGCCGAGTTGCAGAGCGTGGAGGACAATCTGGAGACCCTGCGCATGAGTGGAAAGGACATATCAAACATGATGCTGAAAGGTCTGGAGAAGCGTAAGGCCAATCTGGAGGCGAAACTCGTTGAAATCTCCGACAGAATCAACAGCCGTACCGATGACTTCATCGACTTCCGCCAGATGGGCATCGACCACCTCTTCATAGACGAAAGCCACCAGTTCAAGAACCTGATGTTCAACACCCGCCACGACCGGGTGGCAGGACTGGGCAACAGCCAGGGAAGCCAGAAGGCACTCAACCTGCTGTTTGCCATCCGTACGATGCAGGAGGGCGACGGGAAACGGCCTCGCCGGGACCTGTGCGCCACGTTCCTGTCGGGTACGACCATCAGCAACAGTCTGACGGAACTTTACCTGCTCTTCAAGTACCTGCGCCCGAAGGAGATGGAGAAGCAGAACATCCCGTGCTTCGATGCCTGGGCCGCTATCTTCGCCAAGAAATCGACGGACTTTGAGTTTTCGGTGACGAACAACATCATACAGAAAGAACGTTTCAGATACTTCATCAAGGTGCCGGAACTTGCGACGTTCTACAACGAAATCACGGACTACCGCACTGCCGAGGACGTGGGAGTGGACAGGCCGAAAATGAACGAGATACTCTACAATATACCGCCGACACCAGACCAGGAAGACTTCATCCAGCGGCTGATGGATTTTGCAGAGAATGGTGATGCCACGATACTCGGTCGTCCTCCGCTCTCTGAGACGGAAGAGAAGGCGAAGATGCTCATTGCCACGGACTACGCCCGCAAGATGGCACTTGACATGCGTATGATAAACCCGACGCTGTATGAGGATGACCCGGGCAACAAGGCCAGTGCCTGTGCCATGAAGATTGCCGAGTACTACAAGAAGTTCGATGAACAAAAGGGTACGCAGTTCGTGTTTTCAGACCTCGGGACGTATCAGCCGGGCGACTCATGGAACGTCTATTCCGAAATCAAGCGCAAGTTGATAGAGGACTATGGCATCCCTGCCGACGAGATACGCTTCATACAGGAGTGCAAGAGCGAGAAGGCACGTAAGGCCGTGATTGAGGCCATGAACGAGGGACGTGTGCGTGTCCTGTTCGGCTCAACGTCGATGCTTGGCACGGGTGTCAATGCACAGAAACGGGCCGTGGCTATCCATCATCTTGACATTCCCTGGAGGCCGAGCGACCTGGAGCAGCGCAATGGTCGTGCCGTGAGAAAGGGCAACGAGGTGGCAAAGTTGTACAATAACAACACGGTGGACAGCATCATCTATGCCGTGGAGCATACACTGGATGCCTACAAGTTTAATCTGCTGCACTGCAAGCAGACCTTCATCTCTCAGTTGAAGTCCGGCGCAATGGGCGCACGAACCATCGACGAGGGAGCGATGGACGAGGCCAACGGCATGAACTTCTCGGAGTATATGGCTATCCTGTCGGGCAATACAGACCTGCTTGACAAGGCGAAACTGGAGAAGAAGATTGCCTCGCTGGAGAGTGAGCGCAAGAGTTTCATGAATGCAAGGCGCAGCGTGGAGTTTGACATTGAGGATGCACGGAAGGAAGTGGAGTCGGCCAAGTCGGTACTGGTGAAACTTGAAACGGACAAGCAGCAACTGGACTCACATCTGAAACGTGACGCCCTCGGAAATATCGTCATGGAGGTGAAGATTGAGGGTAAGGTCTATACTGATTTGGAAGAACTCGGTGCCAAGGTGCAGCAGATAGCCGAGACGATGGACACGAAGGGGCAAACGAAGGAGATTGGCGAAATCTATGGATTCCCCATCAAGGTACGCACCGAGGAAGTCGAAAAGGGCGGCTTGCCGTTCCGAGAGAACAACTTCGGCGTGTATGGCAACATCGTCTATCGCCACAACAACGGGCAGGTAGCCAAGAAGGACAAGGAAGCCGCTGCCACCAGTTTCATCCGTGCTCTGGAGAAGATTCCTTCTTTGGTGGAGAAGTACCAGAAGGATGTAAAATGGTATCAGAACAAGATCGACCAGTTGACGCCGACGGCCAATAAGGAGTGGAAGAAAGAGAAAGAACTGCACGACCTGAAGAACGAACTGGCCGCACTCGATCGAAAGATTCAGATGGAACTTGCCCCAAAGGAAGAGAAACCCGAAACGCCCGAAGAAAAGGAGGCCAATGAGAAGGAAAAGACCATCGGCCTACATCAAGACAAGGAGGACGAGCCTAAAAAAATCAAAGGGCACAGGATATAGATAATTTGTTCGCTTTGTAACCCTGTTTTAGCCCCTGTGTAATTGACGCAAATCAATTCACGGGGGCCTTTTTGAATAAACATTTGCAGAAAAAGTGTATCCACTACACATTTCTGGATTATTTTTTGTAATTTTGTACCTCATTTCCGCAAACAGCGGATGAAAAAGATTGTAATCAGGGTAATAACCCTCTAAACGATAATGCTAAAAATGACAAAGACGAAGATTGATCTTTTGGTGACGAATATCGTCAATGTGGTATTGTTTGTTATTATTTTCGTGTTCGGCTATATGCGCTGGCAGAAGTTGCAGGACGTTATCGTTGAGTCGAACACCAGTCAGACCCAATACAGGAATATTCATAGTGCCTTGAAAAGCAGCAGGCAACTCGACCATTTGGGCGAACGAGTGTATGAGTGGCTACCATCTGACTCCACAGAATACCAGAGACAACTTGCGAAAACGAATGCCATCCTTGGAGAACTGAAGGGGTATTACCCTCAAACGCAGATTGATTCCATGCAGTTTTATCTTGGTGAGAAGGGAAGGCTACTGACACGCATCTACGAGAATGTTGTCAAGCGCAACGAGAGTGACGAGCATCTGAGAGAGGAAAGACAGGTGACGGGCATTATACGGGTAACATAGTCCGAAAAAGCAGGGAAGAAACATCATCTCAGAGTAAGGAAAGGACTGTTGTCGTCCCATCCATCAATGAGATGGCTCTTATCGACAAAACGCTGTGCAACATCAATCTGAGCCATTTGAATGACAGTCTGGGGGAGGTGAACCTGTGGTTGGACAAGAATATGAACCAAATTCTGGATGCCGACGATGACAAGGCTGAAAGAGTCCAGACAGAGACTACAGAAAAAGCCAGTTGTATCGGGCAGACAACCTTCATCGGTGGAATGACCTTGCTCTTCCTTGTTCTTGCGGTGAACTTTGCCAATTCATGGCTTCGGTCAAAGGTGATGAAAAGGCTGGAAAAGGAACTTGAAAAGAACAGGAGCCTGGTGGAAAGACGCAGGAAGATGATGTATGCCATTGTCCACGACCTGCGCACTCCACTGAGCATTATCATCGGCTATAACGATATGGAAAAGCAATGCCCGACGAAGAACGGCAAGTATATCAGTGCCGTCGGCTTTGCTGCCAACCAGCTTCGCAGCATGATAGACCAGTTGCTTGAATATTTCAGGCTGGAGAGCAACAAAAGCACACTGAAGAACAGGAACTTCAACCTGATGGAACTGACCAACGAACTGACCACAGCCTTTGAACTGAGAGCGAAAGAAAACGGGCTGGAATTTGTAAAGCCGGAACTGCAGAACACAATGCTTAACGGTGACTACGAGAAGATTTGCCATGTGGCGATGAATCTGCTTGATAACGCTTTCAAGTTTACCAAAGAGGGAGAAGTAAGCCTCGGTGTTTCTTACGTCAATGGCGAGTTGATTATCAAGGTAAGTGATACTGGCATCGGCATAAAGGCCGCTGACCAGCAGAGAGTTTTCACACCGTTCACACGATTTTCGAATGCCGTCACTACAGGTAAGGACGGATTTGGTATCGGACTGTCGACGGCCAAAATGCTGACCCAACTGATGAAGGGGACAATAACGTTTTGTTCATCCGACAGCGGGACGACGTTTGATGTAAGGTTGCCGCTGAAGGAGGCCGAAATCTCCAGTGAGCCTGCAGATACAGAGGTGGTCAAAGCCTCTGGTGAAAAGAGCCGTCTGCTTATAGTAGACGACAGCAGGACGTGGCTGATGATGATGCAAGGTATCTTGCAGCAGAACGGTTTTGAGTGCGACATCTGCAGTGATACTGGCAAGATGTTCGACATGATACGCGAGAAGAGATATTCGCTGATTATGCTTGACCTGCAGATGCCGGGAAAAAGCGGTGTGGAATTGCTACGCTTGATGAGAAAGTCGAAAGTGGGCAACAGCCAGACTGTCCCCGTAGTCGTGTCTACGGCTTCTGCAGAAGATGTAAGGGAAGACCTGATTGAAGCGGGGTTTGACGAGTATATCCCCAAAATGGCCCAGACGGAGGTGATGATAAGACTCATCAATGAGGTGATTTCCAGGAATACCAACACCGTGAGACCCGACTTTTCCCAACTGCGCAAGTCGGTGGCCCAGTACTTGATTGAAGAGACGAAAGAGGCCGTAGAAGGACTGCACGAAGCCATAGACAAGATGGATTTTGAGGGCATGGACAGTTGGGCGCACAGTCTGAAGTCAAGTTGGGTGCTCTATCGCATAGGGGTACTGGTTGACCCTGTAATGGAGATTGCCAGGAAGAAGGATTCCGGTGCTTCGGCACGACTTGCTGAGTGTATGGCTGAGATTGACAAGATGGCCACGATTGTCATTAACAAAGCGCAGGAGGAACTGGATAGGACGGATGAGTAAGGTAATCGTTGTTGATGACATCAAGTCATACTGCGAGGCTGTCTGTGAGAGGCTGCGGGGTATGGGCATCGGGGCTGTCGGTTGCTATAATGTCAAGAAAGCCAAATGGCTCATAGAACATGCCAGCCGGAACGACGTGATGCTGGTAGACCTCGTGCTGAAGGACGAAAGCGGATGGAGCGGCACGGACATACTGAGATGGATGCGGAGGCAGGGCTATCACCAGATGTTTTTCCTCATGACTGGCTTCGGCACGATGGAGAATTCTATTGAGACGCTGGAACTGGGGGCGAAGAGTTACATTCCGAAGGACCAGATGGACGGAAAGTTCTATGCCCGAATCAAGGACATCATGGATGAGCAGAATCGGATAGAGATGAAGGAGAACCGGGCCGTATTCCGCAGGCAGAGCAAGGCTTTCCAGACGGTCTATAAGGACATCAAGGACTATGCTGCCACGGGCATCCGGCTCGTCATAACGGGTGAAAGCGGAACGGGACGGCAGCACCTGGCAGAGGAACTGATGGCTATGTCGGGAGTAGAGGGAAACCGATATGCCCATGTGGACTGTACCGCGCTGTCGCGGATGGAGCACGTGGAGGAATACTTCTTCGGCCACCAGAAAGGGGCGTTCGCCAGTGCGGTGAGTCCGTCGGACGGGGTTCTGGAGAAGGCTGATGAAGGTTTCCTCTTTCTGGAGAATGTGGACAGGATGCCGAAGGACATACAGGGTATGCTTATCGACGTGCTGGAAAACAGGAGATACAGAAAGATTGGGTCCAGCAGGGAGCGATTCATCAGGTTCAGCGTGGTCTCTACCTCATGCGTCAGTCCGGACGAGGCGGTTGCAAGCGGCATCATGCTGCGGGAGTTCAGGGACTGCATCTGCGAGGGTGAGGTGGCAGTGCCGCCTCTCAGGGAAACGAAGGATGATATTCTGCCCTTGGCAAACTTCTTCGTTGAGCAGTTTGACCCGAAGAAGCGTAAATTGTCAAAGGAGGCCAGAAAGGAACTGGAGTCTTACCACTGGCCAGACAATGTGAGGGAACTCATGACTGCGATTAAGACGGCAGTGGCAAGGTGCCATGATGATGAGATTGGGATAGGGCATCTGAATATATCAAAAAGCGACACAACGGGTTTCTCTATCGCCGAGGCTGAAAAACACAGCATCATTGCCGCACTGAAGAGGAACGGAAACAACAAGACCCGTGCCGCCGCAGAGTTGGGAATGAGCAGGAAAACCATCTATAACAAGATAAGTAAGTACGACATCCGTCTGGAGGATAACTGAGAATATCCGGAAAACGTGTAAAATTTATACATTGCTGTGTAATGTTTACACACTTTTGAGCATCTTGTTTCAGCCTGTTTTTGTTTAACATATTTTGATTCCGCTCGTTTTCAGGCGGTTGTGGAAAATAATCCTGAAAGCAAGTCCTTTTCGCTTGCACCCCTTTGTATGTTACAAGTGCGATCGCAAATTAACGCATTTAGTAACAAGTAAAAAGGAACATAGATATGAAATACGATATTCTGACGGATACTGACTTCTTCAAGGCCATCCACGACGGCGACGAAGAGGGAGCGAAAAGGGGCTACGGCGACTTCATTGAAAGCGTCGCCAGACTGTGCAGGAACTGCGACGCACCATCGGCCTACATCACTATTACCTATACGGAGATAGAAATGAAGCCGTACAGCAGCGCGACGGAGGCCATCGGCTCATACTGCGAGCGGGCGATGGCTTTTATGAGGCAGATGCACGACGTGCTGGAGCCTATGGCAGCGAAGAACATGCTGGAGGCTGGCAGCGAACAGGCCGTGCCCATGCTGGAGTGGACGGGAAAGACGGTGGACTTGGTCGAACTGGTCTACGCACTGAAGGAAACGGGGTGCGTAAACAATGGGGAAATGCCTATCGGGAAGATGAGCGAGACGGTTTTCCGCATGTTCGGGATGAAGACGCTGAAGGACTATTCGCGGTACTACGTCTCGATAAAAGACCGCGAGACGGACTACAGTTACACCTACTTTATTGACCGTCTCAGACAGAAACTGAACGAGCGCATCAAGGCCGACATCAAAAGGTCTTTGAGCCGATAGATTATCCTTGTTCATACGATATTTGACGAAGCCCTGTACGATGTGAATCGGGCAGGGCTTCAAAATTTTCTCAGAAATAGACAATCATGGCGCGTTCCTTCCGGCGGGTGATTCTGTCGCATATCCATCGACGGAACTCATGCGCCAGACCTGTGTCCACGTAGTAGGTCATGGCGACGATGACCTCCAGGCTGAAAAGTTCATCCTTGTAGCCGTTCTCCAGCAAGTCGTACTTGCTGAGCAGGTCCAGATTGACAGTCAGTTGCTTCCGCATCCTGCTGACGATGCCGCGCACCTTCATGATGGTTACGCCGAACAGCGAGGCTATTTCGCCTGCAGTCATCCACACGTCATAACCAGTAAGTTCAAAACGCTCGTGTTCAAAAACGATGAGGTCTCTCTTCATCATAGTCTTGTCCTCCACCTATTATATTACCATGTCAATGCTTGGCACGAACTGCTCAATCTTCGCCAGTTTCGAAGCCAGGGTGTCAATCTCACAGCCTAGTTTCTCCTGCGTTATCTTGGCGTAAATCTGTGTGCTTTCAATGCTCTTGTGACCAAGCACTGAAGACACCACTTCCAGCGGCATACCATTTGACAAGCAGACAACCGTTGCCATCGTATGGCGACCTTGGTGCCATGAGACCGATTTCTGAATGCCGCATAACTTGGCGATTGTTTTCAGTATGCCATTGCAGGAATTATAGCACGGAACGTCAAATACATGGCCATCGCTGCACAAACCTCTATACTTCTTATAAATGGCAAGTGGAATGGGCAACAGTTTTACGTTCTCGGCCACACCTGTCTTCTGACGGTGAGTATGAATCCAGAGACTGCCATCAATAGGATTCTTGACAATGTTCTCATCGCGAAGGTTCTCCAAATCAATATATGCCAGACCCGTGAATGCACAGAAGATAAACAGGTCGCGAATAAAAGTTCGTTTGGCATTCAGACGAGGAATATTCATCATGGCCTGTAGTTCATCCTTAGTCAGAAACCCCTTTTCCGTCTCTTCCTCCCGAATCTGATAGTCGCTGAAGGGATAGCGCGTCACCCAGCCGTTCTGGTGGGCACGGTGCATCAGCATCATGATGGCACACACATACTTCTTGACGGAGTTATGTTTGAGATGCTTCTGGGTTTTGAGATAAACTTCAAAGTCACTGATAAACGAAGGAAGTACCTCCTTCAATGCCATGTCGGACACATGATACTGATCTTGCATGAAGTCACCCACATGCTTGTAAATACTCTTGTATCGGATGAGTGTGGTCTTAGACTTCAAACCGCCTTCGACTTTCTTTGCATACTCTTCGTTCCACTGGGAGAAGAGCGTCATCAACGTCTGCTGACGATACTCTAATCCGAGGAAAGCATTCTTCACCTTCTCAGCCGTCACGTAGTCATCACGCATCTTTATTTCCTGATAGTGCTTGACAACAGATGCCCTGATTTTCTCCAATTCACGGTTCACGTCACGGGCTGCGATAGTCTTACCTTTGGCATGACCACCCTTTGCTTCCCAGATGGCGGGATCGCATGACACCTTACTGCTGAATTGTGCTACTGTTCCATCTACTGTGATACGTCCCATGATAGGGTTCGTACCGTCCTTCTTCAACTTTTCCTTCTTGAGGTAGAAGATCACCGAAAATGTACTTCTCATTGTGCTAATCTTTTTAAATTGTTCAACGTTCTAAATTTTGCGTTGCAAAATTAGCCAAATTGAAGTCTTGCTGTTCCACGCAAATCACAGACGAATAAAGAAGAACTCCCGCAAAGAGTTAAATTTTCGCATCTCACAGATATTCAGCCACTTCTTGTCACAAAAGTTACCGTTTTTCCTCGATTTGCTTAATTTCAGAAAAGGGGTACGAATTAGCAACTCAACTCCTTCTTCTATCTGCATCTATCTTGCTTCCTTCAGAATTCATCCGCTTCACAGCGTTTTCATAACTCCTTGATTCTCAATTCAAATTCCCCATCTCTCCATTTTTTGTTCTCTTATTATGTTTCCATAGGGGGAATCCTATGTTCCCTCCGTGGGAACAATTATAGTCGGCATGGAACACCCCACAATCGATATGTCAGTGTTTAATATGGAGACAAAAATAAAAAAGAAATGCGAACCTTTGCCACCGACAGCAAGGAGGCACTGGCCTTGCAGTTGAACGAGTGGGACAAGCAGGGTGTAAGCCCCTATACCGACAAGGCATACGAACGCCGCTTGCTGGTGCTTACCGATGCGGCACAACTTCCCATGCTGGCAGACATGCCCCTCGGCCCTACGGATGAGGTGTTGGTAATGAACACGACCGACAGTGTCTTTGCACACATTCCCCGGAAAGACTGGCTTGGGCCGCGCCTTCATGCACTCAGCATCAGCGCTGCCGTGTGTCCGCCACCACTCTTACCGACAGTTATCTTATAGCAGGTACCACTATCAACGTACTGAGGCAAACTACAGACGACATCCATCTGGTGTGCAGTTGGGGTGCTCACAATGCCCATCAGCAACACGGCCGGAACGGCAAGCCTCGCATGGTGGTCGAGCAAAGTCAACAACCACGTGAAGGTCACGGAATGGGACGCCACCACATGGAAGAACCCCGACGGCAAGGATCCCGACGGCTTCTTGGTGCCCGACAATCTCTATACCGACATCCATAACCGTGGCAGCTACTTCTACCTCCCCCTCATCATCTGCCAAAAGGCAGTGAAATAGCATTCTTTCGTTCCCCGTGGCCAGTAGGCTTGATGGCCACTGCCACGGGGAATTCTTTCACATGTCTCGGCATCCACTATCTCCAGCTTGTCACCGGCATAGTCGATGTACATCTGGTCGCCGGCATAATGCTCCACATGGCCAATGGCTCGCGTAGAGAGCGTGTAACGCTGAAGATACTTGCCGAAAGCCGAGCTTTGGTAGCCGTCGGGATGTCCCTGCCGGTACTCGTCATAGAGCGATTTCACGGTTATAATATACAAAAAATCCCTGTCAGAACAAACACTGATAGGGTCAATTATATTTTGGCAAAGTGGGTCAGTACGAATATGGTGTCAAGGGTCAGCTGAAAACGGCGCACAGGGTCAACGTGCGTCGGTTTTTCCATCAACCATGGAATTGACAACCTTGCGTGCTCGAACCATAATGGAATTAAGCAGTTCGTTAAGTTCTGCGGCATCCTCCCTGTTGACGACGGTTCCCCTTTGCCATTCTTTAGGCAAAAGTCGTATGCCAGTTGACATGTACTTTGTTTTTCTTTCAAGCGTTAGTCTTAGTTCCACAGAGGCTGGACGCTTGGCGTTAGACTTTTTCTTGCGGTCATATACAAAGACCAGTATTGGTGTAACTACTCAGTTCACCACGCTGGCCCCCGCGAGCGAAACGGGAAATAACATTTTTCATCCCTGCGCTACAGATTCGCCTGAAAATAGTTACCTTTGCACCGGCAAGTAAGTAGGCCATAAAAGGCAATGGACTTCCGAGTCCAATACTCAGTTTGGTTCCGTCTGCTCGTAGAGTGATAATTGGTCGTTGGAGACCTTATAGGAGACTACACATTCTTAGGAGCATCGGACTTGCCGTTTTAAAAACATAAGAGATGGCACGTAAGGCAGAAAAAGAAAGAACGAAGGATGGCTTGAAGCTGAAGATTGTCAATCCTAATGCGGCAGGCATAGACATCGCCTATGGTGAGATGCAGGTCTGCGTTCCCGAGGACCGCGACGGCGAGAACAACCGCTGTTTCGGCAGTTTCACATGCGACTATGATGAGATTGCCTCCTGGCTCAAGGCCTGCGGCATCACCACCGTGGCGATGGAGTCGACAGGTTCCTACTGGGTAGGCCTGTACTTTTTCCTTGAGGAGAAGGGATTTGATGTGCTGCTGGCCAATGCGAAGGACGTGAAGAACGTCTCCGGCAAGAAGACGGACGAGGCGGACGCAGAGTGGATAATGCTTATGCACAGCTACGGTCTGCTGAAGCCAAGCTTCCACCCCGATGCCGCCGCCCGCAATATCCGCGAGCTTGCCCGCCATCGTGACAATATGCTCCGCAGTGCAGGCAAGGAGATCCAGCACATGCAGAAGTCGCTGGTACTGATGAACATCAAGGTTGACACCGTCATCAGCGACATCCTCGGCAAGTCGGGCAAGGCCATCATTGAAGCCATATTGGCAGGCAATCATGACCCCAAGTCGCTTGCGCAGCTGGCAGACCCGCGCTGCAAGGCCAGCAGGGAAACAATAGAGAAGTCACTTGAAGGCACCTGGGATGCCGTACACTTGTTTGAGCTGAAGCAGTCATACGACCTGTACAAGTACATCCATGCGCAGATTGCCGACTGCGAGGCGGAGATGGACAGGATGCTGAGCAACTACACAGACGGATGCGGAACGGACATGTCAGGCTACAAGGCTACAGGGAAGCGTGTGGCAAAGAAGAACGCCATATCGTTTGATGCCGAGAAGCACGCATTCTCCATGTGGGGCGTGAATGCGATGGAGATGCCCGGCATGAGCCTCGGGGGACTGTCCGTCCTGATGGGTGAGCTCGGGAGCGGCTTCGTGGAGAAATTCCCGTCGGCAAAGAGTTTCTGCAGGTGGTGCAACCTTGTTCCGAACAACAAAATATCTGGCGGCAAGCTGCTGTCGAGCAAGGTGCCCAAGCAGAAGAACAGAGTCGGACAAGTGTTCAGGTCGTGCGCAAACTCCGTGAAGAGTGCCAAGACAGGCCTTGGCGTGTATTTCCGCAGACAGAAGTCAAAGGGAGGCCATCTCCAGGCCATCGTCGCCACGGCAAACAAGATGGCAAGGATGTTCTATACCATGGTTGCAACCAAGAAGCCATTTGACGAAACGAAGGTCGGGCTTGACGAAAAAACCCTGCTTCAGAAGAAAATCAGCATAGCACAGAGAAGTCTGGAGAAGCTGAATCTCAGGCTCTCTGTAGCGCAGGGATGATAAATGTTATATAGGAGACCGCCGACAAT
>LPNH01000039.1 GCA_001543385.1 Candidatus Hemicellulosilyticus sp. P3
CGGCCACTCTCCGTGAAATGTTCACGCTTCCATTGGCTGAAAAATATAAAGTTCTGTTTGAGAATACCTGTGTGGATTTCGTCGCATTATCTTCATTATTGATTGGCGGGCTCTATTATCTAAACTTGCACAAGGAACGTTCCACGTTTTGTAGCATTGACATGACAAAAGATGAAGGCGTTGAGCGCATCAACAAAGCAATTAAAACCTTTGCTGATATAATGTTCTCATTTCTTGAACACAGGGACACCAAGCAGGATGTCGCGGAAAGAATGAGGGCAAAAGGCATAGACGAACAAACCATCAAAGAGTGTCTGATGATATAAATTCAATTAACAAATAGAAAAGTCGCATGAACAAATTGTTAGAACTCAGTAATTTAGAGTTGGCTCAAACTCTATGTCCATCTCCAATCACTCATGATGCATGGACTTTTTCTGGAGAAGAATTGAGAGAGGCTATTAAAGGGGAAAGACTCTTAAATGTCTCTTTAGATTTATCAAATGATTGTAATCTTAATTGTCCTTATTGCTTTACTGCACCAGCAAAGTCTTCAAAAAGAGACAAAAACTCTGATTGTCTGACATTTGAGGAGTACAAAGAAATCATCATGCAACTCAAAGATGCAGGAACCAGGACCATTAATATAATAGGAGCTGGTGAACCGACAATGTATCCCAATTTTGACAAATTGATGGAGTTTATTGCATTGCAGGGAATTAAGGTATGTGTGTCTACAAACGGTATTCTTTTAGCTTCACAGAATAAGCGAATAGACTTTTTAAATGATATTAAAGCTACAATTATTCTAAAGGTCAATTCTCGTAACAGTCATCTACAAGACATTTTAGTTGGACGTAATGGGTATGCGGCAATGCGTGATAATACATTAAAAAAACTAATTTGCAAAGGATTCAATAAAGATGTACCGACACGGCTGGCTATTAACACCTTGCTTATTAAACCCATATATACAGAATTATTTGACATCTTCTTGTTCTGCAGAGAAAATAACATTTCACTGATAGCAAGTGTTTATATGCCGACAGGTCGAACTTCCGGGTTGGTTTTCCAAGGAAAAGAGGCGATTCCTAACAATTTCCAGGTTTTGGATGATTTGTATCAGCCTTTAACTGAAGATGATATAGCTAAACTATTGATACAACTGAAAGATTACGATAAAAGGAACAATATTGCCCGTGCACCTCATCCCGCATATATTAGTGGAATTGCCTGCACTCAATTGTTAGGCATTCAAATTGATAATCGTGGTAAGGTATGGAGTTGCCCTGCGAGAAAAATTCTCGTTAATGACGAAATAAAGGAAATCCCTTTGACAGAAGATAAGGCAAGGAATTATATTGTTCTCTGGAATGAAGATGTATCAGCAAACATCCGAAAAACTTATAATGGAAGTTGCATATATAAAGGTCAAATAAATTGTTATGAATAAATTTTTTTTCAAGAAGTTCTTCCCCCAATTACAAGGTTGGATAATTACAACAATATTATTAGAAATCATCTCTTGGCCATACTTGCCAGAAATGGTGAATGCCTTATTGCGTTCACTACAGAATTCCCCTATTGTGAGTAGTTTTGTAGTTTTATTAATGTCTTTTTCATTATATGTGTTATTTGTTATGTTCAGATTCGCTCGTGATTTTTACCGCACATATTGTGAGGATGTAAGAAATATTGACAACACATTGCGTGATTGTTATCTACGTTTTGTTATTGCGGATCGCAAAATAATATCAGGGAGAGTGCAAGATTTACATTCTGCATCAGGTGCTGATTTATTATGGGAAACTCATGGCTTAGCTCTTGATAATATATGCAAGTTGGATAATTGCGAATTATCCAAGACAAACAATTGTAAATCACCGTGGCCATTTAAAGAATATTTCGATATTATATCCACAAGACGGCGAAATCGAATGATTCGCATTAGTTTGTCTTTCCCGAACTGGCGTACTAATACTTGTTATGCGGTCGAAACTCATCTCAAAGATATTATTTGCAATCAACATAAATTTAAGGCTGATTGTGACTATCGTGAAAACCAGATAAAAAAATTGAAAAAGTTGAGACCTTTTAAATTGGATATTAAGAGAATTGTAATAATCAACGAAAAAGATTTGACGTTATTGAAAAACAATCATATACATAACCTGATACAATATTTCCAATGGCATGTTACCAACAAATGGGACGCCATCTTATGTGTTAGCCATGACAATACTGACCCACTGACGCTTAGTTCAATTATACAATTAGGTAACAACGCATATGATGATTTTTCTGATTTTGTTATTATTAAGAAATGGAATGATAATAATTTAGTCGTCTTTGCACAAAATTCCGCTGAACAAGCACGTATAGTTTATGAAACAACAAGTGATAGTTATTATTACAACTGGTTCAACAATGCATGGAAACAAGCAAATGCGGACGATAATACAACCGATCCAAATGAATACTATCATGTAGATCAAAATTTTATTTCTTCAAAACTCAACTTAAATGAAAAATAAGTACTTCCTCATCCTAATAATTGTTACAGTATTAGCTGGTCTTTATTATACTGTTTCACGCAAGAATAGCAAAAAAGATTTAACAATATGCGCTATTCAATATATTGAGCATCCTAATCTTGAAAAAATGTATCGCGCATTTCAAGAAGAGATAAACAAATGGGCTGAAGAAAACAATAAGACAGTTATATTTGAACTTCAGATAGCTAACCAAGACGTTTCTTTGGCTTCTCAAATAGCCAACAGGTACGTTCAAAGTGACGCTGATATGATTTTAGCCCTTGGCACACCAGCTGCGCAAGCTGCACAACGCGCAACAAAAAAAACTCCCATTGTATTTGGTGCTATTACAGACCCTGTTGAAATAGGACTAGTAGAATCATTGGAACATCCAGGAAAGAATGTAACGGGAAGCAGTGACAAATGGCCATATGAAAAACAATTTGAAATGATCAAATCACTTCTTCCCGAGACAGAGGATATTGGTATTGTGTATAATCCAAGTGAAGCTAATAGCGAAAATGCCATGCGTGACATTAGACGAATTGCTGGCAAAATGGGATTCCATCTATATGAAGTTCCTGTTTCAAGCTCTACTGAAGTGTATACTGCTGCTCAATCTCTGGTCCGGAAATCCGATATATTCTTCGCTCCTGCAGACAATACGGTTCTTTCTGCATTAGACGCATATCTAAAAGTTGCCAAACAATACCATATCCCTTTATTCGTGGGAGATGAAGGGAGTGTGGAAAAAGGAGGAATTGCCACTTATGGTCCAGATTATTACGATTTAGGAATCGAAACGGGGAAATTAGCCGTTCGTATTTTAAATGGAGAAAGCCCTTCGGAATTGGCAGTTGTTAGACCAACAACGGGTACATTGGTTGTTAACAAGAAAAGTTCTGAATACTTTAACATAGAATATCCCGATAGTTTACTAAAACAAGCTAAAATATTTGAGTAACATGATTATAGAACTGTGTTGTGCATCTCTGATCATCGGATTGCTTTACTCTATTCTTGCGATCGGTTCAATTACATCGTTTAGAATAGTCGGTTTTCCAGATATGACTCCCGATGGGGCATTCCTTATTGGCGCCGCTTTAAGTGGAATTTGTATTTTAAGCAACTGCCCTTGGTGGATGGCATTATTAGTGGGGGGCATAGGTGGGATTTTCTGTGGTCTCATCACTGCATTCTTATATTTGAAATTCCACATATCTAAACTTTTGTCAGGGATATTGAACATGACCATGCTATATTCGGTATCATTAAGAATTATGGGACGTTCAAATTTGTCACTTCAGAGTGCTGACAACACTTTATGGCAATTGTTGAATCCAACAGATAATTTATACATAAGCCTTTTTCTTTGTCTTGTTATAGTTTCATTTATTTATGCAATGTATCTTTTCTTTTTAAAAACTATTATCGGATTAAGATTAAGAGCATTAGGAGATTCTGAATCAACATTCCAAAACAAAGGATTACCCGTTTCTGCATATACATATATTGGTCTATCCATATCAAATGCTTTTGCCGCCCTTTCTGGGGCATTAGTTTCTCAATACCAGTGCTTTGTGGATGTTGGTATGGGGACAGGTGTGGTAATCATATCATTAGCTGGCATAATAATTGGCGAAACCATACTAAAACCAGATAAGATTTCATTGCTATTGGCTGCGGCCGTGCTTGGCATGATTATCTATGAAGGTGTAATTACTTTTTGTCTGCAATTGGGACTGCCAGCTACGGATCTTAAGATTTCCACTGCTGTTATGACGATAATTTTTATCGCACTTAGGCAGGTAAAAAACAAGAACTCAAAAGAAGACAAACAAATAGGAAATCAAAGTATATGAAGAGTTTAAAAATATCAGACCTTACATTCTCTTATAGAAGTAATAGTATTGACAATTATTGCGTTTTCAATAATAGTAGTTTATGTATTGATGACAGTAGAATTATAGGTCTTATTGGAATTAATGGCTCTGGAAAATCCACCTTGCTAAAATTAATTAAAGGTGATTTACCTATGCAGGGTGGCTCCATTATGATTGACAACAAGTCCGTTACAGAACTGCGAAACGTTTCTTTTATAACGCAACATCCTATTGACAATATATTCCCGAAACTAACAGTTTTTGAGAATTATATTCTATTTCACGAGAAGAACATCCTGTCATTTAAGGGCTTTGCTAACAAATATAATCGTCAATTATGTATAGAGTCAATAAAAAAAGCAGGTATGGGACTTGAAGACAGATTAGATGAGCAGGTAAGGTTTCTATCAGGAGGGCAACAGCAAGCTCTTGGCATCATGTTGGCTTGTGACATCTCAAACCCAATCTTGTTGATGGATGAACCAACAGCGTCTTTGGACGTGTTCGCTGCAGAGAAAGTATTAGAAATTGCCATTCGAGAAATATGTGATAGAGATGGCTTACTGGTATTTACATCACATAATTTGCGCGACATCATACAATATACAGAGCATATTGTCGTTATAAAAAAAGGTGGTGAAATGTATAATCTATCAAACGAGGAGAGAAATATTGATTTAATCCAATTACGAAATAAGATGCTATAATGGATAGTCCCTGGACAGGTATCAAAGTCGAAGATTATGAAGGTCATATGAGGTTTGTCAAACAATATGATCTTCTTAATCGTGTTTTCAAAGAACAGATTAGTGAGCATTGCTTCAGAGCTATAGGCATACTTGGTATAGGATGTGGTAATGGACTAGAACACATAAAACCCGGAACTATTGTATATGGATATGACATAAACGATTATTTCTTAAATGAATGTAATAATCGACATGGAAAGTTGGGCTATAAACTCAAACTTCAAAAAATAGATTTGACCAACAAAAATGCAAGAATAGAATCATGCGACCTGTTGATTTCAAATTTAGTAGTTGAATACATCGGCATTTTTAATTTCACACGAATTATAAACAAAAGCAAACCAAAATGTGTTTCTGTCGTATTACAAATGACTTTTGACAAGGATAAATCTATATCTGATTCGCCTTACAAACAAAAATTAAATGCCATTTCTTCCGTCAGATCAGAAATTTTCCCACAAGATTTAACGAGTACATTTGAACTAATTGATTATCATTTACAATATAGCAAAACATATGAGATTTCCCCTTTCAAATCTTTTATCCGATTGGATTATTCTCTTTGCAATACAACACATAATACTTTTTAATTTGATTTTCAAAAAACATCCATCGTTACTTCACAGCAGATAGCTATGTAGTGTGCGCCATAGGCCACGAGAAAGTGGGTAGCCCTTGTGTTTGCTAAGAACCTTATAATTTGCCAATGATATTACTGTTATTATTCAGTTTATTCTTATTATTCCATCAAGCCAAACAATTATTGACAAGGCATGAGCTCAAATAATCGAGCTAAATAGATGTTAATTTTTGTAATAAAACATATATAATTATTGTTTTTTTGATAAAAAAAGCATGTGATACATTCTTTTTTTACTAACTTTGTACCCAAATTTAAAAAATGGCAAGAAATAAGTATAATGAACTCAAAAAAGCTCGCAAGGCCAAAATGCGGAAGCTCCGTTTGCAACATGCAATTTGGAGTACATCGCTTGTGGTGCTGTCGCTTATGATAGCGTATGTGTCACCAGCTTTACTTGGGAAGATACATACGCTCAGTGACTTTATGGGAAATCAGGCTACTATCGGTTGGTTCACGGCAAACATGCTGGCTATCGTTTCCACGACATTCAACAAAATGTCTGCCGATTTCCATGTAAAAGGTAGTACTTTTGGCTATAGCGTGTTGGCATTTATCGTTGTGGGCTACATCTATGCGCAAGCGGTGCATATCGGATTGCTGCATGTAAGTGATTACTGGTTGGTGTCACCAGTCGTCGTGACCATGCTTCATTTGGCCTTCGTTGCACTCCTTTTTGCCTTGTCGTTTTCAAAAGGTATATATGAGTCAAACAAAGAATTATTGTAAAGCATAACAAGATGAACTCTGTAATTATTATCATAACGGCATTGGTGTTGTTTGGCGTACAAGCATACTTCACCAACAAGCGCCACCAACGGACAGTCTGTCTTTTGCCCGTAGAAGCCGGCCCCACCAAGGCATCAAAGAAAAACTTTATGGTGCCTGAACAGGTCAGGGTTGGATCTATGGACATGGATGCACAGTTGGATTATTTTGTCGTGCAAAACCATTGTATGGAAAAGCGAGGCATTTATCCTGGCGATGTGATTGGTGTACAGAAGTTAAATGAGGAGTTTACCCTTAATGATACAGACGAAAATAGTGTTATGCTGATTTTCCTGAATGACGGAGATTTCCACGGTCACAAAATCCGGGTCAGGGGGCACGAAGAAGATGACGGTACTTTCTCCACTTATTATTTCATGGAGAACGGCTCTAAACACTTTTCGACAAACCGTCACAAGGCGGCAGATATTCGCGGTGTTGTAGTGGAGGTAAACCACTTAAACCAAGCATAGTTCAAAGCCTTATAAAATAGACACACTTGACGGGGAAAATTGAATGTATATACGTTCAAGAATCTACTATCAATTCCGAGAGCCGAGGAACTTCGCCCCGGCTCTCGCTATGAACATCATATATGTAAACCAGATGTCTTGACTTCTTTGTTTGAACTTTCATTTTTTGGAGAAATGTCTTTGCTTTCTGTCCCATTGGCAACCTGATGCTGCGGCTCTTTCTCTTTAGCCAGCTCCAACTGTATCTTTCGGTCTATCGCCGCCAATTCCGACTTCAAGCCTTTTAGTTCATCCTCTTTCTTCCATTGCTTTCCAGCAATCTCCTGTAAGAGTGGAATGTCCTTGGCGAGTACGGCATTCTTCTCTTGATACTGCTCGATGGTCTGCGGTATACGCTCCAACGAATTGATGAAGTTGCGGGCAGCGGCAATTGGGTCGGCAAGGGCAATGAAGCCGTTGTTATACTTATACTTGTAGTTGCCCTCCACGCAGAACTTGTTCTGGAACAGGCCCAGCCCGTCCTTGCCAAGCGGCTCGCTGCAGATGAGTATCGGGAAGCCGTGTATCTCGCCGACACGTCGGTACTCGCCGTTGGTGTTTGTTTCCTTGGCTATCTTCTGTAACTGTTTGCCGATGCTCTGTTCGTTGGTGCCCTTGAATACGTCGAGACGGATTGGGTTCAACAGATTGCCCTCGCCGTCAAGTTTGCGCTGGGCCTTATGTTTGTCGAAGTCCTCCTGCAACTTACCGATGACCTCATTGTTACGCTCCATCTCGTTCTGCTTTTGCTCCAGCCGCCAGACTGACTCGTTACGACCCTTATTGAACGACTTGCGCTCACCCTCCAACGCGGCAATCTTCTTCTCCAGCTTCGCCTTGTCCAGCAGGTCGGTATTGCCCGACAGGATAGCCATGTACTCCGAGAAGTTCATGCCCGACTTCTCATCCATTGCACCCTCGTCGATGGTACGGGCACCGAGTGCGCCACTCTTCAACTGAGAGATAAACATCTGTTTGCAGTGAAGAAGATTAAACTTGTAACTGTCAAGAGACTTCTCCACAGCATAGATGATGACATCCACTTTGTTGTCGGCAAAGTGCTTGGCAA
>LPNH01000275.1 GCA_001543385.1 Candidatus Hemicellulosilyticus sp. P3
CCCGATGCGAGCCTGGGAGCATGCAAGACGCCATTGGGGGACGGCAAGCGGAAGCGAAACCGTACGACATTGGCATTTCTCGCTATGGCGGTGTCGCTATTCAATAGCGGCACCTTTCCGGCAGTAGCTGCCGGACTCGGACAGAAACGCGCATCCAGGACCAACTGGTTAACTGTGCAGCCGGGTCCGTGCCCGACCTGGGCGGATGGAGGAATCCAAACGGACTCTCTCATCCTATCTTCACTTTCCCTTCGTTCAAAAGCCTGATGCTCCAGCAGCAGGATGGTCTTCAAGACAGGGACGGATTCGCCACGGGTGGGGAAATCCGCTTTCTGGTCAATAGAAGGGAAAGGAAGATATGGATCCGGGCGAAGCATACCGGCCTAAGTTCCTAGCGTTCCGACAACCTCTTGAAGAAGCTGTTCTTGATCGTCTCTCCGTCAATGATCCATGATCCCACGCAAAGCAGGGTATGGACACTCGTCCGGTTTGACTGGACGGTGGAGATAAGCCCCACCTGGTTCATCTGGTCGAGGACCCTGGAAACGGTCTTGCGGTCGCATCTCCACAGGCGGGACAATTCCACCTCGGAAGCGACGAACTGGCCGACCTTGACGGTGGCAGTGAAGCCTCTTTTCTCATAGGTCTCTTCCTCCGTCTGGTGAGGTCAATCAGTGAGACCAGGGCCTGCATACGGTTGATTCCGTACTTGCTCGCGGCGAGATAGTCTGCCTGGACCTTGTTCAGGATAAGACTGTAGGAAACATTCGCTTTCATCTTTTGATTCGGGTATTGTGCGGAAGGGGTGTGTCCCAGCCGCGGGTTAAACATTCTTTGTCTCTCTGCTCAGCTTCTGCATATGGAGCCGGGCTTCCTCTTCAATCTCTTCCCGTGACGATACACGGTTCTTGCGGATCCAGGAAAGGATGTCGGTCTTCTCGAAGAAGATCATCTTTCCGTTCGGGCGGTAGAACGGGATGGTCTGGTCGGAGGTCATCTTGTAGAGAGAGCTCCGGGCCATCCCCATGAACTTGGCTGCCTCTTCGACAGTCAAGACTTGTCTTCAAGGGTCTCGACCCTCTTCTGGAGATCGGCAATCAGCTTGGTCATCTGGGTGTCCTTCTGGACGGAATTCTGCTGCGTCATCTGTGAATTGTTTTAGAGTTTGTATGGATTTTTGCTTGGTTGGATATGATATCATCGGAAAGAATCAGGTCCGGATACGACAACGGGAGCCATATCCCATGGCTCGTTTCCGTGAGAAAGAAAAGTCATAGGATATCTCGGAAATCTCATAGATTTTTCGTAACTATGCAGAGAGATTCTGCGTCTCCGAAAGATCTTTCCGATGCTTGCTTTTGAAAAGTGCATTCTTGTTGCACGTTTGTTACGCGCAACAATTCCGAAAGCGGAACTAATTGATTTACAGAGGGGAAATTGCCAAAAATAACCTACGAAGTATATCATGGCCCCGTAGAAATGCACCGTCAGATTCGGATCAGAGAAGTGTTTTTCCAATTCGGCGCGACCCGAATAGGAAAGCATCACGAAATTGCC
>LPNH01000040.1 GCA_001543385.1 Candidatus Hemicellulosilyticus sp. P3
TGCCTACTTCACGCGCGTTTCTGACTGCAAAGGTAGTGAAAATTTCGGAATTACCAAATATTTCGCCAGAAAATTTTGGTAATTCTGGAATTGAGCGGACTGCGCAGGCTGAAATGTGTGGGAAGTTCACGAAGTGCATCAGCTGGCAGCAGTGGAGCCTGGTGCATACTTCAGCATGTGGGAGGTGCCTGTCATCCTCCCTCTTGCCGAAGTATGTGACAGGTGGAGCGGATGACGGGTGGTGTAATTCGTGTCATTCATGCTTTGTAAATCTGCAAATCTGCAAATTCATTTATTTGCAAACTTGCAAATTTGCAAACACGTTAAACAATGGAGAGCAGACAAGACCAGGCGATGTTGATAACATCGACGGATGCGGGCTGTTCGATTCCGCTTAATGTTAATTTCGTTAAGATTTCTATTCCCTTACAAATGTTAACGGAATTAACAAGCAAGGGTACAGGGACGGCGCATGAGTCCCGTAGCGTTCAGCACCATAGAGCGACCTTCGGGAGTGGTTACAGGCGGTTGCTCTTCAGAGCCGCCAGCCAGACGTTGAGGTACGAGACGGTGCGGATGGTATAACCGCCAAGGAGATTTCAGCTGAATGGCGTGTAAGAAATCTCCCTCGTATAAGCCTCATTCTTTCTTCACCACCTCCCTGTGTATCTTATGATAATTCGGATCATCCGGATTAGTAAGGGCAGACATCATTTCTTCCGATGTCAACTCCATCTGATACTGAGGACGGACTGGTTCCAGGTTCTCCATCATCCATTGCCGGAGTTCATCGAATGACATCGAGGAAGCCTGTACGGTGGTCTGTTCCGACGTTCCTGCCTCGTCGAGCAGGTTCCACCACTTTCGCACAGTCGGACGTGTCAGGTTCAAATCCCTGGCGCATTCCGACTTGTTGTGATTACCCGGATGTTCCTCACGCCACTGGAGTACCATAGCGGCATTCTTACTGTTCTCAACAGTCTCATGCTTACGGCCATTATGTGCATCCCACGGCTCGTCACCACGTTCTGCACAAAGAACGTCCCTTGCAGCCCTGCATATGCTCAAATGTACGCTCAATTTGCGCTTATTGCGCTTGACGCGCTTGATTTCAATGCCAGACATGGCGGATATCATCTCCAGCCTCCATCGTATCAGCTCGTCTCGTCCGTAGGAAGATAGAGCCTTCTTAACATCTTTATCCGTAAACTCTTTCGACGCATCAGGCGAAAGTTTGTCAAGAACTGGTATAAGCGCCATGGCATCCCGTTCAACCTCTTCGAAGGGAATATTGCATTTCATGGCGCAGGCCACAAGGACAAGAACACAGTAAAAGCGATGGCCAAACTTAACCCCTCCTTTTTCAGGTTCCATCAATCGTTTCAGCCAACTGTCGTACAATGCTCTGCTTGTAACCCAATGTCCTTTTGGCTTACCTGGTTCCAGCAACTTGCCATATTTCTTCAAGGCTTGTGCCCGTGTCAGACGGCGAGGATTGTGAAGCCTGCCGCCACGTTCAAGTTCTATAATCACCTTCGGGGAAAAGGTCTCCTTCATCTTCTTGTTTCCTGCCCAGTATCCAACGAACTCGCCGAGAGTCCAGAAATCTCTATCGTTGAACTTCCATGCCTCAATATGGGCACCGAT
Source organism: Candidatus Hemicellulosilyticus sp. P3 (assembly GCA_001543385.1). Lineage (GTDB taxonomy): Bacteria > Bacteroidota > Bacteroidia > Bacteroidales > P3 > Colimorpha. The sequence continues at coordinate 1,648 of LPNH01000040.1, forward strand.
GCCGATAGGCTTCTTTGTTTCACTATCCTTACACAGCGGCTTAGTACGTGTGTCCGGCAGCCGGAAGGAATGGTAAATGCCGTGGCATTTCAACTTCTCGACACGGCTTGTGCCACCACGACCATCCTTGGCCGGGAAGAATACCAGTGCATAGATCAATGAAATGATTCGCTGCAGCAGACCAACGTTCCAGCGATAGAGAGCCACTGGCGTACGCAAGAGATAGTACAGGTGCAGACCGTGGCCACTGCTTACAATTATGTTGGGCACAGGAATGAGAGACAGCCCGAACTTTTTGTAAGGTTCATAGTCGAGTTGCTTCTGGAAACCGTTCCATAGCACCCGAATCTGCTCAGGCCCCACGTCGTCGAGGTCGATGGCGAAGGCATACAGCATTCGAGCATTCTTGTTGGTGTTGTGCTTGCCGATGTAGGTAATGGGGGAGGTGAGGGCAAAGTACCGATGCTCCAGCCAACTGTCATTCTTCCAGTCGTCCTTCAGGATGACCTTGTGGGTGTTGCGGTCGGTGGTGTCTGTGCCATCAGACTTCTTCTCACCCTTTTTGGACCGAGGCGATTTATAGAACACGATGGGGTTGTAGGTAAACTGGTTTTCGCTGTAGTCGTGCGGCAGTCCGTTGTCCCGTTCTTCAGCCCATTTCAGGTAGGAGTCGCACCCACGTTCCTCGAACGGTTCAAAGTTCCGCTCGCCGTTCATGGGTCGTTCGAAGATCTCGCCGATGAAGTCACGCAGGTACACCCGGCTGACCTCGAAGTCGTGCTGGGTGTTGACGAACTGACTCTTGGCTCTGAACTCTGCCAGTTCTGAGCAATCGATGGTGGACGGGTCAATCGAACCCAGTTCCAGTTCCGCTATGTCCTCAGCGGTGAGGTTGTACACGTCTGCCATATCCATTCATTTTTTACAGGTGGTGGCCCTCCTTCGTCGTGCCACATTATCGGGGGGCGTATGTTATCACTATGTTTTATTTTTCACTTTTTGTTACAGGTTGCGGGCCTCCTGGGTCGGCCCGACATACGGGGGGCGTATGTTATCACTATGTTTTATTTTCCACTTTCGGGGGCAAAATTACACATTTTCGGCGATATCTCCAAGAAAATGCCCGAAAAAGTTAGTTTCTTCGGGAAAAACCGTGTTTTCTCGGAAGAAATACGAGATTTTCCCATTTTCTTTATAATTTGTGTACGCAATTATAAATTATTAACTTTTATAATTTGTGTACGCAATTATAATTTTGTATCTTTGCACCCAAGAAAACATCATTGACTATGGCAAAGAGAAAAGACGAACTGAACGAGGAACAGGAGAAAGTGTTCTATTCCTTCAAGAAAGGTGCCAACATCTTTCTGTGTGGCAAGGGTGGCTCCGGCAAGAGCTTCCTCACCAGGTACATCATCGACTATTGCAAGAAAAGCAATAAGTCCGTCCTGATATGTGCGCCGACTGGCATTGCAGCCCTCAATATCGGAGGCAGCACCATTCACAGGGTTTTCAAGGTTCCGGCGAGGATCCTTCAGAAAGGCGAGCGTTGCTATGAGAAGAAGAAGCTGGAGACAATCGCCAAGGCTGATGTCATCATCATCGATGAGATATCCATGTGCCGTATCGATGTCTTTGAGTATGTGGCAAAGACGCTGCTCTATTTAAAACCGAGGAAGCAACTTCTTTTCGTTGGCGACTTCTACCAACTGCCTCCAGTTCTGCCGAACCAGGAAAGCAGCGCATTCGCCGAAATCTACGGCAATAAACTCTTCCCCTTTGAGAGTGAAATGTGGACGATGCTGGAGCTGCATACCATGGAGCTGCAGACATCGATGAGACAGAAAGACAAAGCTTTCGTGTCTGCCCTCGATAACATTAGAGCCGGACACCCAGACTTTTCCCTGTTTCAAACGGACAAACCTGCTGATCCCACAGCCCTCACCGTTTGCGGTACCAACAGAGAGGCAGACGAGAAGAACCAGGCACAAATGAGGAACCTGGTAAAACAAGGTGCGAAGATTTACAAGTTCACGGCCACCATCGGCGGCACTGTTGACCCTGCAGAGTTTCCAACTGAACGTGAAATGGCTCTCTGTATCGGTGCCAGACTCGTGATGTTGAACAACGATCCTGATGGCCGCTGGGTTAACGGTACCTTTGCCACCGTTGCCGACGTAAACAACGACATTCTGACTGTCAGAATAGAAGGGAAGGAAGGGAAGCCCGTCGAGGTGAAGCGCAATAAATGGACGTTCCTCGATTACGAAGTGATCAGGACGAAGGACGGCGGCACAAAGTTAGACACCGTGGAGCGCGGAACCTTCGAGCAGTACCCTGTACGTCTGGCATGGGCAATCACCATTCACAAGTCTCAGGGACAGACCTACGACAGAGTGAATGTCGATATCAGCAGCATCTTCGCCGAAGGGCAGCTGTATGTTGCACTGTCAAGATGCAAGACGCTCGCAGGGATGCAGATTATTGGTACATTGACCCCAGAAAAGGTAAAGACCTCTGATGCCGTCTTGCGCTTCATGAGCGGCAACCATCGTCCGGAACGGCAAGGCGAAATGCTTGGCTTCTGGGAAGAGGAAGGCGAGAATCCTTCAGACGAGCGATATCAGGAAGGCTACGATGACGGATATCAGGACGGCACGAACGATACCAAGGCAGAGTACCAGAAGATGATCGACGCAGACAAGAGCGTAAAGCGACTGTCAGCATATACAACCAGGCAACGCGAATTGGCCGAGATAGAGAACCCAGAAGAGAGAAACCCCAAGCATGCCGGAAGGCCGAAGAAACCATACACAGAGAAAGCACAGTCGAAGGCCATCAGAGTCATAGGCTCGATTGCCGACGATGTGAAGGCCATCAATGACTTTGTGAGGGAACATCCCGATGAAGAGGACAGGGTAAAGTTCTTGCTGGGCAGTGTTGTTGACCAGTTGAAGTGAAAACTGAAGGGAAAAAGAATGGATTTGTGTATTTTTAACTGAAAATATTTGTTTGCAAACTTGCAATTTTGTAAATTTGCAAACGGATTTCGATATATAATGACATGACGGACCAGGAATATTCTCTTCTATTAGAACAAGCCGAAGCAGACCGTTCTGACAAGGACGCTTTGGTGGATGCCTTATATTCCTCCCTGCAGGAACGGGATAACTGTGAATACGAACTTTCACAACCTGTCCCTGTTACGAAGTATGGGAAATATGGAACCATTACCATTCACAAACTTTTCATATACCACTCGCCCAAAAAAAAGAAAGAAAAGTATGTGTATATGGTATATGTCAATTCCTCCTTGAATGGGAAATCTCCTTCAGAGCAACGGAGCATGACGGTTAGACAGATCATGCCGTCAGAGATTGCCGTTCTGGTTGATCATCTTATTGGAGAAGGATTCCTCGACGCTTCCGTCAGAGCCGGGTTTTCAAAGTTTCAAAAATTTAATATAATGTTATGAGCAAGAACCATTTCGTGCTATTCAGCAACATCAAAGGCGGCGTCGGAAAGAGCAGCCTTTGTACTCTCTTCGCCCACTATCTCACCGCCCAAGGTGAAGAGGTGGCCGTTGTCGATGCCGATATCCAGAGAACGATTATCAGACAGAGGACGAGAGATAAGGAGTCGCGTCCTGATGTCAAACTTCCCTGGGAGGTGTACTCCATCTTTGACTATGACAGCAAGGGTGAAATCCTGAAGCTGCTGCCAGTTCTTAAGGGACAGGACGGATGGATTCTTGTTGACACTCCGGGCAACATGGAAACCGAAAGGCTGATTCCCATCTTTGAAGCAGCCGATGCCGTGCTGATTCCCACGTCATACGGTGACAACGACCTCGATGCGACAATTGAGCTGTTCCTTCCTGTCCTGCGTCAGATAAACGAGACCGCAAAGGTCATGTTTATTCCCAACAGGATAAAGGAAGAGACACAGAAAGATAAAATGGAGATCAGGCAGAAGAGGGACAAAACATGGGATAGGACACACATGTTTGGAAAGATGACTGCCCGGATAAGGGACAGTCGTGTTTTTGACAACAGCAGGGACAACAGTAGATTCAACACCGTTGACCCGCTGAACCACTGGCAGGCCAATGGTGTGAAGCATTGTTTTGATGAAATTTACGAAGAATTAAAATAAGAGACACAGATATGATTGATTTAAACGAAAGATTAAATGCTGCAGCTAACGGAAGCAAGCCCCAGCCACAGCAGCCGAAGGTAGAGAAGGTGGCCACCACCCAGCCTTCAGAGACGAAGAGAGTGAGTAACCGTTCCATTACCTGCAGTCAGGATCTTCGTGACAGACTGCGCATAATGGCTGCAACCAAGGGTGTACCGATGCAGGCATTACTTGAGGAATGGATGACGGAGAAACTTGAAGCAGCAGGTTTTTAGAAATTTGCAAAATCACAGATTTGCAGATTTGCAAACGCTTACAAGTTATGGATAAGATCTACAAACTCCTGATGGCTGCCGCCGACCTGACCAAGAATTGGAAGGAAGAGCGGGACAAGTTCGGTGAGTTTGCCAAACCATTCTGGAAGGAGTGGGGTGGCGACGAACTTGTGGCCCACATGATGATGAAGTACGTCCACAATGACGATCAAAGCATTGTGGAATATCTCTACAACCTCGACGACAGGAACAAGGAACTCGTTCTGAAGTACCTGGACTGGAGGTAGTGTCCGAAAAAGGATGGTTTAGCGGACTGCGCCCATCGTTTCGGATAGAGGATGGATTTGCCCTGAAAGAGTGTCTGAAAATCCGTCCGAAAATCAAAGTACATATTGTAATAATAGCATACGTTTATAAGACATCGAAGAGGGATGGCACGAAGTAAATTCTATGAGAAGATAAAGACCGCGAAAATAGAAAGGGAGGTCGAAGATGTTTATAACACCGGCATCACCCTCTATTTTAAGGGCGTTGACATCACGCATCCGTTCGGCTGTGATGGATTGGTAGACACCAAGACCACTACCGGCAAACTTCTGAAGCTCATCATCGAATATAAGTTTGATGAGGAACTGAAGAGAACCACGTCGAGGGCGAAGGTTGTTATACAGGTTCTTTATTACCTGAAACAGTTTGAGCTGGGAGGACTGGTTCTGCCGAATGTGTGTCTGATAGGGGATATCAACGAGTGCTTCTGCTTCCATATCAATGATGTTATCAAATACCTCGATGAAGATATCGATTGGACTATTGCACCTTCGAAGGCTGCAGAGAACAATCCGGAACTGATATTGAAGATTGCCAATGACGAGGCGTTTAATCCATTCATCTTTGATGTGGATGAAAACTTCTCGTTCAAGACTGTCGCCGAGAAAATCATAGAACTGGCCGAACAAGTGCAGCGTTATGTTCATGTGACGGAGCATAACATTGCGACGATATATGACTATTTCATAACGCATGTGATCAAGGATTACAAGGCTATCCAGCCTAATGATTTGGTGGCCATCTTCCTTGGTGTGATAAATGACAGTGACAAATACTATCAGCATCCGTCAAAGAAGAGTATGCTGGTCACCCCAAGGGAGAACATCATCATTGATGGCAAAGCCTTTCAGTCGTTCTTCGCATATTTCAAGCGGGATTATACGCCACAGGAGAAACAGCGTTTTGCGGAGATTTCAGACCGACTGATCGAGGACACGAAAAGAAGGATGTCCGGCGAATACTACACGCCGACACCGTTTGTCGATAAGGCACATCTGATGTTGTCTGATGTGTTCGGTGAGGATTGGAAAGACGAATATATTGTGTGGGATAACTGCTCAGGAACCAAGAACCTGACGCGAGATTACCGTTTCTCACACCTGTATTCGTCAACTCTGGAACCAGGAGAGCTTGACATCTCTCAGCGATACAACAAGGAAGGTGTGGCGTTTCAGTTCGATTTTCTGAATCAGCCGATGAAAGAGCTGCCGGAGGAACTGATAAAAGCCTTCAAAGAGGATAAGCCGATTATCATCTTCATTAATCCACCGTATGGCACGGCTGGAAGCGGTGCCGCCAATACAGAGGCCAAGGCCGGTATTGCCAAGACCAAGATAAACACGATGATGCTGGGTGATGATATCGGCTCCTGTTCGCAGAATCTCTATGCGCAGTTCCTGTATCGCATTATCAGGATCAAGAAGGTGTTCAACCTCACCAATATCCATATCGGACTGTTCTCGCCTCCGTTGTTCATGACGGGCGAGTCGTGGCAGAACTTTAGGAACCTGTTCCTGGATAACTTCAAATATGACCTAAAATCCGCAGATATTTTTTCGAGTGTCTGATTTAGCCCTTGCTTGTGACGATTCTGTCTGACTCTGGGCTTAGAAACGCTTGACATTACTTGTAT
>LPNH01000005.1 GCA_001543385.1 Candidatus Hemicellulosilyticus sp. P3
CATTTCCATGTTGTCAAGCTGATGAACGAGAAACTGGATGATATCAGGCGAAAGGCATACAGCATGGAGAAAGACGTAAACAAGCGAAAGGTGCTCAAGGGGACAAGGTATCTGCTGTTAGGCAATGGTGCCGACATCTTCGACAAACAGTACAGAACCAGACTTGACAACGCTCTTGCCATGAACGAACCGCTCTCAAAGGCCTACTACCTGAAGGAACAACTCCGAGAGATATGGATGCAGCCGTTGAAGTCCATGGCAGAGGATGTCTTTGACGACTGGGTAAGGATGGCAGAGCAGAGCAAGATACCGCAACTGATAAGAATGGCTATGACAATGAAAGCATACAGAAGGGGAATCCTCGCATGGTACGACTGCCATCTCTCCACGGGAAAGGTCGAAGGCATCAACAACAAGATTAAGGTAATGAAACGAAACGCATATGGATTCACAGATGACAGGTATTTCACGCTAAGGCTCTACGCACTACACGACTGCCGCATCACTCGAAATGTCGGATGAACCCAAATAATGGCAATAATAAACCCCTGAACACACATTTCAGCATTCGAAAAACTCAAAGTATTATATGAATATGAAAGCAGTCATTTATGCAAGGGTGTCATCGGTCGGAGACCGACAGGACACGACAAGACAAATAAGAGACTTGGAGAAGTATGCCCTCGACAACTCTCTGGTCATTGAGAAAACCTTCGAGGAGCATATCTCGGGAGCAAAGAAGACAAAGGACAGACCCGTCCTTTCGAAATGTTTGGAACATTGTTTCGAAAACGATATTGACATTCTGCTCATCTCTGAACTATCCCGTCTCGGACGAAATGTGGATGATGTTCTGGCAAATGTCCAACTCTGCAAGGAACATCATCTCAATGTTTATTTTCAAAAGGAGCAGTTGAGCATCTTCAATTCTGACGGCAAGGAACATCCCTTTCTCACCATCTTCATTGCCGTGCTTGGGACTTGTGCAGAGATGGAACGAGAGAACATCAAGTACAGGCTCAACTCCGGCAAGGAGAAGTACATCGCCGAAGGTGGTAAGGTGGGAAGAAAGGAAGGATTTCGAAAGTCGGATGAGAAACTTCAAGAAGAATATGCCGGTGTCATCAAGCAGTTGAAGAAGGGATACCCCATTCGACTGGTTGCAAAGTCGGAAGGTGTCGGTGTCAGCACGGTTCAGAGAATGAAGAAGAAATTTGTAGATGTAGCATAGAAAGGAGGTCGTTATGGGAAGAACTAAATGTAAAGTTGATTATATGATGGAATATGCCGACGATATACGGTTTTTGAGAGACGGTCTATCTCTCCGAAAAGTACGGAGTAAGACCGGCAGAGCACTAAACACTTTGAGAAAGTTGAGAACAATGTTCTATTTGTGAGTGCATCCATTGTAACTATGAATAGGCCCGATTCATTTCGTTTCTGAATCGGGCTTTTTGTTGGCTTTGTATTGCATTATTATTGCTGAATTCTTTGTAAAAACGAAGTATTTTAGTCTATCAATGGCTAAAATAATTGATAGTTAGAGCATTCTGACAAAAAAAATCACTCGCCAATCAATTGATTTTCGCTTATTTATATATTGAACCTTATCTTTAAGGCGTTAGTATTAAAAAAAATGCGTATATTGCAACCGTAATTCGACACGAGTCACGTCGGTTACTGCGATAAAAGCATTTGTACTGTCTGGTATGTAAATTCGCCAAAATTTCCACGAGAAGACAGAGATACTGATGCCTTTTTTGCTTTGCTATATGTTCTGGTCCAAATACCACTGCATATGGAGCATAGGATAAGGTTCACTGGTGTTTCTATTTCTCGAAAGGCGTTTGGCGATGCCTGCATACCGATAGAAACCTACAACACGAATTCTATGCTTTTTTATTTGGAAATAACGCCGTCTACTTGAGAGTTCAGGATGGCACAAAGCAAGAAAGGCTATGGCTATCAATTTGCAGAAAGGCCAGCGCATTGAAATAGGCCTGCAGAAGGTCGGCGTTGGATTGGGATGGGATCCTAATGAAGGTACAGGTTTTGATTTTGACCTGGACGCATCGGCATTCATGCTGGGCGAAAACAAGAAACTACCACAAGACGAGTATTTCGTTTTCTACAACAACAAACTATCACCTGACGGTGCTGTTGAAGCTGGTGACGATGATCTCACCGGGGGCAACAGCGATGGTGGAGATGATGAGACCTTAATGGTTGACCTCTCCAAAGTTTCTCCAAAAATCAATGAGATTGTCTTTACTGTGACAATCCATGAGTGGGATAAGAGAAAACAAAACTTCGGCCAGGTTCGCAACTCCTATATTCGTATTTACAATGCTATTACCAACGAAGAGATAGCCAAGTATGAACTTGATGAGGACTTCTCTATTGAGACTGCCGTTGAGTTTGGCCGTCTCTATCGCAAGAATGGCGAATGGAAGTTTGAGGCTATGGGTATCGGCTACAAGGGCGGTTTGCAGTATTTCGTTGACAAGTACGTAGGATAAAAGGGTCTGTGTTATGGCAATAAACTTGGTCAAAGGTCAGCGAATAGATATTGGATTATCGAAACTGACTGTTGAATTAGGATGGAAGGTGAATCCACAGGCAGATCCTCCATATGATTTGGATGCTTCTACTTTTTTGTTAACTGAATCAAATGAAATAGCACATGAAGTTGACTTCGTTTTCTATGGTTCCCCCAAGAAAATCAAAGTACAAACTGATGATGGAGAAGCAGAACGTCCTATCTCTAATGATAATAGCGTATTAGGATCCATTGATGATTTAGGTGACGACGATGATGATTCTGGCGAAGGTAATGAAGAGATTGAAGTGGATTTGACTAAAACGGACTCAAAAATCCAATCAATTCTGTTCACTGCTAGCATTTATTGGGACCCATCTGACGCAAACAATCCCAAACTTGCCCCACGTGTAAAATACAATTTTGGCCAAGTAAGGGACTCTTATATCCTAATTAAAAACTCAATTACAGGAGAAGAACTTTGTAAATATGAACTCGATGAAGATTTTTCTACTGTAAAAGGTGTTGAATTTGGACGTCTATATAGACGCAATGGTAGTTGGAAGTTTGAAGCTGTGGGAATTGGATATGCAGATGGCCTAGAACCTATTTGCAAAAAATATGCTTCAAAATTCATGTAGAGAACCAAATAATAAAACTATGGCAATACGATTAGAGAAATCGGGCGACCAACATCGCATCAATCTTGAAAAAGGAACTTCCTCTTTCAATGGTGAGATTAAGATTAATCTCGACTGGTCAAAAGGTGGTGGTGGTTTTTTCAAACGTCTTCTTGGAGGTGACATAGACCTTGATCTTGGTTGCTTCTATGAACTCCGAAACGGCAAGAAACAACTTATTGATGGTCTCCAGTTTGCTCACGGACAAGGAGGTCCTCGAACCGTACAAACACGACAAGGTTGTTATGATAAAGAACCCTACATTTGGCACAAGGGTGACGACCGTGGTGGTAGTGCTGAGTCAGGAGAAACCATTCTTGTTAACCCAGCCCATATTAATGATCTCAAACGAATCATTGTTTACACTTTCATCTATGAAGGTGCTGCCAAATGGGCAGAAACGAATGCCGTGGTGAAGGTTAGTGTGCTTGGAAATGAAGACGTGATTGTCGAGATGGGCGCACAAACCGACAGCCGAAAGTTCTGCGCCATTGCGGAGTTAGATTTCGACGGTAACAATTCCATCATGGTGAAGAAACTCGTCACCTTCCACAACGGACACGAATCGTGTGACAAAACCTACAACTGGGGATTCAAGTATCACGCTGGAACTAAATAAAAAAAGTAACAATATGGCAATACGATTAGAAAAAGGTCAGCGAATCAACCTTGAAAAAACAAATGGTTCGAAGCTGGAAAAGTTCTTTGTCGGCTGCAATTGGGGTGCCCTCAAGACTGGCCGGAAAGTGGAAGTGGTTGATAGCGAAGGATTCTTTGGTATCGGTCGCAAGTCTCATTGGGTGGACGAGGAAGTTGACCTCGATCTGGATCTCAGCTGCATCATGCTTGACGAGAACGGAAATTTGGTTGACACCTTGTATTCTCCATTATACAACGGTAGAATTTATCCAGTTCATTTCGCAAACAGAATACCCGGTTTACCTAAGGGCTCTGATTGGTCAGCAGACAGATCGATGTATCACACCCCGGATGATACTGAGGGAGACAAGGGTGGAGATGATGGTCTCGATAATGAAATTGTAACCGTAGACCTTACGAAAGTCAATTCCCGCATTCATCAGATTTTCTTCTTCCTTGATGTTTTCTCTCCAAAGGGCGTGGATTTCTCGAAGATTCCATATGCGGCAATTCGTATGTGTGAATACGAAGGAAGCCAAACTGATGTCAAGAGGGTTACAAATGTCTTCGCTCAATACGACATTGCAAAGGAAAGTGAGTATGCCGGTAAAAATGCCCTGATACTTGGTAAATTGTATAGACATAACGGAGAATGGAAATTTGCTGCCATTGGCGATGCACACAACCATTCTGACGGCAAGTTACCTAATTCCAATCTTGCCATTACAATTCAAAAGATATTAACCTCATACGCGAAATAATCATGAGAAGATTACCCGTTTATCTGCTTCTTGACACTTCGGGTTCCATGTATGGAGAACCCATCGAAGCTGTGAAAAATGGCGTGCAGGTACTCGTGTCAAACCTGCGCAGCGACCCCTATGCTCTGGAAACCGCCTATCTGAGCATCATTACTTTCAACTCAACAGCTCAACAGGTCACTCCTCTCACCGAGCTTTCATCATTCCAGCAGCCGAATATTGATGCTGGTGGCTGCACCGCTTTGGGAGAGGCATTGGCTCTGTTGACTAACAAAGTTGATACCGAGGTTGTGAAAACAACCGCCGAAGTGAAAGGCGACTGGAAACCGCTGGTGTTCATTATGACCGACGGTGAACCTACTGACGATCTGAACAAGGGCCTTGTCGAATTCAAAAAACGCAAATTCGGCATGGTCGTTGCTTGTGCAGCCGGACAGGGAGCAAATACCGATACCTTGAAGAAGATCACAGAGTGCGTGGTTCAGCTTGATACAGCCGACAGCGCAACGATCAAGTCGTTCTTCAAATGGGTTTCTGCTTCCGTCAGCACGGGTAGCCAGAAGGTCGAGGATGCTGGTGTTGAAGTGACTGGCCTCAGTGAGCTCCCACCCCCGCCTCCTGAAGTAAACATTGTTGTCTAAACTTAAAATCATTTTCAATATGAAAACTTTAGAACAATTAAAGAAAGAATTGTTGGAAGATGGTATTATTGATGCCCAAGAAGTAAAGGAACTGCAAGAAGTTCTGTATGCCGATGGTGTGATTGATAAAGATGAGGCCAACTTCCTTTTTGAACTCAACGATGCTGTTTCCGGACACGATAATCATCCGTCCTGGAACAAATTCTTTGTAAAAGCAATCACTTCCTTCTTGTTAGAAGACGAAGTGTCGCCTGGCGAGATTGATGACGATGAAGCCGAATGGCTTTATGCAAAAGTGATTGGTGACGGACAGGTGGATGGTGTTGAGAAAGAATTACTGGAAAACTTGAAAAAAGAAGCCAAATCTTTCCCGACAAAACTTGAAGGTTTATTGAAATAATAAATAGTTGGATGTCTGGCACATAATAACATGTGCCAGACATCTATTCCTTGCTAAGAAACATGGGAAGAAGATTACCCGTATATATGCTGATTGACACATCGGGATCTATGCGAGGAGAACCGATTGAGTCAGTCAAAGTAGGTTTAGAAGCAATGCTTTCTAGCCTACGACAGGAGCCTTATGCTCTTGATACTGTCAACATAAGTATTATTACCTTTGATCGAGAAGTCAAGGTTCTTGCTCCACTTACTCCACTGGAGGACTTTCAGCTGCCGGAAATCGTTGTTCCTGAATCAGGACCCACTTTTACTGGTGCTGCATTGGAACTCTTGTGTAAGCAAGTTGATGCTGAGGTGAGACTTAGTACACCTGAACGTAAAGGTGACTGGATGCCTCTGCTGTTTTTGTTGACTGATGGAAAACCATCGGACAAACAAGCGTACAATAATGTAATACCAGAAATCAAAAAAAGACACTTTGCCAGTATTGTGGCGTGTGCTGCTGGTATGCACGCAAAAACTGAGCCATTGAAGCAGCTGACTGATCAAGTCTTTGCCCTGGATACTCTCGATAGTGCATCATTCAAAAAATTCTTCCAGTGGGTATCTGCCTCAATTGAGATCGGCAACAAGAGTATTGGCGCAACCGATGAACTGGAGCTTCCTCCGCCCCCGGAAGAGGTAAATGTTATTGTATAAAAAGAAGAAGCCATGGTAGAGATAGACTTAAGTAGAGGGGATTTCGAACAATACGACAAGGATGTTCGGATTCAACAACTTTTTTCAGATATTAGACGATACTTTGAAGAACATATGCTACAACCAACAAAGATAATTGGTTTCGATGACAGCACGCTTAACATCATTAATACTATAAGTGATGTGAACGCAGACAAGATTGTACTTGGTTTGGCTTATGAGTATAGTACTGCATACAACCATAATGTACAAAAAAAGATCTACCATGATGATATTACATATCTTTCGATAAGTCCTATGTCTTGTCCAACTCCTGAATTTGAGACTGCCGACCAGGTATTCTATTATTATGAGCAAGGGAAGGAATTTCTTATTGATTCATTATTCAAATCAAACTACAATTATGTATTTGTATCGACCATCGGCGGATTTGGTGGTTTTTTATTGGGGAATTTTGTTGAATACTTACACGCATACAAACCAAAGATACTTGATAATTCGATTGCCTTTTTACAACTACCTTTTTCCTTTGAGAAACGAACGGAAGAGACTGAGGAATTGTTAAGAAAAATCACTGATACAATAACGTTTGGTGAGTATAATCCAAACAAAGATGCCAGCGACAACCTGATACAAACCTTTGCTGATGTTGACCGGGTTATGGCAAAAATGATAAAACAACATCTTATACATAGCAGAAGTTGAATTAATTGTTACAAAAAAAACTAATATGCGCAGATTATCGATATACTTTTTAGTGGATGTGTCCGAATCAATGGTCGGCACTTCAATAGAGCAGGTCCAGGATGGAATGGCTACCATCATCAACGAATTGCGGACAGATCCGTATGCTTTGGAGACCGCTTGGGTGTCTGTAATAGCTTTTGCGGGTAAAGCCAAAATGCTTTCGCCCTTGGAAGAACTATACAAGTTCTATCCTCCCAAGTTCCCAATAGGTGGAGGTACATCGCTCGGTACCGCATTAAATTTCCTAATGGATGAAATGGACCATTCGCTGCAGAAAACCACTATAGAAGTCAAAGGTGACTGGAAACCCATCATATTCCTCTTTACCGATGGCAACCCAACAGATAGTGTCGACCAAGCATTTGACCGCTGGAACAACAAGTATCGTCGTCATTGCAACTTGATTGTGGTGTCTATTGGTGACAATGTGAACACTCAGTTAATGGGGCGTATTTCTGATAATGTACTCCGTCTTACTGAAACCAACGCACAGTCATTCAAAGAATTCTTCAAGTGGGTGACAGCATCAATCAAGACATCCAGCGTATCCGTTACCGACGCCGGTGATGATGATGTGAAACTGGCTCCTATAAACGGCATCAATCTCGAAAAAGTGGATTCTGAGAAACCGTGTGTTGTGGACGAGAACTTTGTTGTACTGCTTGGAAGGTGCCAGACGACAGACAAGCCCTATCTCATCAAGTTTGCAAAGAGGATTCAGAAGTCGGAAATGATGTCCGCACTATTCGACTTGCCTCAGTTTGTTTCCTCTTACAAATTGGTTGGAGCATATCCTATCAATGGGGTTGAGTATAAGGAACTGTCTGAAACTGGTGGCCGTCAGCAGAAAATCAACACCCAAGAGCTTATCGGTCAGCCAACCTGCCCCTGCTGTGGAAATCAATTTGGAATGGTAATTTGCGAATGTGGTAATATCTTCTGTGTTGGAGAAGATGCACACAGCAAATGCCCTTGGTGTGGCCTCGAAGGAGAACTCTCACAAGTGAGCGGAAGCGGTATGGATCTAAATAGAACAAGGGGGTAAATATGGATCTAAAAGATAGATTGAGCAATCTGATGATAGAATGCTCTGATGCAAGATTTGAAGATTTTACCCAATGGATTGTGAAGAAACTTTGGAACGAATACGATAAAGATTGTATGGATAAACGAGTGATAATAGAAAACCAGATTAAGGAATTACCCATAGTAATACCCAATGGAACCGTTGGCAAAGAATACTCAGCCACCATCCGATTGCCAGAAGATGTTATAGAAGATTATTGGCTTGATGGCTTAGATGATATTGGGCTCCAAGGTAATCCGGAGGAGCATAATGTCTGTACAATCTCGGGTGTTCCAACTACGGCTGGCTCGTTTGAGATTGTACTCCGCTACAAATACAAGGGTTGCATCGACGAAAAAGACCTCCTTCAACGTGGGTTCCCCATTGTTATCAATCCTGATCCTCGTACTTTGTGGAAAGACGTTCCCACTCCCGAAGATATCGAATACTATCAACCCGACCGTGACCACACTTACGTTAAGGTTGAAGCACGAGATGGGATTCCTCAAAAAGATATTGTCGCAGCAAGTCAACGCGGGAGGTCTCATGCTCATGAAGGGAATCCCAGAGACGACCATTTCCGTGTAGAATATCTTGAAGATTGTGGTTGGTATGTAATGGCTGTCGCTGACGGAGCGGGGAGTGCCAAATATTCCAGAAAGGGCTCTTGGTTAGCATGTGACACTTCCGTTGAACACTGCAAGTCGTATTTTTCAGACGAGAAGAGTCTTCATGACTTTGAGGAATATATCACTACCTATAATGGGGAAGCCAATGATGAATACCGTAAACTTCTCGGCGACTCAATTCACCAACTGATTGGTAATGCAGCATTCAAGTCATACAAAGCAATAGAGGCTGAAGCAGTCTCGAAAGGCGTCCCTATAAAGAATTATGCCACCACGCTCCTTCTGGCGGTATGCAAGAAGTTTGACTTTGGCTGGTTTGTTGCTTCGTTTTGGGTAGGCGATGGTGCTATGTGTATCTACGACAAAGAACGTAAATACTTCAAACTGCTCGGAACACCTGATGAAGGAGAATTCGCAGGTCAGACGCGCTTCCTGACGATGCCTGAGATATTCCGTGATGCAACGTCCTTCTACGGTAGATTAAAGTTCTCCATCGAGCAGGACTTCACTGCATTAATGTTGATGACTGACGGCGTGAGCGACCCCATGTTTGAAACCGATGCCAATCTGAACAAGATTGAGAAGTGGGATGCATTGTGGGAGAATATCACCAAAGAGGTAAAATTGACTGACGACAATACCGAGTCACAATACCAGCTTATGCAATGGCTCGATTTCTGGTCACAGGGCAACCACGATGACCGTACAATAGCAATACTCTACTGATTATGGCACAAACCGTACGAATTAAAGCACTGGATGGCTCCACCGTTGAATTCATTGACGAGGTTCGCGGCTCTGGAGCGATGAAGGATGTTTATTTTAGCCCCGATGGAACTTATGTTGTCGGGTTTTTCCGAAATCCACAAGATGCCAATTCTAAAGACCGTCTGCAAAATATTACTGGTGTATATCGCGAGCGTATCTTCAATCAAGTTGGTGGCGACTATTGGAAAAACCTTTTTTGCTGGCCAGAGAAATTGGTGGAGTGGAATGGAAAGTTGGGTATTGTATGCCCTACTTACCAATCCCATTTCTTTTTTAGTTCAGGACCTTTCAAAGGGAAAGAGAAAGAAGGCAAATGGTTTGCATCGGCTCATCTACGAAACAAGTTCCTTCCTGCCGACCAAAAGGGTAATTGGCTGATGCATTTCCACATGTGCATTCAGATTGCACGTGCCGTAAAAAGACTTCATGCCGCAGGATTAGCACATAGCGACCTGTCCTATAAGAATGTGTTGGTTGACCCCGTGCAGGGTAAAGCAGCTGTTATTGATTGTGACGGCCTTGTGGTACCTGGTAAATATCCACCTGACGTTGTTGGAACTCCCGACTTTATTGCGCCTGAGGTATTACAAACAAAGAACCTGCCACTAACTGACCCAAACAGAAAGTTGCCGAGTATCCAAACCGACCGTCACGCTTTAGCTGTGTTGATATATATGTATCTGCTCTATCGGCATCCGTTGCGTGGAGGAAAGGTTAATGATCTCGACCCAGCAAAGGATGAAGAACTGACAATGGGCAGTAAAGCGTTGTTTATCGAGCATCCGACAGATAAAAGCAATCGCCCAAAGGTAAACCAGTTACGCCCAAGCGAACTGCCTCAAGGTGATGTTACTAAACTGCCATATACCATCTGTGGTCCTTACTTAAAGACATTGTTCGATAGAGCGTTTATTGATGGATTGCACGACCCTTCAAAAAGACCAACGGCTGATGAATGGGAAACTGCATTAGTAAAGACAACCGACCTAATGCAACCCTGTCAGAATCCTAAATGTGAAGCACATTGGTTTGTATTCGACAATAGTACAAAACCACGTTGCCCCTTCTGTGGAACAGAGTATCATGGTCAGTTACCAGTTCTGAATCTCTATTACTCGCCGGGCAAGGGTAAGTTCCTGCCAGAAAACTATCGACTGATGGTTTACGATAAGCAGACACTTTATATGTGGCATGTGAATCGATTCATTGTTCCCAATGAAAAAACCAAGCCAGAAGACAAGAAACCCGTTGGCGACTTCCATTTTCACAATGGCAAATGGATTCTCATCAACCGACGATTGACCAGCCTCTACGACAAGGATATCGACAAAAAAATAGAAATCGGTCAATTTGTAGAGCTGACTGAAGGGAAGAAAATACTCCTTTCTACAGAAGATGGTGGCCGATTGATTATTGTGCAACTTGTAAACAACTAAAAGATGGCTGTCAAAGATCAATGTGAGGCTTGTGTGTCCTTCAATGCAGGTAGTGGTTGTTGCTCCATCAATGGGCAACGACCGATTATCAATGGTTCGTCATGTGAGAACTATCGCAAAAAGGGTATTAACCTCACGAAAGCAGGGTCAATCAATATCGCGCCCTCACCAATCACCCCATCGCCGCAACCACAGCCAACAAATCCAATCCCCCCGTCATCCAATCCTCAATCCAAAGGAATGTTTCGACATATTTTCTCATTTGACGGGAGGATTCGAAGGTTAGAATATGGATTGACATATTTAGCCTATTATTTCTATTGTCTACCCATGAAACTCATATCGGAGAATGATTTGAGTGCTGGTTTTGCCTCATTATGGTTGCTGTTATGCATCCCTGTTCTGTGGATTGTACTGGCACAAGGAGCAAAAAGATGCCACGATATGGGACATAGTGGCTGGTGGCAACTTATTCCCTTCTATGTGCTGTGGATGATATTCAAAGAAGGCGAATCTGGAACAAATCAATATGGTGATAATCCAAAAGACTAAAAGTGATGCCGATTTTAGAACAATGTGAAAGATGTCAGTATTTTACAATCAAAGACGGATTTGGGGGATCTAATTTATTTGGAGGTTCTCTCGAACTTGCGTCTGGTATAGACTTCTGTCATTTGTCTAATCTACCCATCGAATATAACGATAATGAGTGTTACGATTTCGAACAAAATATAGATAATGAGGGCGAATCTATAGTTCGTGATACAATCTCACAAGGGAATGATTCTCTTCCGAAGGTTCTTCATTTGATAAAAAAGATGTTTTCATGACCATGTATATATAAGGGACAAATGTACTACGTCATACGAAATAATCAACAATACGGGCCGTACTCCGTAGATGCACTTCGACAATATGTTGAAGCGGGGCAGTTGTTGGCTCACGATTCGGCTTGTGACGAGAACAATAGAAGCAACATACAAACGGTCAAGTATTTTTTGAAACTGAATCATGTGAAGGTGAAAATACCCCACAAGGGAGGTCTATTTGCACAAATCAAGGATATTGGCAGAGAACTTATCTTCCCGAAGGATGTTTTGCAACGAAAGACTTGGTCGAGCAACAAGCGCCTATTGATATTGGCGCTAATAGGATTGGTTCCCTTAATGCTATTGGGGTTAATCGGATGGTTCGCTAATTCTGTCCCATTTATTGTTTTTTACACAGTTTCTCTCTACTTCTCCATCATCTGGGGATTGTTCTTCTACTACTTCTTCCGAACCCAACAGGTTAAGCTTAAGACAACCGTTGCTATATTCTTTATCTCTCAAGCTGTCGTTTTTCTAATCTTTGGCTTGGGACTTAACTACCTCAATCCATTCTATTTCCTCGGAGAAAACAGCAACTTCTTGATTCGTTTGATATTCTTTGTGTTTGCTGTCGGAGTTACAGAAGAGGTGGTGAAAGCACTTCCACTTTGGATTGTTTCTGCAAGATCGAAGGAACCTATTATTCCGCAGACATTAGTCTTCTATGGTCTCATTTCCGGTATTGCCTTTGGTGTATTCGAGGGAGTACAATACCAGATGACGGTGAATGCAGAATTGAATTATACCTCGTCTTTCTTCCTCAACATAGCGCGATTGACCAGCCTTCCATTCTTACATGCCATCTGGTGTGGTATCGCTGCCTATTTTTCCACTTTTGCAATGCTTTATCCCAAATACAGACGGTCGCTATACTTCCTCGCAATAGCTATTCCTGCGCTGTTGCATGGATTATACGACACGCTTGGAGGCGGCATAATAGGAGTGCTCATATCCTTTATTGGAGTTGTACTTCTAATGACCTACCTGAAAAAAGGTGTTAATTATCAATCGAAATTAAGAAACTAACCCCATATACCAATGAGTAGAAAAAGTAATACAGGAATACCAGGGTTGAGCTTTTCATGGAAGAGAGCTCTGGGGATAACACAAACCAAGCAGAAAATTGCCCGACAGACGGGAATCCCAACATCTCATGCCGGAATGGAACGAAAGCTTGGAAGGTTAATTATGAGTTTATTCAAATAGAAATAATATGGAACAGAAACAGCATCATTACACAGGTTTGACGGATGCCGAAGTATTGGCAAGCCGTCAGAAACATGGTGTCAATATTTTGACACCGCCCGAAGAAGAGTCCACTTGGGACAAAATCAAGGACTGCATGCACTATTGGCTGATAAAGCTCATCCTTGGGCTTTTTGTGGCTTCGATAGCGGCAATAATCATCTTGAACGTCACAGGTGTGGAAATGCCCACGAATGTCTGGATTGGTCCTGTTATTCTTGTGGTCCTGTTCTTCCTCACCTATCTGGTTGCTTATCTTGGTGGCGACTGGGACGATGAGGAACGGAAGTTCGACATGGACCCCCTTATCACCATTCTGCTCGCCGCACTGGTGCTAAGTGGAGCCATCTCGTTCTATCAGGGTGTGTTTGGCGGTGAAGCTGGATTTACGCCCTATTTTGAGCCTGTCGGCATTGCTTTTGCTGTGCTGCTGGCTACCGGTGTCGCTCACGTTCTCGAAGCCAGAAATGAGAAAACCTTCAAGGCTCTCAACGAGGTAAACGACGAGACGCTTGTAAAGGTGATCCGCAACAACAATGTGTGTCAGGTGGAACGTAAGGATATCGTGGTTGGCGACATTGTGCTGCTCAATACGGGTGAGGAAGTTCCAGCCGATTGTAAGCTACTCGAAGCTGAGCACCTGAAACTGAACGAATCATCGCTGACAGGTGAACCCTCTTGCCATAAAACCACCAATGAGGCCGACTTCGATAAAGAAGCTACCTATCCTTCTAACCATATCATGAAGGGTACCACTATCCTAGTGGGAAACTGTGTGGCAGAAGTATTTGCCGTAGGTGATAAAACGGCTTGTGGAAAAGTGTTTGAAGCCGCACAAGTACGAGAAGGCGACCCCACTCCGCTTAGTCAGAAGCTGGATGGATTGGCCGACCTTATCACCAAAGCAAGTTACATCATTGCCGGATTGATTATCATTGGTCGTATCGCCATCTACTTCATACAAGGAAACGCTGATTTCGCAACCACAGAAGGAACGGTTGGATTCATCAAATACGTACTTGATACCATCATGATTGCCGTTACGCTGATTGTGGTGGCGGTTCCCGAAGGATTGCCGATGGCCGTTACTCTGAGTTTGGCTTTCAGTATGCGCCGCCTGATGGAGCAGAATACGCTCCCCCGTACGATGCACGCCTGCGAGACTATGGGTGCCACTTCGGTCATCTGCACCGATAAGACCGGTACGCTGACGCAAAACCAGATGCAAATAGCAGAGACTTTCTTCCCCGAAGATACTGACATGAAGCTGGTGGAGGAAAGCATCAGCGTGAATACCACCGCCAACCTCGACTATTCTGACCCCAATAAGATAAAGGCTATCGGAAGTCCCACCGAAGGAGCATTGCTGCTGTGGTTGCACGAACAGGGCAAGAACTATCTTGATCAGCGCGAGATGGTGGAACGTCTGGATAGAATACCATTCTCTACGGAAATCAAATATATGGCCACCATTGTGCGTTCTGCTGTTACAGGCAAACGTACGATGTATGTTACCGGCGCTCCCGACATTCTGCTTGCTATGTGTGGCGACAAAGACAACAAGGATTACAATGAACGTCTGGTTGCCTATCAAAGCAAAGCGTTGCGTACCCTCGGATTGGCTTGCGCAGAGATTGGAGACGACAATGTAATTGCCGACGGTAAACCAATTGACACCTCCAAGATGAAGATGCTGGGTGTTGTAGCCATCAGCGACCCGATTCGCAAAGAGGTACCCGCAGCCATCAAGGAGTGTATCTCCGCTGGTATCAAGGTGAAGATTGTTACGGGTGATACGGTAGGTACCGCAAAGGAGATAGGCCGACAGGTAGGGTTATGGAGCGACAAGGACACCGACAAGAACATCCTTACCGGAGCCGAGGTGGCCGCAATGAGTGACGAAGAGCTGAAGAGCCGCCTGGCCGAGGTGAAGATTATCTCGCGTGCCCGTCCAAACGACAAGGAACGTGTGGTTCGCACCCTCAAAGCGATGGACGAGGTGGTGGCCGTTACCGGTGACGGTACGAACGATGCACCTGCATTGAATGCCGCCCATGTGGGTCTTTCGATGGGCGACGGTACCGCTGTTGCCAAAGAGGCATCGGATATGACCATCTTGGACAACTCGTTCAGCACCATAGCAAATGCTGTGATGTGGGGACGTTCGCTCTACAAGAACATCAAGCGGTTCATCCTTTTCCAGATGACTGTCAACGTCACCGCCTGCTTCATTGTGCTGGTGGGAGCATTCATCGGAACAGAGTCGCCCCTTACTGTCACACAGATGCTGTGGGTCAACCTAATTATGGACACCTTTGCCGCATTGGCTCTCGCCTCGCTGCCGCCTACCCATGCGGTGATGAAAGAGAAGCCGCGTTCGATAGACGAACACATTCTGAAAGGTATCAGCAAGCCGATACTGGGTGTGGGACTTACCTTTGCCTTCATCTGCCTGGCCATGCTGCTCTATTTCCA
Organism: Candidatus Hemicellulosilyticus sp. P3; assembly: GCA_001543385.1. Taxonomy (GTDB): domain Bacteria; phylum Bacteroidota; class Bacteroidia; order Bacteroidales; family P3; genus Colimorpha. The sequence continues at coordinate 15,597 of LPNH01000005.1, forward strand.
GCATGCCGTCATAGAAATGCCGCCTGCAGGAAGTGGTTTGGTTGGTGCTATAAAGACACTCTTCGGTGGTACATTGGGAGCATACAATGAAGTTTCTCCCCACGAGTTGGGTCTATTCTTCACGGTCTTTGTAATGCTCCACTTCTGGTATATGTTCAATGCGAAAGCTCATTTTACCACCAGTTCGGCATTCAAGGGTATCTCTTGGGACAAGACCCGTTGGTTCATCATCATTACCTCTGTTATCTTCTTCGTCCAGATTGCGCTGATTGAGGTTCCTGGCTTGCAGGAAATGTTCAATGTGGCAAAAGGCGGACTTGGTTTCATGAATTGGGTCATAATTCTCGTTCTTACCTCGTTGGTGGTGTGGATTGGAGAAATTACCCGTCCGTTCAAAAAGAAACAGGAATAACGTTTATTAGGGTACCGTATTGTAAAATACGGTGCCCTTTAATAGACTTGTGATGGATATAAAAGGAATCATAGCCATTGTTTTGATTGTCGTCGTGGTGACTGCCGCGATGATATTGAAAGGCTATATCAAGAACTATCTAAAAAGGAGGTCGTGATGTCAAGAAAACAAACACAGAAAGTGGTATCAACGATTGCAGTCGTGATAGCAACCATCCTTGCTTGGTTGTCGGGATATATTGTAATGGATATAGTGTATCATTCCATTGCTGCATCAATCATATTTGGTACTGTGTGGGCCATTATTGTCTTTTGTGAAAGCCGATTCTCCCACATCAGTTTGAAAAGCGATGGAAGGATAGAAATAACGAAAGAGGAAATAAAGAGCAACCTGTGGCAGATTATCGCTGCCACGTTGGTGGCCGTATTGGTTACAATACCGCTGTTGCTGAAAGTCTATGCCTCAAAGGTGGCAGTAGAAGGTGCTGATTTTGGAATGCAGTTAAAGACTCTAGGTGAACTGTTCTCCACCCAATGGATTCCGATGGTAGCTATTGCTCTTGTTATCGTGGTCATCTACCAAGTGCCTATTTTTATCCGAATGGCGTCGGAGGATTGATGTTTTTGCATAATAGATATATTGACTGTTGAATAGACCTATCTAATATTCCGACCATGATAATAAAATTCATTTTTGCATTTCTATGTGGAGTATTGTATGTGATAGGATTGCCCTTCGGTCTTAACTATGAAGAAACGAGTGTGTATATCTGCATCTATTTCTGTCCGCTTCTGTGTGTCGCCTGTGCCCTGTTTACCACATATAAAGCCATAAGGAAGAAGAAATCAGCCTTTATTGTAGTTAACAGCATCATCTCCGTGCTGTATATATTGATTACGTGGGGGATATTTGCTCATTATTCTAGACTATCCATTCATGAACAATTCAACGACTGCATGTGGAAACTTTATGGTTTGTCTGACCATATTGGAATCAGCTACGAAGCAGTAAATCTGTTGATCTATGTTGTGCTTCTCTCTGCGATTATTTTATTTCATTTGTTTGAAGTACTTGCTATCGATGGAAAATTAAAGAAGAAATGACGAGGGAGTATACTCATTTATATATTATTGGTAATGGTTTCGATATATTTACAGGTTTAAAGACTCGTTACATCGATTTTAGGTGGTGGCTTGAGAATAATTACATTTTTGTATATGAGGCACTAACGTCTGTTTATGGCTTTGATGGAGATTGGTGGTTTGATTTTGAAAACCAACTCGGCAAATTGGATATTAACAAATACATTTCAGATTATACTCCTAAATATGCTAATACACATGAACTATATGAGGTTATTCGTAGCAAACGGGAATTTGAGAAGAAATACGATTTGCCACATAATGTTTTGTTCAGCGATCCATGTTCAAGTAGATTAAATGGATTGTTCGACATTCTTCAATATTGTTTTGAGAAGTGGGTGTTTTTCGTTATGAATCGTCCAATTAGTATAAAGTATACTAATATAGAAACGAGAAGTTCATTCTTTGTTAATTTTAACTATACGGACACCCTAGAGTGCTTTTACCATATTCCAGAAGAACGTGTTTTCCATATTCATGGTAGAGCCATAAAGAGAGATCGGCTGATATTTGGGCATAACAAGCATCAATTTGGGTCAGCAGGAACAAGCTACGAATATGAAAAAGTATCCGAAGTTCTCAATAGATACGAGAAGAATCCATATATGAATATACCCCGAGATTTGAATCTAAAAATTGAGGGGGTGAAAAATATTCATATTCTTGGACTCTCCTTTTCAAAGATTGATATTCCTTATATCGAATGGATTGTCAGAAACACAAGTGATTGTAACTGGGAAATCAGTTGGTATTCTGAAAACGATATGAATAGAATTAAAGATTTTATAATGGAAAACCCTGTAATAAAAGATAGGGTTAAACTTATTCAGATAAAAGAAAAAAAAGAATAACAATCAGATTATCATTTAATTTACCCATTCAAAAGCCATGCAATTTGAAAAAAAGTTGCATGGTTTTTGAATTTTTGACCCCAAGGTTACTATATTAGTTCGAGAGAAGAAAAAGTAGTAAAACAAAATTAATAATTAGAACCTCGTAGTGTATAGGTGAATCACATAATAATTATGAGTAAAGAAGTAATTAAGAATGGGGAAGGTATCATTCCCGAAGGAACGAAAGTGATTTCAGCAGAGACTTTCGCAGACTGCACTGACCTAACTCGTATTGTCATCCCCGATTCGGTAACTGAGATTGGAGATTTCGCCTTCTCTGGTTGCACCAATCTCGCCAGCATCAAGATTCCCAACTCGGTTAAGAAAATAGGCTTTTCCGCTTTTGCTGGTTGCCACAGCCTCGACTATTTCGATATGCCATATTCAATCGAGACAATTGACGATCGGGCTTTCGCGGATTGCACTAGCCTTACTCGTATTAACCTTCGTTCTATTAAGGAGCTTAGATCTTGGGTTTTCGCAGGCTGCACTGGCCTTACCGACATTGAAATCCCCCCTTCAGTTAAGGTGATCGGCAATGCTTTCACAGGTTGCACCGGAGTTACCCATATCACAATCCAAGGTCCGGTGGACCTCATAGACGATGCAGCCTTTGAAGGGTGCACCTCGCTGTCTGTAGTCGACTTCTGGGAGGCAGTGGACGAGATAGGTGAAGGAATATTTTCTGAATGCGACAATTTATCCAAAATAGAGGTGCCGGCAGGACTGGCCAACTACTATAAGAAACGCCTTGACGGAGAAGTGTGCGATTTGATTGAGGAAAGAGTTGTCATCAGACACATTGGTTTTAAAGATATCGAACTGTTCAAGCAGGTTGTCAAGGAGGTTGGTTTTTGGGGGGATCCTTTGGAATTCTCATTTGGGTTCTATACAAATGTGATTATTGAAATAGCTGCTAGTTACGGCCATCCCGATGTTCCAGACGACGCTTCGCTATGGAGTGTGAAAGTGGCAAAACTCTATGTCCACGACAGGAATACCCACGAAGACGTACTGAAGAGAGTTTGGACCGATGCTATTAATGAAAGAGATTTAACTATTATGTTTCCAAATCTGATTGATGAGGTGGGGCGCGATATGATACTGTATAATGATGACTTTGAGTTATTCGCAAAAGCCATAAAATAATGAACTCTCGGCTTTAATATAGCAGAAGCCCGAAACGGACGTACCGTTTCGGGCTTTATTTATTCTATCCACAGCATTTAACAAACATTCACTAATTGGACTTCCCCCATTTTATTGGTTCGCAAACGCATATGGGTTTTACCAATATGTACTTAGTATTACCTTATCAACTATCTGTCGCTGTTCACTTGCTGTCCGGCGGAGATAGATACGGGTGGTTTCTATGCTTTCATGTCCCATCAGGTCGGCCAGCAAAGAAATATCGTTGAAATGGTCGAGGAAATTCTTGGCATACCTGTGTCGGAACGAGTGAGGATATACAACATCCTTTGTCAGTCCGTATTTGTCGGCATAATATTTGAGTTGTAGGGCTATTCCTCTGGCGGTAATCCGCTGCCCGAAACGGTTAAGGAACAGGTATCCCGAAGTGATATTACGCTCCTGCAACCACTGTAGAGCCTCGGTTTGTAAGGTTTCAGGTATATAGATTCTTCTCACCTTTCCTCCTTTGGTATAGAGGTCAAGATGTCCGAGTTTCACATGCTCGGCTTTGAACTGGAGAAGTTCACTCACACGGGCACCTGTAGCAGTCATAAACCATACCACGAAATACCAGTCCTTGTGACCATCACGAAGCAAAGAGGATTTCAAGAAATGATAGTCTGCATCACTTATTACATTTTCGAGAAAATTCTTCTGTTGAACCTTCACGAAACGCAGTTTGAGTTTATCATGTTTTGTAAATTCGAGGTATTTGTTGATGCCCTGTAGTCGTAGGTTTACCGTCTGTGGCTTGAAGTGTTCCACAAGATAACCTTTGTACGCCAACAAATTTTTCTTGTTGAACTCATCGTAGTTTTTCTCAAAATACTTCACCGTCCATGTGTAGGATTTTATGCTGCTTGTTGAGAGTTCCTGTCTTTTCAGGAATGATTCAAATTTTGTTACCATATCAATTCTTTTTAATTGTTAGGCAACAAGATAATGTATATTTCCAATTACTGATAATCCCTCATACTGGCATTCGCGCAATCCTCTCTGTTGGAGCATGGGCAAACCTGCATAAGGCTCGGTTATGCCGAGGAGTTTGACAACTTCTTTTGGCGAAAGTATTTTGTCAACCTTATCATACTCGGATTCTTCATTCCGTATGTCCCGAAAATACGCATCCTTCCCGTTGGAGAGCCATACAAAGGGAAGAGGTGTTTGATAGGACTGGCACCATGACGGGAGAAGGCGGGTATAGTTTTCTGCCTGTTCAGCGACCTTGGGTTGATTGACATCTATTTCTTCTCGTTTCGCTTCAAGTACCCCAACAGCCTTGCCCATAAGAAAGAGCATATAATCGGCTTCCTTATTGCCTATCATAATACTTTCACGGACAGCCAACGCCTCGTTTGACACGAAATCACTACGATCAACGACACGCCAGCCAGCAGTCTCCAGCATCTTGTCTATTTTTATTCTTGCTTTTTCTTCAGGTGTCGGCATAGTATACAATGAGTCAGAACCTATAGCGGGGCATAAATCAAGTTTGCAATGCGCGATTAGTGGGCTTCGAGCCAGTTACGGCCTACGTTGAGGGAGACTTCGACGGCGAGGTTGGGCAGGGTGAGCGCCTGCACCATCTCTGTTTCGACGATCTGGCGCATGAGAGCCTCTTCGGGTTTGTAGAGGTCGAAGACCAATTCGTCGTGGACCTGCAGGGTCATGCGGCTGCGCAGCCCGCGGCCGACGATTTGGCGCTGGATGGCGATCATGGCGCACTTGATCATGTCTGCCGAAGTGCCCTGCACGGGCATGTTGACGGCGTTGCGCTCGGCGAAGGCGCGGGCACTGGCGTTGCGCGAATTGATGTCGGGCAGGTAGCGACGGCGTCCCAGCAGGGTCTGGGCGTAGCCATGCTCGCGGGCGAAGGCGATGTTGGCATCGATGTAGTTGCGGACGGCCGGGTAGTGGGCGAAGTATTCGTCGATGAGGGCCGCCGCCTCTTTGCGCGGGATATCGAGCTGCTCGGACAGACCGAAGGCTGAGATGCCGTAGACGATGCCGAAGTTGACCGATTTGGCGTTACGCCGCTGGGTGGCGGTCACCTCTTCGACGGGCAGGTGGTAGATGCGTGCCGCTGTGGCGGCGTGAATGTCGAGGTGGTGGTTGAAAGCGTCGACCAGACCCGGGTCGGCGGAGAGGGCGGCGATGATGCGCAGCTCGATTTGCGAATAGTCGGCAGCGAGCACGAGGTGGTCGGCGTCGCGGGCCACAAAGGCGCGGCGGATTTCGCGTCCCTGTTCGGTACGGATGGGGATGTTTTGCAGGTTGGGGTTGGAACTGCTGAGGCGGCCCGTTGCGGTGACAGTCTGGTTGTATTCGGTGTGCAGGCGACCCGACACGGGGCTGATGAGCTGCGGGAAGGTGTTGACATAGGTGCCTAAGAGTTTGCTCACCGAGCGGTATTCCAGCACCTTGTCGACAATGGGATGGGTGTTGCGCAATTTGTGCAAAACTTCTTCAGCGGTGGAATACTGTTTGGAGGCTGTCAACGGCGGCTTGTCAACGATGTGCAGGCCGGTGTAGAGCACTTCGCCCAGCTGCTTGGGAGAGCTGATGTTGAAACTCTTGCCGGCGAGCCGGTATATTTCCTGCTGCAGGGTGTCGCGCTGTTGCGACAGCTGCTGCGAGAAGGTGTTGAGGGCATCGATGTCAATACGCACACCTTCCTGTTCCATGGCGATGAGAACATCGACAAGAGGCAGTTCAATATTGTTGTAGAGGCTTACAAGACCTGCATCACAGAGGCCGGAGCTGAGACGGGGATAGAGCAGCCATAACGCCGCCGCACATTCCGCCACAGTATGGGGTTCGGCGTCGAGCAAGGAGAGCGCAATGGAGGGTAGCGCGTGTCGTGCCTCGGCATCGGCAAGATAATGGGCCAACTGCACATCGAAGAGGGTGCCGGCCGGGGTGATGCCGAGTTCCGAGAGGTTGTAACGCAGGTGTTTCAAGTCGTAACAGACTTTGACAGTGTCCGGAGCCTCGAGCAGTCGACGCAAATGAGCCATGTCGACCTCACCGACCGTGGTGAGCAACACGTGTTCGGCGTCGGTGGCGACAGCCAGGGATGCACCTTCCATATATATGGACACATCGGAAACGGCTCCGTCGGGCAACAAGTCGGACAGGCTGCTGACAACGGAGCTGACTCGTATTGTTTCTGCATCCTGACGCGGCGCATCAAAAAGTGTCGGCTGAGTGTCGAGTGGGGTTTGGTTGACGGCTTTGGAGGGCGCTGTTGCCGCTTTCGGGGCGGAGGCGATGCCGTCGAGCGAGAAAGCGGTGAAGATGCGTTTGGCCAGATTGCGGAACTCCAGTTCGTCGAACAGTTCTTTGAGAGCCGCATAGTCAGGTGCTTTGATGGCCATCTGCCGCTCGTCGAAAGCGACCGGGGCGTCGAGTACGATGGTGGCTAACTTTTTGGAGAAGAGTGCCTGGTCGGCATGTTGCTCCACTTTGCGACGCAGTGTGTCATTTTTTATGTCGGCAGTGTGGGCCACCATATTCTCTACGCTGCCAAAACGGGCGATCAGTTTTTTGGCAGTCTTCTCTCCCACCCCGGGGATGCCGGGGATGTTGTCGGAGCTGTCTCCCCAGAGCCCCAACAGGTCGGCGACCTGGGCGCATCGTTCCACACCGAATTTTTCCTGCACTTCGGCCACCCCCATCACGCTGTCGCCCTGACCTCCACGCCCAAGGTGGTAGATGTAGATGCCGTCGGTGACAAGCTGCGCGAAGTCTTTGTCGGGTGTGACCATGAGAACACGGTCAAAACCCTCGCGGCGGGCTGCATGGGCCACGGTGCCAATCACGTCGTCAGCCTCATAGCCCGGAGCGGTAAGAATGGGTATGCGGAAAGCATCGATGATGCGACGGATATAGGGCAACGAGTACTGAATCGCCTCCGGCATGGCTTCACGGTTGGCCTTGTAGGACTCGTACATCTCGTGGCGGAAGGTGGGCTGAGACACATCGAAGGCCACGCCCATGTGGGTGGGATGCTGCTGGCGGATGAGATCGAACATAGTGGTTGTGAAACCTAATGTGGCCGACGTGTTGATACCCTTGGAGTTAATACGAGGGTTACGGTTGAGGGCGTAGAATGCACGGTAGACCACAGCCATGCCGTCGATAAGTAGGAGCTTTTTCAAAACTGTTGCAGGGTGATAAAATGGTTTAGACCGGAATGGAGGTTGCCGTCTCGCGACAATGGTCAATTCAGCGGATTGCTGGTCAACTCGTCATATTCGCGGCGGTTGCGCAGAATGTTGCAAGCCAGATAGACCGCGCTGCGGAAAGACTGCTCGCTGGCTTTGTCGTGGCCGGCGATGTCGTAAGCCGTGCCGTGGGCAGGCGAAGTGCGCACATAGGGCAACCCGGCTGTAAAGTTGACGCCTTCGGTGAAAGACATCAGTTTAAACGGGATAAGGCCTTGGTCGTGGTAGAGCGCCAACACTCCGTCGAAGCGGTTGAAGCTGCTGCTACCGAAGAATCCGTCGGACGGGAATGGCCCGTAGGCCAAAACGCCTTTGCCCTGCACCTCGTCGATGACGGGCTTGACGACTTTCATGTCGAAATCGCCGATGACACCATTGTCCCCGGCGTGGGGGTCAAGGGCCAACACGGCAATTTTCGGCATCGGGATGCCGAAGTCGCGTTTGAGCGATTCGTTCATGAGCATCATCTTGTCGAAAAGCAGATTATGGGTGATAGCCCCCGGCACATCGCGCAACGCCAGATGGTTGGTGACAATGCCGATACGAATACGGTCGCACACCATCATCATCAATGAACTGCATCCGAACTGGTGCGACAGGTATTCAGTATGTCCGGGAAAGTCGAAATCCGATGCTTGAATGTTTTTCTTGTTGATAGGGGCGGTGACCAACACATCGACAGCTTGCTGCTTCAAGTCGTCGCAAGCCTTGTTGAGCGCTTCACGTGCGAGTGCGCCGGCGATCTCAGTGGACTTGCCCAGTTCTATTTTCACCTCTTCGGCGGTGAGGTTGACGATATTGAATTTCCGTTCGGCTGCCTCGGAAGCCGAATGTATCACATTGAACGACACATCCTGATGCAAAGAGAGCAGTTTTTTATGGTATGAAGCCACGTTGGACGATCCATAGAGGACGGGTGTGCAAAATTCAAACATTCGGGCATCGCTGAATGTCTTGAGGATGACTTCGTAGGCGACACCGTTGATGTCGCCGTGGCTGATGGCGACGCGTGTTGTATTGCGTGATGTCATGGAATAATTTGGATTTTTGAATGATTAAATATATGATTGAGGACAATGCTTTTATAAAACTGATTGACTTACTGATATGACTGATACATGAGACGGTCGACGGTTATTTGACGGCAGTGGATTGCAGGTAGTCATAAAGGAGCCGTATGCCATATCCTGAGGCACCGAAACCATAAGGAGACTGAGGCTTGCCGAAATAGGCGACACCGGCGATGTCGAGGTGGATATAAGGGGTTTGTCCGGCAAAACGGGCAAGGAATTTGCCGGCCGTAATGGTGCCGGCCTGTGCCGGACCGCAGTTTTTAAGGTCAGCAACGTCAGAGCGAAGCAATTCGTCGTACTCTTTCCAGAACGGCAACTCGGCAATGCGTTGATGGACAGCCTCGCCCACAGTTTTAAGGGTAGCCATAGGCCCCTCGGCGAACTGTTGCACCGCAGCGATGCCGAATGTGGAGATGGCCCGCACGGCGGCACCTGTCAAGGTGGCGGCGTCGATGAGCAGCGACGGCTGAAAGCGCTGAACCGCATAGGCGATGGCGTCGGCAAGGATGAGACGTCCCTCGGCGTCGGTGTTGATGATCTCGACGGTGGTGCCGTCATACATGGTCAATATATCGTCAGCGGCGTAGGCGTTGAAGCCCGGACGATTATCAGTGAGCGGCAGCACGGCTACAAGATGAACCGGCAACCTGTTGTCGGCGGCGGCGAAGAGCACCGAAGCCATCGTGGCGGCGCCGGCCATGTCGCTCTTCATCTCCTGCATGTAATCGTCAGGTTTGATATTAAGGCCTCCGGTGTCGTACATCACTCCCTTGCCCACCAACACGACAGGCTTCGTCCGGTTGTTGCCGGCACCGTCGTATTCGAGCACCACCAAGCGGGGCTCGTCGACGCTGCCGCGGTTGACGCCCAAAAGGCCGCCCATGCCGAGCTTCTCAATGGCTTTTTTGTCATAGACCTCGCAAGATATTTTCATGTCCGAGGCAACAGCCTGGAGTTCGTCGGCAAAACGGGTGGCGTTGAGGTCTGCCACAGGCAGGTTGACCCATTCGCGACACCAGAATATACGGTTCCAAAGATTGCGGTATGTTTCCAGTTGCGCCGCGTTCAGCTTGCGCGACCGGATGTCGAGACGGGCGATATGAAACGGCTCTTTTGATTTATAGCGGTCGAAACTGTAATCGGCCAGTTGTATGCCCTCGACAAAGGCCAAAAGCAGCACGACATCGAGACCGACAGCATCGACCTGCAAGACGGCGTGTTTCTCGGCATGCGCCTGACGGCAAAGGTCGTAGGCGGCCCGACGCAAAGTCTCGCACAGTTCGCCTTGCGGCAAGGATGCATCGCAGTATACGTCGTAGCTGCGCCGCTCGGCGGAGCCCGACGGCACCACACGGTAAGGGTCGTCCACCCCTTTGACGGGATGCAAGGCGATGGAGGCGGCTGTCTCGACAGGTTGATTCAGAGTAATATTCATAGCTATATGTGTTGAATTAGAAAAATGAGTTTCTGTTGCTGCAACGTCGACACGATGGAGTCGAAATGCGCGCGCGCTGTAACATCCATCCATGCGGTGGGTTCATCAAGAATGAGTATGGGGGCGTCGCTGTAGTACAGTCGCGCCAGCGCCACACGTTGCCACTGACCCATGCTCAGTTCCTCACCGCCGGTGTAGAGCCGTCCCAGCATGGTGTCGTAACCATCGGGGAGCGATTCCAGGATATGCTCCACACCTGCCTGTCGGGCGGCCGAGACAACACGGTCGCGGCTGGGGGGCGCTGTGATGTCGCCGAAGGCGATATTGTCGGATGCCGTGAAATGGTAACGGACAAAATCTTGAAAGAGCACACCGATGTGGCGACGTAACTCCGTCAGGTCAAAACGGCGGATGTCTATGCCGTTGATACAGACGACACCGTCGTCGGGGTCGTAGAATCGCATGAGCAGTTTCATCAACGTGGACTTGCCATAGCCGTTCTCGCCCTCGATGTGACAGACGGTGCCGCGACGTGCCGTAAGTGAAAAGCGGGTGAGCACATCACGATCCATATCGGGATAACGAAATGAAACGTTGCGAAATTCAACGCAGTCAACCTGCTCGGGAAACGGCATGGGATCAGACGGTGACACAAGACGGGGTTCGAGCGCCAGAAACTCGAAGAGATTGCCTGCGAAGAGCCGGTTGTCATAGAGACCCGCAACGCTGCGCACCAAAGACTGCAACGAGGACTGGCCGCGACGGAAAGCCTCGAAGAGCATCACAAACGAACCTACGGTGATGGCGCCTACATAAGCCCGTTGCACAAAAAGCAAGAGGACGGACAGCAGCGCGGCCGACTCGACAGCGGCGCAGAGTGCATCGTACCATGCCAGACGTCGCGAGATGCGAAGCAGGCGCACCACCAAGCCGCGACGGATGTCGACATAGAGTCCTCGGATGTAGCCGCTCAGCCCGTATTGGCGCACCTCCTTGGCGAAATCGCGATGGGTGAGCAGTGCGGAATAATAGGCTGTACGACGGTAGACCTGCGTGTTGCCGCGACGGAAGGTGTAGATGCGACGCGCCTTGGCCAACCGCACAAAGAATGACGGCAACACCGCCGCCACCATGAGCAATATCACCCAGCCCGACACGGCGCCGAGCAAGACAACGACACCGGCCAATGTGACAATCGAACCGAAAAGCGCCATGAAATTGTTCAACACCTCCAACGGACGATATGAAGACTCTTGCTGCGCCCGATGAAAAGTGTCGTGGAAAGCGGGGTTGTCGTAATAGGCCAGATCAAGCCGTGACGACTGACGCTGTATTCGATCACTGATGTAGTCGACAAGACGCTGTGACAAGATATCATTGTTGACTGAAGCGAGGGTGGACAGCAATCGTCCGAAGAAGAATATAGCGACATAGCAGACAACGTATAACGCTGTGTTGTGAAAATCGGAGAGGTTGTCCACCAACAGTTTGAGCACGTAGATGCCGGCCAATGGCAAGAGGCTCTGAAGTACAACATAGACCACCCGCAGCCAAAAGGCCCTGCGGCTGCACTGATGCACCATGACAAGCATTTTCCAGAGGGTGGACATTGACGGGGAAATCGTGGTTTGTGAAGGTACGGAAGAAACACCAATTATTGAAAGACGATACGCTGGACCACGTTGCGGCCAAGCAGTTCGTTGATTTTATCCATCAGGCTCTGCTGCCTCATGGACATTTCATGCCGCAGAGCCGCAGAATGCAAACGGACATAGAGGTTGCCCGATTCAAAACGCAATGACTGGGTGAGCCGCGCGATGAGCTCACCCACGACCTGTTTGTAGGCGGAGCGAACCTGGTAAACATCGACTATCGACGACATGTCGTTTTGTCGATAGAGCTCGCTAAGGAGGTCGGAAATGTGATGTTCGTTAGTGGCGGCCATGTCAAAATATCAATGATTAACGGTTGGAGTTATCGCGCAGTTTATTTTGTGTCAGACGGCGGCGACGCGATATGAGCCAGAGTGTAGTCGATATGGGGGTATTGCCGGAAAATCTGCTCGATGCGGCCGGGCTGGGTGTCGGTGAGGAAGACCTGGCCGAAAGCATCGCCGCCGACCATCTCGAGCAATTGCGAGATGCGCTGCATGTCGAGTTTGTCAAAGATGTCGTCAAGCAACAGCACGGGCTTGATGCCAAAGTGCCGGAATATATAGTCGAACTGAGCTAATTTAAGCGACAGCGTGACAGACTTTTGCTGTCCCTGCGAACCGAATCGCCGCACAGAGAATCCTCCCACCAGGACATCAAAATCGTCTTTATGCGGACCGACGGTGGTGTACTGGGCCGCAGTGTCGCGACGCAGATTGTCGCGCATCATTGATGCATAGTCCTCGGGGAGTTCCAGCTGCGACACGTAGCGAAGCTTGGGCTGCTCGGTCTGGCGTGAGAGAAAGCGATAGTATTTTTCGAAGAGTGGCGTGAAGGCGTCGAGGAAAGCACGCCGTCCGCCATAGAGTGCGGTCCCGTGTTGCACCAACTGGTCGTCCCAGACGGCAAGCAACGCGTCGTCAGTGCGCCGTTCCTCATAGAGTTGCTTGAGAAGGCGGTTGCGCTGCGACAACGCTTTTTGGTAGCTGAGCAGATGCATTAAGTAGTCGCGGTCGACCTGCGAGATAACCCCGTCGACAAATTTGCGCCGCTGGTCGCTGCCACCGATGATCATCTGTTGGTCGTTGGGAGAGACCATGACCAACGGCACCCGTCCGATGTGCTCGGCGAAGGAGCGGCACATCTTGCCGTCCCACCGCATTTTCTTCTGCCCGTTTTGAAACAGGCATGAGGCCTGTATCTGTGCGTCGCCGGACTGATAGGTGCCGTGAATGGCAAAGAGCTGTTCGCCGCTGTGGATGTTTTGACTGTCTAACGGGTTAAAGTAGCTCTTGCAGAACGAGAGATAGTAAATGGCGTCGAGCAGGTTGGTCTTCCCCACTCCATTGTTGCCGACCAAGCAGTTGACATTGCTTTCAAAGGCGATGTCAAAGTCAACGTAGTTCTTGAAATTAACAAGTTTAAGTCGTTTCAGATACATAACTGCTTTAATCTGTCGGCGACCCGTTCCATCAGCCATCGCGGCGTGCTGGTGGCTCCGGTGACACCCACTGTCTGGCCAGGGGCGAACCAGTCCGCGTCAATTTGAGCGGCGTCGGAAAGGAAATGGGTGCGGGGTTGAACGTTGAGGCAGTATTGGAACAGGTAGCGTCCGTTGGAGCTGCCTTCGCCGCTGACAAAGAGCAACACATCGACTTGGCGGGCAAACTGCTGCAACTGCGACACTCGGCTGGTGACACGGCTGCAGATGGTGTCGAACGCCTTGAAGTCGGCGCCATCGGCAAGACGCGCCTGCATATTGTCAATCAATTTGCGATACAACTCTGGACTCTTGGTGGTCTGGGAATAGAGCCGGACGGGGCGTTCAAAATCGACGGAATCCAAATCGTCGGGGCCGCTCACGACGATGGCCGTATTGTCCGTCTGCCCTGTGAGGCCGATAACCTCGGCATGACCCGGCTTGCCGAAAATAACCACCTGTCCATGGCACTGCTGCATCTCAAGATAGCCGCGACGGATGCGTTGCTGCAATGCCAGCACAATGGGGCAGGTGGCGTCAACAAGCGTGATGCCGTGCTGTCGTGCCAACTGGTAGGTGGAAGGGGGCTCCCCATGAGCCCGGATGAGCACCCTGCCGCCCCGCAGCGACGGCAGGTCGGAGTGGCTGATGACCGAAAGCCCCTTGGATCGCAAGCGGTCGACCTCGGCGTTGTTGTGGACAATGTCACCCAGGCAATGGAGGCTCCCGGTGCAGTCCAGCTCGCGCTCGGCGGCATCAATGGCCTTGACCACGCCAAAGCAAAAACCAGCATTATTGTCGATGATGATGTTCATGGCAATCGTTTAGCTCAGGCATTGGTTTTCTTGGTTGGCCAATTCGATGACTTGTTCGTATTCCGAGGGGGTGAGGTCGTTGAAGAAGAAGTAGACCGGGTTGACCTTCTTGTTGTTCTGCATGACTTCGTAATGGAGGTGAGGTCCCTGGGAAAGCCCGGATGTGCCCACCACGCCAATCTGCTCGCCACGGCGGACATGCTGGCCTTTGCGGACATGAACCCGGCCCATGTGGGCATAGAGGGTTTTGAAGCCAAACCCATGGTCTATCACGCACACGGTGCCGTAGCCGGCATAGCCTTCGGCATTGGGACCGGCCAATTCGACCACACCGTCGCCTGTGGCGTAGATGGGCACACCCGAATGAGCCGAAAGGTCTATGCCGGTATGCATGCGCATATATCGCAGAATGGGATGATAGCGATAGCCGAAGCCTGACACAATCTGACACTGGGTCTTTTTTATCGGCATGATGGCAGGCATGGCTGCCATGCGTTCCTGCTTGTTGCGCGCCATCTCGTACACCTCGTCCATCGACAGCGACTGCACATAGAGACGGTTGCAGAGGGTGTCGATTTTGGCGGTGGTGTAGCGCAGTATCCTGTCGACATTGTCGCCCGTCGTCAGCAGCGCGGTGAACGGGACGCTGTCGCGCAGGGGCTCGGCACCGAAAATCACGCGGTAGAGGCCGTCATCGCGCCGTTCAAGGTCGGCCAGCACCTTGTCGGCACGTTCGACGTGGCGGTTGATGACATCCATCTGGCGACGGTACTGTGCCACCTCGCGTTTGAGCGATTTTTCCTTAGGCGAACCGAAGGCATAAATCCACAGAAGTGTGAACAGCACGCCCAAAACAACACCGGAAAGCATCGTGAACGAGATTTTCTTGACACGTTCGCTGATGCTCACAATGACCTTCTCGTACTTGAGGGTATGCGGGTTGAAATGGTAGGTATGTCTGTGGCGGCGTAACAAGGGCGAAATGATGACAATAATTTATGAAAGAAGTTGCTGCAACTGCTTCCACGATTGGACAAACTGTTCGACACGTTTCACGCTGCTGAAGCGGAAATGAAGGTCCAGCCCGGGCAACATAAGCTCGCTCTGAACACCGTCGTTCAACGTTCCATGGCGGATGTCAAGGCTGCTCAGCAGGACGGTGTCGAAATCGAACGGCGTGCGGAAGATCAGCACACGGTCGGGGAGGATGTACAAAGTCCTGCCCCGTGCGTCGCGCATCAGCGGCAACGGAACCGGAGTGCAGACATAGTCCATCGCCCCTAAATCGAAAAAGACACGGCTGTGCTCACTGCCGTCGTGCCGATAATGCATATCCCAGATGTGGTGGATGCGTGAAAGGGTGTAGAATGTGTCGACCATACGATGGTAACCCTCCATCACATCGGGGCTGTAGAAACCGCTAATATCGAAGGCCGCCATGCGACGGCGTTCATCAAGGGAACGGAGCGTCCGCTTGCAGTCTTTCAAGTCGGCGGAGAGGCGGTTTTTCTGCGGCCCTTTCATCCTGCGGCGCAAAACGGCAGTCATCCGTTCAAGACGATCTTCCTCCTGCGCCAGCATCAGCATGTCGACATACGATTCAAAAAGCGCACTGTACATGCGGTCACCCGCAGCCGAAATGGCTTGATTGCCCAGCGAAATCAATTTCTCGAATGAAGGCTGTCGGGGGAAAAGCAGGTTGCGATAGGTCGGGGCGAAAGATTCTTTGGCAGCCTGCACACTGCGCATATAGGTCTGACTGTTGGTGGTACGGGTGAAAAAGCCGCATCCGGGATAGGTCACCGGAACAAATTCGACAAGTCCGTACCCGGTGTCAGGCATCTGCGGAACCTCATAGGGTTGCTTTAAAGGATAGCGTGACACCCAGATGCGGGTATGCTTGGAAATGCGGACAGGCTTGTATGGGATGATATGCATAATTAGCGCGATGAAATCAATTTTCGTAGGCTGCATCGATGGCCTCGCGGATGGACTCCGACATGGTGGGGTGAGGATGGATACTTCCGGCCACCTGTCTGGCGGTCAAGCCGTTCTGACGGGCCACAACGACACCGGCTATCATCTCGGTGACACCCTCGCCGCAGAGATGGCACCCCACGATACGGTCTGTCTGCCTGTCGATAAGCACTTTGACGAACCCGTCAGTGTTTCCGGCGGCTGTGGCGCGACCGCTGGCACGGAAAAATGTTTTGCCAACACGCAGATCGTAGCCGGCTTCGCGGGCCTTCTTTTCTGTAAGGCCTACACTGGCCACCTCGGGAGATATGTAGGTGCAACCCGGCACGTTGTCGTAGTTGATTTTTTCTGCATCGCCGCCAGCCAGATGCTCGACACAGCACACAGCCTCGACTTCGGCGACATGCGCCAGCGCCGGCCCGTGCACCACGTCGCCGATGGCGTAGTAGCCGGGGACGGAGGTTTGGTAAAAGTCGTCGACAACAATTTTGCCGCGCTCGGTGGCGATACCGGTCTCTTCGAGCCCGATGCCTTCAAGATTGGTCACCACGCCCACCGCGCTGAGCACCACGTCGCAGTCGACAACCACTTCGGTGTTCTTTTTGGTGTCTTTGACGGTGACATGGCAGATGTCGCCGTCGATGTCGACTTTCTCCACCGACGACGAAGTCATTACTTTCATACCTATCTTACGGAAGCTGCGGCTGACAGTTGCAGCTGTCTCCTCGTCTTCGTTGGGCAGAATCTGCGGCATGAATTCGACAAGTGTAACCTGCACCCCGATGCTCTGATAGAAAAAGGCAAACTCGCTGCCGATGGCACCCGATCCGCACACCAACATGCTTTTAGGCAAGAACGGCAACGTCATGGCCTCACGGTAGCCAATGATATGACGGCCGTCCTGCGGCATGGAGGGCATTACCTTGCTGCGGGCGCCGGTGGCGATAATGATATGGTCGGCCTCGTGGCAGACAACACCCTCCGGGCCCGACACCTCCACACGGTGACCGGGCAGAACCTTGCCTGTGCCCTTCAGCACCTCGACATTGTGTTTCTGCATAAGGAATGCCACGCCTTTGCTCATTGTTTCAGCCACGCCACGGCTGCGCCGCACCATGGCGTCAAGATCGGCAGCCACGCCGTCGGCTCCGACGCCGTAGTCGGCCGCATGACGCAAGTAAGTGTAGACCTGGGCACTCTTGAGCAAAGCCTTGGTGGGAATACACCCCCAGTTGAGGCAGACTCCTCCCAGGTTTTCACGCTCGACAACAGCGGTCTTCAAACCACACTGCGCGCCCCGGACCGCTGCTACGTAGCCTCCCGGACCGCTGCCTATGACGATTAAATCGTATTTCATAAAGATTATACTATTTATTTAGGTTTACAATTCTGCAAAAATACGAAATAAAAGTGAATCGGAAAAGCTCCTGACACGAACGCGCCGATACGTCAACGACGGTAAAAAAGGAGGTGTCGGTGGCTGTTGTCAACAGAATTTTGTACCTTTGCGGCTGGCTTGATGTGGATTCCGATTGATGACGGATTCATGAAAACGGTTTTGCGCATATCACTGTGGGGGTTGCTGGCAACGGCTTGTTGCGGCAGCGGCTACGCCCAGTATGTACGGCTGAACAGCACGGCAAACCATTCCGCGCTTTATTTCGACCTGAAACACGTGGTCAATTACAACATCTATGAGCGCTGGCGATGGGGAGGAGGCCTGTATTGGGTGTCGCCGGACCACACGGCGGGGGCACAATGGCAGGTGCTGCTCTACGGCGCCTTCGGCACATACGACCGCCGCGCAAAATATGGCGTCACTGTGGCACGGAGCCACCGTGGAGCACACCAGTGGCGCCCCTATGTGGCTTTCTCCGACGATTTGGCGCAGAATTCGGCGGCATATTTTGACAATATATCCTCTATCTGGCAGGGCGAGAACAATACCCGTTTTGTAGCCTCGCATTTTGTCCGCCAGCAGGCGTTGCTGGCCGGCGTGTCGGCCCGGTGGGGATTGGCTCAGACGCTGCTTGAGGCACGCTATATGCGCCAACAGGCTCTTTTTGACAACGACCGCCTGCTCTACCCTGCCCGTGAAGAGATATCGCCCGTCCAAGGACATTTCGCCGAAGTACGCCTGCAAGCCGTCGCCGGAGGTGTCACGGCAGAGCTGCGCGGCAGCACCGCGTCGGATGTGCCGTCATGGCACTGTCTGCGAGTGCTTCTGCAGTACGACAGAAAGGTGACGTTGGGCAATGGTGGCAGTGTGGACATCTACACCCAAACCGGTGTGGCCACGTCGACCCATGCCGCCGGCACAGGCCCGTTGCACCGACAGTTTGAATGTTTTGACATCGGCGGCACCTACAACAGTCACTTTTGCTTCCGCAACAGCCTGCTCACCCTGCCGCCCGACTGTTTTATGGCCGACCGTTTTGTACGCGGAAGTCTGCGGTGTCAGTTTCCGGGCTGCTGGTGGAACAAGCCGGCCTCGGCGCCGAAACCTTTTGTGCAGACTGTAGCGGCGCTGGGCCGCCACCACAGCACTGAGGATCGGAGTGTCGTGGGCGAGGCGGCGGCAGGCGTGTCGGGATTGCTGCGATGGAATATGCTTGAGATGGGTTGCGCCGTGGCGTGGCAGATGCTGAACTGTTCGACGGGAGAGACAAGCCTGCGGCCCGACAGCCAGCACGCACGATGGGCTTTCTTATTTTGCGCCAGCATGCTGATATAATCCAAAAGAAAAAATTACAGAACCACTGATACATGATGAAACGAATCCTCACATTCACCTGCTTGCTTGCCGCCGCATGGGCCGGCCGCGGACAGAGCTATGAGATGGCCTTTGCCATCGACAGGATGCAACAGCCTATGCTTTATGTCGCTCAGCACTACAGAGACCAGTTTATTGTTCTTGACAGCACCCGACCCGAAAAGGACGGCCGGTATGTCTTTAAGGGTCGGCGGCAGTGGGAACGCGGCATATATACCCTGCTTGACAGTTCACGCAAGAAAGCGCTGACCGATTTCACCATTGACGGAAGCCAAAAGTTCACCATCGCCGGCGACTCGACACTCAGCGCAGGCAGCATCAAGGTGAAGGGGTCGGAAGCCAACTCGCGCATGTTTGAATATATCGCCCGCAACAATGAGGCACGTGTACGGGCCCGCCAGATGGAGAAGGACAAGAAGTCCTCAGACGCCGCAGTGCGCGAACAGGCTCAGGCCGACCTTGACGCGCTGTCGAAAGAGATGGTGGCCTACGAAGCCTCGATGATTGAACGCTACGGCAAGTATCGCTTTTTCGAACTACAACGCATGTTCAGCGGCCCCGCCGTGCCCGACGACGAACGGAACAAGGCAGTCTATTACCGCACGCACTACTGGGACGGCATCGACCTATCAGACCACAGTCTGATGTATACGCCGGATTTATTCAACAAAATGAATTATTATTTTTTCGGTGTGCTCTATCATGCCGACGCGGACACCATCTGCCGCTATGCCGACAGCGTGTTGCAGCGTGTGGAAGGCGACACGGCCATGATGCGCTATTTCATGGATTTCATCATGCCCCGCTACTATCGCTCGACAAAGAACATCGGATGGGACCAGGTGTGGTGCTATCTGGTGCGCCACTATTATATGGCCGGCAAGTGCGGCTTTGCTTCGAAAGGGGAGCTTAGCAACAAACGCCAGACGTGCGAGTTTCTGGAGAAGTCGCTTATCGGCGCCCCCGGCATCGAATTGCTGATGGCCGACACCAACCAGTCTGAGAATTCCGCCGACTGGATCTCGTCGCACCGGTTCCCGCAGAAGTATGTCATCCTATGGTTCTGGGACCCCGACTGCCACCACTGCAAGGAACAGACCGCAACACTTATCACGCTTTACGACTCGCTGAGCGCTGCCGGCAACCGCCCCTTTGAAGTCTATGCCGTAGGCTACGAGAGCGATGTGGCCAAATGGAAGAAGTATGTCAAAGACCATCGCCTGCCTTTTGTCAATGTGGGCGGCCCCAACGTCAACGTCGACTACCAGGAGGCTTACAACGTTCACGGCGCACCGACGATGATTATCCTCAACGCCGACCGGCAGATTATCATGAACAAGACCCTGCCCACCGCCTCTATCCTACCCTTCCTGGAACAGTATGAGAAGCGGCATCCGGAACAAGCCGACAGACCGCCGTCACGCTGGCAACAGCTCCCCAACGCCCGCTATAGGTAAAGGCAACCTCTAAAAATTCCACGTAAGAACAATAGCTGATAACAACAGAAAGCAATTTTTAGAGAATGCCTAAACAAACAGACGGAGGGCTGCGCCGTGGCGCAGCCCTCCGTCTGTTGTCATCCATCCCGCCTATCGCTACCACCGGAAACCAATGGTCGCCACAAGACTGATTCTATTGATTTTATCATTCCGATACCAGACAAAAGGATTGAGTTTGGACTTGCCAAAATCATCCGAATTGGAAGTGAAGTCGTCCAGCGACGAATCCGAGCCAAACAACGGCAACATATAAACAAGGCGGCCTTGCACGAAGAAATTCTCATTGAAACGATATTGTATACCGGCCAAAACGTCGACACCGAAGTCAAAGCTGAATGGAATGCCCGTGTCTTCACTGGCATAGGCAGACATGGCAAGTTCCGACGCCGACAAGACTGTGGCGTAGCCCAACCCGCTCACTTCCTCAGATATTTTGCCTTTGAAACGGATATCTTCATAGACACCCACGCCCGCCAAAGCCTGGAACTTCTTTTTCCGCTTCATCTTCTTGATGTCAAATGCAAAGTAGATACCCTCCATCATGTTCAATGTTGTGCTTTTCACCTTGTAGAGCACATTATTGCTGCTGTTCTCGCCGAAGGACACCGACCAATGGGTCGAGGTGATCTGGAAGTCGGTGTTAAAACCGAACGCGGTTTTCTTGTTGAGATCCTTTTCCATGCCCCAATGCAAACCCACGGAAGGGGAAACGGCCATTTTCACATCGTCGACAATAGTCCCGGCCAGGGGACCGACGAATTTGGCGTTATAGAACGAAACATTCATTCCCGCATCAAGACCCATACGTTGGTCGCCTTTCCAGAAAACCAGCCATTGCGCATCGGCCAACTGCGTCATGGCGACAAAGGCCAACAGGAAATAAATTTTTTTCATCATAGTGTTCATTGCGTTAATAGTGAATAATAATAAAAGGATTGCGTTGATGGTTTACAAAGTTACAAAATATTTACTACATGAAATATGTAATAAAAGCATTACAAAAATACTAAAAAAAATATATTTCAAAAGATTATCCGTAAATTTGCATCTTACATCAGTGAACACCTTATAATTTATAATCACAATGAGAAAACATATTGTTGCCGGCAACTGGAAGATGAACAAAACTTTCGAAGAGGCCGAAGAACTGATTGACAATTTGATGACCACCCTCGAAAACACCGAGTTGGCCCCTGACACCTTGATGGTGGTCTGCCCGCCGTTTCCCTATTTGGAGATGTGCTCCGAATATTCGGAGGATTCCTATTTTCTGCCCGGAGCCCAGAATGTCAGCGATCAAGAGTCCGGAGCCTATACAGGAGAGGTGTCGGCGGCAATGCTGCAATCGCTCGAAATTGCCTATTGCATCGTTGGACACTCGGAGCGCCGTGCCTATTACGGCGAGACAGATGCGACAGTGGCAGCCAAGGTGGACCGGCTTCTGGCCCATGACATTCACCCCATTGTCTGCTGCGGCGAGGTGCTACAGGAACGTGAGGACGGACGTCAACTGGAGGTGGTGGAACGACAAATCCGCGAAGGGCTGTTCCACCTCAGCGCCGAGCAGATAACCGAAGTGGTTGTTGCATACGAGCCGGTGTGGGCCATCGGGACCGGCAAGACGGCCACTCCCGCCCAAGCACAGGAGATTCATGCCTACATCCGTTCGTTGCTGGCGAAACAGTACGGCGCCGAAATGGCCGACAAGATCAGCATACTGTATGGCGGCAGCTGCAAGCCGTCGAATGCCCGCGAAATATTCGCACAGCCCGATGTTGACGGGGGACTTATCGGCGGGGCCGCTCTCAACGCCGAAGACTTTATGGCTATTGCCAAAGCTTTCTAAGTGCTCTTGCCCCGGGCTGTCGCCCACTGGTCGCGACAGCCCGGGGCAATCTCTTTGGCCGTTTCACCTATCCGACACACGTTCAGGCCTGTAAGTATTCGACTTAACGAATAAAACATCCGTTTATCTTATACAAAAAATCATTTGTTTGAACGGTTCATAGCCAAACGCATTCTGTCCGACAGCCCCGGCCGCAAGTCCGGGTCGTTGCTGCATATCGCCACCACATCCATTGCGTTGGGGGTGGTGGTGATGATCTTGTCGGTGGCCATATTGCGCGGGTTCCAGCAAGAGATTGAACAGAAGGTGACGGGATTTGGGGCGCATTTAGTGGTGAAGAGCTATGACATGCAGGAGGACTACGGATCGAATCCCGTCAGCCGCACACGAGTTGAAATGCAACGTATTGAAGCGACACCGGGGGTGGCGCATGTACAATGTTATGCCGAGAAGGGCGGCATGATCAAGACCGCCGACCAGATCCACGGCATTATATTCAAAGGGGTGGACAGCGGATATGACTCGTCTTTTTTTTGCAACAACCTGATGGAAGGCCGGTTTCCGAATCTTGCCGACAGCACGGCGTCGAATGAGGTGCTGGTCTCGCAACGTGTCGCCGGGCAGCTGCATCTGCGGGCGGGCGACAAGATGCGCACTTATTTCTGGCAAGGCAACACCTACCGTGCACGCGCTTTCACGGTGAGCGGGATCTATTGCACGGACCTCTCCGACTTCGACGACCTGTATGTCGTCGGCGACCTGCGTCAAATACAGCGTATCAACGGATGGTCGGAGGACGAGGTGGGCGGATATGAGCTGGCGGTGTCTCACTTTGACGAGCTGGCCGGGACAAAGCAACGTGTGGCGGAGCAACTGGGCTACGATCTGGCGTTGACCGACATCGTGGAGCAAAACCCGGCACTGTTCTCCTGGCTGCGGCTGCTGAACTCGAACATCTGGCTCATCATCGGCGTGATGACGCTGGTGTGCATGGTGGCTGTAATCTCATCGTTCCTAATCATGGTCTTCGAAAAAACGTCTGCCATCGGCGTACTCAAAGTGCTCGGAGCCACAAACCGCAGTATTAAACGGATTTTCCTCATCAAATCAACGTCTGTCATTGCAAAGGGTATAGCCGTGGGCGACGCGGTGGCAGTAGCGCTCTGCCTGCTGCAGCGGCAATTTCATCTTGTGCGGCTGGACAGAGAGTCTTACTCGATGTCATTTGTGCCGGTACAGCTGGACGGATGGGTGTTGCTCTTCGTGTCGGCAGGCACATTGGTTGCCTGCTGGGCCGCACTGTTTTTTCCCTCCACCTTTATCACGCAGGTGCAGCCCGCCCGGACTGTAAAAGTGAGTTAATTTATACGGGACACCGTTTATGTCACATTTCACAATCCACATACCCCGGTCCAAATGGATTATTCTCGGCATCACCATTGTGCTGGCATTTGTCGCGCTGTGGCAAATCAACCGTATCGGCAACCAGATACGCTTTTCCGAGACACAGAAGGTGAAACTTTGGGCCGCCGCCATCAACCAGAAAGCGCAGCTGGTGCGGACAACGGACCGTTTTTTTGACAACATCGGCATTGACGAACATCGCAAGATGCAGATGTACATCGACGTGCTGCAATCGTTCAACAATGCCTACCCTGACGCCAACCTCGGTTTCAGCCTGGCGTATGTCAATTATATTGTGGACAGTTGTCAGACCCCTATCCTGATTGTTGACAAAGACTCGGTGATCACGGTGCCACCGGAGCTGAGCGGACAGCGGTTGACCGATTCGCTACTCAACGAGTTTTCACAATACGATCCTTTCCACTATCGCCTGTGGGGGATGCCCATGACGCTCTACTACAAAGAGTCACGCACTTACAGTGAATTGCGGCATGTGCTTGACGACCTGTCGCAGTCGTTTTTAGACGAAGTGGCCAACAACTCCATCTTTGTCCCGGTGATCATTGTCGACAGCATGCGGCGAGAGGTGCTCGGGGTGGGCAATATCGACTCCGCCGAGATTGCCGATACGGAAAGGCTGACGCAACGGCTGCAGCAAATGGAAGATGAAAACCAACCGCTGCTGCTCGACCTGCCCAACAACCGCCATGCGTATGTGTTTTATGAGAGCACGCCGCTGCTGCGCCTGCTGTCGTGGCTGCCCGCTTTTTATATTTTCATCTTCATGGTGTTGCTCATCGTCTCTTACAACCTGTTCCGCACCGCCCACAATATGGAGCAAAACAAGGTATGGGTGGGGTTGGCCAAGGAGACCGCGCATCAGCTGGGCACCCCCATCTCGTCGCTTATCGCCTGGACCGACTATCTGCAGGGCAAAACACTGACAGACGCATACGCCGACGAGGTGCGCAAGGATTTGCGCCGCCTGGAGACCATTACACACCGGTTCTCAAAGATCGGATCGACCCCCGAACGGCCTGACAACGATCTGAACCAAACGATTCACCGTGCCATTGCCTATCTTGAAAGCCGCTCACCACGCAAAATCAAGTTTGTCATCAATCTGCCGGACGGGCCGCTTGCGGTGCCGCACAACGGATACCTGCTCGAATGGGTGGTTGAAAACATCTGCAAGAACGCCATCGACGCCATGAACGGGGAAGGGACGTTCACGCTGATCGCCTCCCAGGATGCAAAAAACATCTATATAGACATGGGCGACACGGGTAAGGGCATCAGCCCGTCGCAGCAGAAACGGATATTCCAACCCGGGTTTACAACCAAACAGCGCGGCTGGGGACTGGGTCTGTCGCTCTCGAAACGCATTGTCGAGCAGTATCACCACGGACGGCTTTATTTGAAATATTCGCAGCCGGGCCAAGGCTCCGTGTTCCGCATGGTGCTGCGGAAATAAGCCAGGACCGAATCTGCAGGCCGGTGCACCGGACGCCCCTGACAGTCACTTTATCAATAGGCGCGGGCAAAGATGACGCGGCGGTGAGAGGGCTTTCCACTGTAGACGCAGGTGCCTTCTTCTTCGACGGCATCGTAGGGGATGCAACGGATGGTGGCTTTGGTCTCCTCTTTGATGCGTTCCTCGGTCTCGGTGGTGCCGTCCCAGTGGCAGAGCAGGAAGCCGCCTTTCTCGATTTCCGTTTTGAATTGTTCCCAGGTATCGACTTTGCGGGTGCGGGACTGACGGAAGTCAAGGGCGCGACGGTACAGGCTGTTCTGGATGTCGTCCATCAGCTGTTTCACATGTGCCGCTATGCCTTCTATTGGCAGCGTCTGCTTCTCGAGCGTGTCACGGCGGCACACCTCGCATGTGCCGTTCTCCAAGTCACGCGGACCGATGGCCAGGCGCACCGGCACGCCTTTGAATTCGTATTCGTTGAATTTCCAACCCGGCTTGTATTCTGTACGGTTGTCATATTTCACGGTCAAGCCCTGGGATTGCAGCGCCTGGACAACGGGTGCAATATGGGCGTCGAGCTCGGCCATCTGGTCGTCGTTCTTGCAGATGGGAATGACGGCGACCTGTATGGGTGCCAGCTTGGGCGGGAGCACGAGGCCGTTGTCGTCGGAATGGGTCATGATGAGTGCTCCCATGAGACGTGTCGACACTCCCCACGAAGTGGCCCACACGTATTCCAGCTGATTCTGCTTGTTGAGGAACTGCACGTCGAATGCCTTGGCAAAGTTCTGCCCCAGGAAATGGGAGGTACCGGCTTGAAGGGCCTTGCCGTCCTGCATCATGGCTTCGATGCAGTAGGTGTCAAGGGCTCCGGCAAAACGTTCGTTGGGCGACTTGACGCCTCGGACCACAGGCACGGCCATGTAGTTGTCGGCAAAGTCAGCGTAGACGTCGAGCATGCGCCGCGCTTCGGCTTCGGCATCCTCCCGTGTGGCATGGGCGGTATGACCTTCCTGCCACAGGAATTCGGCGGTACGCAGGAACATGCGTGTACGCATTTCCCAGCGAACGACGTTGGCCCACTGGTTGCAGAGCACGGGCAGGTCGCGGTAGGACTTAATCCAGTTTTTGTAGGTGCTCCAGATGATGGTCTCCGAGGTGGGACGGACCACCAGCTCCTCTTCAAGACGTGCCGAGGGGTCGACAACGACGCCGCTGCCGTCAGGATTGTTCATCAAGCGGTGGTGTGTGACCACGGCGCACTCTTTGGCAAAACCTTCCACGTGTTCGGCTTCGCGGCTGAGAAAGGACTTGGGTATGAAGAGCGGAAAGTAGGCATTGACATGACCTGTGGCCTTGAACATGGCATCCAGCGCGTCGTGCATCTTCTCCCAGATGGCGTAGCCATAGGGCTTGATGACCATACAGCCGCGTACAGCCGAGTTTTCGGCCAGGTCGGCCCGGACCACAAGCTCATTGTACCATTCTGAAAAATTTTCAGCACGTTTTACAAAATCTTTTGCCATAATTATAAGTTGTCTTAAGCTTTAAAAAGTGTTTCTGACACAGCATTGCGGCGTTTCAAAATAAAAACGTAACTTTGCCCGTTGAAATGAAACGCCCCGCAAAGGCTGTGCAAAGGTACAAAAAAATAGCAAACGAGCCTTACAGCGCCATGAACAAAATATCTGTGCGACTTAAAATCACTGTTTTGGCTGCTGCCATGTCGCTCCCCTTCACCCTCTGCGCTCAATCCGCCGGAGGTCACGACACATTGCAGTGTTTTATTGTCGGCTTCAAGTTCGGAACAATGTTCCCCTCCGACAGATTTTCACATGAGACTCTCCCGTCAGGCGGCACTTCGCGCAATGCTACGATGTACAGTCTCTACGACAGCCCTTGGCTTGATTTCGGCGTCAACGGATTTTATAAATTCAAGTCCAACTGGCTCCTGTCGATTGACGGCGACTTCTGGTTCGGCAACGATAATCTGAGCCACCGTCGCGAACGCATGAGCCACCTCTACACCGGAGAAGGTATTATTATCGGCACCAACGGCACCGACGCGGTGGTCACCTGCTATAACCGGGGGCTCAGCGCCCAGGCCGGCATGGGCCGAATCTTTCCGCTGTGGCCGTCGCGAAACCCCAACTCCGGATTGCTCGCCCGCATCGGTGCCGGACCAATGCTGCAGCAGACGGTGTTTATGCTGAACGATGTCAACGCCCCCCAGATTGACGGCGACAACGCGCTGCTGTATGACCACCAGCGTAAGGGCTTCCTGCTCACTGAAAGCCTCGGGGTGTGGTTTATGAGCAACCGTTCCAATCTGATCAACTTTTTTGTATCCTTTGAAGTGTCGCAGTGCTGGTCACGATCCACCCGCGATTATATTATTGACAATTACTTGGGGCTCAACGGAAAGGATAGGAACAGACACTTCGACCTCATTTACACGGTCAAGCTGTCGTGGATGTTTCCGCTGAAAGGAAAGACTGCCCGCGATTATTATTACTATTAGTATGATGCGTACACTCTATTCTCTGGCCATCGGCTGCTACACACTCGTCATCCGACTGGCGTCGCCATTCCATCCCAAAGCACGCCAGATGGTGCAGGGTTGGCGCCGGAGCCTGCACGCACTGGAGAACTGCGCTTCCGACAGTGAACGACAGCCGTTGCTGTGGTTCCATGCCTCCAGTTTGGGGGAATTTGAACAGGCCCGTCCGGTATTGGAGCAGTTGCGTGCCGACCACCCCGGCCACCGTATATGCATCACTTTTTTTTCGCCGTCGGGATATGAGGTGCGCCGCGAATACCCGTTTGCCGATTTGGTAATGTACCTGCCTCCCGACACCCGTCGCAACGCACGCCGGCTGGTCGAGAACCTGCGTCCCGGTGTCGTTTTTTTTGTCAAATACGATTTTTGGTTCAACTACCTCGATGCGTTGCAACGGAAGCATGTCCCTGTCTACATCTTTTCTGCCATTTTCCGCCCTTCACATTATTTTTTCAAACCTTACGGCAAATGGTTCCGGGAACAACTGAAACGCTGCTTCACCCATATCTTTGTCCAGAATCAAGAGTCGCTGCAACTGTTGCGAAATTATGGAATCAATCAGTGCTCCCGGGCCGGCGACACCCGCTTTGACCGCGTGAAAGCGATTGCCGACGGTGCACAACCGAACCCCGCCGTCGAACGTTTTGCCAGGTTGCACAAAGACTGCACCTTACTGATCGCCGGCAGCAGCTGGCCCCCGGACGAACGGCTCTTGCAGCGCTACATGATCGCACAGCAGCAACGGCCGCTGTGCCTTGTGCTGGCCCCCCATGTCATTAACGCAAGTCACCTTGACGACATTGTGCGCCTTTTCGGCAAAGAACAATGTGTACGGTACAGCCGCCTGGAACATGTCGCCGATGAGGAACTGGCACGGCGAAGCGTGCTTGTTGTCGACAATATCGGCATGCTGGCCTCGCTATACCGATATGCCAGGACAGCTTATATCGGCGGCGGATGGGGGCATGGCATACACAACATTCTGGAAGCCGTCACATTCGGAAAACCCGTGTTGTTCGGGCCTAATCACAAGAAGTTTCAGGAGGCCAAGGACATATTGGCCTGCGGCGGAGGCTTTGCCCATTGCAATTATGAGGAGCTGGAGGCACAATTAAACCTCCTGCTGGATGATAATGAGCGTTACCGGGCGGCGTCAGACGCATGCCTTCGTTATGTGGCGCAGAACATCGGCAGCACCCAAACCATCCTCGCCAATATCCATCTACCGGAACAATAATCCCCCCCCTACTCTCTCCCATGCATCGCCCGGCTTTTATTGTATGTGCGGCTCTCGCTATCGGTTGTCTTCTGGCAGCCTGCAGCGTAGACCGGCATCTGCCGCAGGGACAGTCCATGCTGGTGGCCAACCGCGTGGAGGTGACTATGACCGACGGCAAGCCTATAGGCAAGGATGTCGGCAACGCCGTGGCCAAACGCAACAGCTATATCCGTCAGTCGCCCAACAAGCGCCTACTTGGCTTCAGCCGACTGCCGGTGTACATATACTGTATGTCCAATCCCGACAAGGACAATTGGTGGCACCGCATGCTCCGCAGCGCCGGGGAGGCACCCGTGATATACAGCGTCGACGATGCCACCCGGAGCGCCAAACAGTTGCAGCAGATGATGAAAAACAAAGGCTGTTTCGGCAGCCGTGCCGTATTTGACACATTACGTCTGCACAACCATAAAATCACAATCCGATACCGCATCGCCGCATCGCCGCGATACCGGATTCATTCTGTTGCATATTCCGCCCAAACGCCTGCTGTCGACTCGCTGCTGCGGGCCGCCCGGGGCAACAGTCTACTGCGGGCCGGAGACTGTTACGATCAAGACCAGATCGAGTCGGAACGCACCCGAATTACGACGCTGTTGCAGAACAGCGGCTATTTCACCGCCTCGCAGCAATTGGTGCACTTTTATGTCGACACAACCTTCTCGGACAGCCTGCTAAGCATTGACGTTCAAGTACAAGACCCTGTTCATAATGACGTCGCCACACCTCTTGAGACTTACCGCATCGACTCCATCCATATTGACAGCAATGCCGTGCGCTCCAGTGTGGTCTCACGCGCCCTGCGCTTTTCAAGCGGGAATCGGTACAATGCATCCCGTATTGCCACCTCATACAACTCTTTGCTTAGTCTGCGCACATTCAACTATATTGACATCCTGGTCGAAGAGTCGCCACTAAGCGCTCAAGGCAGTCGGCTCCTTGACGCACACATACGCCTGCGCAACAGCCCCCAGCAAAAAATCAGTGTATCACTTGAGCTCAGCAACGCCTCACCGGTGTCACGGAATGCGAACAGCACCACCGGCGGCAATTTCGGTCTGGCCACGGTGCTCAATTATCAACACAAGAATCTTTTTGGCGGCGCCGAAGCGCTGCAGATAGAAGGCAATCTGCTCGGCGAGCTTCCAAAAGATATTTTCAGCCGCCAGGTTGCAAGTTTCCACGAGTTGTTCTCTACATTCGAGGCCGGCCTCAAAACCACACTCGATCTGCCGCTCTTCCTCATCCCGTACAACAGTCGTATACGGCTTGCGAGAACACTCCCGCACACCCTGTTCTCACTCAGCGGGAACTATCAATACCGCCCTTATTTTGAACGATTCGCCTTCGGCACATCGTTTGGCTATAGCTGGTCACCGAGCCGGTACACGAGCCACCAGTTGCTCCCTGTCGAAATGACTTATGTCAAGATACAGAACATTGATTGGTCCTACTTCTCCGCCTTTGCCGGCATCATGGGGTCGCGTATCGCTTATCAGTTCAGCGACCATCTTATCATGGACCTTCGATACGACTTTGTCTACAATTCGCAACATTTCGGCTCCCGTGACAATTTTTCGTACATCCACGCCACCGCCGAAATAGCCGGCAACCTGCTGTCGGCCTTCGCCCATGCGGGAGGCCGGACCAACGAACTGGGCGAACGGCTTGTTTGGGATGTCCCCTACTCACAGTATGTGCGATTTAGCGCCGAAGCCAAGCAGTACTTCTACCACGGACGACGCAACACATTAGTGCTCAGAGTAATTGCTGGTCTCGGAATACCTTATGGAAATTCGCTGCTTATGCCTTACGAGAAAGGGTTTTTCGGAGGCGGTCCCACCACGCTGCGAGCCTGGCAGATACGACATCTCGGCCCCGGCGCCTATTCGCCGTTCGGCGACCTCGACTACGACTTTGACCGCTTTGGCGACATCACGCTTGTGGCCAATGTCGAGGAACGCTTTCCTCTGCCCGGTCCCCTCGAAGGCGCCCTGTTCCTCGATATCGGCAATGTTTGGACCGCACACCGGACTGACGCCTATCGCGACGGCGAATTCCGCTGGAACACCTTTGCCCGGCAACTTGCGACAGGCACGGGGTTTGGATTACGCGTCAAGATAGCCATACTCACACTCCGTCTCGATTTCTCCCTGCCTGTCTACGACCCAGGCCGGCAAAGCGATCGGTGGCGCTTCAGGCATTGGACTTTTGACAACATTGTCACAAATTTCGGTATTGACTACCCATTTTAGACATCATCAACCTCTTTCGGATCACTCGATAAAATCACAAGTAGAATGAACATTCCGCAATATGTCAAACAACTGTTTGATCAGACCTCGTTTCTGGACAGCCCTGTAGAGCTCTATGAACCTATCCAGTACACCATGCACTTGGGTGGCAAGCGGTTGCGGCCGCTGCTGCTGCTTACCGCCGCCGACATGTTCGGCAACGACCCGACGGCGGCCGCCCCGGCAGCCGTCGCCATAGAGACATTCCACAACTTCACCTTGGTCCACGACGATCTGATGGATCACGCCGCGCTCCGCCGCGGACAGCCCGCTGTCCATAGCAAATGGAATGCCAACACCGCTATCCTCTCCGGCGACACCATGTTTGCCATCGCCTGGCGGCACCTGCTCCGGCTCCGGGCCGACAACCTGAACGACATAATGACTGCATTCAGCGACACCGCCGTCGGCGTGTGCGAAGGGCAGCAACTCGACATGAATTTTGAATCGCGCCACGATGTCACCATTGAGGAATACATGGAGATGATCCGACTCAAAACCGCCGTCTTGCTCGCCGGCGCACTTAAAATCGGCGCACTCTGCGCCCACGCGCCCGACGATGACACTGAGCGACTCTATCAATTCGGCATCCATCTCGGACTGGCATTCCAACTGCAGGACGACCTGCTCGACGCCTATGGCGACACCGCAACATTTGGCAAACAGACAGGACAGGATATCGTCGACAACAAGAAGACCTTTCTCCTCCTCAAAGCGCTGGAGCTGGCTTCACCAAGCCAAACCGAAGAGCTGCACAGATGGTTCTCTGACGAAAGCCGCCTGTCCCGTGACGAAAAGATCAGCGGTGTCATCGCACTCTACGACCGACTGGACATCCGCCACCATACCCAGCTGCAGATAGAGCGCCAGTTTGCGGCCGCGACCGATGCACTCCGCACCATAGTGCTGCCTGACAGCAAAAAAGAGCCCCTGCAGCAGCTGGCGCAATGCCTCCTGTACCGTCAATCCTAAGGCACGCACCGCATCATCCGGACCACTGGCACACACAAACACCCCGGGCAGCAGGCCGGGCACACGACAGCATTTTTTCACAGTTCGAAAAATAAATGTATATTTGCACAATAGATAAAACCAAGAAAACACAAATCACCTAACTAATAATTAACACATTAACAGCATTATGAAAAAAGTAATCGCCTTGATGTCAATCTTTGGTCTATTGACATTCACCAGCATCAACGGTATTATGGCACAAAACCCCGGCGAGAATGCCGAAGCCGCTGGCACCGAGCAAGTCGAAGCCACGAACGACAGCGCGGAAGCAGTCGCCGCCACCCCTGAAATGGAAGAGGTGACCACCTCCGCACAGGATGACACGAAATCGTTTCATCAGGTACTGAAAGAGAAATACATCCAAGGTGGTGCAGGCTGGATGACACCTGTGCTCCTCTGCTTGATTTTCGGCATGGCCTTGGTTATTGAGCGCATTCTGTATCTCAACATGGCTACCACTAATGTGAACAACCTGCTTGAAGGTATCGAAGGCTTGGTAAAGAAAGGCGACTACAACGGTGCCAAAGAGCTCTGCCGTAACACCCGCGGTCCTGTGGCCAGCATCTTCTACCAAGGCTTGGATCGTGTTGATGAAGGTTTGGACAATGTGGAGAAAGCTGTCACCTCCTACGGTGGTGTGCAGATGGCTCGCTTAGAGAGCAACCTCACATGGATCAGCCTGTTCATTGCTTTGGCTCCCTCTTTCGGATTCCTCGGCACCGTGGTCGGTATGGTTCAGGCATTCGACGCTATCGAAGTGGCGGGTGACATCAGTCCGACCGTTGTCGCCGGCGGTATGAAAGTGGCTCTGTTGACCACCATCTTCGGTCTCATCGTGGCCATCATCCTCCAAATTTTCTACAACTACATCCTCACCAAAATCGAGAGCCTCGTCAACCAAATGGAAGACGGTTCCATCTCTTTCATGGACATCCTCGTCAAGAACAAAAAATAATAGTGTAAGGAGTATCGCTTTAATTCGTAAAACCATTAAATCCTTAAACTGTTATGAAAGAAAAAACCAATAAATTACTCACCTGGGCACTTCTCGGTCTTGCGGTGCTGGCGGCGGTGTTCACCATCGTCTTCGCCCTTGACATCGACAAGTACGCAGGTTTGTACGACGTGGCTTACTGGATGCTCATTATCATGGTGCTCGTTTCAATTTGCGCCATCGTCGTATTTGGACTCAAGAAACTGTTCGGCCGATTTGCGACGCAGAAAGGCTATCTTAAGAAATTCCTGTTGGTGTGCGCAGCCGTGGCCGTGGCCGTGGTGGCAGCCCTGCTGCTCTCCAGCGGCAGCGATGTCAGCAATGTGCTGCTTGAGAAGAACAATCTCACCACAGGAACCTCCAAATGGATCGGCGCCGCCTGCATTCTGGTCTATATCTTGGTCATTGCAGCCGCCTGTTCTATCGTATATGTAGAAGTTGCCAAACTGGCTAAAAAGAAATAAGACTATGGCTAGAAAAACTCCTGGATTGAATACAAGCGCCATGTCCGACATCTCGTTCCTGTTGCTGGCCTTCTTTCTGATGGTCTCCAACATCAACTCTGATTCGGGTATCGCCCGGCGTCTGCCCCCCCCGCTGCCGCCCAACCAAGACAAGCCAGAAGTTCGTGAACGCAATATCTTTGTAGTGAAAATCAACAGCCACGACCTGCTCCTTTTCAACGGCGAATACGGCCGTATTGAGGACTTGAAGGACCGTGCAAAGACCTTCTTGGGAAACCCGCAGGATCTCCCCACACTTCCCGAAAAAGAGGAGTTGGACATCCCGTTGCTGGGCAAGACCCGTGTATCGAAAGGTGTGATTTCGCTGCAGAACGACCGCGGCACCTCGTATGACATGTACCTGCAGGTTCAGAACGAACTGGCAGCCGCCATCAACGAGATGCGCAACGAACTTTCAACCGACCGTTTTGGCAAAAAGTATGCTGATTTGTCTGACTCACAGGCCGAAGCCATCGACAAGGCGATTCCTATCGCCATCTCGGAAGCCGAGCCTACAAAGATAGGAGAGAAGAAATAATGGCACGATTCACCGGTAAAAAAGCGAAAGAGACGCCAGCCCTCAACATGGGCTCGATGTCCGACATTATCTTCATGTTGCTCTTCTTCTTCATGGTTATCACCACCATGCGCGAGAGTTCACTCTATGTGAAAATCATCCCGCCGCAGGGAACCGAAGTCAGCAAACTTGAGAAAAAAAGTTTGGTAAGCTACATCAACGTGGGTGTACCGCTGCCCGACCAACAGAAAAAGTTTGGCACGGACAGCCGTATACAGTTGAACGACCAGATTGCCGAAGTCTCCGACATCATCCAGTTTGTCGAACTGGAGAAGTCGTCTCGGCCCGAAGCGGACCGGCCGTTCATCACCACCGCAATCAAGGCCGATAAGGACACCAAAATGGGCCTCATCAGCGACATCAAGCAAGAACTTCGTGCCGCCGGAGCCTTCAAAATCTTCTACAACGCCCGCAAAGCCGAACGCAAATAAGGCCCGGCAAGCGCATTCTACATTAAAAAGAACAGCGGCGAGCATCCTAATCGGCACTCGCCGCTGTTCTTTTTATTCCAGTAGGTGACATCCGTTATTTCATGACATTTTGTTTGACTGAAGTGAGAGACACGGATAATGAATCTGTCAAAATAAAAATGCATTGGGCCCGTTGTCGCGCATTGCGGAAAAAAAATTGTATATTTGTATTTTCTTTTCGAGTCTGATCATTATGACAAAACGTTTTATTGTTTTGCTGAGCGCAGCGATAGCGCTGTCGGGATGCGGCAACCGCACGCATTATACTATTGACGGGCATCTGGAAGGCGATGTGTATGAGGGTGCGCCTGTTTATCTGGTCGATGCCGCCACCCAGATGCCGGTGGATTCCACCCTGCTGACCAACGGCACATTCCGCTTCGAGGGTGAATCGAAACAGCCCTATGTTGCATATCTGGTTGCGGCGACCGCCTACGGAACGGCACAGTCGGCCTGTGTTGTGGAGCCGGGCAACATCTATATTGACTTGCTCAGCGACTCACTGGCGGGCACACCGCTCAACGACAAGATGTATGCTTTCACGCTGGCGTCGCAGCAAGCGGATTTCGCTACCGGGATGTCCACCTATCTGGCACTCTATCGCAGCGCCACCAGCGCCGAGGAGCGCCGCATGGCGGAGACTGCCTACGACAGCATTGACGCCCTGCGCGTAGCCGCCCTGTCGGATGCTGCCAAGAATACATACAATGAGAACAAAGACAATGTGCTCGGAGCTTTTACACTGACACTCTGGGCCACCGAGGCGCACCCCACCGCCACCGAGGTGGAGGAGTTGCTGGCCCCTGCCGCCGAAACAGTGAGGACGTATGCACCCCTGCGGAGTATACTGAATCAGTTGCACGCCATCGAGAGCACGGCCGCCGGCAGACACTATACCGACATCGACGGCATCGATTTTGCCACAGGCCAAGCCGGCAAACTAAGCCAAATGATTGACGGACACGTGGCGCTGGTGGATTTTTGGGCCTCGTGGTGCCATCCCTGCCGTCAGGAAATCAGTGAGAACCTTATCCGTATTTATAAGCAGTATGCCACGAAGGGGTTGCAGGTTGTCGGAGTCGATGTGTGGGATCAGCCCGAACGTCACGCCAAGGCTGTCGCTGAGATGGGCATCACCTATCCGCAACTTATCGACACAACACGTAACGCCACTACAGTTTACGGCATCAACGGCATACCGCAGATAGTGCTCATCGACGCTGACGGCACCATCATCGCTCGCGATCTGCGCGGTGACGAAATTGAACAGGCCGTTATCGCGGCTTTGAACAAATAAACTTTATTCTCTAAATTATACACCAATGAAAACCCGGACCGTATTTTTGACGCTGCTCGCGCTGACAACGGGCGTGCCGGCTCAGACTCCGCAGGGAGGTATTTCACCTGCCATGATGCAGCAGATGCAGAAACAGTATAAGGGCGATGCTGCCGACAAGGCCATACGCAACGTGCTGGTGAACAACAGCCCCACCAAGATGGCTCAGAATTTTGACAATGCCACCCGATTCGATGCGCATTTTTCCAACCGGGTGGTGAGCAAAGCCATCACCAACCAGAAATCCAGCGGACGTTGCTGGATGTTCACCGGACTGAACGTTCTGCGCAACAAAACTATACGCGAACATAACCTGCCGGCGGATTTTCAGTTTTCGCAGGCCTACCTGTTTTTCTACGACCAACTGGAGAAGTCGAATTTATTTCTACAGGCCATTATCGACACTTACAATAAGCCGATGAGCGACCAAGAGGTGGAATGGCTTTTCAAAAACCCGCTCAGCGACGGCGGCCAGTTTACAGGTGTGGCCAATCTGGTCAGCAAATACGGATTGGTGCCGGGCGATGTTATGCCTGAGACTTACAATACCAACAACACTTCTTCTATCAGCAGCCTGTTGAAGCTGAAACTACGCGAGGACGGTTTGGCGCTGCGCGAGATGGCCTCCAAACCTGGCATGACGTCAGCGCAACTCGAATCGGCCAAGACCGACATGCTGGCAACGATATACCGTATGCTTTCGCTGACCATGGGCGAGCCACCGACCCGTTTCACATGGACTCATCGCAACGCAAACGGGGATGTTGTATCGACCGAATCGTACACTCCGATGTCGTTCTACGAAGAGTTTGCCAAGACAGACTTTTCGAAGTACTATATGGTTATGAACGATCCCACCCGCGAGTATTACAAGGTGTACGAGATACAGTATGACCGGCATGTGTATGACGGCCAGAACTGGCGCTATCTGAACCTGCCTATGGAAGATATCGCCCCTATGTGCATTGCCTCCATCGAAGACAGCACGATGATGTATTTCAGCTGCGACGTGGGAAAATTCCTGGATCGGGAAAAAGGACTGCTGGACCTGAACAACTTTGACTATGCCTCGCTGATGGGCACCACCTTCAGCATGGACAAACGGCAAAGGGTGGCCTCGTTCGCCAGCGGAAGCAGCCATGCCATGACTCTTTGTGCCGTGGATTTGGACGACAGCAACAAGCCGCGCAAATGGATGGTGGAGAACAGTTGGGGTGCAGACAACGGCTATCACGGATTTTTGATTATGACCAATGAGTGGTTCAACGAATATATGTTCCGTGTGGTACTGGAAGAGAAGTATATCCCCAAAAAGATACGCAAGATGCTGGATCAGGAGCCCATTATGCTGCCCGCATGGGATCCGATGTTCGCGCCTGAAGAGTAGACGGAGATTGCTGTTGAAAGATATAAACCAAAACTATTAACAACTATATCATTACAACATGAAGAAAGTATTTGCAATGGTCGGCTTGCTGGCCGTCTGCAGTGTCTCATTTGCACAGGAGACGCAGAAAGAAGAAAAAAAGGATTCGGGCTATGTGTTCACCAACACCAAGGTGCTGCCCGTCACCTCGATCAAGAATCAGGACCGCGCCGGCACCTGCTGGTGCTACAGCGGACTGGC
The DNA here is from genome assembly GCA_001543385.1 of Candidatus Hemicellulosilyticus sp. P3. GTDB lineage: Bacteria > Bacteroidota > Bacteroidia > Bacteroidales > P3 > Colimorpha. The sequence continues at coordinate 53,543 of LPNH01000005.1, forward strand.
TTTTATTGAAAGTGAGTTGTTGCGCATGGGCAAGGGCGAATTTGACCTGAGCGAGATGTACATTGTGAGCAAGACTTACATGGACCGTGCCATGGCGGCTGTGCGCACCCACGGCGACGTGAGCTTTGCCCAAGGCGGTTCTTTCTATGATGTTATCTACGGTATGAAGCATTACGGTCTGGTCCCGGAAGAGTTCATGCGTCCCGGTGTGATGTACGGCGACACGCTGTCGAAACACAGCGAGCTGTCAGCGCTGACCGATGCCATGGTGAAAGCCATCGCCAAAGGCGACCACAAGAAACTGCAGACCAACAAGAATAATGAACTGTTGTGGTACAAGGCGGTGCAAGCCGTACACGACACCTATCTGGGTGTGTGCCCCACCGAGTTTGAATACAAAGGCAAGAAATACACCCCGCAGAGTTTCTATGAGTCTTTGGGGTTGAATGCCGACGATTATGTATCTATCACCAGCTATACACACCACCCTTTCTACGAGAAGTTTGTGTTGGAGATTCAAGACAACTGGCGCTGGAGCCAATGCTATAATGTGCCGATAGACGAGATGATGGAGATTTTTGACAACGCCATCGCCAACGGCTACACGATTGCCTGGGGCGCCGACGTGAGCGAAGATGGTTTCCGCAAGGGTGTGCGCGACGGATACTGCGTGCTGCCCGACCTGGATGGCACCAGCACTGATATGACCGGCAGCGACATGGCGCATTGGACGGGTCTGAGCAAAGCCGACCGTGCCAAGGAGGCTTTCGCCCACCCCACCCCGCAGCGCTGGGTGACCCAGGAGGAACGTCAGCTGGGCTACGACAACTGGGAGACCACCGACGACCACGGCATGCAGATCTATGGTACCGCCACCGACCAAACTGGCAATGAGTACTATATGGTAAAGAACAGCTGGGGTAAAGTGTACAAGTATGACGGTATGTTTTACGTAAGCAAGGCTTTTGCCCGCTACAAGACAATGAACATCGTAGTGCATAAAGACGCCATTCCTGCCGCCATCAAAGCCAAGCTGGGCATCGACGGCAACAGCAACGCCAAAGGAACCAAAAAAGGCAAAAAATAATAACTGTAAATTCAGTGCTTGAAATGAGTTCCGGCAGCCACTGACATTGAAGGCTGTCATCATTGAAAAAACAAGAAGCTCCATCGGTGAGCTTCTTGTTTTTTAGTATATGCCGGCCAGATAGAGGTAAAACTACCGAATATTACGCTGCCATTGGGCGTAATTGATGCGGTTGAGTGCACGGTGACGCGTCAAACGACGGAATGTCGCCTCGTCGGCGTGCTCAAGCGACTGCAGTTCGGACAGCTGCGCATCGCCGATCTGAACGCTGACAGGAGCCTGCATATTGTAGGGGCAGACCAGCTGGCAGCAGTCGCAACCGAAAGCGTAGCCACGGCGCTGCAGGCTCTCGGGCAGACGCGAAGCACGGCTCTCGACAGTATGGTAGGAGGTGCAACGACGGGCATCAAGACGACTACCGCCGTTCGGTCCGGATTGGAGGGCACGGTTGGGACAGGCGTCGAGGCAACGGTGACAGTCGCCACAACGATTTGCAACAGGAAGGTCGTAGCTGTCGACAAGTGTAACGGTGACAAGTTCAGCCAGAAAACAGAGTGATCCGTAGGTGGGGTTGATGAGCAAGGTGTTGCGTCCCAGCCAGCCCAAACCGGCACGGACGGCCCAATGCTTATCGGCGACAGGGACTGTGTCGACACAGGGTTTGGCTTCGAAGCCGGGCTGAACCTGGCGGATGGCGGCAATGAGACGGAAGAGCATCTGCTTGATGCCGGTATGATAATCGTCGCCGTAGGCATACATGGCGATGCGGTTGTCTCCGCACATATAGCAAGAGGGCTTGTAGCCCAACAGCAACGAGATGACAGTCTGTGCGCCGGGCACAAGGAGCGCCGGGTCGTGACGCATGGCGACATGGCGCTCCATATAACGCATATCGGCATGGTTGCCCTCGGCGATCCATCGGTGCAGGCCCAATTCGTCAGCTGTCAGCGGTGTGGCGGCAGCGATGCCGCACGCATGGAAGCCGACGTCGAGAGCCAGCTGCTTGACAGTGGCGGCAGGGAGCATGTTGGCGTCGGACAAGGCAGGTCAGTCTTGCGGGGTTTGCGCCTTGGCTTTGCGGCTGCCTTCGTAAAGCTCGAAGCGGAGCAGACGGCAGTCAAGGGAGCCGTTGAGCAGAGCGATTTTACGGGAGGGTTTGAGGCCGATGTGTTTCATGGCCTCGAAGTCAGAGGTGATGAGCCACACTTCGCATTGGTCGCCATAGAGGCGTTTGAAGGTGTCACCCAGCTGGGTGTACATGGCGTTGAGGTCGGCGACTTTGATACGTTCACCGTAAGGCGGGTTGGTGACGATGAGGGTACGGCCCTGCGGAGGCTCCTGCTGTTCGAAAGAATTGTGGTAGAGCATGACATCCTTGTGAAGCTTGGTGTATTCCAGGTTTTTCTCAGCCTGCTGCAGCACTTGCATGTCAATATCGTTGCCCCATATTTCGTAGTCGAAGTCGCCTTGACCGATTTTACGGTTTTCGGCCTCCTTGACGCTTTTCCACTCTCCGAGGTTGAACTCTTTCCAGAGTTTGAAGGCGAAACGGTCGCCACGGTAGTATTGGGCGGGGATGTTGTTGGCCATCATGGCGGCTTCGATGAGCAAGGTGCCGGAACCACACATAGGGTCATAGAAGTTGCAGTCACATTGCCAGCCGGCGAGCTTGATGAGGCCTGCGGCGAGAACTTCGTTGAGCGGAGCCACACCAACGCCTTGGCGGTAGCCGCGCTTATGGAGGGATTCGCCGCTGGAGTTAATTAGCAGGGTGACATGGGTGTCGACGATATGGAGGTTGAATTTGTAGTCGGCATTCTCGGTGTCGACTGTGGGGCGTTGGCCAAAGTTACGACGGAAGCGGTCGGCGATGGCGTCTTTGGTCTTCAGGGCGGCGTAGTAGGAATGGGTGAATACCTCGCCGGAGGTTGTGCTGTCTATCATAAAAGTGCAGTCGACATCCATTATCTTCTCCCAACGCAGCCGATAGACCTGGTCATAGAGTTCCTGTTCGTTGGCAGCCTCGAATTCGGCAAAAGGTTTCAGGATGGCCAAGGCGGTGCGACAGGTATAGTTGGCTCGATAGAGCACGCGCATGTCACCCGTAAAAGACACGGCACGGTTCAGGGGCTCGACGTCGGTGGCGCCGCATGCACGCAACTCATCGGACAATATGTCTTCGAAACCCATCATGGTTTTGGCTATCATTTTGAAACGACGGCTGTCGTCGGCTGGCAGGTTAACGGCTTGTCCGTTTTGTTTGGTAATAATCATGGATAGAGAGTATCTAAGAGGTGTTGGCTAATATGACATTTGTTGCATCAATCGCTGACCAACGAGAGGTCAAGGCTGCGGATATGATGTGTGAGTGCGCCGACAGAGATAAAATCGACTCCTGTTTCGGCGTAGCTGCGCAAAGTGGCCTCCGTAATGCCGCCGCTGGCCTCGGTGTCGTATCGACGACCGATGCGGCGCACCGCCTCGCTGAGGGTGGGTATGTCGAAGTTGTCAAGCATGATGCGGTCGACCCCGCCGTGCTGCATCACGCGCTCCAATTCAGCAAGTGAACGCACCTCTATCTCTATGCGGAGCTGTCGGCCGGTGCGCGACAGGTAGTCGCGGGTGCGATCGATAGCAGCCTCGATGCCGCCGGCAAAATCGATGTGGTTGTCTTTGAGCATGATCATGTCGTAGAGGCCGATACGGTGATTGGTGCCGCCACCGCACCGCACAGCGTATTTCTCAAGCATACGCATATTGGGAGTGGTCTTGCGGGTGTCGAGCAAACGGGTGTCGAGACCGTCGAGCAACGCCACCATGCGGTGAGTCTGTGTGGCGATGCCACTGAGGCGCTGCATAAAGTTAAGCACGGTACGCTCAGCGGTGAGTATGGATGCTGAAGCACCTGCCACGCGCAGCACCACGTCACCGCTCCTCACTGGGTCGCCGTCGCGGAGGAGGCATTCGACGTGCAGTTCCGGGTCAACTTGATGGAAAACTTTTTCGCCCACTTCAAGTCCGCAGATGATGCCGTCCTGTTTGGCCACAATGCGGGCACGGCCCTGAGCCTGCGGCGGTATGCACGCCAAGGTGCTGTGATCTCCGTCGCCGATGTCCTCGCGGAGGGCCATGCGGATAATTTCGTCTGTCATGATGTATGTTTTACGCCAAGGGGGCAGCGACGACAGGTCGCCACCATTCGAATGAAAGGACAAAGATACGAAAGAATTTTGAATGGAGGCGGCCCGTTGCAGCGCTTCTCGTTGTGAAGCGCTGCGATGTCGGGGATAATTGCGTATCTTTGCAGCCATGAAAATTGCGATTCTGAATATCGGAGACGAACTGCTTATCGGGCAGGTTGTGAACAGCAACGCCGCCGGCATGGGACGGCGGCTGACGGCGGCAGGTATGTCGGTGGGCGAAGTATGTACGGTGGGTGACGACGCCACGGCGATCGAGGAGTCACTGCAACGACTGCTGCAACGGCACGATGCTGTGTTGATGACCGGAGGACTGGGACCCACAAAGGATGACATAACAAAAACGGTGCTGTGCCGTTTTTTCAACAGCGAACTAATCGAGGATGAGTCCGTTTACAGGAACATCCGCCGTATTTTTGCCGCACGAGGCTACGCCATGAGCGAGACGAACCGGCGACAGGCGTGGGTGCCGCGATGCTGTACGGTGCTGAACAACGAATGGGGCACGGCGCCAGGCATGTGGTTTGAGACGAAGGAAGGCAAGACGGTGGTGTCGTTGCCAGGGGTGCCGTATGAGATGGAGCTGTTGATGGATACGGCCGTGGTACCCAGGCTGCGCAGCCATTTCGGCACTGACTGCATTTTGATTAAGAACGTTTTGGTGCAGGGCATCGGCGAGTCGTTTCTAAGCGACCGTATTGAGCCATGGGAACTGGATCTGCCGGGTAATATCAAGCTGGCTTATCTGCCGATGGCCGGCATGGTGAAGCTGCGTCTGACGGCAAGAGGCAGGCACGAGAAACCGCTACGGGCGCAACTGGACGAGGCAGTGAAGGCCCTCTACACAATGGCCGGCGATTACATTGCGGGCGAGGACTGCGAGACACTGCAGGAGTTGGTGTCGCAGGTTTTCACCAAGGCAGGTGTCACGCTGGCCACAGCAGAGAGCTGCACAGGAGGCATGCTGGCGGCACAGCTGACAGCGCTGCCCGGTGCATCGGCCTATTTCCGTGGCGGGGCGGTGGCTTACAGCAACGAAGCCAAGGAGACGTTGCTGGGCGTAAGGCACGCGACGCTGGAGGCACACGGCGCGGTGAGCGAGGAGACGGCACGCGAAATGGCCGAAGGGGTGCGGCAAAGACTGGGGGCCGATTTCGGGGCTGCCACGACGGGCATCGCGGGTCCCGGCGGCGGAAGCAGAGAAAAGCCGGTGGGCACAGTGTGGGTGGCGCTGGCATCGGCCCAAGGCACTGAGACACGTCTGCTGCACTACGGTGACCGAAGGCTGCAGACAATTGACCGCACATGCAATCAACTGTATGCCGATTTGGTGAGAATGGCACGTAAGGTGTCTACACTGCAATAATAAACAGAAGGATGCAGGCTATGCCCAAAAGTTTGATTACGGTTTTGATGTTAGTGGTCTCGAACGTTTTGATGACGTTTGCCTGGTACGGCAATCTTAAACTGCAGGAGATGAAGATTTCGACAGATTGGCCGCTCTTTCTTATCATCCTGGCATCGTGGGGACTGGCATTTTTCGAATACTGTTTTATGATTCCGGCGAACCGCATTGGATCACAAATTACGGGAGGCCCTTTCTCGCTGATGCAGTTGAAGATTATTCAAGAAGCGCTGTCGCTGCTGGTGTTCACGGTAGTGGTGTCTTTCATGTTCAAAAACGAGCCTGTCCGATGGAACCATCTGGTTTCGTTCGGATTTATCCTGCTGGCGGTGGTGTTCGCCTTTCTCGGAAAGCGTTAGTGGACCCCTGCGTCGGCCGGAGGGTTCGAAGATGTCCGCCCCCCCCGTTGGGTTCAGAGGGGCAGATGGATGACTTTTTTGGTCTCGAAATAGGACTCGTCGAAGTAGCGGCTGATGTCGTAGACGGTGACACAACGCCGGAATGGAGCCAACTCGGCGGACAATTCACCGCCTTTGAGACAGATTATGCCGTTGGGCAGTGCATGACGGTGCTGATGTGCAACACGGCCCCTCACCCACCCCGCAAATTCGGGCAGCGCCGTAACGGCACGCGAAACAACGAAATCGAAGGTGCCGTCCACTTGTTCGGCACGAGTCTGTATCGCCTGCACATTTTTCAGACCGAGCTGCCGCACAACATCCTGAACGACACGGATTTTTTTGCCGATCGAGTCAACCAGCAGAAAGCTGGTGTCTGGATGGAGGATGGCCAAAGGGATGCCCGGGAAACCACCTCCGGTGCCGACGTCAAGAATCCGGGCTCCGGGTAAAAAGGATTGCACCCGCGCAATGGCCAAGGAATGGAGCACATGATGCTCGTAAAACAAATCCATGTCGCGCCGTGAGATGACGTTGATTTTGGCATTCCAGTCTTTATAAAGTGGAAGCAACGCGGCAAATTGCCCGCGCTGAAGCGGAGTCAAAACCGGAAAATAATGCAGAATACGCTCCATCGATAGCGTGCCGGATTATCACGGTGTTCCGGTCTGTCCAGCCCCGATTCTATAAATAGGTTATCAGGTGTTTGCTTTTTGAACTTGCTTTGAGGCGCTTGATGCCTTTCTCTTTTATCTGTCGCACACGTTCGCGGGTGAGGTTGTATTTTTGCGCAATCTCGTCCAGACTGAGTGCATGGGACATACCGATGCCGAAGAACATTTTGATGATACCGCGCTCGACATCGGTGAGGGTGGAAAGAGAACGCTCTATTTCGAGGGAGAGGGACTCTCTCATGAGGGTGTCGTCGGTGTCGGGGGTGTCTTCGTTGACCATGACGTCGACATAATTGACATCTTCGTCGGCGACCAGCGGTGCGTCGATGGAGATGTGGCGTCCCGAGATGCCGAGGATACTTTTTATTTTCTCTTCGGGGATGTCAAGCATGTCGGCCAGCTCCTCCTCTGACGGCGGACGTTCCAACTCCTGCTCAAGACGGTTAATCTCTTTTTTCAGCTTGTTGAGCGCTCCGAGCTGATTGGAGGGCAGACGCACGATGCGGGAGTTTTCGGCGATAGCCTGCAAGATGGACTGACGGATCCACCACACAGCGTAGGAGATGAATTTAAAACCGCGTGTTTCGTCGAAACGCTTGGCGGCTTTGATGAGCCCCACGTTGCCCTCGTTGATGAGGTCGGAAAGGCTCAGCCCCTGGTTCTGGTACTGCTTGGCCACAGAGACAACGAAACGCAGGTTGGCCTTGGTGAGCCTGTCGAGGGCAGCCTGGTCGCCGGCTTTGATGCGTTGCGCCAACTCAACCTCCTCGTCGGGGGTGAGCAGTTCGACACTGCAGATATCCTGCAGGTATTTGTCAAGTGTGCGGTCTTCGCGGTTGGTGATGGAATGGGTGATTTTCAGCTGTCTCATATCCTAATAATCGTGCGTCGTGATTGCGTAGCTGTTTAGATTAACGACATTTTGGGCAAAATGTTACATAGTTTGGCAAAAAAACGTATTTTTGCATCTTATAATTTGATAATAGCGGATGTTTGAGAATTTAAGCCATAAAATAGAAAAAGCCCTGCACACCCTGCGCGGCAAGGGATCGATAACGGACATCAATGTCGCAGAGACCATGAAGGAGGTGCGGAAGGCATTACTGGACGCCGACGTGAGCTATCCGATTGCCAAAGCCTTCACCGACAAAGTGAAAAGCGAGGCGTTGGGACGCAATGTGATTCAGAGCATTGAGCCCGGTCAGTTGATGGTGAAGATTGTGCACGAGGAACTGACAGCGTTGATGGGTGGCGAATCGGTGGATATCAACATCAAAGGCAATCCCGCCGTGGTTCTGATTGCAGGACTACAAGGGTCGGGAAAAACGACGTTCAGCGCCAAGTTGGCCCATCACCTGAAGAGCAAACGGGGCAAACGGGTGATGCTGGCGGCATGTGACGTATATCGACCGGCGGCTGTCGGGCAGTTACAGACGCTGGGCGGGCAGATTGGGGTGCCGGTGTTCACCGAAGAGGGCAACACCAATCCGGTTGACATCGCAAGCAAAGCTGTGCGCGAGGCAAAACAAACGGGTTGCGATGTGGTGATTGTCGACACCGCGGGCCGGTTGGCCGTCGACGAGGAGATGATGGCGGAAATTGCGCTTCTGAAGAGCGAACTGAAGCCGCAGGAGACGTTGTTTGTGGTGGACGCAATGACAGGACAGGATGCCGTCAACACTGCGAAGGCTTTTAATGAGCGCATCGACTATGACGGCGTGGTGTTGACGAAACTGGACGGCGACACACGCGGCGGCGCCGCATTGACAATCCGCTACAGCGTTGAGAAACCCATCAAGTTTGTGGGCGTGGGCGAGAAGATGGAAGCGCTGGATGTGTTCCACCCCGACCGAATGGCCAGCCGCATACTTGGCATGGGCGACGTGGTGTCGCTGGTGGAGCGTGCTCAAGAGCAGTATGACGAAGAGGAGGCCCGCCGCATTCAGAAGAAGATTATACACAATGAGTATAACTTCGACGACTTTATGGGCCAGATAGCCCAAATCAAGAAGATGGGCAGCATGAAAGATTTGATGGGCATGATTCCCGGCATGGGGAAGCTGACCAAAAATCTGGATATCAGCGACGATGCGTTTGCACCCATCGAGGCCATGATCGGTTCAATGACACCGTATGAAAGGCAGAACCCCGGTTGCCTCAACGGCAGCCGCAAGCAGCGTATAGCCAAAGGAAGCGGGCGCAACATACAAGAGCTGAACCGCTTTCTGAAACAGTTTGAGGAGACACGCAAGATGATGAAGATGGTGTCGACGAAAGGAGGCAAACTGCCGATGATGCGGAGAAAGTAGCAATGCAGGCCGATGGCAGCAAAAAGATGTTGAACGTTTTCGACAAGCACCATGGCCCAAGTCAAGTTTGCATGAACCTTGGCATGGAGAGAATACAACTGATGAAATTGATGGTTTTATTCACTATTTGTTTTTAATTGCTTATGTTTCAGCTTTTGGACGGCAAGGCTACGGCCATCGAAATCAAAAACCGGATTGCAAACGAGGTGCGGCAGTATACACAACAGGGGCTGCGCGCCCCTCATTTGGCCGCGATATTGGTTGGCGACGACGGAGCCAGCCAAACGTATGTGGCAAACAAAGAGAAGTCAAGCCATGAGGTGGGTTTTACGTCGTCGGTATATCGTTACGCCGAAGGGACCAGCGAGCGCCAACTATTAGAGACCATTGATTTCTTGAACCACGACGAAGAGGTGGACGGTTTTATTGTACAGCTGCCGCTTCCCGGGCACATTGACGAGCAACATATTATCAACGCCATCAACCCGAAAAAGGATGTGGACGGATTCACACCGGTCAACCTGGGCAATATGATGCTGGGAGAGGATTGTTTCGTGCCGGCCACACCGAAGGGTATATGCACACTGTTGCGCCACTACGAAATCGAGACGGAAGGCCGCCACTGCGTGGTGATAGGTCGCAGCAATATTGTAGGCACTCCTGTAGCCAACCTGCTCTCACGTAAAGGGTTTGACTGCACGGTAACCCTCTGTCACAGCCGCACACAGCATCTGTCTGCACTGACGCGCCAGGCTGATATACTGGTGGTGGCCATGGGCAAGCCGGAATTTGTCACTGCCGACATGGTGAAAGAAGGCGCCGTGGTGGTGGATGTGGGCATCCACCGTGTGGCCGACGCAAGCCGGAAAAGCGGCTTCCGCCTGTTGGGCGATGTGAAACACGACGAGGTGGATGAACGTTGCAGCTGGGTGACACCGGTACCCGGAGGCGTGGGGCCACTGACCATTGTGTCGCTGCTGGAGAACACGCTGCAGGCCTACAAACGCACGATGGCGCTGTAGCTGTGTCTGTCACGGAGCGCAAGAAAGTTCGGAGCAAGCGACACCGTTGGATTTAGAAGGAGTCATGTTTTCCTCTCGGATATGGGCCTGCCGGCGGTACTTTATATTTACCGGACTTTTGTTGTATACTGCCGGCGTGCCGTATACAGCCATGGCCAACGATGCGTACAGCATTGCCGATTCCGCGTTGCATCCCGGCGATGTCGCAAACGCTGTGCCCCGACTCGGATTTGAGCTTCACGGCAATGCATTTTTCATTGACAACGAGCACTCCGGATCGAGCCGCGTGAACGGTTATACGATACCGGGGGTTTCTCTGCAGCCTCGCCTGACATGGCGCCTTGACCGGCGGGTGTCGCTGCAGACAGGTGTGCACTGGCTGCATTTCTGGGGGAACAATTCACCATATGACAAGGAGGGAGTGGATCTGCTCTGTACAGCTATTGACAGCACACAACCCGCCATGCTGCAGCCTTGGGTGCAGTTGCGGTTGGATCCGGCCGACTGGGTGACGCTGGTGCTGGGCAACCTGATCAACACAGACGGACACAGACTGCCCTTGCCTCTCTATAACCCGGAACGGACAGTAGCTGCCGAACCCGAAGCAGGTGTGCAGATATTGCTGAAGCGGCCATGGCTGCTGGCCGACGTGTGGGTAGACTGGCAGCAGTTTATCTGGAACAACAGTCCGCGCCGCGAACGCTTTATCGCTGGCGTATCTGCCGAGGCAAGCGTCAAGACCGGCGACTGGAGGCTATATGCACCGATGTATTTGCTTGCCCAGCATCTGGGCGGCGAAGACCGATCCGACACGACACATTCCGTTCAGACATATTACAATGCGGCTGCCGGGCTGGGGGTGAGCCGACAGCTTGGCACGGTGAAACTGCGAGCCGACTGTTCGGCCATGTTCTTTTATCGGGACGGGGATAAGGAAGGATCGTTGAATTATGTGAATGCCGACGGCTGGGTGTATTTGTCCGGCCCGCCGCTCAATTTCAAACGAGGCTGGGGCGTCTATCCCAGACTGACAGCCGAATGGGGCAATCTGTGGGCTGAGGCGACGTTTTGGTCGGGAGAGAAGTTTATCCCGTTGCTGGGATGCTACCACTACTCCAATGTTTCGGTCAACACATCAGACATGACACACGACCGCATCCGTGTGGCTGCTCTGCGGATGCAATGGACGCCGGACAAAATGAGATACTGCACAATGCATATTTATGGTGCCTATTATCACTATTTCCCTTTTACCGCAGACCGTACATCCTATTCGAAGGTGGAAGGCAAAGCGGCCGACATCTTCTCGGTGGGCGTGACGGTTGAGTTTAACTTCGCTGTGCCATTATTACAATGATCCGCACCTGTCAGACACAAATCTGTTTTTATATCTGTATTTATTTTCATGAGACATGGCAAAATACGTCTTTTTATTAGCGGCCGCCGCACTGGCGGCATATTCTTTACACGCCTGTAGCCGCGGCAAGGCAGGTGCAGGACAAAACTACAGTGTGTTGACCGTTGACGCGGAAGAATTTGCAGACCTTCTGAAACGCAGGAATGTTCGCCTGATTGATGTGCGCACGGCAAAGGAGTATGCCGAAGGGCATCTGGATGAAGCTGAGAACATGGATGTCAACCGCGCCGATTTCGACACTTTATGCGCCGACGTGCACGGCACGGTAGCCGTCTACTGCCGCGGCGGCAAGCGAAGCATGAAAGCGGCTCGGCGACTGGCAGCCCGAGGATGTACGGTCTATAATCTCGACGGCGGCATCGTTGCCTGGCGGAAGGCGGGCAAAGAGGTTGTAACCACGGGACAGCTCGAGCCCCATGTCGGCAAGTGAGTGGAACAGAAACTTCTTTTAAGCCCACCCAATCATGTCAGAGAAAGGAAACAAGAAGACCAACGCCGCACGGATGCTGGACCAGATGAAGATCTCCTACGGCCTTGTCCCCTACGAGGTCGACGAAAACGACCTCGGCGCCGCCCATATTGCCAGACAGCTGGGACAGCCCATAGAGCGACTCTTCAAGACGCTGGTGCTGCGCGGCGACCGCACGGGACTCTTTGTCTGCGTCATCCCTGGCGCCGAAGAGGTGGACCTCAAAAAAGCCGCCAAGGTGACAGGCAACAAGAAGGTGGAGATGATACACGTAAAAGAACTGCTGCCGCTGACAGGCTACATCCGAGGCGGCTGTTCGCCCATCGGTATGAAGAAACCGCTGCCCACCTGGTTCCACGAGACGGTGATGAACCACGACACCGTCTACTGCAGCGCCGGCCAACGCGGATTGCAGTTCCGCCTCGCCCCCGCCGACCTGCTACGCGCTGCCAAAGGGCGGCTGGCCGACCTGACGGTTTGACCGCAGAGATGTCCATGACCGCCAATCCGCCTCATCACTGCTTGCTTTCAGCCAACACATCGACGCCATCTCTATGACCGCGACGGACGGAAAGCCAGCCGGGTTTGCTGACGCATCCCCCGGGTCGGTCTTACCATGGCATGCCATTCTTGAAGACAGCCCCGCGGCACCCCTCGCCGCGCAACTCTTCCGACGTGAAATACAATTAAAACGCCGGCTTTGCGTTATATCAAAAAAACACCAACCTATGAAAGCAGCCATTTTAAACCAATACGACAAACATGCGATTCATGTCGACGTGCAAGACATTTCCCTACCCAAGCCTGCTGCCGACGAGGTGCTGGTAAAGGTGCTCACCGCCGGAGTCAATCCGCTGGACAACATGATTGCCCATGGCGAGGTGAGACTTATTGTCCCCTATCGACTGCCCTTGGTGATGGGCAACGAGTTGGTGGGTATCGTGGAGCGCTGTGGCCGAAATTCCACGCGCTTCGCCGTAGGTGATCGGGTCTACTGCCGTATGCCACTGTCCCGACCTGGAGCTTTTGCCGAATACGCCGCCGTGGCAGAAGGAGCATTGGCGCGCGTGCCCGACCACTTGAACGACGAGGAGGCCGCGGCGGTGCCCTTGACGGCACTGACTGCTTTGCAGGCTTTTGACCTGCTGCAAGCCAAAGAAGGCGACCGGCTGTTCATATCAGGCGGCACAGGCAGCTTTGGCGCCAGGGCCATACCGCTGGCAAAAGAACGGGGATTGCACGTCATCACCAACGGCAATGCAGAGAACAGTGAACGTGTGCTACGATTAGGCGCCGAGCGGTTTATCGACTACAAGAAAGAAGACTACACCGCGGTGCTGAAAGATGTAGACTGCGTGATTGACACACTGGGTGACAGCGAACTGCCACGCGAGTTCGGCATATTGAAACAGGGCGGACACTTGGTGTCGCTGCGCGGGCTGCCTAACGGCGAATTTGCCAACCGCACGAGGATGCCGTGGCAGAAGCGGATATTATTCGGTGCGGCCGGCCGAAAATACGACAAAATGGCTGCCCGTCGAGGACAGCACTATCACTTCATATTCGTTCATGAAGATGGCGTTGCCCTACAACAAGCCAGCGACATCTTCTCCGCCAAACACATTGAAGCCGCTGTGGACGGTGTGTTTCCCTTGGCCGAGGTGAAAGCCGCCATGCAGAAAGTAGCCTCCGGCGGCAGTCGTGGCAAGACAGTGCTCCGCATCGCCCCTACCGCCTGAACGCTTGACAGTTGTATCATTGCCGTCATCGAGTATAACAACATGAAATTGAGCCCTGGTGACGGCACATATATTTCCGGGTGAAATTCATTTTAATTCAACCTTCACCCTCGAAAACCATCAAGCCTCTGCTCTCTTAGAAACAGACTTTTGGCACTTTTGCTTCGATTTGTTGCATTCACTTGTTGAATCTACCTCCACCATCTACTGAAAAATAAATTTTGCAGTTCTACACATTATTCGTACTTTTATAGTTTAACATTCTCTATAATAGAAAACGATAATATATTAACTCTTAAACATTTCATCAATTAAACTCTTATAGCAAAATATGAAGAACCATCCAGTGGATGTATCAATAGAAAACGCGGAAATCAAAAAATAGGAAACTGCTGAAATAAATATAATCAAAATACCGATATGGCAAAGGAAACACAAATAACAAGCCCCAAGTCCGTTGAAACGCGAGATATTGAGACTCGTTTGATTGTGCTGCGCGGACAGAAAGTGCTTATCGACCGTGATGTGGCGGAGTTGTATGGCGTGGAAACAAAGAGGGTAAATGAGGCAGTGAAGAACAACCCCGACAAATTCCCTGAAGGGTACTTCTTTACTCTGCAAGGTGTTGAAAAGCAGCAACTGGTCGAAAATTTCGACCACTTCAAGACCTTGAAGAACTCCCCCGTCGAGCCTCGCACTTTCACCGAGAAAGGTCTTTACATGTTAGCCACCATACTGAAAAGCAAGCGTGCTACAGCAGTAACTATTGCCATCATCGAGACCTTTGCCAAAGTACGGGAGCTGAAGCGCGAGTTGGTGGAGTTGCACAAAGAGACCGACAAGGCGATGCAAGAGAAGAAGATGCACCACTTCGGCGAAGTGCTGACCGACATAGTGATGCCCGACCTCGAAACCTCCGAGACGGAATCATCGTTAGAAATCAACTTCCTCATCGGCAACATGAAGAAATGCCAGTGGCATTTCGATAGCGGAGCGGAGAACAAAGAACACACCGTAAAACGAGTAAGAAAAGGCGATAGCAAATGACCGCGCTGGAACGTGAAGAATGTCCTATGGACATTCGATAGCGTAACGGAGAACAAAACGAAATAGGAAACGGCTGAAATAATAATACGAAATGGAGAAAGTTCAGATATTTCAAGATAAGAAAGTCCGCACCCATTGGGATGCCGAGAAGGAGGAATGGTACTTCTCGGTGGTGGATGTTGTCAGAGTGTTGACGGATTCTGCCAACCCGACAGACTATCTCAAAAAGATGCGCAAACGTGATTCTGAACTTGCTACGTTCATGGGGACAAATTGTCCCCAGGTAGATATGATGACGGAGACTGGGAAGCGGAGAAAGACGCTCGCCGCTGACAGTAAGGCTGTTTTCCGCATCATTCAATCAATTCCTTCGCCCAAAGCCGAGCCATTCAAGCAATGGATGGCGCAGGTGGGAGCTGAACGGCTGGATGAGATAGCCGATCCTGAGAAAGCTATCGCTCGTGGTGCTGACTTCTATCGTGCCAAGGGCTACAGCGAAGGGTGGATTAACCAACGGCTACAGTCTATTGAGATGCGCAAGGAGTTGACCGACGAGTGGAAAGCCCGCGATATCGATCAGGAACGCGACTATGCCATACTGACTAACGAAATGACCCGCGCATGGAGCGGCCTCACGGTGCGCGACTACAAAGACGTAAAAGGCTTGAGGAAAGAGAACCTTCGTGACAATATGACCAATCTTGAACTGGTGCTCAACATGCTTGCCGAAGTTACCACCACAGCCATCTCTCGCAGCCGTCAGCCAGAGACCTTTGCAGAAAGCCGGAATATAGCCATCGAGGGGGGCAATGTGGCCGGCTCCGCCCGCCGCGAGATTGAGCTGCGCACCGGCCAACCCGTAGTCAGCCCTCTCAATGCCACCGACAAACTCGCCCTCGACACCTCTATAGAAGACGTAAAACAAATAGAAACAAATGGCCGTGCTGGAAGAAGTGGGAAATAGGAAACTGATGAAATAAACAAAAATATACAATCTATGAAACTTAAGAAAATCATATTACTTACTTTGATGCCTCTCGTATTTGCATCATGTGTAACTCTTCAACCTGTTCGTGTAACGAGAAATACATCTTTGGACAATTACACATATTTTTACATAACACCTACTGAAACCAAGACTGGTTCTACAGGAGGTGTATATGGTAATGGATATGGCGTTTATGGTTCCTCCCTAAGCAAGAGTACAAATCCAGCAGATATCATTTCCGGCTATCTCATCAAAAGAGGAATGGTTCGATTACCCGAAGTGAGAAGTGATTTAGCTGACAAAACCATGATTATTAACTATGGAGAAACAGGACGACGCAGTACTGGACTCGGTTACACTATTGAAATCACACTTCAGATACTTTCTGCAAAAACAAGTGAAGTCGTTTGTGTTGTAGCAGGCGAAGGTCAAGGTGAAACAGAAGCTGACGATATTAGAATAGCCATTAACCGTTGTCTTGAAGAAATGTATAAGCAATAAACAACAATGAGTCTTATTGACGACTACATATTAGAGAGGACATGCACCTATAAAGGAGAAACTTATAAAGTGCGGGATAATGGTGCCGTGTACCGTCAACCAAGGCCGGAGGGTAGACTTCGGAAGGATGACGGCAAGTGGACGTTTGGAGAGAAGAACACAACGAATGGATATATGTACATTGGTCAACACCGTGTGCATATTATCGTAGCAACAGCTTTCTATGGTGAGAACGATTCCAAAGTTTATGTCGTTGACCATATAGACACCAACCGTTGTAATAATCGCGCAGAGAATTTGCGTTGGCTAACTCGTTTGGAAAACGCTTTGCTCAATGAAGACACCTGTAGAAAAATAACATACTTGTGTGGCGGTGACATCATGAAGTTCATCAATAACCCATCCTGTTTGCACGACCTTGCCCAAGACCCTGACATCAGTTGGATGCGTACTGTGACAGCAGAAGAGGCAAAGACTGCTTATGCCAGAGTGCAATCAATGAGAATCCAACAGCCAAGAAACATTCATTCAGAGCTGCACATAGAAAACGAAGATTTAAAGCGCAAGGAGCAAGCAGAAGCAATGGAGTGGTACCGCACACAGAACAATTGGCGTTTTACTGCACCAAAGCAACCCATATATAGTACACCTGATCCAGTTTTCACAAAAGCGGCATATCCAGAGACCGCTTTGCAGAAAGATTGGAAAACTCCAACAGAGTTCATATGTTGTCCCATAGAATCAACAGAAACTCCATTGCAAGATTATTACAACAATCTTACAATTGGCAAACTCTTTTCACGGAACAAATACACAGAACATACAGTATTTGATTTTGCACTAATGGACAATGATAAGATATTAATCATTGCAACAAAAGACTCAAATCCGAATGCAATAAAACACTTTGGCCTATTGAAGGTATATCATTCCGGCATTCAGTTTATTCATGAAAGCATAAGCACGTACTTTGAAGAAAATGGTGTTAGAAAGTATTTCAATATTGAACAAGGGTTAGATTGGAATGGACCTAATAGTATTGACGATTATTGTTAAACAAAAATAGATAACTCACATAAATATTAATCCTTAAACTTTTATTAATTAAACTATTATGGCAAAAGAAAAAAAGTTTATGACTTGTGACGGCAACTGCGCTGCGGCGCACGTTGCGTACATGTTCAGCGAGGTAGCAGCTATCTACCCCATCACCCCGTCCAGCCCTATGGCCGAGTATATCGACGAGTGGGCCGCCGGCGGTCGTAAGAACCTCTTCGGCGAGACCGTGAAGGTCGTCGAGATGCAGAGCGAGGCCGGTGCCGCCGGCGCCGTGCACGGCTCGTTGCAGGCCGGTGCGCTGACCACCACCTACACCGCTTCGCAGGGTCTGCTGCTGATGATCCCCAACATGTACAAGATCGCCGGCGAGCTGCTGCCCGGCGTGTTCCACGTGAGCGCCCGCGCCCTGGCCGCCCAGGCCCTCTCCATCTTCGGCGACCACGCCGACGTGATGAGCGCCCGCCAGACCGGCTTCGCCCTGCTGGCCGAGAGCTCGGTGCAGGAGGTGATGGACCTCGCCCCTGTGGCCCACCTCGCCGCCCTCAGCGGCCGCGTGCCGTTCCTCAACTTCTTCGACGGCTTCCGCACCAGCCACGAGATCCAGAAAATCGAGGCCTGGGATATGGAAGACCTGCGTCCGCTGGTGGACCAGAAGGCCCTGAAGGCTTTCCGCGAGAACGCCCTGAACCCCGAGCACAACGTGACCCGCGGCACCGCCCAGAACAGCGATGTCTACTTCCAGACCCGCGAGCTGCAGAACAAGTACTACGACGCCCTGCCCGACATCGTGGCCAAGTATATGGCTGAGATCAGCAAGCTGACGGGCCGCCAGTACGCCCCCTTCACCTACTATGGTGCCAAGGATGCCGAGCACGTCATCGTGGCTATGGGTTCGGTGACCGAGACCATCAAGACCGTGGTCGACTACCTCAACGCCCAGGGCAAGAAGACCGGCTGCGTGACCGTTCACCTGTACCGCCCCTTCAGCGTGAAGCACCTGATGGAGGCTATGCCCAAGAGCCTGATGGAGCACGTGAAGACCATCACCGTCCTCGACCGCACCAAGGAGCCCGGCGCCAACGGCGACCCGCTGTATATGGACATCGTCGAGGCCTTCAAGGACTGCCCCTACAAGCCCACCATTCTCGGCGGCCGCTACGGTCTGTCGAGCAAGGACACCACCCCCGCCCAGATTATCAGCGTCTTCAACAACGCCGAGGGCGAGAAGAAGAACCAATTCACCATCGGCATCGTGGACGACGTGACCTTCCGCTCGCTGCCCCTGCTGCCCGAAATCAGCATCCTGCCCAAGGGCACCTTCGAGGCCCGCTTCTACGGCCTCGGCGCCGACGGCACGGTGGGTGCCAACAAGAACAGCATCAAGATTATCGGCGACAACACCGACAAGTACAGCCAGGCCTACTTCGACTACGACTCGAAGAAGAGCGGCGGCTACACCTGCTCGCACCTGCGCTTCGGCGACAACCCCCTGCCGGCACCCTACCTGGTCGGCACGCCCGACTTCGTGGCCGTCCACGTGCCCAGCTACCTGCGCAAATATGACTGCCTGCGCGGCCTGAAGGACAACGGCACCTTCCTCTACAACAGCCCCTGGACCGTCGAGGAGACCAAGGCCCAGCTGCCCGACTTCGTGAAGAAGTACCTGGCGCTGCACCACATCACGATGTACATCATCGACGCCACCAAGATTGCCGCTGAAATCGGTCTCGGCAACCGCACCAACACCATCCTCCAAAGCGCCTTCTTCAAGATCAGCGAGGTGATTCCCTACGACCTCGCCGTCGAGCAGATGAAGAAATTCATCGTCAAGAGCTACGGCCGCAAGGGTGAGGACGTGGTCAACAAGAACTACCAGGCCGTGGACCGCGGCGGCGAGATCGTGAAGATCGACATCCCCGCAGAGTGGGCCAACCTGCCTTGCAGCACCGACTTCGCCGTCGAGAAACACGAGGGCGACCCCGAGTTCATCGCCAAGGTGATGCGCCCGATGGTGGCCCAGACCGGCAACGACCTGCCCGTGTCGGCATTCCTCGGCTACGAGGACGGCACCTTCCCCGCCGGCACCACCGCCTACGAGAAGCGCGGCGTGGCCACCGTCGTCCCCGAGTGGATCCCCGCCAACTGCATCCAGTGCAACCAGTGCTCGCTGGTGTGCCCCCACGCCGCCATCCGCCCCTGCGTGATGACCGACGAGGAGATGAAGAATGCCCCCGAGTCGATGAAGGCCATCGACATGAAGATGCCCAAGGAACTGGCCGGTATGCACTTCCGTATGCAGGTCAGCGCTATGGACTGCACCGGCTGCGGCAACTGCGCCGATGTTTGCCCCGCCAAGGAGAAAGCCCTCGTGATGAAACCCTTCGAGAGCCAGCTCCACGAGGCAGCCAACTGGGACTACGCCCAGAAGATGGTCACCTACAAGGACAACCTCATCGACAAGAAGGCCAACGTCAAGAACAGCCAGTTCGCACAGCCCCTGTTCGAGTTCAGCGGCGCCTGCGCCGGTTGCGGCGAGACCCCGTACCTCAAGTGCATCACCCAGCTCTTCGGCGAGCAGATGATGGTGGCCAACGCCACGGGCTGTTCCTCCATCTACGGCGGCTCGGCTCCTGCCACCCCCTATTGCAAGAACTACCGCAGCGGCTTCGGTCCCGCCTGGGCCAACTCGCTGTTTGAAGACAACGCCGAGTTCGGTCTCGGCATGGCCACCGCCACCCGCCAGATGCGCGACCGCGTGGAGCGCATTATGAAGGAAGGCCTCGGCTGCGACTGCTGCAGCGCCGAAATCAAGGCCCTCTTCACCGAGTGGATCGAGAACCGCGAGAACACCCTCAAGACCAAGGAAATCGCCGACAAGCTCATCCCGCTGATGGAAGCCTGCGGCTGCGACATCTGCAAGCAGCTCCTCGAACTCCGCCACAGCCTCGTCAAGAAGAGCCAGTGGATCTTCGGCGGCGACGGCTGGGGCTATGACATCGGATTCGGCGGTCTGGACCACGTGCTGGCCAGCGGCGAGGATGTCAACGTCGTCGTCGTCGACACCGAGGTGTACTCCAACACCGGCGGACAGAGCTCGAAGGCCACCCCGGCCGGTGCTGTCGCCAAGTTCGCCACCAGCGGCAAGAAGATCCGCAAGAAAGACCTCGGTATGATCGCCAAGAGCTACGGCTACGTCTATGTGGCGCAGGTGGCTATGGGCGCCAGCCAGGCCCAGTACTTCAACGTCATCAAGGAGGCCGAGGCCTACCACGGACCGTCGCTCATCATCTGCTACGCACCCTGCATCAACCACGGTATCAAGATCGGTATGGGCCGCACGCAGAACGAGGAGAAGAAGGCCGTCGAGTGCGGCTACTGGCACCTCTGGCACTACAACCCTGCTGAGGAAGAGGCCGGCAAAAATGGCTTCCACCTCGACTCGAAGGAGCCCGACTGGAGCAAGTTCCGCGACTTCATTATGGGCGAGGTCCGCTACAACTCGCTGATGAAGACCTTCCCCCAGGAGGCCGAAGAGCTCTTCGTCGCCACGGAGCGCAACGCCAAGCTGCGCTATGAGGGCTACAAGAAACTCTCCGAGATGTAATCTAATATAGATTGCAAACCCAAGTTGTGGAGGTCGAGAGGCCTCCACAACTTCAAAGAAAGAATATAACATGACACTACTTAATAATAAATGCACCCCAATTCAACTGGATTTGTTCCAATTGCAAAAACAATATCCAGATACTATTGTCAAGAAAAACGACCTTGATGATAGTTATGATGATTTAGATTTGTCTAAAAATGTATTGGTGTGCAACGTCAAGAAAGATAATGTAGAACATTTCTTGGACGGCTCTGCCAAGATTTATTATACCGGCTTACGTTTTCCTTCATCTGTAGCTCTCAATAAGCTATACTATTTTATCCCCTATATCGGCAAGAAATGCGACCTTGACTACTGCGGCATCCGAGACTTGTACATTATCAAAATTGCCCGTATCGGTTCACGTCGAGAGGGTGAACTTGATAATGACCCCAACGATTTACGCTTGGTTTTTGAGTTAAAGTTTGTAAAACATTTATTTAATGAATATAAACCAATAAAATTACAGATTTACCAGACATTCACCGATACAACACTTGAGCAGTTACTAGAAAATCAGAAAACAAAGACCAAACTATTGCCCAATCATTTAACATATATAAGCCTTTTTAGTAGTGCAGGTGTGGGGTGTTATGGCTTCAAGCAAGAAAACTATTCGTGCATTGCCACCGTTGAACTCATTGAGCGTCGTCTCAACGTACAGAAGTACAATCATAAATGCACGTTCAATAGCGGATATATCTGTGGTGACATAACCCTTGCCGAAACACAGAACCGAGTGTTTCAAGAATTACAAATGTGGAGGCGAACCAGTGGGTTAACCGAGGTTGATGTGCTGATAGCAACGCCACCTTGTCAAGGAATGTCTGTTGCTAACCACAAGAAAGGCGATGAACTAAAACGCAACTCCCTCGTAGTAGAATCCATTAAACTTATACGAGATATTAACCCGCGTTTTTTTATTTTCGAGAACGTACCTGCTTTTCTTAAATCCATCTGTACAGATATTGATGGTATTGACAAACCTATTGGAGAGGCCATAGAATTAGATCTTTTAATTTCCCCCATCCAACTGAAAACCGCCCCCATCCCTAAAATCTTCAAAAAATCAGCTTTCCACGTGTTACTTTTTCACTGTTTTTGCAACTAATTATATAGAGGGCGACCCTATAGAGGACATCCCCACCACACCGTGATTTTGCACTTGGAGTAATAACATTAGACGGAACCAAACAGACAATAATCTAAATGTTTTATTTGAATTATTTAATTAATTAAAATAAACAACAATAAAAAAAGATTATGTCAGACAAACCTAAAACAGAAATCAAAGTAGAACGTGTTAATACTACATATAGTTGGTATTGGGCTGTAGTATGGTATGATGCAGACGGCAATGAAATTGGCTACTGCTATGGATATGAAAATTCAAAGCGTGAAGCAAAAAAAGAAGCGAAGGAAGCCTCAAAGGGAGACCCTTGTTATCCGGAGCAAAAGAAAGGGGCTGTAAAAGCAGACCCCACAGTATCGGCGAAAATCCACATCCAGCCGCCTCACATCGATGCAAAAATAATAAACGGTCACTTGGCTTACTTCTCCATGGAGAATCCCCAAGGGAAAAGAGTCGTGTTCTCCACACGCGACATGTCAGAAAACACTGCATTCTGGGTGTTCGGCATGGATTGCTATGATCCGGAACTTTCGACAAAAGCGGAACTTGTTGCTGCAATGCTAAAAATTTGGGGTGTTTATGTACATGGTGAAGAGTCGGAGAAAGAACTGAAAAGAATTCATCAGTTATCTGACGAACACTTCGCCATTATTGCAGAAAAAAGGTGGAATCATATAACCATTGAATGCTATGAAGACGGCTCGTTTAACTGGTCTTTTATTGATTAGTTTCATTCTTCTGGGATATTCTGGACGGACAGTCGCCCAGAATATCCCCAATATGATTAAATTGGATAAAACCGGGGTTTATATCGACAAAACGGCAGTGTCCATAAGAGGGTGGCATGAGTATGTCTGGTACATGTACAAAACCTACGGTATGGATTCCGAACAGTTCCTCTCTACAAAGTGCGACAGCGCAGTTTTTCAGAATCACTACAACCATGTTTTCCTATACCCTTATACCCAAGGAATGGGGAAAATTGAAAAGTATGGTTTTTCGAGCGGCGACATAAACTTCATGAACGAAGAATATGGCAAACACCCGATGGTCGGCCTGTCGTATGAGCAATGCGTGGCATTTTGCAACTGGCGGACGGAGATGTATAATAAAGTCCACAAGAAGAAACTTCGGTTCCGAATGCCAACGTCCGAAGAATTGCGTAAAGCGTCAGGGTTACGTCGAGTAAAGATGTCAGACAATGGAAATGGCGAGATTGCTTCAGATGCCACCGTGACGGAACTAGGAACATTCCGTTGTGTTGCAACATTATTATCGGAATAAGTATATTCAACATTGATTGAAACGGACGCTCGCTTGTCGAGTCGAAACCTCGACAAAAAAGCATTGAAACAGCCACACATTCAAATCAAGCAGATTATCAACCCCGATACGAAAAAAAACCATCCTCTTCACCATCACGGCAAGCGTCACCCACGTTTGCCGTTTTTTTTTAAGGAGTCTTTTGTAGGCGCATCGCTCGCTGAGGGCTCACTAACCGCCACCATCCCTATACCCCATCCTTGAAAAACACAACACAACGCAAATACCTAACGATCAGTTATTAAAAAACTTCCGCAAAATATTTTCAATTTCCGTGTTACTTTTTCACTGTTTTTGCAACTAATTATTATAGAGGGCGATTAAAGTGGTACCATAATAAAAAGCTTCTTTGGAAAAAAATAACACTAAAAAAACAAAAAAATGGAATACGCAATTGAAACTTTCAATGAACAAAACTTGGGCAGAATTTCAATAACTGCTAGAAAACCATCCGAAATGTCTGAAATAGAAATAATCAATGACATTGACAAATTAGATGGTCAGTGTGTGTCAAAGACACACTATAAAGACACCACGGGTGCATATCGTGAAGATATCAAAATTGGCTGTGTGACGATAAAAATCAATAACTATTAAATTGAGGCCAAAGCCTTTGTTGGCTTTGGCCTCAATTTTTAGTATTATGTTAACACTTTTATTTTTGGGTTCATTCTTTTTTGCCTATACTGAACAAACTGTTTATTCAGCATCAACGGAATATGTGTTCTCCATTGAATACCATGACGACGACACAACTTACTCGTCATTTATTAGTATGTGGACGGATTTGAATTCCTGGGAGAATCAGTCTAATCAAAAAACATTATATTATCATTATCATGCGGACTCTACAACTATCGGGATATGGCCAATTACAGCTCATGAAACAACAGGTATAATAGAAACATCTGCTAAAATCTGGTTACACCCTCCCAGAAGTGGGCATCTTGAGATATTAGAATACTTTCCATTTCCGGAAATAAAGAAGGCCACCAATAAAAAAAGATTCTATAGATATTTTATTGGGAATTGTGATTTTCTTAACAAATGGGTATGGCTAAAATACAGAATGGTCTTATCCGATGCTATGGAAAAAATATATTGGGGACAAAAAAACATTCCCGTAAAAACACTACAAGGAAAAGCAAGAACGAAAGAGGGAGAATGGAGCGTACTCTATTATTACAACGAACAAATGGGATTTGTATATTGGCATTATAACTATTGTGACAAAATAATAATCAAATTAAAACTGGAAAAAATAATTCCGCATGATCTTAATTCTTTCTGAGACATCCGATATTCCCACCATCAAATTAGTCACGCTGATGAAAAGCCATCATGTTGATTACCGCATAATCTACGCAGACGAACTTACGGACGTAAAATGGGATTTATTAAATGATAATTTGAGAGTAAATAATATTGACGTTTTGTCCTGTAAATCCGTTTGGTTCCGCAGACCATGTTTCGATTCGTATATTCATTTGGTGAGTGGTGACTTGATTTCTGATTTCACAAAACATCTAATACAAGAAAAAAAAGTGTTGTTTGACGCAATTCTTTCCAAAATATTTGATGTTTGTCCCAAACATATAGGGAATCCTCTATTTCAAAATACAAATAAATTAGATGTTTTACAGAAAGCAAAAAAGTGTGGATTTCAAATTCCAGAAACAATTATTACAACAAACAAGAAAACACTTGCGAATAAACCTTATGTTTCCAAACCGATAAGTGAGGTCTTTGTGAGAGATATTGATGGATGTTTATGTTATTCATACACCGAAAACATTAAACTTTCTGAAGTTCAACAGAAATTTCATTATGCATTATTCCAAGAAAAAATAAAAAAAGAATTCGAATGTAAGGCGATTTTCTTGAATGGTAAAACATATGCAATGGCCATGGTACCTCAAACAGCGGAATCAATGACAGACATTAGAAATTATTCTCTGGGCAGTATGGTAATGTATAGTCCTGTTTCTTTGTCAAAACCCATTTGTATCAAACTCGAAGAACTCTTTGGTTGTCTTAATTTAAACTTTGGAATAGTAGACTTAATTATTGATGAAACCACGTGTTATTTTACTGAGATAAATCCAATTGGGCAATTTGACGATATTGTTCAATGTGGAAACTATCCTGTTTATGACGAAATATTGAAATATCTTGAATCATGAAGAATTTGCTTCTAAAAAAGAATTTATTGAGAGAAAAAGGAATTCCCATATATATGAAAAAAATGCGAATAATAGAAACCTCATATAAATTTATCCCTACATATTTTTACAAAGCAGTAAAAAAGTACTAATGAATTCCATTCCGTTCACTAACAATAAAATTGTAACTGGAATTAGTCGCAGTATTGTTATTGATTTCAGCAATCATTCATACAGATTTATCAACGAGAAGAATAATCCTCCGATAAAGGAAACAGAGTCCGCGTTTAAAGAGTCACAATTTGTTTCTCCGTACAAGATTGAACTAAGAGATTATCTGTCGGGGGCATACAGCTGTATAATAGATATTAAACAAGCATTCTTTCATAATGAAACTGACATTTACAAACTTATTTGCAAAATGCCCATTAATTCCGTGCAACTACGTTGGCGTAGCAATTACGACATAAAACCATTCTTGGATCGCTTATATAAAGCACATTCGATATTAAACATAGAATTGGTCACGGACTCTTATTCGAATAAAGTTGCAAAATTGTTATGTAAATTTCCGTTTCACTCCATTACACTTTTGGGGGAGAAAAAAAACGTCTTCAATGAATATATACCAAGACTGAATTATAATCCGTTTGAAGAAAATAGACAAACTTTATCGTTTTACTTTAATTTACAATACTATATTGAAGCACATCATACTAACCCCTATTTTTTTCATAAAATCTACAAAGATGACGAGGGTAATATTTATAATTCACCAGAAACAAAGGAAATAATCGCAAGCGTATGTGAACCGATAGAGGACATTAGGAAGAAAATTTTATTTTATTATGCTCATACACCTACGAGGTTTCCCCAAAATAAAATAAACATATGCCGACATTGTGAATTTAGGTATTCTTGTATGGACAATCGAATTCCTGTAAATAAAAAAGGAACAATACAATACATAGAAGAGTGTTATTATAATCCATATACTATGCAATGGTTTGGAGGGAAGTAGAAGTGTATATGATAATATTGACTTTAACTTTTGTTTGTTCAAGACTAAATAAAAAAGATAACATTAATATTTCCTTTTATTGACATGTATTTTCAATTTTCGTGTTACTTTTTCGTTGTTTTTGCAACTAATTATTATAGTGGGCGACCAAAGATGAGCCAACTATCCGACAGGAGGGCGACCGAAGAGGAGCCAATGTTGAGCAATCCGCCGGGTCGCCGCCCCAAAAACAGAAAGGACTAATGATGGACTAAAGGCTGACACAACCTGAATGAAAGTAGACGCGCGCCAACATACTGGATTCCTGAAGATGCTCCGCGAGTGCGAGGGCACCCTGATAAAGGTATGTCTCTACTTCACCAACCGCCGCCGCGACGACTTCCGCGACCTCTACCAGGAAATCGCCTGCACCCTCTGGAAGGCGTGGCCTACCTTCCGCGGCGAAAGCGACCTCAACACATGGGTCACGCGTATCGCTCTCAACGTCTCCGGTCAGGAAATCCGCAAGCGGAAACGGCTGCCGCAGTTCGTGGAACTCGACGAATCCTTCTACGACATCCTCGCCGACGAAGCCACCGACCTATGCTACCATCGCCTCTACGACCTCATCGACCGCCTCGATGACGACGGCGAACGGAAACTGCTCTTCCTCTACCTCGACCGAAAACGCCTCCGAGAAATCGCCGAGATAACAGGCTCCACCGAAACAGCAGTGAAACAGAAACTCTACCGCATAAAACAAAAGTTAAACGACCTCAAAACAGCAGAAGATGACTAATAAATCCATTCAAAAAGTCAATAAAGTGTCGCCCCCTAAAAGGGAGGTGAACACCACTGAAGAAAAATTAAATAAAATGAATACTACACGACCTCTCAGTTTGCCTGACACGCAGGGGAACGGCCTGCGACCTTGTGGAACTAACACCAAACTAAGCGCAGCGCAGTGTGGTGAAGAAGACAATAACACAATAACACTATCACACATTGACGCATTCGAGGAAGACGATATCTTCTCTGAACTCCGGTCCCTCTGGGACGAGCAGACCCGCCACATCGACCACATCCTCGCCACCCACCCCGAGGCTTATCCCGTCCGTCTCAACCTCCGTCACCGCCGCCCCTGGCGTCGCCTCATCATGGCCGAATACCTCATCCTCGCCCTCCTCAACATCGCGGCCGGCATCTATACCCTCTTCGCCTTCCCTTCTTTCCCGACTATTACATTTCAAACCAATATTTCATAAGCCATAAAGGCCCCGAAGGGGAACCGAACACCTTAGAATTACAGCCGGTCATAGACTGTAAGCAAAGTGCCCATAAACAGGGCGCAGGTCTAAATCAGCCTGCGCCCTGTTATTTTATCTGTGGGCATTGACAATATCATTTCACATTCCGCAAGGTCAATGACTCCGGATTGTAAACATCCAATCCCTGACGACCGTATCTTTAGCGAAGGGGGATGAATGTCGTTTGCGGCCCTGCTGCGACATCTCTGTCCCGTATGCGGCTACAGCATTGCACCAGCCTACCCTCCCGAAAACGGACCCTATGTTCCATCTATGATTATAAATCATAAAAAAAATTAAATTACGAATAACCAAGTCAGTTTTCTTTGATTTGTGCAACTAATATAATATAAGCATCCGATGAAATATGACTAAATAACACTTATTATGATGAGAATCCTCTGTCAAAGCCCCGCACAGGTTCGGCGTACCGTTGTGTCGGGGTGTGAAAACCGAGGGTGCCGGAACCGGGGGCGTGCGATTGATTTAGAAGTCCTCAACGCACGCATCCCTGCGGCCGGCACCCGAGGCATAGAGCCCTCGCTCTACGTGTTTATTATACGTTTAGCGACCGACTTTATTGTGTGGCAAAAGAAATGTTGCGCAATCCACACGGCACCACAGCAACCGCAAAGACTCTCGCGAAAGAAGAGCTTAACAAAAAATGAATATAGAAATGAAAAAATATATTTGGACCACTGTCGCCAGTATTATAGTGGCTAGTGCCATCACATTTAGTGGATGCTCAAAAGAAAAAACTGAAGAGGAATCAGAACCTAAAAGTGTTGTAAATAACTTTGAGTGGATTGGAAAATTGCACAACGAAACCCTATGGAATATAGGGGTTGATTTCCAAGAAGATTTGCAGATAATTGTGGAAAACAATAGTATATCGGAAGAAGAATTATTGATATTTCAGGAGAAAGTCGAAGATTGGGCAAGAAGACGATGCTCCCAAATGATGGGCACAGAATATAATGGGCTTATAGAAGAATGGCATCTCGATATGAAAAAGACCGCGGAAGGTTTTATGGCAGACCAAATGCTTAATGACTTTCTATATAAGGCAACATCTATAGAGGATTTGATTGAGGCTATTAAAGAAAAAGAAGCAGAAGTATCTTTTGAGATGAAATCGATGGCAGATACAGCCAAACTCATGTCGTTAATTGTTATGAGGAGCAGCATTGAATTTTGGTCTGATGCATATTATAACCAAGAAAATCCATGGCATGAATTGGTTTATAATTATCCGATTTTCTCCGCTGACACAAAAGGATTGCCAGAATTATGGGGAAAAGTCAAGAAATGGATTACAGATAATGTCGCTCCTATTGTTGAAACAGTCGTCGAAGTAGTTTGTACTACAATTACACTTGCCGCATCAGATGTTTGGTTATTTGGGGAATGTTTTCCCGGATTCACTGTTGCAACAGGAGGCCCCGTTGGTGGCGCCATTGGAGCAGGTCTTGTGGCCGGTGCGGGATCTGCCGTTGGAGGAGCCTGCGGATATGCGGGTAGTAGTTGGCTTTTTAATAAATAATAAATGTTATGAAAAAAGGGTTGTTTTTTGCGATTGTATTGGTTGCCAGCATGGCAACCACATATTCTCAGACGAAAATACAGTTCGTCGAGGCGAAACTGGGTCAAGCGATTATGTCTGGTTATTCCCTGTTTGATAAGGCCATCGGCGACAACCATGCGTTTAGCGAGTTGATACACGTGGGTTGGGGCAAAGATGCCTCCCGCAGCATCGGCGCCTGTTTGGGAATTGACATGGTTTCTATGCCGAACTATGACGAGACTGCGGCAGCGTTTACGTTGGCTTTCGATATCCGCCGCTACCTGGAGGTCTCCCCCGGTATTCGCTTCCATAGCGGAGTCGCCATAGGTGGCGTTTATGTGGCCAATGGATACACTATTACCGGCGAAAAAAAATACGCGAGTCGATTCGGTCTGTCAGCAACCTATTCCATGGGAACAGAAATGTACTGTGGAGAACACTTGTATTTAGGTGCAAGCATCCATTTTACAGTAAGTCCAGTATTGATTTCTACATTCGAACCATCTGGCGTAACGCCGGATAAAGGCGGAAGTGTTTTCTGGGGTAATAAAATAATGCTTACTGCTGGATATAGACTATAATCATTGCATATAGCCAGCAATTGTATTCAACACCGCCACGGCATCCGCAATATCGCGCCTGCCGTGGTTTATTTTTATTGTCTTGCTGGCGACTCGATGCATAATATGAATCTTTCTTTGATTCTAATTCCGGCCTCCGGGCCTATTGTTTCATTTAAATTTTCATTATTATGTACAAGTTCAAGCAAGACCTTGCCTCGGCCTATTTCCCCGCAGGCAGCAACGTTGCATAAAGCGAGAGCAGAGAGAACTTGTTCGCTATGCCGAGCCGAAGCGACGTGACTGAAAGTAAAGACCTTGGTATGATTGCCAAGAGCTACGGCTACGTCTATGTGGCGACAGGACGGAACTGCCAGTGGCCGTTTCGTATGGGCGCCAGCCAGGCCCAGTACTTCTGCCGAAGGCTGCGAACACCGCAGAAATCAAAATCAAATGAAGTGAGCTGCCAAAGGCCATGAGCACTTTAAAAATCAAATATAATACAGCGAATAACGTCATCAAGGAGGCTTTTGTTCTCCGTTCCCTACGTTCACTATCGAAAGTCCACTGGACTTTCTTCACATACCACGGCCCGTCGCTCTCCCTTCACCTTATTCTGAGAAATGGGGATTTCTCAGGACTCGGCTCACAGGTCCACTGGACCTGCTCGTATGCTACGCCCCTGCAATCAGCCGTCAGGCCGCGAACACCGCTTAATAAAACAAATGAAGTGAGCAACCACGGCATCAAGATCGGTATGGGCCGCACGCAGAGCCAAAGGTCGCGAACACCTTATAAATCCAAAACAATGGAAGTGAGCAACGAGGAGAAGAAGGCCGTCGAGTGCGGCTACTCTCTGTTCTCCGCTTCGCTATCGAAGAGCCACTGGATCTTCTTCACATCTGGCACTACAATCCTGAGGAAGATGGCAAGAGCTGAAAGCCGCGAACACTGATGGAAAAGAAGAAATTAAAGTGAGCAACGGCTTCCACCTCGACTCGAAGGAGCCCGACTGGAGCAAGTTGCTCACTGTATTTAATTTGGGAATAAGGTGTTCGCGGCCACAGCTCCGCGACTTCATTATGGGCGAGGTCCGCTACAACTCCCTGATGAAGACCTTCCCCCAAGAGGCCGAAGAACTCTTCGTCGCCACCGAAAGAAATGCAAAACTCCGTTATGAAGGTTATAAAAAACTTTCCAAAATGTAGTATCCTCACCATGCGGGCTGCCGTCGCGACCGGATGGCCGCAACCCCTATAGCCCCGCATCGGTAACAGCAAAGGGTGTCCCCATCGGGCACCCTTTCTTTTTTGCCATTCAGGATAACGCCATTTTTCTTTTAGCGCCATTTTTATCAATAAGGAATCATTGTTTTTAAACGCCTTTTTTTTGTCCTGTGTGCTGCGATACCATCGCAGCCAAATATAGCCCATTCACCCCATCCTGCCCATTAGCCCCATTTTTCAATTCCAATAGTACCCCTTCTGTCTCCCTTCTATGTGGGTTCTATGTGCCTTCTTTGAAATCACCATAACTGCAATAAAATCAACACTTTATATATTCCACACGGAAGCCACTGATAATCAGCATCCTAATATTAGGATCACCCATCAGCCCCACCTCGCCCATTCGCCACATTAAAACACCGTCTATGATGCATCAGCCCCCCCCTTCCTCCCAATCCCCTATCCCTCCCCTCCGTGCACCCCGGCGGCATTGCCTCATCAAGTTCGGCAGGCTTACCACTTGCCGCCGCCATCCCTGTCCTCCCCGCCCATTCACCCCATTAAACCCAACGTCCCGTGTGTTGCCGTGCCACAGCAACACAAAAGCCACCGTGCCCAAGCTATCAGCCTGACGCTTCGTTCTGTGGGCGGCCTTTATGGCCGTCAACAATCCTCCTATCCCACTAAAAGCCAACTTGGCAATTCAAATATGCGGTGTAAATATTTTCTGTCTCATTGGTCTTTAACAATATCATTCTGAAATTGGGAGCAATCTTTACATATTTGCCAATTTTGAATTGGGCACCAAGGATTGCAGCTGATTCATCTTTCGCACTATTCTTGCTGTTTCGGGAATACAAGTCATCGAATCGCACAAACAAAGATATGCATTTGGGCAGGTTTACCATGGCGAACAGAGAATAGCCGCTCTGGTCAGCATCTGCCACGCCCGATGTGTTTGTCATATAACTGTATTCGGCTCCGACAGCAAACCTATCGTGGCGGTAGCCCACAAAAACAGCCAGATTTGTGGTATTCTTACGCCCTTCTACTCCGCTCTCGTTCAATCCTCCGTAAAGGCGAATATGGAAATCTTTGACTAGAGTAAGAGTCACGCCCAATCCGTAGTTCAACCCATTGTTCTTTTGAATCTTCTTATATCCTTCACCATTTACAATAATTGCGTCGGCGCAGAGCCAATCAGCGAATCTGTAGGCGGCGGAAACACCTAAATCGGCACTGCTGCCGAACTTGTATTCATCTTGAAAAGATTTTCTAATGTATCGGCATCCCCAGAACTTCTCCTGAAAATGGAATTGTGTGGTTGGGATAAGGCCGCCGCTCAACGTCAGGTTCCCCGTCTTCCACGAGATCATTGCGTTTTTCAGGAACGCGATGCGTTGGTAATCGTCCACATCAGCCGATTTCCCAACATCAAGCACACCTTTAAACGCCAGACCGTTGCCGAGATGGTACTCATAACCTAGATAGCACCGCTCTAACGCAAAACCTCCCTCTCCGTTTCCCGACCCAAAGCCCGTATGGAAGTTTCCGAACACTTCCGTAATTGTTCTGCCTTTCGGTTCCTCAATTTCAGCATTCTTTTCTTGTGCGACACCACTTATGGTTGTAGCTAACGCTAATAAAATCATCAGTTTATTCATAATATCGTATCTTATAATTATGCTGCAAAATTAGATTGGCGATATTACAACGGTATGACATTTTTATGAAAATCTTCCCTGTAACAATCTTTTCATTTTATCTTAACGGCTTTGTAGTATGAGCCCGCTATTTTTGCGGTTGGAAATAACATTAAGAGAAAATGGAAACAACTTGTTATCTGATTATTATTGTGTTTCTGCTGGTGTTGGCAGTGGTGGATTTGTTTGTCGGGGTCAGCAACGACGCCGTCAATTTTATGAATTCGGCCATCGGGGCAAAGGTGGCGAGGTTCCGCACCGTGATCATCGTTGCCTCGGTTGGAATCATTGCCGGAGCTATGCTGTCGGCGGGGATGATGGATGTGGCGCGGCACGGCATTATGCAGCCGTCGTACTTCTCGTTTCGCGAGGTGATAATGCTGTTTCTGGCCGTGATGGTGACGGATGTGATTGTGCTTGACGTGTTCAACTCGCACGGTATGCCCACTTCCACGACCGTGTCGCTGGTGTTCGAGCTCTTGGGCGGCACTTTCGTTCTGGCACTGCTCAAGATGTCGGCCGACGGCAGCCTGGCGATGTCCGACCTGCTCAATTCCAGCAAGGCATTGTCGGTCATCATCGCCATCTTTGTCAGCGTGGCGCTAGCTTTCGTCACGGGTGCCGTGGTGCAGTGGATTTCGCGTCTGATCTTCACCTTCCGCATCCACAGGCATCCTTACGCCGAGGCGTTCTTCGGCGGCATCGCCTTCACGGTGCTCGCCTATTTCATTTTCATCAAAGGGCTTTCGGGCACTCCGTTTATCGGCGAGGAGACGAAGGCGTGGATTGTGCAGAACACGGGGATGCTGTTGTTCTGCATATTCTGCGTGACGACATTCGTTTCGTTCTTCCTCGTCATTGCGCGGGTGAACATATTCCGCCTGGTCGTTCTGTTTGGCACTTTCGCCTTGGCGATGGCTTTTGCAAGCAACGACCTGGTGAACTTCGTCGGTGTGCCCCTCGCCGGGCTGTCCGCCTTCCAAGACTGGATGCAACACGGCGCGCCCGACCCCGGCGGCTTTAGGATGACCTCGCTGATGGAGTCGGAGAAATCGCCGTTTGGCTATCTGGCCGTCGCCGGGGTGATAATGATTGTGGCATTGGCCACCTCGAAGAAGGCCCAGAATGTGGTGAAGACCGAGGTGGGCCTGGGCCGACAGGACGAGAGCGACGAGATGTTCGGCTCCAGCCAGGCAGCGCGTACCATAGTGCGTTCGGCGCAAGCGGCCAAGACGGCCGTTTCGAGCATCACCCCACGTTGGCTTCGCCGGACCATACGGCGGCGTTTCGACACAGAGAATGCCGAAATGCCGGGCGGCGCATCGTTCGATATGGTGCGGGCATCGGTCAACCTGGTTCTGGCATCGGTATTGATAGTCATCGGCACCAACTACAAACTGCCGCTCTCCACCACCTATGTAACCTTTATGGTGGCTATGGGAACAAGCCTTGCCGACGGCGCTTGGGGACGCGACAGCGCTGTGTTCCGCGTCACGGGAGTCCTCAGCGTCATCGGCGGTTGGTTCCTCACGGCCGGCATTGCTTTTGTCTCGTGCGCCCTGGTCTGTCTGCTGTTCTATTTTGGCGGCTTCATCGCTATGTTTGCCTTGATGATTTTGGCGGCATTCATCGTGGTGAAGAGCAACATCACCTACCGCAAGAAAAAACTGGAGGACAAGGACGCGCTTCTCGTTTCCATTATGCACAGCCACGACGCAGAGATTGTGTGGGACCTGCTAAAAAAACATATCAGCCACACGCAGAGCGACACCTGCCGTTTCACCTCCGAACAATACAACCGCATCCTCGACGGTCTGATGTCTGAGAACCTTAAAGGGTTGCGCGCCACGCAGCAGTTGCTGAAAGACAAGCAGGAGGAGCTGAAAAGGGTGCGCCACCGTGAGTTTGTCGCCTTGCACCGCATTCCCGAAGACATCGCTCTGGAACACAACACCTGGTTCCATCTTGGCGCCAACAGCAACCAGCAGTTCATCTACTGCCTGAAGCGGCTGCTCGAGCCGATAAAGGAGCATATCGACAACAACTTCAACCCCGTACCTGCGGCCTTTATGGAAGAGTTCCGGCCCATCCGCAACCGCATCGGCAATCTGATGGACGAGACTTGCGAGATGCTCACCACTTGCTGTTTCGACCACGAAAAAAGAGTGCTCGAGGAGGCCGAACTCTGCAAAAAAGAGCTCTCGGCCCTGCGCAAGACACACATCGACCGTATGCAGAGGCGGACGGGCACAGCCGACTACAAGACATCGCTCATCTACCTGAACATCCTTCAGGAGAGCCAGGAACTCCTCAGCATAATGCGCCACCAACTGAAAGCCGCACGCAAACTCCTCGCAGAGAACAAGCATTTTTAGCCAAACACAATAAAAAACAGCATATTCCGTTTTGCCCAATAATATTTGCCCTATGACTAAAGACCGCACATACAACATTCTTGTTGTTGACGACGAAATCGACATTTGTCAGATACTGCAATATAATCTTGAGAAAGAAGGCTATTCCGTTGCGGTGGCGACATCCGCAGAAGAAGCCCTGCAAAACAATATTCCCAATTTCAACCTCTTGCTACTCGATGTGATGATGGACGGAATGTCGGGCTTCGAACTGGCAAGTGCGTTGAAAAACAACGAGAAAACATCGGACATCCCTATTATCTTCCTGACGGCAAAAGATTCGGAGCAAGACATCTTGCACGGTTTCGGACTTGGTGCCGACGATTATATCTCAAAACCGTTCAGGATACTGGAACTGTTGGCCAGGGTCAAGGTTGTTTTAACCAGGTCAGAACACAGGGAAAAACAGGAGAAGGACACTCTACAATATGAGGGCATTGTGCTAAACACCAGCCAGAAGAAAGTATATGTCGATGGGAAGGACGTTCCTTTCACAAGGACAGAATTCGAACTGCTGGCTTTGTTATTATCTGTTCGTGGACGTGTTCTCTCCAGGCAAGAGTTGATTGACCGCATTTGGCCCAACGACACCACGGTGATGGATCGAACTGTTGATGTAAACATCCTGAGGATAAGAAAAAAAATTGAGCCCTACTCTTCTTGTATCGCAACAAAGATGGGTTATGGCTATTATTTTAAGGGGTGACGAAATATGGCTATTGGTAAAAAACTGTCGGCCAGTATAACTGTAATATTCGGATTGTTTGCTTTCTCTTTTATGGTTTTTCAGCACTATAGAGAGAAAGAGTTTAAGATAGAGTGCCTGAACATCCAACTTCAGGACTACAACCTACGCTTGAGTGAATCTCTGTACAGCAGCGGCAGTATCGCTGACAGCATCGTCGAGAGTTATATTCATCGGCATGAAATGCAAAATCTGCGTGTAACAATCATCGACAGCCTTGGTCAGGTACTATACGACAATCGTATACAGGACTACATCACCATGGACAATCACCTTCACCGAAAGGAAATACGAGAGGCTTCGGAAAAAGGGCAAGGGACGGACATAGAAAGAACCAGCGCTACAATGGGAGAAGAGTACTTCTATTCCGCCACCTATATACCTCAACTTGGCCTCTTCATCCGTTCGGCATTGCCCTATAACCACGACTTGAAGGATTCATTGCGAGCAGAAAAAGAATATATTTGGCTTGCCTTGGCGGTTTTCATTGTCCTGACCTTTATCTTGTCTCGTTTTACCAGAAAATTGGGAAATAACATTAACAAGCTACAGACATTCGCAAAACGAATCGCTTTGGGAGAAAGTCTTGAAATTGAAGAATTGGCCGAATTCTCAAACGATGAACTTGGTGAAATAGCCGAACGAATCGTCAAGATATATAAGAAGCTGCAGATCACGAAAGAAGAGCAGAATAAGCTGAAACGCGAGTTAACGCAGAATGCCGCCCACGAACTGAAAACACCTGTGGCAAGCATACAAGGCTATATGGAAACGATTTTGACGCACCCCGACATCTCTGACGAGATGCGGCAACAGTTTATTGTGCAATGTTTTAGTCAAGCCCAGCGGATGACAGCTATCTTGCAGGACATTTCCACCCTGAATAAAATTGACGAGGCGCCGGTGGCCTACGAGTTTAATGAGGTCGATATTTCACAGATTGTTGGGCAGATAGTCGATGCCTCCGCCTTGCATCTGAAAGAGCATCGTATGCATTTCGACAACAAATTACCCTCTTCGCTCTTGGCCTACGGCGACGCGTCACTTATCCATAGTATCTTCCGCAACCTCACCGACAACGCCATATCCTATGCAGGCGATGGATCTACGATAACCCTGACACATTCCGACAAAGACACCCATTGGCAGTTCACTTTCTCCGACAATGGCGTTGGAATCCCAGCAGAACATCTGTCGCGTATCTTTGAGCGATTCTACCGTGTCGACAAAGGTAGAAGCCGCAAACTTGGAGGCACAGGTCTCGGCCTCGCTATTGTGAAAAATGCCGTTCAACTGCATGGTGGAATGATAGCAGCATTTCAAAACAAGGACGGTGGAGTTCGCTTTGTTTTCACTATACGCAAAAGCGTAGGTCATCCGTAATCACGGTCTCGGTAACATCGGAAATTCTTTTGTATTTAAACGTCAAGCAAAAAAACTTTGCTAAAAGCGTTTAAGAGGTTGCTTTTTGCCCTATGCAAAAAACTTGTGTTAATCTGGTCTGATACTGTAGAAATAATATTCAATACCTTAACCTTTCTTATACTGATTAAAGATGCTGGTAGAATAACTTCTTCCCGGGGTTTCTTTTGCTTGATTCAATTGTATGATTTGAAATTTTCAGATTGACAGTTCCCGACCCTTGGGCCGATATGTTTAATCAATAATTTCAGTATTATGTACAAGTTCAAGCAAGACCTTGCTATGGCCTATTTCCCCGACAACAGCAAGGAAACCGCAAGCAAACGCTTCGCCCACGAAATCCATTCCAACAAACCCCTCCTCGCCGCCCTCCAAGCCACCGGCTACTCCCGCCCCCGCAAAATCCTCTCCCCCAAAATGAACACTGTCGGTTCGGCTGTCGACAGTGTGGACTTCCCTATGGAGCACATGGGCAACAATAGCCATCGGGTTGATGCAATGATTCCGGGTAGCCTTTTGCCCAACTGGGAAGATTATAATGTCGACATCCTTCCCGGCACCGAATTCTTCCGCCACTTCGACGTCATCATCGACTATAGAATGTCGTTTGCGGCCCTGCTGCGACATCTCTGTCCCGTATGCGGCTACAGCATTGCACCACCCCACCCTCCCTAAAACGGACCCCTATGTTCCATCTATGATTATAAATCATAAAAAAACTTAAATTACGAATAACCGAGTCAGTTTTCTTCGATTTATGCAACTAATATAATATAAGCATCCTATGAAAATGATAAAATAAACAACACTTATTATGATGAGAATCCTCTGTCAAAGCCCCGCACAGGTTCGGCGTGCCGATGTGTCGGGGCGTAAAAAGTGAGGGCGCCGAAACCGGGGGCGTGCGATTGATTTTTGAAGTCCTCAACGCACACATCCCTGCGGCCGGCACCCGAGGCATAGAGCAGTCGCTCTACGTGTTTATTATACGCACAGCGACCGACTTTATTGTGTGGCAAAAGAAATGTTGCGCGAAACCACACGGCACCACGGAAGCAACAAAAAGATGCTATTGAGAAAAAACAATAAAACACCAGAAAGA
>LPNH01000041.1 GCA_001543385.1 Candidatus Hemicellulosilyticus sp. P3
GCACATCGTTACCATCCGTGTAAAGGAGGACGGAAAGGCCATCAGTTCCAGCAACAACTTCTACCAGAGCAAGAGGGCGACACGCGAACTGGAGAAGAAATACAACCTGCACACGGCAGAACGTGGGCAGGCTATTTCCGAGATTCCTCTCCGCAAGGTGAATGCCAGTGAGGGCGACGTGAAGAAGCAGATTGCAAATACCGTCAAGGCGGTTGTCCGTGGCTACCACTATCAGACATTAGGGGAACTCCGTGCCGTCCTTTCCTTATATAATATAGATGTGGAGGAAACACGGGGCATGGCCCGTAACCGTGAGTATCACGGGCTGGTTTATTCCGCTACCGATGATAATGGCAATAGAGTTGGCAATCCGTTCAAGGCTTCCAAGATCGGGCCGTCAGTGGGCTACGAGGCGGTGCAGAAGCGGTTCGCATGGTCGAAAAAACAGATAGCCGAGGGTGGCATTGCCGCTGCGCTGAAAGAAAAGATATTGCCCATACTGGCTGCAAGTTCCAATGTGGAGGACTTCAAGGCACGGTTGCAACAGCAGGGAATGGATGTGGTGTTCCGCTACACGGACACGGGACGCATCTATGGAGCAACCTTCATCGACCACGACAGCCGCACGGTGCTGAACGGTTCAAGGATGTGCAAGGAGCTTTCGGCCAATGCACTGGAACAGCACTTCAACAGCATGGAGGGCGACCCCCATACTCAGCAACAAGGGCAGACCGACGGACAAGGCCAGTCCACCCACCAGGGGACAGAACAAGGGGGCAGCGGAGGACAACACTCCACTGGCAGCGGTTATCAGCAAAGCCAGCCGACTCCTACGGTTTCCGACTACAACAACTCTCATTCCGAGTTTGACGGCTTCGGCTTGTTCACGACCGACAATCCAGCCGTTGACCCAGCCGAAGAAGAGTTCAGACGACGGATGCAGCGAAAGCGCAAAAAGCGTCGTGGCCCGAAACTCTAAACGTACAGCGTTAAGATGTCATTCAAATTCTATTCAATCACCATTTAATCAATGTTTCTATGCAACAAGAAGATGATTTGAGAGGTCTCGCCAAAGTCATGGACTTTATGCGAGCCGTGAGTATCATTCTGGTTATCATGAATGTGTACTGGTACTGCTATGCCACCGTCCAGGCGCATGGCATCAACATCGGTGTTGTGGACAGAATACTGCTCAACTTCAACCGTGAGGCAGGTCTGTTCCACTCCACACTCTACACGAAACTCTTTGCCCTGCTCCTGTTGGCTCTGTCGTGTCTCGGTACAAAGGGAGTCATCAACGAGAAGATTACCTGGCCGAAGATATGGGCTGTGCTGGGATGCGGTCTCATGTTCTACTTCATCATCAGTTGGTGGATGCTGCTTTTGCCCATCCACCCAGACGTGGTGACGGCACTCTACGTTCTGACCATATCAGTCGGCTACATCTGTCTGATGGTGGCTGGACTTTGGATGAGCAGACTGTTGAAGCATCACCTGATGGAAGATGTATTCAATAACGAGAATGAATCGTTCATGCAGGAGACAAGACTCATGGAGAACGAGTATTCTGTGAACTTGCCCACGCGCTTCTACTACAAGAAGAAGTGGAACAAGGGTTGGATTAACGTAGTCAATCCTTTCCGTGCCACCATCGTACTCGGTACGCCGGGCAGCGGAAAGTCATACGCAGTGGTGAACAACTTTATCAAGCAGCAGATAGAGAAGGGATATTCGCTCTACTGCTATGACTACAAGTACCCCGACCTCTCCACCATTGCCTATAACCACCTGCTGAAGCACTCCGGCGGCTACAAGGTCAAGCCGAGGTTCTATGTCATCAACTTCGACGACCCTCGACGTAGCCACCGTTGCAACCCCATTCACCCCGACTTCATGACGGACATCGCCGATGCCTACGAGTCGGCCTACACCATCATGCTCAATCTTAACCGCACATGGGTACAGAAGCAGGGTGACTTCTTCGTGGAGTCGCCTATCATCCTCTTTGCGGCTGTGATATGGTTCCTTCGGCTCTATCAAGGCGGCAAGTATTGCACCTTTCCCCATGCAATCGAGTTGTTGAACCGAAGGTATGAGGACATCTTCCCTATCCTCACGTCTTATCCCGAACTGGAGAACTACCTTTCCCCGTTCATGGACGCATGGCTCGGTGGTGCGCAGGAGCAGTTGCAAGGCCAGATTGCAAGTGCAAAGATACCGCTGTCACGCATGATTTCGCCGCAGCTCTATTGGGTCATGTCAGACAGCGAGTTTACGCTGGACATCAACAACCCCGACGAGCCGAAAATCCTCTGTGTCGGCAACAACCCCGACCGACAGAACATCTATGGTGCTGCCCTCGGCCTGTATAACAGCCGTATCGTGAAGCTCATCAACAAGAAAGGCAAGTTGAAGTCGTCGGTCATCATCGACGAGTTGCCCACCATCTACTTCAAGGGGCTGGACAACCTCATTGCCACTGCCCGAAGCAACAAGGTGGCGGTGTGCCTCGGTTTCCAGGACTTCTCCCAGCTTGTACGCGACTATGGCGACAAGGAGGCAAAGGTGGTGATGAACACCGTCGGCAACATCTTTTCGGGTCAGGTCGTGGGCGAGACGGCCAAACAACTCAGTGAGCGCTTCGGAAAGGTGTTGCAGAAACGGCAATCCATATCCATCAACCGACAAGATGTTTCCACGTCCATCAACACGCAGATGGACAGCCTCATTCCGCCCAGCAAGATTTCGGGACTGAC
The DNA here is from genome assembly GCA_001543385.1 of Candidatus Hemicellulosilyticus sp. P3. Classification (GTDB taxonomy): domain Bacteria; phylum Bacteroidota; class Bacteroidia; order Bacteroidales; family P3; genus Colimorpha. The sequence continues at coordinate 2,757 of LPNH01000041.1, forward strand.
GCAGGGAATGTTCGTCGGCTCCGTGTCTGACAACTTCAAGGAGCGCATCGAGCAGAAGATTTTCCATGCGGAGATTGTGGTGGACAGTGCCAAGGTCGATGCAGAGATGAAGCACTACGAGCCTATCCCCATCATCGCCGACTTCAAGGATGCTGACGGCAATGACACAATGGAGCAGACCATCCGCGACAACTATAACCGCATCAAGGATGAGGTCAAGCAGATTGTCCGTGACGAGTTGGAACGCATCAAAAACGACCCGACGCTACAGCACCTGTTGCAGCAGAAAGGGTGATATGGCTTGTTCTTGCATTGACCCCATAAACGCACAATTTCGGCAATAGTTCCCGTCTATTGCCGAAATTGTGTTGTTATGCCAGTTGTATGTTACCGCCTTGCTGCCTGCTTGCGGTCATCCTCCTTCATGCGCCAGTTCAGTTCATTGGTCATGTCTTGAAGGAAGGTGGCACGGTTGTCAAGTTTACGCATCTTTACATCTCTATAGGTGATATAGCAGTTTGCCAGCGGCTTCTCGAAGTCGAGGAACTGCATGAAACTTGTAAGTATGTCCTTTAGCGATATGTCACCATCATTGATGCACTTCATGGTATGCAGCCCATAGATAAGTTCTACAAAGTCCGTATTCTGGCCTGTCCACCGTAGCCCCGAAGGTGCTTGTTTCTCTTCATGGCTCAGTATGACGGGCTGGTCACCCGTGACCAACCGCTGCATCTTCTGTATGAAAGCCTGTGCCTTTTTCACATAGCGGTTAATTTCATCTGAAACGCTCTTTGCGAATTGCAGTTCGGTCTCGGCATATGTCAGTGCCACTGCCTTATAGCCGTTGTCGCCTTGTTTGCACAGGTTGATGACTTGCACAACAAAATCCTGATAGGCTTCGGCTGGGCTGACGTCCGCCTCTCCGTTTATCAGTCTGAACAGACTGTTATCTGTCAATATGAAGTAGTCCATTGCTATTCTCTTTTGCTTGATTGATAATGATGTTTTGTTGTGTACACACCATTATCTATGGCAAAGCGAATACCATCGGACGTGCCAAATGTTTATTCCGCCGCATAACATCTTGTTATACAACGGAATAAAAATTTCAAAAATTTCGTGGGGTAGGAAAAGGGCAAGAAAAAAGTGTAAAGTTGCTTTACAGTGTTGTAAAGTGACTTTACACTTTTGGACTTATCTCAGACCTAACATTTCCATCTTCTTGTAGAGTGTCGGACGGCTGATGCCAAGAATCTCCGCAGCCTTTGAAAGGTTGCTGTTGGCCTTTGCTAATGCTCGTTCTATCTTGCGCTTCTCTTCTCCGTCGTCTTTGAGGGTTAGAGCATCCTCTTTCCTCGGAACGGGCTTGAATTTGAGACGGTCTGCCTCTATCACATTGCCAGTGGTTTCCACAACGGCACGACGGACAATGTTCTTCAACTCTCGCACGTTCCCTGGCCAACTGTGTGACTGAAGGCGTTCTCTTGCTTCATCGGCGAAACCTTCTATGCTCCTTTGAAACTTCGCATTATATCGTTTGAGCAGTTCCTCCGCCAATGGCAGCACATCCTCAGGGCAATCTCCGAGTGAAGGCACTTCCAGAGAATACTCATCCACTCGTTGCCAGAGGTCATAACGGAAACGTTTGTCCTCAACGGCTTGCTCTATGTCCTCGTTGGTTGCCGCAATGATGCGGACATCACAACTCATTTCCTTTGTTCCTCCTACTGGCATGTATCTCCGTTCCTGTAGCACTCGCAGCAATACCCGTTGTGCCTCTATGGGCAGGTTGCCAATCTCGTCAAAGTAGAGTGTACCGCCATCAGCTTCATGGAACAGCCCCGTCGTGTTGGTGTCTGCACCCGTGAATGCGCCTTTCACGTGTCCGAAAAATGCGGATGCAGCCAACTCCGCCGTAATCGTACCGCAGTCCACCTTGACAAATGGCATGTTCCGCCGTTTGCTCCTGTCATGCAGGAGGTGGGCGATGTGTTCCTTTCCCGCACCGCTCTCTCCGCGTATCATTACAGATATATTGTGGTCGGCTACAAGCTCTGCACTCCTGACAAGTTCCTGATAGGCACGGCTCACGCGCTTGATGATTTTCGTCTCACCGCTATTAGGCGTTCTTCCCTCTATCACCTTCTGGATAGTCTCAACAAGAGGAATGTCATAGACTGGTTTCTCAATGAACTCCACTGCTCCCCGCTTGACGGCATCAACGGCAGTCGGCACGTCACCGTATTTGGTCATGATAATGACGGGAAGGTTCTTATGCTGTTCGTTCAGCCAGTCGAGTATCTTGATGCCGCTACCGTCTGGCAGTCGAAGGTCGGACAAGATGAGGTCATAGTCTTTTGTCTTCAGATGGGAAAGTCCGTCACGGACTGTAGTGACACACTCCGCTGACATCTTTGATGCTTTCAGCCAGTTCACCACGGTACGGCTCAGGACAATGTCATCCTCCACAATCAGAATACGTATCATGCCGCACCTCCTTCCATCATCTCTTTGGCCTGGCTTTTCAGTTGCTCTGCCGTAAGAACCACCTCATTGACGGCCTTGTCCAGTTCGCCTTTCCCTTTCAGCGCATCCCTGAGTCTGAGCATCGGCTTTACGATGCCCAGCAGTTCCCAGCGCGACTCCAGTTTATGCTGCAGGAAGGAGAGTTTTTCCTCGTCGCCCGTTTCCGTGGCGGATTTCATCTCAGCCATCTCTGACTCAGTCTGCTCTACGAGAAGTTTCAGCATTCCTTCCACGTCTTTCTCGCCTTGCAGGAGTGTGGTGAGGTCGGCCCGTGGTATCTTGAATGCAGTTTCTTCTCCCGTCGTGTCCTCCTTGATGCTGTTGGCAATGGCCTGTGTCAGTTCTGCGTATGAGAAAGGTTTCAGCAGACAGCCCTTGAAGCCTGCGCTGATATAATCGTCCGCACTGCGTTCTGTCCTGCCAGTCATAGCCAACAACGGTACGCTCTTAGAGTTGCCAATGTTGGCATTTCGGAGGAGTGCCAGCAGATCGAAGCCACTCAAGCCACCTAACTTGATGTCGGTGATGATGAGGTCATAGTCAGACTTGCGCATCCTGTCAAACAGGTCGTTCACAGAGTGGCAACCTACCACCTGCACATTTTTCTTGGCAAGCATCTCCACGGTCATCTTCAGCACTACGGTATCATCATCCACTACGGCAATGCGTAAGCCTTCTGGCAGGTTTGATGTCTTTGCTATGGTCTGTTGTAAGGTGTCCTCATCACCCTCCACTACTGGCAGCGATACTGTGAAGAGACTGCCGAATCCGACATGGCTCTCCACCGTGATGTTGCCACCCAACAGGTTGGCGAGTGCCTTGGCGATACTCAGTCCGAGACCGAAGCCCTCTTGGGTGTCTGCATTCTCCAGACGGTTGAATGGGGCGAAGATGCGCTTCATCTGCTCCTCGGTCATGCCTGTGCCGGAGTCCTTCACCTTGATGGTGAGGGTGTTGGCAGCATACTCTACACCGATATTGATTGTGCCTTTCTGCGTAAACTTCACAGCATTCGACAGAATGTTGCTTGCTATCTGGACGATACGCTTGCGGTCACCCATCACAACAGTGTCCGCTCCTGTATAGGTTCCCTCTATCGAAATGTTCTTCATCTCCGCCAGCGGCTCGTATTCTGTCAGTAAGCCGCTTACGATGTCCTTTACCCTAAATGGCACCAGTTCCACCTCGTCCTTACCCGTGTCCAGACGGTAGTAACTCAACAAAGAGTTGAGCAGGGTGAGCATCCTGTCCGACGACTGTTTGATGGCATCCTCGTATTGTCTGCACTTCTCATCCTTGGTCGTGTCGGCCAGCAGGTCGGCATAGCCCATGATGGCGGTCAAGGGTGAGCGCAGGTCATGGCTGACGGTCAGCATCATGTTGTGGCGCAGGGTGAGCAGTTCCTCATTGTGCTGGTTGCTTTTCTCAAGTTCCCTCTTGCTTTTCTCTCTCAGTTTAAGGTCACGGTGAAGTAGCCAAAAGAAGAACACGGCCATTAGGAATGCTACCAGTCCGAACACCGCAATCATCCTTACAGTGTCTCGCTGGTACTGCATGAGATGGGCAGAGCCATGTTCTCGCCGTTGGGCATCCTCGTTGTTGAAATCTGTCACCAGTCTTGTTATCTGGTCGTTCAGTTGCCTGTTACGACCAATAAGTGTATCCATGTGTGCGAACAACTGGGCCGTACTGCGTTCCTGCGAAATCTCAATGTCGGAAACCAAGTCTCTCATCAGTCTGTCCGTCTGGCTCTTGGCACGGCTGAGAGCCTTACGGTTAGCGGTGTCAGTCACCTCGTCGGCTTTCTTTTTGCTCTTGAAAAGCCCGTGCCAGCCGGCCGTCTTGTGGCGGTTCTCCTGTAGGTTCTCGCTGACCTCTTCCGTAAGCCGTTCATTGGCTCTGTTTGCACGATGAATGAGTTCTGGCATTCGCTGCTTCATCAGCCCATTCACATCGCGCAATTGTTCAAGGTCGGCACGTATGGATAGCAGATGTCCTTTCTTCTCGCCAACCAAGTTGCGGATTTCCTTGACGCGCCTTTCCTGGGCAGTGTCTGGCACCTGCGCTATCAGCGAGTCTATCATCAGAAGAACTGTCCGCTCCTTGTCCTCATATTCCTGCATCAGCGAGTCGTTCCAGATGGAAACCGCGCCGTCAAGCTGTGTCAGGTCGAACAACTTCAGAAAAGTCTGTTCCGAAAGGTTGCGTCGTTCTATGTTTTCGGTATATCTGTGGCTGTTCTCTTCCATTTTGCAGATGCCACTGAGCACTATCCATGAGGCTATGGCAAACAAAATGATGAGCGACAAATAGCCGCCCAACATCTTTAGATGCAGTCGCATCAAAGAGTGATTTATCTTCATTTTCAACAATCTTCTTACCTTAAAAAACAATTTGCGGTACAAAATTAATAAAAAGTATCCCAAAACCTGCATGTTTCCGAACACAAAACCATTCAGCCCTGTTATTTCGTGATGCATGTTAATTTGCCATCCTTATTCAGAAGGTTTTTGGGGTAT
>LPNH01000042.1:0-1178 GCA_001543385.1 Candidatus Hemicellulosilyticus sp. P3
TGGCCGTCACGATGTCGCATTGTACGCTGCCATTCTCCGGAAAATCTTCAAAAACACCCACCACGGTCAGTCTTGTTTTCGGTCCCCAAACTTCACTGTAGATTTGTTTGCCGATGGCCTCGTTCACGCCGCCCAACTTCTCCGCAAAGCTTCGGCTGACGGCGATGTTGCCATTGTATTGTTGCAAGGCCTGCATCGGGTCGCCCGCAAGGAATTCGCGGTCGAAAAAGTCGAAGAAGCAGGTGTCGGCACCGATACATAGGCCCGTGATGAGGTTGTCGTTTTCGTCATAAAGGTTACCGTCAAGCAGGTTGGAATAGCGCGTAGCGGCTTCCACGCCCGGCACTTCAGCCTTGAAGCCCGGCGCAATGGCACCCGAAGTGAGCCAATAGTCATCGGGATCGCCACCCTCTTGGAAGATGATGTTTTCCGTAATCATATAGATGCGGTCCACATCCTTGTAGAAACTGTCGTATGACAATTCGAAGCACACCTTGGCAATCAGCACGATGCCGATGGCGAGACCTATGCCCAACGATAGGATTTTGATTAATTTGTCAGAGATGCTATTCATTGTTGAATTGTTGTTTGTTTAATCGTTTAATTGTTTGTTGAGTTTCCCTTCGGGAATGGAGTGCTTGTCTTAGTTATTTAGCGGCGGCAAGAACTAGTTGCCAATCTGTAGCGCCACAGGCCGCCGCGGTTAACAACAACTCCTGATCTCCATTCCCGCAGGGAATCTAAATTTTATCATTCACCCTCATACCAACCCTCGTGCCAAACTTGCAAATCAATAATAATCAACGAAATACAAAAATAGCTATTTTACAAAGTGTAAAGTTATTTTACAGTGGTGTAAAGAAACTTTACAGTGTTTCCAACTTGGATTTGAGGCAGGAAGTAATTTATATCTTTTACAAAAATGTGATTTTTTGACTATTTTTGCAGCAGAAAATGTGATTCGATGCAATGGAACTACTTGAAAGAAAAATAGATAAGTTTCTATATGAATCACAGGGCTTTTGATAGCTTCTCTTGACGAAGAAGCTCAAGACGACCTTCGCATCAACAAAAACTTCGGTACATACAAAGGTGCCATCTACGAGAACGTTGTCGGTGAGATGCTGCGGAAATCGGGATACGAGCAGCTGTATTACTACAAGCACCACAGCCCCGCC
>LPNH01000042.1:1265-3878 GCA_001543385.1 Candidatus Hemicellulosilyticus sp. P3
GCATTTTTGTTGAAGCGTTTCCTAAAAGAGAAATGATGCTATTCCTTCTTCAACACCGTAGCTGGATTAGCCCGTGCCGTCTTGATGCTTTGCCAAATGACTGACAGGAACGCTATCAGCACGACGGCAAGCACGGCCAAAGCGAAAATCCACCACGAGAGGCTGATGCGGTGCGTGTATTCCTCAAGCCAACGGTGCATAATGAACCAAGCCACGGGAATGCCAATCAGTGCAGCCACAGCCACCATCTTCATGAAGTTCAGCACCAACTCGCGCAACACGCCGCCATAGTCGGCGCCAAAAACTTTCTTCACAGCCACAGCGCGACGCTCCTGCTGCATGTAGTAGGAACTCATTGCGAACAAGCCCAACGCAGAAACGAGCATCGAAAGCAAGGTGAAAATCAGGACGACGCGGAGGATGCGGCTCTCATCGGCAAAACAATCTTCAATGCTTTCCTCTATATATTTGGCATTGAATAGTTTATCGGGCATCACTGCCTTTGTCACCGTCTCCAAACGCTCACGAGTTTCCTTATGGTCGCCGTTGATTTTGACCAACAAGACCCAAGGATAGTCGTCTTCAGGGTTCTCACCTCGGTTATTGATCAAGGCAGCCGACTGTTTCGCCTCCAATGGCCTAATTTTGAAGTCATAATAAACGCCTCCAATCCCCATAGCACGTCTGCTTTTGGTGACAAACTCCGTCTCTGTTTCCTCAATTCCAATCTCCTTGAAGGCATATTCGTTAAGCCAATATGACCGCTTGGAAAGCTGGTTATCCTGTTTGACGCGAAGCCCCAAGATGTCGAAATAATGCTGGTCGCCTTGTATTTGCTGGAACGAAACCCATTCGCCGTTTTCCATTTCCACCGTCCAGTTGTTAGTGCCTCCAAGCGGAATGCCGTCGCCCTGCCCGACGTCCTCCACAAACGGCTCGGCACGATAAGCATCCAACAAGGCCTTGATTTCACCCGTCTTGCCGTACACATTGTCAATGACTAAAATGTCTTTCGTGTTGTAGCCCAAATCAGCAGTTATCATGTGTCGAATTTGCAGATACATAGTCAAGGCTGAAACGAGCATCACCACGGCCACAGCGTTCTGCACCGTGATGATGACGCGGCTATACACCGTCTTGGCCTTCAAGCGTAGCGAACCGCGCACAATTTCTATAGGCTGTGCCTTCTGTATCAGCAAGGCGGGAACGAGGCCGGCTACAAAACCCAAGGCCAATATCACCAGAATGACAATCAAGATGTTAACCAAATTCACCGCCCCGAAAACCGAAATCTGATATTCCAAAATCCGCGACGCGGAGGGCGCTAGAGCCTCGGCGAGCAAAACAGCCAAGCCCATAGCTACGGCGCAAAGCAGGGTGCTTTCGCCTATCATTTTCAAGAAAACGCCAGCCTTGGTCGCACCAACAAGCCTCCGCGTGGCCATTTCCTTAGCGCGAAAACCGATGAGCGCTGTGGAGAGGTTCACATAGTTGAGGATGGCGAACAGCAAGAGCATCAGGCACATCGCCAGCAACAGGCTCACGAAACTGCGGTTGCCCATGCTCACGGTTCCCGTGTTATCCAGCGCACCTTCCTTAAGAAAATACACCTCGCGCAGCGGAATGATGCGCACCTTGTCATACTGACGTTTATAGACCCAGAAATTCTCCTTGCACCAAGCAAGGATGTCGTCATGACGGGCTTGCAAATCCGCTTCTGGATAGGTCATCACAAAGCAAATGCCACCACCTGCATTGTCCATTGTTTCATTGTTTGCGTTGTTGAGCGTAGGCAGCAAATCACCTCTAAGCAACACATCCGGCGTTTTCAGGATACTGTTTCCGAAATCTTTCAAAACACCACAAATGGTCAAAGGCGAGTTTTCTCCGCCCTTAATGGCAATGTGTTGCCCGATAGGGTCATTTTCGGGAAAATGCGCATTGGCGAACTTCTCGCTCACCATGCAACGATCCCACGAGATTTTCCAGTCATCTTTCGAGCCTTCTGCAAGGTCATAACTAAACATCTCGAAGAAGCAGGAATCGGCCATGGTAGCGCTACCGTAAACCACTTCCCCTTTGATGCTGAACTCAAAATTGTTGGAGTAATTCACTACACAAGCCGACTTTTCGATTTCGGGGAACTGGTTGCGCAAGTGCTTGTCAAGCCAGTAACCCATGTTGAGTTTTTCCTCGTTCGCGATAACATAAATCCTGTCAGCGTTTTCTTGGAAGGCGTCGGTGGAGAGTTGTTTCTGCACATACACGGCCAAGAGCAGCACGAATGCCATCGAGATGGTCAAGCCCAAAAGATTGATGAGGGCGTAAAGTTTGTTCCGTTTCAAAAAATTGAAAAATGATTTCATATTGTTGAAGTGCTGATTGTTTAACTGTTTAATTGTTTGTAGAGTTTTCCTTCGGGAATGGAGTGCTTGTCTTAGTTATATAGCGGCGGCAAGAACAAGTTGCCAATCTGTAGCGCCACAGGCCGCCGCGGTTAAAAACGACCTTAGACCTCCATTCCCCGCAGGGGAATCTCTTTTACTGTTCTATATAATGTATCCCTCCATAGTAATTAACCACACTATTCTTAATAAAGTATTGAAGCCTGGC
>LPNH01000042.1:3909-4428 GCA_001543385.1 Candidatus Hemicellulosilyticus sp. P3
TGAAGCCGTCTGGTACTCGATGGAGGAAATCAATCCCTGCTCGAAACGCTTGGTGTTCAGCGCGTAAGCCTCCTGCTGCAATTCGGCGCGGGTGTCAGCTTGGCGCAGGGCATCGGCGCTGCCGTCGCGGTCGGCGATGGCGCGGCGCACCTCGGCCTCCACCGTTTGGAGCGTCTGTTCATAATCGGCTTGGGCGCGGTCGTAGGCATTCTTCCGCTTTGCGATGTTGGAATGTTTCGAGAGGCGGTCGAAGATGGGGATGCTCAACGAGAGCTGCACATACTCGCCGCCGTTATTCTTCAACTGCTCGAGATACGGCGTGGGCACATAGCCCTCCATGCCCGGATAGGTGAAGAAACTCGATGACCAGCCACCATAGAGCGAGAGTCGAGGCAGCAACTGCCAGCGGGCTGTCTTCAATGCGAGGCGGGCGTTTTTCATCGTGCCTTCGGCCAAAAGGACGGCGGGCATGTTGGTTTTGGCTTGATCCACTATGGCTTCGATAGATCCTCTCGCCCC
>LPNH01000042.1:4435-11533 GCA_001543385.1 Candidatus Hemicellulosilyticus sp. P3
GAGTGTATCTATGGCCGAAGGGACTCGGGATGACATCGAAGCCAGACCATCTATTTTCAATGGTTTTTCAATCGGCCAAAACATCACATCCTTTAGGGTGATCATGGCATTGTTGAGGTTGTTCCAACAGGTGGTCAGTTGGTACTGCCGCTCGGCGAGGTCGCTCTGCATCTGCACCACATCTGCGTGGGATTTCTGTCCCAGTTGTTCCTGCCTTGTAGCCAACTGCACGGACTTTTCCGCTGTGGCCACCTGCGCTTGTAGGGCTTCCTGCATCTCGGTGTAATACAACACATTGCAGTAAGCCTCCATGGTGGCGAGACAGATTTGGTCTTCGGTTTGTTGCTCCTTGGTCAAGCCCATCAGTTGGGCCGTCTTGGTGATTTTCAGGTTATTGACCGCCTGGAATCCGTTGAAGAGGTTGATGCCTGCCGAGAGATTGTAGCCATTATGGAACGAGGTCGTCCTGATGTAGGTGTTGGTCTCCGGGTCGATGCTGCGGCCAAAGTTCGAGTAGGCGTATGTGCTACCGTCAATCGTAGGCGTAAAGGCCGCAAGGATGGCATCACGACGGTCGATTTGCGCATCGCGGTTGTCGGCATGGGCAATGCGCATCTTGGTGGAATGTTCCACGGCATAGCGCATACAGGCTTTGAGGTCCATGGTAGTGGTGTCCTGAGCCTTGACGCTGGTCAAGGCTCCAACAGACATCATCAAAATGAAAAAGGTATGCTTAGCTTTCATCTTACACATATTTTCTTTGTGCCAAACGAAAACATATCGCATGCCAAAAATGCAATTATTTGAAATTCAATGATTTAAAATTTTCTATTCAATAAAAAGTGTAACATTATTTTACAGTGGTGTAACAAAACTTTACAGTGTAAAGTGGACTTCTCATCAAAAACCAATTGTCATTTTCGTTTTTTTTCTATTTTTGTTGCGACTATAACCAACTAACCAAACACCAACACTATGAAGAAAACGCTGATTATCGCCCTCGCGGGCATGATGTTGCTCGCCTTCACGCAGTGCGGCGGCAAGGAAACCAAAACTGTCAAAGGCTCCAAGGAGTACCAAGAAACCATGGAGATTTACCAACAACTTGAAAAGGCTGTCAAGGACGTCACCACCTGCGACGAACTTCAGGAAGCCGCTCTTGGACTGTTGCTTAGCGGTCTCGCCAGCAAAAACTACACTGACGAGGAAAAGATGACCGAACAGGAAGAGAAGAAGCTCGAAGAGTATATCGAGAAGCTCGGAAACGAAATCGAGAAGAAATCTGAAAAGCTAGGCTGCGACGACGAATAAAACGTGTCGTTAAACCAAAACAACGGTCGATCACGCCTCGTGGCCGGCCGTTTTTGTTTTATTGCCTTCATCAACGACACACGACACTGTCATGTCGCCCGTCACATTCACAACGGTGCGCAGCATATCCAATGGCCGGTCGATACCCAAGATGAGCGCCAAGCCTTCAATCGGGATGCCAACCGAATCAAGCACAATCATCAGCATGACGATAGAGCCTCCCGGAATGCCAGGCGTACCTATCGAAGAGATGGTGGCCGTGGCCAAAATGAGCAACATCTGACCGAAGGTTAAATCCAGACCCAAGACCTGCGCCAAAAACACTGCCGCCACGGCTTGATAGCAACTCGTGCCGTCCATGTTGATGGTCACACCAACGGGCAACACGAACGACGACACCTCTTCCGAGACGCCCAAATGCTTCTGCGTGCGCTCCATGGTCAAGGGCAAAGTGGCCGCGCTCGAGCTGGTGGTGAGAGCCAGCATCTGCACGGGTGCCGCCGCCTTAAAGAACTGCTTCATCGTCCGTTTGCCGAAGACCCGCATAATGAAGGGATACACCAACAAGATGATGACGGCCAAAGCAAGCACCACCGTCAAGGCATACAAGCCCAAAGCTGAGAAGATGCCCACATCGCCCGCATAGTCCACAATTAAGGCGGACATCAAGGCAAATACACCGTAGGGTGCAAAGGCCATGATGAAATCTATAATCTTCAACAAGACGAGATTCAACTGTTGGAAGAAACGCACCAGCGAAGGCACTTTTGAAGGTCCCACGACAATCAAAGCCACACCAAAAAGCAAGGCGAAGAAGATGATTTGCAGCATCTTGGAGTTGTCGCTCAAGGCCTTGAAAAGGTTCTCGGGAACCATGTCGACCACAAACTGCAAAGGCGACTCATCCTTCACCTGTTGCATCTGCGCCTCGCGCTCCACGACGGTCTGCTGGTAACGTTCCATGAACTCCGTCTGCCGGTCTTTCGGGAAGACCTTTCCCGGCTTGATGACGCTGACCATACCCAAACCTATGCTCACAGCCAATATGGTAGTGCAGACATAAATCAGAATGGTTTTCAAGCCGATGCGCGACAGGTTGCGGATGTCCTTCAAGTTGACGACACCCAAGATGAGCGACACCAACACCAATGGCACGGCAATCAGCTTGAGCAATCGCATGAAGATGTCGCCCCAAGGGGCAACCCAGTCGTTCACAAAGCCTTCCCAATGCAAGGCCAAGGCAAGGAAGCCGAAGCCCAGACCCAAGCCCATGCCTAGCAAGATCTTGGCATAGAGCGGAACACGTTTTCTATGTGCTTCTCCCCTATTCAATCAAGTTGATTTTTTGTGTCGCCACGCCGTCTTCGGTCACGATGCGGACGACATATATGCCTTTGGAATAGCCTTCCAGGTTCAGTTCTACCTTGTTCGCATTGGCCTTTCTGTCCTCCAGCATCTCACCCTTGATGCCCATCAGTGTCACCTGTTGAATGTTGCTTTGCGCCTCGACGACGACCTTGTCCTTCGCCGGGTTGGGATAGACATTAAACTTCATGGCAGCCAATTCATTCACATTCACATCAGTGGTATCGGTCGGAACGACCTTCACATCGTCGACAAACCAGTCGTAGGCAAGCCACTCGCCAAAGGTATTGTAGCCCCTAAAGCCAATCTTGATGTTACGGCCGATATACTCGTCCAAATTGATGGAAATCGGCTCGTTGTAAGCATTGATTTGTCCGTAAGGCATATCGGCGGCATCCCATTTGTCGTCCCAAGTGCCGTTATAGGTGTCGTACACCCTGACCACGAAACGGTCATAGCCATCGGTGCCATACTGCACCCAAGTCCAGAACTGCAAAACGGTGGGTCTCGTGATGGTCAGCACAGGAGTAATCAGTGTTTGGTCTTGTGCCATAGGGCTCTCACTGCTGTCCCATTCCAACACGGCCTGTTTGTTGCCACGATGCGGATTCACGATGAAATCTTCTTCGTAGTAGTCCGTGTAGTACACCGTGCCTTGTACGGTCCAATCCCACCATGTCGGGTTGCCGTCGGTGGTCCAGCCTTCGGGCATGGTGAACATGCTGCTGCATTCCTCGAAGGTTTCATAGAGCAGCGGGCGTTGATAATCCCAACGGATCGGGATCTCCTCCGAAAGGGCACTGTTGCCCAAGGCATCAACGAGTTGCACGGTCATTGTGCCATGGGTATGGTTATCGTAGGCAGGAATAGTGGCGGTGTAATCGTAATTGCCCTTGCCTGCCCTAGTGAATGTCAAATCGTGTGACACGCCCCAAATGGTATAGGTGGCCGCCAACGTAGCAGGCATGTCAGATGCATCGTGGACGCGCAAAGTGAGGTTCATCTCGGTGTCGGCGTAGGTTTGGTTACCGTTGACGGCAATCACTGTGGGCGCCTCATGGTCTTCCGAAGAACTATTGATGAAGATGTCGTCAAGATACAGGTTCCAGCCGTAGTCGCTGACGCCTTCGAAAATGATGAAACCATAGTCGTCGGGGCAGTCGAAGGTGAATGAATATTCGTACCAGTCGTCCACATCGGCGACAACGGGTTCCTTATAGGTGCAACGGTGAATGGTGCCGAGCAGCTGTCCACCTTCCGAACGCGGCAACGCGTTGTAATACACATTGATACGGTCGTCCTTATTGATGTTCGGGTTGCTATTGCGGAACATCCAGAAACTGACGATGTTGTCGTGTTCGTTCAAATCCATCTTGGGTGAAACCAACTCAGCGGAACCGCCTGAAGGGTTGGTGTAGGTGTAGAATCGCGCCATGTATTGGCTGCCTTCATGTGGCATCGCACTCGGCGTGGAGCCTTCCGTGATGCGGTCGAAGGCATAGTTGCCATTAGTGATGTTGTTTTGCCAGCCGAAGGGCACAAAGTCGTTCTCGAAGCCTTCCTCAAGCGGGAAATCGGCGTATGGTGCCAAAGCCGTGATGGCAAAGTCAGCGCTTTGTGTTGGAGCGGAATGGCTGGATACGACATCGAAAGTGGCATGGACAACTTCGTTGTTGTTCAAATTCATCGGCAAGGTCGTCTTGGCCACCAATTCCACCGAACTGTTGTAAGACACGTTGATTTGGGTCACCTGTGTGCCGTTCTGATAGAATTCAATCGGCAAGTTGCCCGTGCTGTTGAGTTGATAGGTATCCGACTGTTCGCCCGTGTTGTTGAGGCGGAAACGCAGATAGGCAGGCTCACCGAAATAGACTGAGGTATCGGCAGTGAGTTGCTCCACGTTGAAGTTGTATTGCGCGGTCTGCTCAATAATAATGTCATCAATGGACAAATACCATGGCCCGTTGTCGGCCACACTGTGGAAGCCCACATAGTAAGCGCCCGAACTCGTTGCCTGAAACACGCCCGAGGTCTGTTCAAAGTCTTCATTGGCGACCACCATCATCGGCACAGCCGTTTCCGTCATTGCCGAAGGATTAGCGGATGCACCGGCTTTCACTTCCAAATTGAAGTGGTCGACATGCCAGGTGGCGTACCAGAACGAAACGCGATAGTAGTTTCCTGCGGTCACATCGATTTCCTTGTAGATCCACACATCGGTGTTATAGGTGGCGTACATGTACCAGTCGCCAGTATGCGGCTTTCTGCCACGGGCCGTATTGTCGTCTGGAATGGTGATGCCAGCCTTCCATCCGCCGTCGCCAATCCAGCCCACAGGGGTTTGGTCTACCGTGTTACCATTTTCAAAAGTCTCGTTGACAAGCACTTGGGCGAAGGCGTTTCCTGCAAGAAGCCACATCGCAAGTAAAGCGTACAGTTTTTTCATCTTGGTTCCTTTTAATTTGCTACAAAAATAGGGATTGTTTTGTTATGACAAGGTGTTTTTGAAATAAAGCCCATAGATTCGCTTCGGTTTTTATTGGCATGTCATACCGAACCTGAAAGGTAAGAGTATCTATGCCAATAAAAACCTCGGAATGACATGGGCTTTATTTCCTAGCAACCACCAAGAAATGCGGACTCATCCCCATCATCTCGGGCTCCGATTCAGTGATGCGGACAATGTCAAGGAGACGTTCACGGCTGGCCTCGTCCTCCCACTTCTCCGTGAGGTGCGGCGTGAACCAAATGCAACCTTCCACAGCGATGGCTTTCTCCGCCATAAAACCCGCCTCAGCGATTTCCGATTTCATCTCATCAGAAGTAGTGAAATACGACTCTGCAATGAACTTCGGGTATTCCTTCGGTCTGATATGGTCACCCGTAGTCATTTCCCCCTTAATCATGTTGAAAAACACAGAGTCATCAAGGAATTCCATCAGCGACGCATTCTTTTTCTCGCCATAGACCGACAAAGCCCAAGTCATGGAACTGAACTTGGAGATGCCCGCCGCCACCAGGAGACCGCCTTTCTTCAACAGTCGGAATGCCTCACGAAGCGATTGCAAACGCTCTTCCCTATCGCGCAGATGGTACTGTGGCCCCATCAGTAGCACCACATCGGCACTTTCATCAGGACGGTTGACCTTCAAGGCATTGCCCGTCTCGGCAATGAAAGTGCAATCCTGCATCATATTGGCTTTGGCATATTCCACGGCGTTCTCCGCCAACTCAATCAGATGCACCTCATTGCCTTTTTTCGCCAGCCAAGCCGCGTACATCCCGATGCCGCCACCGATATCGTAGATTACCTTGCCGCCATCAATGTAGCGTGCTAGGATTTCCTTTGTCCTATGAAACTCCACGATGCCCAGACCACGTTCCAAGCGTCCGATTTCAGCACCGTTGTTATAAAAGTCGTAGATTTCTTTCATAGTTGTTGTTTTGATGTCGCAAAAGTATAAAAATCTTGCCATTTTGTCACTTTCTTTCGGTGGCACACAATTTGACCTATGACGCGCGTCAATTGAATTCAATAAAAACACAACGATATGCAAACAGGTAACATTGGAGTAAAGACAGAAAACATTTTCCCTGTCATCAAGAAGTTCCTCTATTCGGATCAGGAGATTTTCCTGCGCGAAATCATCAGCAACGCCGTAGACGCCACGCAAAAGCTGAAGGCCTTGGCTGCCTCGGGCGAGTTCAAGGGCGAATTGGGCGACCTCACCATCAAGGTGGAAGTCGACAAGAAGAAAAAGACCCTCACCGTGCGCGACCGTGGCATCGGCATGAACGCCGAAGAGGTCGACAAGTACATCAACCAAATCGCCTTCTCGGGCGCGGAGGAGTTCATCGCCAAGTTCAAGACGCAAAGCGAGGCCGAAGCCGCCAACATCATCGGACATTTTGGCTTGGGCTTCTATTCCGCCTTCATGGTCTCCTCGAAGGTGTCGCTGATCTCGAAGTCCTGCAAGGAAGAAGGCGCCAACGGCGTCATCTGGGAATGCGACGGCAGCCCCGAGTACACGATGAACGAGATCCCGAAGGGCGACCGTGGCACCGATGTCATCCTTTACATCGCCGACGACGCGCAAGAGTTCCTCGAAGAAGGCCGCATCCGTGAACTGCTCAACAAATACTGCAAGTTCCTGCCCATTCCGATTCAGTTTGGAACGCGCAAGGTGCAGGAGGAAATCGAAGGCGAGACCGACAAGGACGGCAAACCCAAGACCAAGGAAGTGGAGAAGCCTTGGATCATCAACGACGTGGCCCCGCTGTGGAAGAAAGCCCCTGCCGACATCAAGGACGAGGAGTACAACGACTTCTACCACACGCTCTACCCGATGAACTTCGGCGAGCCGCTGTTCCACATCCACCTCAACGTGGACTACCCCTTCAACCTCACGGGTATCCTTTATT
>LPNH01000043.1 GCA_001543385.1 Candidatus Hemicellulosilyticus sp. P3
GAGTTTCCTCCAGCCCATACGGCGGAGTTTGACACATCCTTAATTAAAGTTCTGTAATTCAGAAACATAATAGAAATCCCTTCTTTCAAAAAAATGTTAGGAGGGATTTTCTTTGTTATGGGGATAGGTATCCTCTCTTTTGTATTTTGAAGCGGCTTAATGACCTTTTATGAACAAAAGGGATAGCCGTCTCAATTTTTTGCTACAAAAATTTTCAAAATCTGAATGTACCACCTATTTATAAATAGTTCAATATAGTTCAATTAGGATATGGCACGAAGAAGGAACAGACAAGTATCGACAGCGACAAAGTTCAAGATGTCGTTAGCCAAGCAAGGGTCAAAGAATCCCATGTATGGCAAAAAGCAGTCAGAGGATGCTAAACGAAAGATAAGTGCAGCAATGGTGAAGTATTGGCGTGGAATATTACCATAGCAAAGTTTACCATTGTGGAGATAAGGAAGCCTTTAAGTATCTGTTTGGTGCAGATTGTAAGTGAAAGTGAATTGATATTCAGACAGATACATTACAAAAAGTCATTCTGACAGTGTGCAATAATGTGCAGTATACAACCATGTGCCGTGTGTTTCTTAACAAAATTGAGAAAAATATCAAGAAAGCACTTTGCACTTTGTTCAGAATGTAGTATATTTGCAATATAGATGTTATAGATAAAGGTTAAGAGGTCGCAACTCGGGGCAACGGTCTTTCTTCAATTCAACCGCCCCCACAACCTTTTCACAAATGGAAATGGAGAATTAAAATCGGTACTCAGTACCAAAAATAAAAGTTTGTATGAATTGGAGAAATGATAAATCTTTCAGTATTGAACAAGGCGTTAACAGATAGGAACGTCAGCGATGCAGAGTTTAGGCTATTGTATATGATAGCCAACAATATCAGTATGGGTGAAACCGCCACAAAGGAAATATACAATGGCTTTTTGATGGATAAACTTAATAAAAGCGAAAGACAGACACAGAGGTTAACCAAATCACTTGCAGATAAGGGCTACATTGGGAAACAAGCGATTGGAAACAAGCATAACAAGAATGGAAACATATATTCATTGGTGGATGATGTCATTACAAGCGACATAAAGAGCGACACAGATAGCGACAAAAATGACACCCTATATAATAATAGAAAAGAAGAAAAAAATATATATGTTAATAGTACTACAGACGTAGAGTATAAGCCAAACCTCAGACAAAGTGAAGAAATAGATGATATCCCTTTTGACATTGATGGGGCTGAGACTGAAACAATCTCAGAGGTGAAGGGAATAGAGAACGATAAACCTATATATGTTAATTCAACTGATAGTGAGAATATGAGTTATACGGATGAAGAACTAAGAGCGGTTAATCAGCAAGCCGTTGAAGAATGGAAGATGATGGAAGAGACAAGGCATCAACACATAGGCAATCAGTATAAGGAGGTGAATGAGTGGGTAGGAAAGAAACTGAGTAGGGGTTATGACCTATTAGGCACTTTCAGACAGACGAAGAAACAAGATGCTGCAAACGCTTATGCGCATGAAATCAATAAACTTATAGGCTCAATGAATAGGTCTATTCAAATCGGTGCTATAACTCAGAAGCAAGCAGAGGCATTCAGCAAGTTCATAGATGCAACCAATAAGGCTTATGAGGATAAACAGAAATACTTCAATCGTGGTGAACAGATGAAAAGGTCTAAGCCTCAGACAGTGATAGAAAATGATAGCACTTCAATTTTGAATAGTGATGAAGAGATAGAAAAAGCCGCCCCAACCCCCATCTCCATAACTGAAAACGACATTAAAAGGATGGCAGATGAAGTAATTATGTGCTATTATATGTTGGAACCATATTCAGAAGTAGATGAACAGAATAAGAAAGCCATTAGTGCAAATGGTACTCCACAGTTAATGAGATTATACAAAGAACTCATATCACAGCAAATATGACTATGGGCAAGCAGTATGAGGAATATTCTGTTTTTAGCGAATATCCCCATTTCTGTATATTATATATAATGTACGCGAGGAAATATAAATCAATTCATTTTTACTATGAAAATATTCGAGAAAACCAAAGAATTATACACTATTTAACTAAAAATATTCGTTTTTCTCGTTTTTTATTAGTATCTTTGCATTGCAAATTTGAAAATTGTGGTAGTGAGACACAACGGAGCGCAAGAAACCTCCGAGAGCACGACCGAAGAACGGGCAAAACAGTGCAGCAACCGAGAGCCGCAACGGTGCTAAATTTCACGGCTTGTAATTGGGCGCAAGCAAAACGGCATTATCCCAAAGAGATTTTTTAGAAGTCAGTCAGCAGAAGTGGCAATCTGCCTATCTGATAGTATGCAATTCGCACGATTGTAAAACAGGGCGTAGGAACCCCTGCCTGCTGTTGCCATGCCCAAGATGTAAATATTTTATTCATTAAAAACACTATTAAAAATGAAAATAGAAGAAGTAAATAAAATTGCAAATCAACTCTACGAAATAGAGAAAAAGACCAACAGCATGAGTAAACAAGGGATAGCACTCTACTATAAATATTGTAGAGAAACCGAACATGAGAAAAGAACTTTGATTAACATGTTAAACGAGATGCTTGATGATGATACGACCTTTAATGAGGCTCAGTTTAAGTGTTTTTGGCAAAGTGGTTTTATCAGAAATTGGAACCTATGCGGTACAAAGGATGGGTATATCAATACAATTAAAAAATACATAGAACTCTATGGGAAACCACTTGAGCAAGACACGATTATGTACAAGGCTGTAGTCGAAGAAGAAGAATTGTATGGCAGTAGTTGGACTAAACATTGGAAATCCGCTTGCAATTTTGCAACAAAATTTGGGTTAGGCAAGATTGTTTCATTGGTTGTACCAAAAGGCACAAAGACTATTCATATTCAACCAACATTTATATTCAAGGAGAGTGAAGATGTTATAGACACAACGGAAGTCCTTAATGGAACGCTTTGCAATTTTGCAGAGTTAAAAAGATGCAAGATTATTTCAGAGAGAAAAGCGGATATAGTCATAGGCGAATTTGAAATAATAGACAATGGAACTAACTATCTTCACAGATTAGATGCGAGGGATAGCCTCAACGTGATAGGTGCGCTATTAAAGATTGCTGCATAAATTATGGATAGCCATTTCTACAAGCGATTGCAGACCGTAATCAATGAGTGCGAACAGCATCCCTACAAGGCAACCATCCCACTTGATTTTGGTGGGGTGATTGTCAGAGTGAGTAAGCAGATTTTAGGAGAGTGGACGGATGCTGATTATAGCACCCATCTGAATCGAACAGACGAGCGTACAAATGACATATGCACACGTTCAAGATTGGCGTGTTTCGTGTATTGTGATAGAGGTGGCTATATGTATTTGGCGTTTACCTAACCTAATGACAAATTGGGACGTGGCTATTCAGTCAAATAGCCATCCCTAACCATTGCTTTCCTAACAGCATCGTTGATATATCTGTTTTTATTAAGCCCATGACTGTTTAGGGCAAGATACAAATCATTGTCTAATTTTAGGCTCATTGCGGTGGTGGAAAGACCGACAGCCTTACGGCCTGCCCCCTCTCTTTTCCCACCCCTTTGCTTCTTTATTTCTTCCATATTTTCAGTTTTTAAGTGCAAAGATACGCGAATATTTTGGTATATACTTAAATCAAAAGTTAAATAACACTAAAGCGAATCAAATTCTGATTAAAGTATATACTTCTTTCAATAATTTTTCGTACCTTTGCATTGTCAAAAGAAACAAAGTAATAACAAATAAAAAGTTCAAAAGATATGGCAACGGCAACGACTTCACAGAAGATTGAAAAGGCTCTTGAAATCCTCAAAGGTCAGGATTGGTATTGGTGCATGAGCGACTACACACACCCTGCATATGACTATGCTTTTGGCAGTATGAGGGCTTTTGTTGAGTTGGTTGCATCCATTAGCGACAAAGCCATTGTTAAGGCTCTTAGAGACCTTTGGACTGCCACATATAACTACGTTCACGCAACGATGTGGAGTGCCAACGAAAAGGCAAAGACAGAGTTTGAAGCAACAAAGGCACAACTGATGGCGATTATTCAGCCTCAGTACGCTATGGCAGCATAAAGAAAGAAGTTTAACCATTTAATCATATAGGAGATAGAGATATGAAGCAGATAGCAGCAGTAAGCACTAACGAGATTGCACGTTTCGCAGTTAAGAACGTGGTGATGAACAATAGCGACATGTTGACAGCCACCTCAAAGGCTATTGAGTTGGAAACAATGAAGAAACGCATGATGCGTGGGGAGGTCGTTAAGTTCGCTTACATGAAGTTGAACGGTGAAGTGAGAATTGCAGTCGGTACGCTTCAAGCAGATGCAGTTAAGGCTAATGTGAATGGCAATGGCATCCCTAAAAGATTCTACGGAATGTTTGCGTATCTTGATTTGTCTGTTATGGCATGGCGTGGCTTTAAGGAGGAACGCTTTATTGGAACGATTGAGAACTAAAAGGGATTTGGGGAGAAATCCCCATCCCAATTTAATAACACATAAAAACAGCAAGCAATATGGAAATGGCAAAGTATATAATGAGCATCCTTAAAACTCAGTTAATGGTGGTGTGGTCGTGGGGCTTTCATAAGCCTATGGCAGTTGAGAATGGGCTACGCTTTAAGGTGCAGGGCTACAAGTTTCGTGGCGTGGTCGAGGTGGTATATAACGAAGGGCATGATTTGTTTGATGTCTCTTTCATCAAGGCTAACAAGGTGGTTGCAACTGCCAATGATATTTTCTTTGATATGTTGGTCGATGTCATTGATACCTATGTCGAGCGAACAGCAGACTATGAAAAGAGGGTCATGGCACAATATTCATTTTCTTTCTAAATTGGTTAACCTCAGTAAATAAAGGGCGTTTTCTGAAACTTGATAATAAAATCAATCAAATAGGTTGGAAATTAAATAAAATTGAAGATTATGGCAGCAAGAAATCAGTATCGGACAAGTGATTATATGGAGTGGGATTCTATGCTTTCTCTCATTCGCAGATTGTATCGTGATGGAGATTACAGAATGTCGTTGCTCATTGGTTGTGGCTCATTCTTTGGATTGAGAATAAGTGACCTCTTAACTCTTACATGGGCTATGCTCCTTAATGGTGATAGTTTTGTGATTAACGAGAAAAAGACGGGTAAGCGTAGGCAAGTCAAGATTAACAAAGACTTTCAGAAGCACATCAAAGACTGCCATGATGCTTTGAATATCACCAATGACAATCAGCGTTGCTTTCTTTCACAGAAGAAGGTGGTGTTCAGCACACAGCGAATAAATGTGTTGCTGAAAGAGATTAAGGCAAAATATCGTCTGAAGATAGAGCATTTCAGCACTCACAGCCTCAGGAAGACTTTTGGGCGCAAGGTTTATGAATCAAGTGGAAATGATGCTGCAATGGCTTTAATGCGGTTGAGCGAACTGTTTAACCATTCAAGCCCACGTATAACGAAAGTGTATTTGGGCATCCGTCAAGAAGAATTACTGAGTACATACGATATGCTTACGTTTTAGGTGTGTGGTTGCGCCGATCTGGCGCAACCCATCCATAAAAACAGGATAGAAACAGCGGTTTATACATCAATTTGATTATATTTCGTTAATAATTCACCCATTTGGGAGTGTTCTTGCAGATTTTTGTGTACCTTTGCAAATGCTTACAGAAGTGAGCAGACATATTGCATAAGGAAGCGAAATCGCTTTGTTCTGATTGGTGAAATTGTCGACCAAACAAAAAGCAACGTCAGAATGAGGATAGAACGCTCCCTCTTTGATGTGTATAGTACATTGTTGTATATATACGCTCAAGTGAGGTTTCGTTCAAATCCCTTATTCTCGTTGCAAGGGCATCTTGGTCAGCACTGATAGGGTCTTAGGTGCAAAAAAAGTTATGAAGAAAATTCTTTTAGTGTTGTTTATGTTTGCTTCTAATATGACATTGTTTGCTCAGTCGAATATTTTTGATGGTATAACAGAGGCGGGGATAAAATTGTATCAAAGTAGAGAGGCTGAAATTAACGAGATTGGACGATTACAGCCACAATTATTAGAAATACCTAATGACCCCAATTCTATATCTGCAAAAGAGAGTATGTATAGGCTTGAAAGGGTGTTAAAGTATTCATTGAGAATAGGCGATGAGCAAAGTTCACAATTGGCAAAAATTCTCATAGCAAAAAAATATAATGCAATCAGTCTGCCAACGCAAAATAAGCAAACTATTATTACCCCTACTCCGATAGAGGAATTTTCTGCATATCCAATGCAGCGCACATACAATTTAAAGGTTAGCGGTATATATTACAATTATCTATCTGCTGATGAAAGAGCATTAGAAGTAACTGTTTCAGAGAATGGATATTCAGGTTCTGTTAACATCCCTGCCAAAGTTACTTATCAAGGCAATGATTATTTGGTTATGGCAATAGGTGATAGTGCCTTTTGGTCTTGTAGAGATTTGTCATCTGTGACAATTCCTAATACAGTTACCTATATCGGAAAGTTTGCATTTGAAAACTGCTCAAATCTTACTTCTCTAACTCTGAGAGGGTCTAATGTTCATATAGGAACAAAAGCATTTAATAATTGTGCTTCTTTGAACACATTAGCAATTCCAAATGATTCACCTATAAATGTAGAATCATTTTTATCTGAATGTGGAAACACAAGAGGTAATTATACTATTAGAAGATTTCAAGGAACTCCACCACCAACTATTGCAAATCTGAATACACAAAGAGAGACAGGTTCTTATAATGGTACTCAGTTCTATAAAGGAAACTTTAAAATGGTTGGATTTGGATATGGAGCAAACACAGATGACGTAGAAGGAATTGCGACATATTATTATCGTACAGCCACAGATGGAACAAGAATATTTGAAGGAGATTTTTCTTTCGAGGCAGGACATAGTAATGCGTATGGAAGGTTTAAGGATAATAAGCAAGTAGGCATTTGGAAATGGTATCATATTAGCCCCATTGATTACAGAAACGAAATAACAGAGGCTATTATAAACTTTGATGAAAACGGAGTGCCTAATGGTCGTTTTGATATGTGGATTGGATATGGCGAAAATCAAAGGAGAAGTTGGATGAGTGGAGTCTTTGAAAATGGGAAAATCGTATCTGTGAGTTATAAAGACAGAAGTATTATAACGTTGGAGGGGCGTTTTAATAGCAAAGGAAGTCCTATTGGCAAATGGAACTTAACGGGAAAGAATGTCAGTAATCGTAATTGCGTGTTTATCTTTGATGATTACGGCAACCAAAAAGAGGCATATTATATAGATGAAACAACGGGGGATAAGGTTGGCGTATATTCTGAATACCCTAAGAAAGTTTACGGCATAGTAATGAGCAGTATACTACAACATTATTTTCGTTCTACACCGAAAAAGATATATTAGCACTAACTTTAAAATGTGATTGATATGGCACTGATAAAATGCAAGGAATGTGGGCATGAGGTTTCGGATAAAGCCTCAAACTGCCCTAATTGTGGCTGTCCGATAGAAAAAGGACTTGTTTGTGATGAGTGCGGTGCAGAACTATCCCCCATTGATAAAGTATGCCCTAACTGTGGAAATCCTATTCAAACAGTAAAAAAGAAATATTGTGCAACCAATATTAAAGCAGTCTTTTTTGTTTTATTGGCTATTTTGGTGTTCGGTGGCGGCTTTTTTGCGTGGAATTGTTCAACCAACAATACTGATGGGGGTGCAACGGCAGATTCTCTCACCTTATTCAATGAAGATGAGGAACAGATGCGAGAGGAACAAGAAAAAACAGAGCGTCAAGCAGAAAGAATCAGAGAAGAAGAAGCAAGACAGCAGTACATGGAACGTGAACAGCAGAAATCTCAGCAAAGGGAAAATGCAAGGGCTTCACAAAATAATTCTAATGATGATAATAGTATATACTCAACGGATGAGGGGCGGCAAGCATATATGGAAGTTCTACAATTACAGAAAGAAGTTCGTGCGTTAATAGATAGGTCTGCCCCATATCGCAGTATAATGCAGCGTGAAGTCTATGGGTCATACAATTATCAAACAGCAAGAATGCAAAATATGGATATACTAAATGCTGCAATACAAAAGCAAGAAAAGGCACTCAGAATAGCAAGAAACAAGTTGCATGATGAATCTTTAATCAGAGAACTAAGCGGACAGTTGGAAACGTTGAGCAAGGCAAAATATTCAGATTAAAAACAAAGGAAATATGGCGTTAATCAAATGTTCTCAATGTGGGCATGAAGTTTCGGACAAGGCGAAAATCTGCCCAAAATGCGGCAATAAGATGGCTGCAAATAGTGATAAGGGAAACAGCACAATTAAGATTGTTGGGGCTGTTATGGTCGTGGTTCTTTTAATAGGTGGGGCTTTCCTCTTTTTGAATAAAGGGGATGAGGCTAATATCGTAAAAGATACGGAGAATGAAACTGCATCTTCTGAGGCAGAAAGTTTCGACAGAAGCAAGGCAACCTTACTAAAAGTTGTTAAAGTCGAATATGGTAGCAGTTTGGAAGCACAAGGAAGCAACACCTACGAAGCAAGGAATCTGTGTGATGGTGATAGTACAACTGCATGGGCTGTTAATTTGGATAAAGAGGGTATATATGATTGCGACCAACTCTATGGCCCGATTTTTAACCTCAACTGCAAGAAACTCTCACATATTATCATCCGTAATGGCTACGGCAAAAATGCCGATGCTTTTAAAAACAATACAAGGGCTGCAAAAGTTAGATTTTTGAGCCTTGTCGATGATGATGAAGATGGTGATGGTGATGGTGAACGTGTCCTATTCGATGGCTCATTAAGAGACAAGCCAACACCGCAACGTTTGGAAATTCCTTTGGATTTGACAGATAACAACAATATCAAACAGATTAGGATGAACTTTAACACCCAACTAAACGGAGGGTACTATGCAGGAGAGAAATGGAACGACCTTTGTATCTCAGAGGTCGAGTTTTGGGGATTTGAGTAAGTTTCACCAATTATTAGTATTAGTAAACTATGGCACTGATTAGATGTTCAGAATGTGGGCACGAAATTTCAGACAAGGCGAAGGTCTGCCCAAAATGCGGCAATAAGATGGCTGCAAATAGTGATAAGGGCAACAGTACAATTAAGATTGTTGGGGCTGTTGTAGTTGTGGCTCTTTTGATAGGTGGGGCTTTCCTCTTTTTGAATAAAGGGGATAAGACTACAAGGCAAAAGTTTGTTAGGTTTGCAGATGTCTATGTAGATTTATCAGATACAGACAAGGAGCATATAAACTCTAACCTTCTTGAAATTCTGAAAAGTCGTGGATATGAATTGCAAAAGGAGGAAAAATCTTCTGATTATAATGAAGTCTATGACCAAACCATCAATATGACGCATTATTACTTGGGGCTGAACATGTCATACAATGGCTATTGGAAAGCAACGGGTTCGCCTTGTAGCGGTGTGGAGTTCTTTGTTAGTGATGAGCCACACGCATACGCAGTTATTCACTTTGAAAACGGCTCAGATTTAGCGGCTTTTCTAACAGATGCGGAAAAAGCGGAGTTTAGGAAGAAAGATAATAATAATGAGTGGTCAAGAAATAGCGATTATCCTTACGACTTTATCAGCAAGACAGACGATACCACGTTAGAGTGTCATAGCGAATTTCCATTTTAATTGATTTACAGATATGAAAAAGTATTATTCAGTGTTTGTGATGCTTGCAATGATGGTTGCAGCATTGAGTTTTACCGCTTGCGGTGATGATGACGATGACAATGCCGATAATTCGGGCGGCAATGTCGTTGGTACATGGGTGGCTGACGCGCAAAAGGAATTGGGAATTGAGATAGAAGGTACTTCTTCCACTCATTATTTTCAATTCAAGGCAGATGGCAGTATGGTTTCTGTTGATGTCAATTCATACGATAGAAGTGTATGGGGCGAATATACACCCGATGATGAAGTCATAGTAGAACGTGGCACATGGAAAACAGCCGATGGCAAACTATACATGACAGACAGCGAGGGAACAGAAACGGCATTATTTAGCGTGTCGGACAACAAACTGACTTTAACCTCAACGTCGGGTATCATAGTCAAGATTACATATACTCGAGTATCAGATAGCACGATTGACAAATATCTGAAATAGGATTTAGTAGAATATTCACTTCGCACAAAAATGAATATTCTGAAATCTGCGGAAACACCTTTGTTTATGGGCGTTTCCGTGGATTTTTCGTTTGTTGAGGCTATTACCCACGTTCATTTACCTCAAAATCGGGCTGTTTTTGAATATTTTTCGATAGTCTGACAATAATCTAATAATTTGAACAGAAAAGCAGACGGAGTAAAAAATTGTAGTTGTTAGATTTTTTAGATAGGGTAGCATAGCCACCCTATTACTTTTTCTTTGCCAATCGTTTAAGGACTTTTTCATTATGTTTATCCCAATCTATGTGCGAATAGTCTGTTTCGTCTCGCATAAAATCGGGAATAGGTTCTTGTGGTATGGGATTTGTATTTGCTGATTGGTTTTCAAAATCATAGAAGGGGAAACTACCTATCCAATTAGTTTCGTGTAATACCTTGTCTAATTCCTCGTAAGTGTAAGTTCCTTTTGGAATGGCAGAATATATGTCGTTATTCCCATTGTAGGATATTGTATGCTTTTTTTTATCGTAAGAAAAACAATGGTCGCTATTATTTATTATCCACGCTTGAAACTCAATGCCGTGTTTGCATACCATTTCGTCAAAGAACATTTCATCATTTCGATATCGGGCTGCCTTAACAGTTCCCCAAAACTCACTACCATTATTGTATTTTACAATAACGAGATTCCACATCGGATGAATCTTGTATATTACGATTCGGTCGATATATTCATCAATCATCGACTTCACAATATCTTTGTTCTGCCATATTTCATCCATCTTGTCTGTGAGATTTGTGTAATGTTGTGCAAGGCTTTTTAGGCGATTGATGGTGATACTTTTACTTGTTATTTCCTCTTGCTTCTTTGCTATTGATGCGGAAAGATTAGCAGATGCACTTTCGTACTCTCTTTCGGCATCATCCATTAGTTTTCTCGCAATCTTTTCACTTGCTCCTTTCATACGGCTTAATCGCTTCATTTGATTTTCAAAGTCGCTGTCAAGAGAATCTAATTGCTGTTGCTTGTCATTCCTAACTTTTTCGGCATCTGCAATTTCCTCAGATAGTTTTTTTATCCGATTTTCGTTTGTTTCGGTGATGTTTATTTGTGCGAACATACGTAGTGATAAAGTCAAAACAAGTCCGTCTAACTTCCATTGTCTAATTTCTGCCCCTGCCTTGCAGATTTGAGGCTTGTCTTTTCTGTTTACTCTACCATAACATTTATAGGTGCGTGGGTCGCTATGATACTTTGTCGCATTATCACTTTGTTTGCCAACAGAAAAGTTGGAGCCACATTCGCCACATATAAGTTTTGCCTTCAATAAATTGTCGTGCTTAATGGCGTTATTCTTATTATAGGGTGCTTTCTCTAATCTGTCTTTTACTCTTTGGAAAAGTTCATCAGATACAATGCGCAAGTCCTCAAGTTGCACGTCATATGTATAATAGATTTCACGCTCCTTTTCTTTTCCTTCTTTCTTTTCAAGTTTGTCTACTTGTGGCTTGTGGAATGTAATAGTTCTATGCCCTTTGTATAGTTCCTTACATAATATTTTTGCTATGGCCGACGGTCTCCACCTAAAATTATCTTCATCATCATATCTATATTCTTTTGGTGGTAGCCCTTTCTGTTTTCTTCTTTCTTTGAACTCTTGTATGCGTGTTCCGTAAGAGGTCGGGATATGTTCTGAATTAAGAATATCACAAATCTCAATGGTACTTCTTCCATCGGCGTACATATTGAATATTCTATTGATTACAATGGCTTCATCTTTACGAATAACCATTTTCTTGTTTTCGTCATTCATATAGCCGTAAGCATTGTTATCTCCACCAACACCTCCACCATTATTCACTTTGTTAATTTTTCCTGAAATACTTCTTTCGGCAAATAATTCTATTTCATAGGAGGTAGTGATTGCAAGAACGGCTAATAATATACGAGAGCCTAAATCCTTTTTATCGCTTTTAACCCATAAATCTTGCTTATCGAAATATAATGTTATTCCTTTATTCTGTAGTCGCTGAACTTCTGCCAAGAGTTCTGTTGAGTTGCGCCCTAAACGTGTTAGTTCAGAAAAAAGGATAGTTTCAATATTCCCTTTTTCTACTTCTTCGAGTAAGGCAGAATAGCGTGGTCTATCTTCGCCAACACTATATCCCGTAATAATGTCAATATAGATGTTTTCTTCATCTACATGATAGTTAAAACGGTCTGCAACAGCCAATAAATCCTCTTTTTGGCGGTCTGTTGATTGCATTTGTGTAGAAACTCTACAATAAATTGCTATTTTCTTGCTCATTTTTTGTATCTTTGTACCCGATTTTAGAATGAATTATCTGTTTATGGCTGCAAAATTACAAAATAATTTCGATATTCCCGAAGAAAGGGATGTGTCTTTTCCGCCCGCACATACTGCGGAGCATCT
>LPNH01000276.1 GCA_001543385.1 Candidatus Hemicellulosilyticus sp. P3
CATTCAATCCCCCAAAACCGCGTCAATGTCATCGTGACACTCTTCGACGACTGGTACAGACTCTTCAACGTGACCGACGGGAAACTCTATCTCGCACCAGAGAAGCGCGTGCAGATCTGGTGATATATATCAATAATGTGTAGATAACAAAGGAACAAACAAAAATTCAAAATAACATAATCAAATATGAAACAAAGGAAACTATGGATGCTTGCCGCCATCCTCACCTGCGGCGCAAGCGTATTCACCTCGTGTTCGTCGGACAACGACGACAACCCCGTCGTGCCGACCAACGAGGTGGAGGCGCAACTGCAAAAGATGACGCTGCGCGAAAAGGTGGGACAGTTGTTCTACGTGCGGCCCGAGTGCCTCGACACCACCATCCACTTCAACCAGCCCAGCAGCGTCGACGGCAGTACGGACGACATCAGGGCCATCAAGTTGCAGGCCGTCAACGAGACCATGCGCTGAACGAGAAATACCCCGTGGGCGGCATCATCCTCTATGCCCACAACATCGAGGACGAGGCGCAACTCTCGGCCTTCATCTCCCAGATACGAACCCTGAACGGCTCGCCGCTGCTCTGCATCGACGAGGAGGGTGGCCGCGTGGCACGCATCGCCAACAACGGCAACTTCGAGGTGGAGAAGTTCGAGTCGATGGGTGCCATCGGTGCCACGGGCGACCCGCAGAATGCCTACTACTGCGGCAACACCATCGGCACCTACCTGCGCTGCTACGGCTTCGACATCGACTTCGCTCCCGTGGCCGACGTGAACACCAATCCCGAGAACATCGTCATCGGCGCCCGTGCATTCAGCGACAATCCTGAGGTGGCCGCTCCGATGGTGACCAACTATCTACAGGGGCTGAAGGATGCCGGCATCACGGGCTGCATCAAGCATTTCCCGGGCCACGGCGACACCAAGGCCGACACACATTACGGCTATGCACAGAGTCTGAAGACGTGGGACGAGATGCTCTCCTGTGAGATGACGACCTTCAAGGCCGGCATCGCGTGGGGCACGCAGTTGATTATGACGGCCCATATCGCCACG
>LPNH01000044.1 GCA_001543385.1 Candidatus Hemicellulosilyticus sp. P3
TGTTTTTGCTTTCATTTCTAATATTAATTCGTGTAATTCGTTGTTTTATCTCCGTCGAGCGCGTGACGGCTCGCTGGCATTCTCGTCGGTGACGTCGGTCTTCTGCTGGCCGCCGTCATCCTCGTAGCCCACCATGCCGGCCTCTACCAGCATCTCCCAGAAGTCGTTGAGGAAAGTCTGCTGCTCGGCAGTGGGGCGGGTGAATGTGATGTTGAGCGTCTGTCCGTTGTAGCTGACATCGGCTGTGATAACATCCTTCTTGCTGTCCCAGTGCATGTTGGTAACCTTAGGTGCATTCGGCAGATGGCTCGACGTGGTGATGTTGCCATCGCTGTTCATCGTGAAATCGAAGGCGGCATCCTCGGTCATACGGTCAATGCCGTCGAAGTTCACCATGTCACCGTCCTTCATGTAGAGATAGCCCCAGTAACTGAGGTCGGTCTGGTAGCCGTTCAGGTAGATGAGTGCGCCGATGTGGTCGTAGTCGGTGCGGTCGCTCTCCTCCTCGGTGCGCCAGTTGTCGGTCTCGCCGCTGATGGGCAGTTCGGCATACCAGTGGCCGGTGAGGGCCTGCATCTGTGCCTCAGTGGCGGGGCCTGCGGGGTTGTCGTCGTTCGAGCAACTGGCAAAGAGCACCAGGCCGAACAGAAACATAAATATCTTTTTCATTGTCGTTATCGTTTTTTTTTATGGGTCGCTACGCTCAAAATTATAAGAAAATCTATTTCAAAATTATAAAAAGGCTGCGCATTTGCCCTTAGGCTTACGCCGCTTCCCGATTAACGGGAACGCTCAAATATAATTTTCTTATTCAATTTTTTTATAATTTTGAGCGAAGCGACCACTTTATTATCACTTCATCATATACTTTTTACCATTATATATATACACTCCCTGTGCGGGTTTGCCCGGCAGTTCGCGACCGTTGAGGTCGTAGTACCGGCGGGTGCCGTCCTCGTCGATGGTCTCGATGTTGTCGATGCCGGTGGTGTCGTCCACGAGGCTCATGCTGAGACGGGCAGCGGCATTGCGGGCACTGGGCAGCAGGAAGGCGCGGAACGGCAGAATCTCTGCCTTCTGATTGTCCGTGCTCACGGGGTGCCAGTCGCCGTCGCTCTGCAGGATGTAGGCCCCGTACTCGGCAGCCTGGGCGTTGCTGATGGCGTCGAAGGTGCCGCGCATGGAGTAGCCCGGAGCGTCCACCTGACGGCCGTAGGTCATGACACCGCTGGCGGGGATGGTCTGCTGGATGTCGGTGTTCAGCGTTGTGGACATCTTGCGTAGGCGCTTGTTGCCCACCACCTTCAGCAGGTAGGGCTGCATCGTCTGCAGCTCGCCCTTCACCTCCTCGAAGACGAGGCTGTTGCCGTCGCGGCTGCTCAGTTTGTAGGCACGGGCATACTGCGGTACGTTCATCTTGTAGGGTACGCAGAAGGTGTAGGGGATGGACGAGGCAGCCAGCGTGCGCGGGTTCTCAATCTTCTCGGCCTCAAACTCATAGGGCACCATGTAGGAGAGCGAATCCACCATGCGGTAGGTCTTTGTCTTCAGCACGCCGCCCTGGTTCACCACGACATTCGTCTCGGTGGTTGTGCCATAGGTGGCGGGTACGTAGGCCAGCGTCTGCTGCGTGTTGATGCCCAACTTGGCAAGGCCGCCGTTGCGCAGGCCGGCCACCACGTCGGTGGAGTCGCACATCAGGAAGTCGACCGAGCGCAGGTGACGTGCGTCGGCAAAGAGGCCGTCCTCCATCTCGTACAGCGTCACGGGCATGGCAATTTTCTGCAGTTCCTTGAGCGGGGCAATGGTGGCCTTGTCCATATAGCCGATGCTGGTGTAGCGCAGCGGCGAGAGGTCGGTCAGTCCCGTGTTGTGGTCGAACCATCCCTTCACTGATGTAATGGAGGCAAGTTCGTCCTGCGTGGCGGCGCCGTGGCTGGCGAAGGCGCAGAACGACTCATCGTCGTTGAACACACCCGTAGAGACATTGTTGGTGCGCTGCCAAGAGGAGCCGGTGTATGCCTCGTCGCCTAAGTAGCTCTCATACTGGCTGGGGCGCACGTAGAAGGCATCGAACGTCGGGTTGTAGTTGTTGCACAGCCAGCGCCAGATGGCCCACTGCGAGCTGATTTCCGGCTTTTTCTTGGCCAGAATATACATGCGGGTGAGCATGGCGTCGTCATCGAGGGCGTTCCAGTTGAAGTCCTCCATGTCGTCGCCTAAGACGAGCGTCTCCAGACCTTCGCACTCCTGCAGGGCGCGTTCCTCCACCTCCTTACAGGTCTTGGGTAGGATGAGCGTCTGTAGGTTGTAGGCACGCAGGAACGAGTGTCGGGGCAGTTTGTTGTCCTTGACTTCATAGCCTGCCGTCACAACATCGCCCACCCAGCGTTTGTATTCGCCCAGCACATAGCTTTTCTCGCTCGTCCTCCTGAACTGTGCATCGTAGAGGTCGAGGTATTGCAGGCTTCCGAGGTAGTTGCGCGAGCGAGTCCACGAACAGTAGCCCGACAGGTATTTCAGCAAGTCGATGTCGGCAGCACCGATGGGACCAACCACTTTCAGTTTGCTGATGTGGCTGTAGTTGCCGCGCAAACCCCTAAGGAACAATTGTGTGGCCATTCCTGCGTCGGAGCCATAGGTGGCATTCAATCCTAAGGCCTGTGCCAGCGTGTTCGGTTCGCTGACGGTGACGGTCAGGATGTCGCGGTTGCCTTCATACGTCTCGTCGGCATTGATGTGGTCGGCATACTGTGCCCACTCGGTGCGGTAGCGCTTGGCATAGCGGCGCGGCACGAGGATGCGGAAGTCGGCGGGCAGGTGGCGGAATGCATCCTTCGCCAGCACAGCAGGCGTGATACCCTCGACCCGGATGGTGTCAAGATGGTAGCAGGAGGCAAAGGCATCCTCGCCAATATACTCCACAGAGGCTGGCAGGGCTATGCGCTTCATGTCGCCAGTGCCCTGGAAAGTGGCTTCGAGGCGCTTCACATTCTGGAAGTTGGTGAAGTCGTCGAAGTCGTGGATGGCACAGCGCTGGAAGTAGCCCTCTACACTCTCTTTGAGCAGATACTCTGAGGGGAAGAACTCGCCGTGGTCGGCCAGCATCCGCATGACCATGCGGTCCTGGAACGGAGCCTGTATGGAGCGTGCCTGGGTGGTCAGGCCTCTGTCGTTCATGTAGTCGCCAATCTGCGACTGCTGGGTATAGACATTCATGATTATAGTGCCCCAGGGATTCTTGGCCGAGGTGGTGGCGTGCTGGTCGGTCAGCAGCACCAGTTCCTGCAAAGGATTGCTGAACAGATGGGTGGTATAGGTCCAGCCGTCGTACTCCTTCACGGCTCCGGTGATGGCCACTCGCGTCAGTGCCTTGCAGCCCTCGAAGATGCCGGAGGTGATGGAGGTAAGGCTCTTCGGCAGGATGACCGTTTCGAAGGCAGTGCAGTTTCTGAAGAGGTCACGGGGCAGCACGTTGTCTGTTTCGATGCACTGCCATGAGCTTGAGGCTACGCAGCGATAGTGGGCCTTGCAGTCTTTGTCCTTCACGATGCTGGCATCGTAGAGGTTCAGGTAGCGCAGGCATCCGTCGGTGGCCTTGCCGCCGCTTTCGTAGCCGTTGTTGCCGCCCAGGTAGCGGATGACCCAGAGGTCGAGGTCGTTCAGCGGGCCGCTGACGGTCAGCGAGTCGTACTTGGCGTATGCACCGTGGAGCAGATAAGGCTCATCGCCGTACACGATGCCCGTGTAGCTCCACTCCACCGAGAGGCCCAGCTTGTCGGCCAGCGTGCCGGCCTCTGTCAGCGTCACCACCTTATTTACTTTATACTCAGCATCGCTCACGATGTAGTCCTTATACTCAGGCCAGGCGCTCTTATAGTAGTCCACGCTCTCGGCGGGTACATAAATCTTCATGCCCTCGTTCTTCGGGAATGCATTCTGCGCATAAAGCGTTGCCGGCTTCTTGCCCTTCATGACGATGGTCTTCAGGCTGGTGCAGCCCTCAAACACCCGTCCATACAGAGCTATTACCGCTTCGGGTATTTCTATCTCCTGCAGACTTGTGCAGTCGCCAAAAGCCCTGTAGCGTATGGCCTCAATGGTAGAAGGCAGCTGGATGTTGGTCAGTTTCGTAAGACCTTCGAACCACTGTTCACCGACGTAGTTGAGGCCTACGCTCTCGAAGTGCTTGAAGTCGGCCAGCGAGAGGATGTCATCCTTCTGTGCTTTAAACTTGCCGTCGAGCCATGAGAAGCCGACACCAGCGATGCGGGCCAGGTCGATGTAGTCGTTCCACAGGCTGGGGTCGTAGCCCGAGTGGGCCATGTCGTAGTAGGCCATGTCCTTCAGTGCTGCCTTGAAGCCCTTGTCAGCAGGCTGTATGACGCAGGGCATGAAGCGGTCCTTATACTTCACCCATGAGGAGTCGGCCTCGAACCATGCCACCTGTTGTGGCATCATCTTGATCATGGCAGACGTGCCGTCGAGTACGCCGTTGCCAATCTTCACCTGCTGTGGCGTGATGGCGTCGATGTGGTTGTCACCGTCAGTCACGAGGTAGAGCAGGTCGAGGTCGGCCAGGTTCTTGCAGTTGGCGAAGCAAGAGTCTTGCAGCGTCACCTCCAAATCGGTATAGGTGTCGCCGAAGGCTCCCGTCCCCTTCAGGTCGGTGAAGTTCACCACTCGCAGGTTCTGGTTGCCATAGAAAGCACTGTGCCCCACTGCGTCAAGTTGGTAGTTGTTGTACACACCAATGTCGTTACACAGCTTGAGAGCGCCCTGATGTTGCTGAAGGAAACTGTCATCGGCACCCGTCACCACGGTGTGCTCTATCTTGTGGCCGCTCACCTTGTGTACTTTCTGTGTCGTGCCGTTCTCGTAGGCGTAAGTGTAGTTGCCGCCATACTCCTGATACTTGGTCTCAGGCTCAGCCGCCTCATAGACGAAGTACTGCTGCATGGGTGCCCACAACTCGTTGTCGAGGAAGTCCTGCTTGCGGCTAGGGTCGATGATGATGTGTATCTTGGTGGAGTCGATGCCTGCAAACACGTTGTCGCCAGCCAGGATGAAACTCTCGGGACCCAGTGCCTGAGAGCCGTTGCTCTTGGTCTGCACGCGCAGGTCGATGGTTGTCAGGTTGGTACAGCCCACGAAGGCCGAGTCGGGGATGGTGAGCAGCATGGGGATGGCCTCGTCGCTCTGCACGGTGTTCTCGTAGAACTTGATGGTCTTCAGGTTCTTCTTGTTGTGGAAGGCATCCTTGGCCCAGGTCATAGTGCGGGCGTTGTTGTTGGTGCCCTGCCCACTGCCTGTGCCGGCATAGATGGTCACCTCCTCCTGGTCGGGCACGCTCTTGATGTAGGTGTGATAGACCAGGTTCTTGGTGGGCGTGGTAATGACGTAGCTTCCGCCTACCAGACCCACCTGATGGATGTTCGACAGGATGTTCTGGCGCATGCCCTTGCGCAGGGCTTCGCCGTCGTACGAACCGCTGCCGCCCCAGCACCGTGCTGACACAAGGCCGGCCGTGGTCACGGCACCGCCTTTCGCTAAGGCCGTAGCCCAGACAGCACCCTGCTGCAGCGCGGAGGGAGCAGCCTGAGCGATTGCATTGTTGCCCATCTTAATGGCCGCACACTGAAGTTCCCCGAGTGCAAGATTAGTGCTAATATCTATTCCGTCTTTGTCTATATTGAGTACAGCTGCGGGCAAGTCCTCAGCCCACGAGAATGTCTTTGTGCCATCGGCCAATGTCT
Source organism: Candidatus Hemicellulosilyticus sp. P3 (assembly GCA_001543385.1). GTDB lineage: Bacteria > Bacteroidota > Bacteroidia > Bacteroidales > P3 > Colimorpha. The sequence continues at coordinate 5,757 of LPNH01000044.1, forward strand.
GAATATTTATATATCCCCCAGACTCAAGCGTTGTTATATGTGTTGTCGATGTACCTTTGTTTATCATCTCCCTTATGTACATGTTTGCGGTATTTGAGTTGGCAAGCTCTTGCAGAATCGGAGCTGTCTGTGCTTGTCCTACTTCATCAAAAGTTTGCGGAATTGCCAATGCCTCCAAATCCTGAACTTCACGTAATGCTGCTGCGCCTTCTCTGAGTGCATTGAGACCAGTAACCAAATTGCTGATCGATACGTACCACATCAATGCTTCGAGGGCAAGGCGCGGAGCTGTCCACCACGACACGTCCTGGCTGACGGTCTGCGAGGTCTGCATGATGCCGCCGGGCGAGGTCATGTAGCCGTAGGTCAGTCCGCCTAACTCAAAGTCCTTCTTCTGCTGCTTGTCTGGGGCGAAGTCTTCTGGAGTGATGTATCTGGCGTAAGCCACCCAGTTGGGGTCGTCAAGGAACTCCTGATAGCGTTCGGGTGAAACGATAATCTTGAGGTCTTGGGGCAGGCAGGCCATTATCGCATCGTTGCGGGCGTCGTCCTTGAGGTTGGCAAGGTCGGTGCCTGTGGGCAGTCCGAAGATGTTGTCGCCGGGTATGACGTCCTGCGGGCCAAGGGTCTCCCAGTGGTCATCGCCGTCCTGCACGTAGTAGAACAGGCGCAGCTCCTTCAGGTTGGTGCAGCCCTTCAGTGCGCCGTTGCGGATGACCATCTTAAAGTCGGAGAATGAGTTCTCGCTTCGGCCGTTGGTCTGCCAGAACTCGATGGCCTTCACGTCTTTGCTCTCGCCGAGGCTCTCCAGGGCGATGGTCTTGTAGTTGTAGTACGAGCCGGGGTCGTTGTAGATGCGCATGGTGCCGTCGCTCAGGCTGCTGGCCTGTACGCCCACCACCTTGGTGTACCAGATGTTCTCGTCGGCGGTGGTGAGCAGGCTGCTGGCGGTGTACTGCTG
>LPNH01000277.1 GCA_001543385.1 Candidatus Hemicellulosilyticus sp. P3
AATTATTATTGTAGAGGTGGACAATGAGTAAGATTAATATTAGAAAAAGAGGAAAATATTATGAATATAGAATTGAAATAGCTAGAGTAGATAATAAAAGACAATGGTTAAGTAAATCAGGTTTTAGAACAAAGCCAGAAGCTCAAGAGGCAGGAGTACAAGCCTATAATGAATATATAAATGCAGGAATACCTTTTAAACAATGTGATTTATCCTATTCAGATTATCTAGACTATTGGTTAGATAATTATTGTAAAAGCAATCTAAAATATAACACAATTCAAACTTATACAATTATAATTAACAAATATTTAAAAAAAGGTATAGGGAAATATAAACTATCCACTATAACAGGAGTAGCATTAAATTCCTATATTACTGAATTAGTAAATAATTATAATCATTCAAGAACTTATTATAAAAATATATTAAAAGTTATTAAAGGATCATTTAGAGATGCATGTAACTTATATGGATTTATTAAATATAATCCAGCATTAACATTAAGATTACCTAAAATTGATGAAATAGAAGAAGAAAGAAGACATGTTTATACAAAAGAAGAGATTGACTTAATTCTAGAAAAATTTTGGAGAAGTATTTGCTCTTATGTGGGAAGATATTGATTTAGAAAATGGAATAATAGATGTTCAACATAGTGTTTATGATAAACCTAAAGACAAAGATGGTAGATGGTTTATAGGAACTACTAAAACAATATCAGGAAAAAGAAAGATTTATATTGGAGAAACATTAATCAAAGCACTAAGGAACTTCAAAGAAAGACAAGAAGAGTTAAAGATTTTATTTGGTAAAGACTACAAATACTATCATTTAGAAGAAATAAAAAATGGATTAGGAAAAGTAATAGACAAGAGAATAGTTATAAATGATGATTATTCAAAAGAAAAATTAAATCTAGTATTTACAAAAGATGATGGAACGTATGTGGGAACAGACATACCTAAATATCCATTTAAGATAATTCATAATGAATTAGGGATAAAGAAATGTAGATTTTACGATTTAAGAGGAACATATGCAACGAAAGTATTAAATACTGGAACTGGAATTAAAGATGTGGCTAATTTACTAGGACATAGAAACGTAGAAACAACCGAAAATTACTATATAA
>LPNH01000045.1:0-437 GCA_001543385.1 Candidatus Hemicellulosilyticus sp. P3
AGAAGAAGATAAACTGCACGACCGAACAAATTTTTCCCTGATTTCTATCTTCTGGCATAGGACTCATTATTTCCTGACGACTTTTGTGTTGCCCTCGATGACGATGCCGCGGGTGGAGTCGGTGGCGGGGATGCCTTGCAGGGTGTAGACACCAGTGGCGGCGGGATACTCCACGACCTGCGCCGGGCGGACACCGACGGTCTCGCCCTTCAGCCGCTGGAATTCCTCGCGTGCCTTCCGCATCTGCTCCAGGAATCGCTCGCTGGTGTGCAGACGGGCGTAGGCCACTGAGGCAGCCAGGCGGGCGGCGTCGGTGTCGCTCTGCCAGTGGGCACCCACCACGAGGCGGTTCTCGCCGTAGCGGTAGCCGCGGGCCATGATTTCAGTGGCGCGGTTGGGGTTGATTTCCATCATCAGCAGTACCGAACTCCAGCCCA
>LPNH01000045.1:455-6986 GCA_001543385.1 Candidatus Hemicellulosilyticus sp. P3
GAGCGTCGGCTCGTTGAACACCATGAAGGGGCGGCGGCGCATGTACTCGCGCTTGGGGCGGGTACAGATGCTGTCGCACGTGGCGGTGCCTTCGAGCAGCACCTTGTAGATTTCGGGCGTGTCATCCTTGGTGACCTTCATGCCGAATGCCTCCTCAAACTCGGTGAGGATGGTCTCCAGACCATACACGGCGTCGCGGGTGGCCTGGGCGGCACGCTCCGGGTCGTGGCGCATCTCCTTGCCCCAGTAGTAGCGGGCCACGTCGTTCATAAACGCCACCGACGTGCTGTCGGGCGGGCCGGGCAGAAACACCATCATGTCGGGCATCTCGCCCTGGGTGAAATACGCGTTTACAACTTCTTCTTCCTCTTGTGCAGAGAGGTTCACGGCAGCCATCATGGCGGCTGCGGCCATCATTAAAATCTTTTTCATCTTATAGTGCTATTTAATTACAATCTTCTTACCATTATTTATATATAGCCCCTTCGCCGTGGGCTTGCCCGTGAGGTGGCGACCGTCGAGGGTGTACCATGCATCCATGGAATTGTCAATTATCAATTGTCCATTGTCAATTGAAATGATGCCCGTGGTCTCGTCGCCGTCGCCGAAGTTGAGCACGAAGCGGCGGGCGTTGGCACCTTCAGACCGATACCGGCTAAATCTTGATGCGCGAAAAGGGCTCGCGGCGGGCAAGCCAGGCGGAGACCACCAGTATGGCAAGACCTACAAGCACCAGGAGGATATTGCTTGGATAAAGGTCGAACACACCGTCCATGATGCCGCCAACAAGATAGCACACAAAGACCCAGTGGATGAGGTAGATGCGGGTGACGTCGGAGGAAACCTGCTTCACCTCCTGCTGGATGACCTGAGGCTCATGGGGCATGAGGAAGTGGCCTATGCCTGCCACCAGTATGGCTCCCATGATGCATACAAAGGAGTCAAACGGAGTCAGATAGTAGAAATAGTCATCGTTGATGTCGCTGAACATACCCGTCTCATGGGTAGTCAGATAGATCATGCAGACAGTGAAGATGAAACCTGTAGCCGGCACGAGCAGCGCAAACAGATAGTCCATGTCGTTGCATCGGCGTATGAGCTTGCCAAACCAATAGCCTGCAGCCACAAAGATAAACCAGTTGGCCAACGGGAAACTCGACCATATCTCGCCCACATGAATGCCTATAAAGGGATAGCACAGCATGTTGAGGGCTGTGCTGCCCATGTCTATGGAGCGCACGAAGGTGCCGAAAACTGACAGTGCCAGACCCACGAGCAGGATGACAGTCGGCGAGGCCTTCATCCAGCGCAGCAGGGCGAAAAGCATGAATGCGATGCCCGCAAAAGGCAGGATGTCGAAGAGGTTGATTTCCTCAACGAACCAGTCATAGTGCTGTTCGCCATAGCCAGCCTTCCACAGCAGCAGCTGTGGCAGACAGCGTACGGCATTGAGCAGATAGCCTGCCACGAAGAGCTTGATGCCGCGCAGAAACATCGTGCGTCCGTCTGTGCGGCGGCTGTAGGCCACGCCTACGCCCATGGCAAACATGAAGACGGGAGCAGCAAGCACACCGCCGTAGATGTTGTTCAGGCGATACTGGAATCCTTGTTCCAGACCGTCTTCGTCCCAGATATAGATAAATGTGTGAACGAGCACCATCCCCACGATGGCTATAAACTTGGCGAAGTCGAACGACCACTGTCGGCCGGTGTTGACCTCTTCTTTGCTAAACAATCCTGCAAACATATCCTAAAATGCTTTAAGTGTGAAACCTGCTACAAAATACATGCCTTGACTGGCGGGGTTGGCAATGAGCTGCCCGAACAGCGGCAGAGAGAACGAGTCGGTGATTTTGATGTCCTTGGTGGCGCGCAGCGAGAGGTAAGTCACGCTGAAGCCATTGGTGGAATAGTAGTCTGAAGCCCAGGGCACCAGACTTGCCGTGGCCTCCCAGTCGCAGGTGGCCAGACGGAACGGGGCCTGTAGCTGGAAGTAGGAGCTGTACGTGCGCTTGTCGTTGCTCTCTTGATAGTCGTTGCCGGCAAAGATGGTCTGCCAGGAGGCAGCCACTGGGCCAAAGTCGTAGCTGACGAATCCCTCGAAGGCATGGCCCGTACCGTCTTTCTTAAAATAGAAGAAGCGTTTGTCGTGCTCGTCAGTCCAATAGTCGATGACACCTAACGACAGTCCGCCAGTCTCGTAGGAGAGTGTGAGGTCAATCTCGCGGAAGTCGTCCTTGTGGCCACTAAGCCCTACACTGCCCCAGGCCGTCAGGCTCAGTCCTTTCCATCCTACCGAGAGCTCAGGCTGCAGCGACACATGCCCCAGATTGAGTCCTCGCCAGACGTAACTACTCACGAAGTCAGCCTCCAGGCTGCCTTCTACTTCGCTTTGTGCTTGTGCGTTGCCCATGCTGACGACAGCCAGCAAGGCAGCAAGAAATGATTTTGTTTTCATGTTTTTTTTGTATAACAGTTGCTTTTGTTTTCTATTTCTGGAGACCAAAGTCGGCTTGTTGGGCTTCTACCTCCTGAAGCATCTTGGCTTTCTCCGCATCAGAGAGGGTGGACGACTGTTGGGTCGTTTGGCTGTTGTGGGTGTTGCGGGCCAGCCAGGCCGAGACGGCGAGGATGACCAGCGAGAGGCACAGGGTGACGAACTGGTTGGGAGTCCAGTTGTAAATCCCATTGATGATGCCGCCCACCAGATAGGCCACGAAGGGATAGCACAGCAGGTTGACCCACGTGCTGCCCATATCGACAAAGCGCACGAAGGTGCCGAATACCGACAGTGTCACTTCCACTCTACCGTAGTCTCATATTCAGTAGAACTGGCTTTATTAAGCAAGATGATATTGTTTTCAATCTTCTGGCTGATGGTGGTGACGAGGCCGTCGGTGATCACGTATGTGAATTGAATGTCTTCTACGGTGAACAACTTGTCTTTAGCATACACTTTAATACTCTCCGAGGCAGGCAGGAAACGGCTCGTCTTTCCGAAGAATCCATACGCAGCGAGCCAGTCTTCACAATCGTTAAAATCGACGGGTATCACACGGTCTGCCGTTATGTCAGACGGTTCGTATGTCCTCACCGACTTCACTGCACCCTCTTCATTCAGCACTGTCACCGTGTGGATATTGTCATTCTGCCATTCGTAGTTCGTCACGGTGAGCATATCGCCATCCTGCCAATCGTAGTCTTTTTTCTCGTAGGCAAAGGTATGGCTGATCATTCGGCCCTGTCCGTCATATTCGTATGTGCTGATGGCCTGCGGCGCTTCAGGCCGTGGGCTACCTTCGCCGTACGAATAAATGCTCCCTTTCACAATGCGCCCCTCGCTATCCATATCGAAGTAGGTCTCAGTCACAGAGGTGGGAGCATCAGAATAAGAGGCCAACTTTCTGACGGTGTAAATCTGACTGTCTGAATACGAGAATTCTGCCCAGTGGTCAAGTCGCTGCTCGCCAGTGCTATTGTCGAAGTTTTTCCATTCCTTGATCCGGCCCTGGCTGTCGTACGTGCATTGGTCAACGTCTTTTAACAATCTTTCCCCCGTCTTTCAGCGAATAGGTAGTCATCTGGCTCACCCTCTTCTGCTGCGAGGGCTGGACAGGAGTCTCTTCCTGTGGGTTTCCGCCTATGGGGCTGTCATCGTTGGAACACGATGTCAATGTCAGGCTGCATGTCAGCGCAGCAGCAATCATACATAATTCAATTCTTCTCATATCTTCTTTAAATTTTTCTGGTACTTGTCCTTTGAGTCCTTTGAGTCCGTAGAGATATTGTTACTTAATCACTACCTTCCTACCATTGTTTATATATAGCCCCTTCGTCGTGGGCTTGCCCGTGAGGCGGCGACCGTCGAGGGTGTACCAGCTATTGTCTTTAACTTCTCTAACTTCCTTAACTTCTCTAACTCCCGTAGCCTCATCTTCTCCGAAATTCAGCACGAAGGCACGGGCCTGCGTGGACAGGTCGCCAGCGGTGATGCCGTTCAGCTGGAACAGGGCGCGGCAGGAGCCTACCGTCATGTCAGACGAGGGATAGTAGAGTTTGTTGTCGGCACCAAGGTAGAGCACACTGCGGTCGTTGGCCTTCAGGTTGACGGGCGAGAACGAGCCGACGAACTCGGCACATGCCGATTCGGGCGTTTCACTTTGGGCATCGCTGATGGTAACGACATAGCTGATGGTGACGTCCGTAAAGACGGGGTTCACGATGTTGTGTTCGTCATCGTCCACATAGTCGTCGGCCTTATCCCACTTAATAATATAAGGTGTACCAGCTTCTATCCTTGTGAGGGCTTCGCTGAAGTTCAGCGTCAGCGTGCCCGTAGAACTGTCGAAGCTGGACGATCTGAGTGTCTTCACCGTAGCTCCTTCAAGTGGCGTGCCATTGAGCGTAGACAGACTGAAGGGCAGGTAGAGCGTGTTCCACGAACCGTCCTTATAGAGCGTGCGGTCGGTGAGGGTGGCGTTGACAATGGTGTCCTCGTAGTAGTCAATCGCCTCACTATTGTCATCATCGTCCATGATGCTGATGTCCTGATGCTGATAGTTGTTGGTGAACGTATATTCGTAGCCGTTCAGGGTGTAGGTGCAAGTGGCGACGTAGCGCTTGCCGATGACGTTGCCGGCATCGTCTGTCAGTACTCTGGGAGTGATGGTCACCTTGCCGTCCGTCGAACTCAGCGTCACGGGGCTGAGGGCATCATGGCTGAGTGTCACCGAGGCCGAAGAGGCGTCAGCGGCCCATGTCCATGCTGTATTGAAGACGTAGCCATAGCGGGCATACAGGTCCATGTCGGCACTGGGGGTAAGTTCGTCACCAACCTTGATGAGTGAACTCTTCTCCGTCTCAAGCAACATGATGCCTGTGGGAGCGTCAGCGGCCTCGACATAGCCCAGCAGTTGCAGCCCCTGTGTGCCGCTGACGGCAGGCACGGTGAGCGGCTGGCCCTTGACCACCATCATCGGCACGCGGTCGGCATAACTGGTGGATGCGGCTCCCGTGGCGCGGTGGAGCATCACGGTCCAGAGGTCGGCAGTGGCATTGTGCGGTTTGCCGCAGGCGCAGGGATTGTCGCCGTCGTACGTGTGGGCCTCCTTGCCTGTGTAGCCGCAGGTCTTGCAGGTGACGTTGTGATAATCTTCGTCTGCATAGGTATAGGTGGAGCCTGTGCCCTGATGATTGCACGGCTCTATCAGTACGCAGGTATAACTACGGTTCTGGATGGCTGCCTGACGCTCAGCGGCACTTTCCACCAGTGTGAGACCGAGTTCCTCGCCCGTCCGAAGCGTTTGGTACTTGGTGTCGTTGAGGGCATCAGCCTGCGTTCCCCACGACACTTTCAGCCCTTCGTTGACGATGAGATCGCCGTTATCCTCATCATATCCTCCTCCGATAAGGGCAGAAGGCGTGTCATACTTAACGGCACAGATGGTGCCGCCGTAGATGTACGCAGCGTCACCATGACCCCAAAAACCGCCGCCGATGGCTGGAGACGAACTTGCTACTTTATTTTTCCCATACCCAGCGGCAAACAGATACCCGCCATGCATTTCAAACGTGTTGCCCCTCTTGTTCCAAGCACCACCGATGCCAGCGGCTCTATTTCCTCCGATAGCGTATGTTTCGCCTCCATAGATATAGACTTGGCCGCCTTCGCCATCACAGCCGCCGCCAATCCCCGCTCCAGTGCCGTCACTGTTGGCTGTGACTTTGCCGCCGTAGATCTTGACCACACCGCCTTCGCCATCACAGCCGCCGCCAATCCCCGCTCCAGTGCAGTCACTGGAGGCCGTGACATTGCCGCCATAGATAATGACAGGGCCTCCCTGATTTCCACTACCGCTGCTTAAATCGGTGCCGTAGCCACCACCGATGCCGGCACCATTGTGACTGCCGGTGGCTGTCACATTGCCGCCATAGACGACGAGTTTGTCGTTTGCCCCTATGCCTTTGTTGCGGCCACCGCCAATGCCGGCCCCAAAATTGAAATATAAGTCGTCGTCTGTTGCATTGCAACAATTGGCTTCGATGTTGCCTCCATGTATGAAGAGACTACCCATGTCCTTATCATTGCCACCGCCGATGGCTGCTGCGTACCGATATGCGCCCTCTTTATTATTAGTCTGTAGCCAGTTAGTGACCGTGAGATTTCCCTGCTTGTCGCCGTCGCTCTGGCTGTAGATGGAGAGCGTGTGGCCTACTTCCAGTTTGACGTGATTGCAGTTGAGCGTGGTGTTGTCGGGAAGGATGAGGTGGACGTTGCTGCCCAAGATGTTGAGCACCTTGTAGGTGACGTTGCCGCTCACCACATAGTAACCATCTCCAAGGCCAATCCAGTCGTCGGAGTGGCTACCCTCTATCACGGTATATTCAGGGCAGGGCGTTGGTGTGGTGACCACTTGCTTGTTCTCTGCGTCCCACGAGCGCACGTTGTAGTAGAAGGTGATAGCCAGTTCGTTGTCTCTTTCCAAAAAGGAAAATTTGGATTTGTCGCTGTGGAAGAACGCATCTGCTGCT
>LPNH01000046.1 GCA_001543385.1 Candidatus Hemicellulosilyticus sp. P3
GCTCGACCTGGTGGGCCGCCGCGTGGCCCGCTACGAGCAGACCGACCTGATCGACCTCACCGACCTCGCCGCCGGCACCTACACGCTGCGTATCACGATGCCCGAAGGCACCGCGCTGCGCAAGATTGTGAAGCGCTAAAGGCGAGTGACTCTTCAACCCAAAGCAGCCTGCCCCCACCGGGGCAGGCTGCTTTGTTTCTGCGGTTTCAAATTTTTTCTTACCTTTGCATTTGCTAATATCACTGCAATGCAACTGAAGAGTAAAGTAGATGTCCTGCTGGGTCTGCAGTGGGGCGACGAGGGCAAGGGCAAGGTGGTCGACGTGCTGACCCCGCGCTATGATGTCATCGCCCGTTTCCAAGGCGGCCCCAATGCCGGCCATACGCTGGAGTTTAACGGCATGAAGCATGTGCTGCATATTATCCCCTCCGGCATTTTTCATCCCGACAAGCTGAATGTCATCGGCAACGGTGTGCTGATCGAGCCCGCTATCCTCAGCCAGGAGGTGGAGGCGTTGCGCGGCAGGCAGGTCGACGCCACCCGGAATCTCTATATCTCGAAGAAGGCACACTTGATTTTGCCGTCGCACCGGTTGCTCGACGCAGCCAACGAGCAGGCCAAGGGCAACGCTAAAATCGGCTCGACACTGAAGGGTATCGGCCCGGCCTATACCGACAAGATCGCCCGCACGGGACTGCGCGTGGGCGACACGCTGGAGTTCGATTTCGGCGAGAAGTATGAGCTGCTCAAGCTGCAGCATCTGCAGATGGTGCAGACGCTGGGGTTCGACACGGCGTCGTTCCGCATCGACGGCATGACGCTCGAGGATTATGAGCGGCGTTGGATGGAGTCGCTGCAGTTGCTGCGCTCGTTCCACCTTATCAACAGCGAATATTTTATCAATGACTGCCTGCGCCAGGGCAAGCGTGTGCTGGCCGAGGGTGCGCAGGGATCGATGCTCGACATTGACTTCGGTTCGTATCCTTTTGTCACTTCGTCGTCGACGGTCACCGCCGGTGTCTGTTCGGGGCTTGGGGTGGCACCGTCGGCCATCGGCCGCGTGATGGGTATCACCAAGGCTTACTGCACCCGTGTGGGGGCCGGCCCGTTTCCCACCGAGCTGTTTGACGACACGGGGCGCCGTCTCTGCGAGCTGGGGCATGAATACGGTGCCACCACAGGGCGTTCGCGCCGTTGCGGCTGGATCGATTTGCCGGCGTTGCGCTATGCCTGCATGCTCAACGGTGTCACTGACTTGATTGTCACCAAACCCGACGTGATGAACGATTTCGAGGAGGTGCTGATGTGCGACAGCTATGAGATCGGCGGCCGGTGCACCGATGAGTTGCCTTTTGAGTTCAACGCGGTCGAAATCACGCCCCGTTGGGTGAGCTACCCGGGCTGGAAGCAGAGTCTGGCGGGTATCGACAGTTACAGCCGTCTGCCGCAGCCGCTGCTCCGCTATCTCGAGGCTATCGAACAGGCGGTGCAGACTCCCGTCATGGCGGTTTCTACCAGCCCCGACAGAAAGGATGTGCTGTTTAAGTGATATCCGCCCGAAATGACTTCAACCCCTCCTGACATATTACCCTTTCCGGATTATCCCGCGCTTTCCCCCCGACCGTTTAAACCCTAAAAACAATCTTCAAATGAAACGTCTGCTTGTTGCAATCTTGATGGCCCTGCCGCTTGCGGCCGGTGCCCAGACCAAAGTCAAAGAGACCGCGGTGCCGCAGTCTGTGCTGCTGGCGCTTGAGAAGACTTATGAGAGTTATAAGGTGAAGACTTGGTATCAGGCCACGGGTCAGTATATTGCCGAACTGGTGGTCGACGGCCAGCACGGACGCGCTTTTTTCACCGCCACGGGCGACTGGCAGTACAGTACGTTCCCGGTCAAGGTGGAGGAGTGCCCTACGCTGATGAACACCTATTTTGTGAACAATTATCCGGGCTACCGCATCCGCGCCACGGAGTATGTGGAGGAGATGAACGGCGACAATTATTACCGCCTTACGATTCAGAAGAAGGGGCTTGCCGCCGAGGAGTATGAGATGATTTTCGACACCCGCGGCAAGCTGCTGCAGACCAACGCGCCCGACCCCGACGAGGTGAAGCGCGACTATTACACCCACAACAATCCCGACGAAGGCGGCTCTACGATGAACCGCGATCGCCGTCCGCGCCCGGTGGTCGACAACCCGGTCGTGGAGAAGAAGGGCCCGACGGACGCTATCGTGGCCAATTTCACCAAGCGTTATCCGCCGACGCGCCTTAGCAAAGGGCCTGAGTGGGTGGCCCGCGACGACGACAAGATGGTGGCTTACTACAGCAACAATCAGGGGGCGGAGTTTGAGGCGGTCTACAGCCTTGAGACGCAGGCGTTGGTGATGACGGGCAAGGTGCTGTCCGAGGAACGTTACACGAGCGCCATCCTGAAGTATCTGAAGCAGGCTTTCCGCGGCGAGAAGTACGAGGTGGAGAAGATGGTGGTGTATGAGTATGACGCCAAGTACCGCGGTGTCGACGGCAAGAAGCCCAAGCCGTATACCTATGTGGTGGTGAGCCAGAAGCAGAAGGGGGGCGGGCGCACGTATACGCGCATGGAGTTTGACAATACGGCCAAGTTTGTCGGGCTTCTCGCCCAGCCCCTTGACGAGAAGGATATCCAATAGTTGTTTTGAACCCCGAAAATGAAATCGAACCCCGAAAGTGAGCAACTTTCGGGGTTCAATTATTATTGATGGAGCCTTTTCTCAGTTCGCGAATTTCTCTTTGAGCTGTTGCAGTTTTTGTTGCTGCAGTTTTTGGTAGACGCGTTGCACCACTTGTTTGGTGGCGTGGGGGAATTCGGCTTTCATCATCCAGTCGTAGTAGGAGGGTTCGCGCTGAAAGATTTCGGCGAGGGTGCGCCCTTTGTATTTACCGAAGTTGAAGGTTTCGCGCCGTTGGGCGTCGTAGCCGATGTGGCCCGAGAGGTCGGCCCAGTTGCCGCCGGCCGAGAATTGGCTTAAGGCCGCTATGTCGTTGACGACGGGCCGGCTCACGCTGCCGTCGGGTGCGGTGTAGTCGGCACCGGCGTAGCGGTCGAGCTGTGCCAGCAGCACTTCGTAGGTGGCCAGGGTGTCGGCGTCGGCGCTGTGGGCGCCGTCGAGCTCTTTGCCACAGTAGAAACGGTAGGCGGCTTTCAGTGTGCGCTGCTCCATTTTGTGGAAGATGTTCTGCACGTCGACGAGGTGGCGGCAGCTGACATCGAATTCGATGCCGGCGCGGATGAATTCTTCGACGAGCATGGGCACGTCGAAGCGGTTGGAGTTGTAGCCGGCGAGGTCGGCGTCGCCGATGAAGTCGAGCAGCCGGGGCGCCACTTCGCGAAAGGCGGGCTTGTCGGCTACGTCGGCGTCGCTGATGCCGTGTACAGCTGTGGCGTCGGCAGGGATGTGCAGGGTCTGGCCGGCGTTGTCGACGGGGCGCACCCGCAGTGTCAGCGTTTCGCTGCGCTGGTCGGGCATGACTTTGTGCAGGCATATCTCGACGATGCGGTCAGTGCCAACCTGCACCCCGGTGGTCTCAAGGTCAAAAAATACAATCGGTCGGGTGAGTTTGAGTTGCATGGTTTCAGGTATGATAGGTATAGTCTGCCTTAATAGGGGTTTAAGGTGTTTAAGGGTTTAAGGGGGCTTGTCCGCCTTATTATGCGCCGAAGGGCTGATTGGGTTGTCTTGCGGCTCGGTGTATGCGCAGCAGGGTCTCCATCAGGGGCTCGGCTTTGTCGAGGGGGAGCATGTTGGCTCCGTCGGATTTGGCCACGGCAGGGTTGGGGTGTGTCTCCATGAAGATGCCGTCGGCTCCTACCGCCACGGCAGCACGGCCGATGGTCTCGATGAGCCCGGGGTCGCCTCCGGTGACGCCGGAGGGCTGGTTGGGGCGCTGCAGCGAGTGGGTGATGTCGACGATGACGGGCACCCCGATGCGTCGCATCTGCGGCACACCGCGGAAGTCGACGACGAGGTCTTGGTAGCCGAAGGTGGTGCCCCGCTCGGTGAGCATGACGTTGTCGTTGCCAAAGGCGTGCATTTTGTCGACGGCATGGATCATGGCGTCGGGGGCGAGGAACTGGCCTTTTTTGATGTTGACGACACGCCCGGTGGCGGCGGCGGCACGAAGCAACTCGGTCTGCCGGCAGAGAAAGGCGGGTATCTGCAGTATGTCGGCGTAGGGCGCGGCGGCGGCAGCTTCGGCCTCGCTGTGGATGTCGGTGACGACGGGGATGCCGTAGCGTTCGCGCACGGCGCCCAGCACTTCAAGGGCGGCTTGGTCGCCGATGCCTGTGAAAGAGTCGAGACGCGAGCGGTTGGCTTTGCGATAGGAGGCTTTGAAGGCAAAGGGCAAATGCAGCCGCTCGGCGATGGCGAGCAGCCGCTCGGCGATGGCAAAGGGGCTCTCTTCGTCTTCGACGACGCAGGGCCCTGCGATGAGAAGGAAGTTGCCGGTGTGGGTGTGGCGGAGTAGGGGAAGTTCGGGGTACATGGGATGTCTGGTTTTGCAGTAAGGCCCGGGCCGTCCGGGCTTTTTGAGTTTTTCTGGGTTTTCCGGGGTGTCCGGGAGCGGGATTCTTTTCGGTTTCTTGTCCCCGGCTTTAGAAGTTGGTTTCGATGCTGTCTAACGGGTCGTCGAGGTCGGCGTCGTTTTCGGCGGGGCGGGGGTTGGTGCGCTGCAGCGAGATGATGAGGGCGCCGATCATGCGTGTGAGCTCCATGAGCAGTTCGCGTGAGCGTTCGCGGCTTTCGGCGGTGAGGGCGCCGATTTTGTGTGCCACCTCGGTGTAGGCCATACATTCGCGGATGGAGGTTTTGGCGTTTTTCAGGTGGTGCTGGAACTGGGTTTTGTTGCGTGCCGAGCCTTCGGCGATGACGATGCCGATGTCGCAGGCGGAGTGGCAGAAACGGCCGGTGAGCTGGCGCTCGGCCTCGTTCCGGGCCTCTCGCAGCGCGGTGCAGAGCCAGGCGGCGTAGTCGGTGGCTTTGCCGTAGACGCGCAGGTCTTCGAAACGGAAGAAACTGGTTGTACGTTCTTGGTTTTCCATAAGCTTGTTTTTTTTGAGGGATTTTTGCTGTTGTTTTATCTGTTTGTTTTGTGCGCCGCTGTTTGGCCGGCGGGTTGTGGTTTTGCCGTTTTTTTCGGGTGCATCCGGGGGTGTCGGCCGGGTGCACGGAATGGAAACGGGATGTGGCGCAAGGGGGGGGTTATCGCAGTCGGGCTTCTTTCATGCGTTGCAGGTAGTGGGCACGCAGGGTCAGGAAGCCTTGGCTGGCGGCAGGGGGGATCCCGGTGCCGCGGAAGGAGTCGATGGTGTCGTGGCCGTTTTGGCGCATCCAGTTGTGTAGTGTGTCGGCGGCGGCTTGCACGGCATCGGCGCCGGTGTGGCCGGACAGATGGTTGATATGTACGGTTGTGGCGCCGGAGAGGAGGGCCCGCACTACGCCGTCGCCGTCATGGACGACGGTGGAGAGGTCGCATGTGAGGCGTTTTTTGAGTACGGCGGTCCAGAAGATGGCGCTGGCGTCGGTGTTCGGCCCGGGCCGGACGGGGGTTATTTGACAGGGGTCGATGCCATTGCAGATGAGGGTGTTGAAGAGGGTGATGTTTTGTACGCCCATCCATGAGAGGCGTTGCATGAAACTGGCTAAGTCGGAGAAGTGGGGGCTGACTTTGACGGAGAGGGGCAGCGAGGAGAGCCGGCGGTAGGTGGAGACGAGGTCGTTGAAGAGCCGTTCGATGTCGTCGCAACTGACGGTGGTGTCGTAGGGCAGCAGCTGGATGTTGAATTCGATGGCGTCGCAGCCGGCCTCTTCGAGCAGACGCACGTGCGAGAACCAGGCGTCGAAGGAGTAGCAGTCGACGGCGGCGATGACGGGGACGGGCAGCTGCCGTTTGAGTTCGGCGATGCGTTCCAGAAAGCGCTGGACGTGGTCGGGGTGCGTCGTTTTGGTCACGGCGTCGAGGTTGGCGCCGTAGTTGGCGACGGGGGCGATTTCGCGTCCGTGGAGTTTGATGTCCCAGATGATTTCTTCTTCCAGCAGGGGCTGCAGCACGACGGCGCCGATGCCGGCATCGACGAGGGGGGCCAGCATGCCGGCGTCGGGGACTGCGTCGGTGAGCAGCAGGGGGCTGTGCAGGTCGAGGCCCATGTATGTTACGCCGGTGTTCATGGTGCGGATCGGAAAAATCACTTCTGCAAAGATATGTAATTTACCTTAATTCCGCAACACTTTGATTTAACTTTATTTATAAGTTCCTGAGCAACAAAAAGTTGCTCAGGATTTTGCCATGTCAGATTTTTCACTTA
>LPNH01000047.1:0-6227 GCA_001543385.1 Candidatus Hemicellulosilyticus sp. P3
CTGGTTATAACTTTGTCGTAACTGATTATAACTTTGTCGTAACTGGTTATAATTTGTCGTAACTCGTTATAAATCCAAGTGAACCTCAATCCCTATTTTCTGCCTTTTTCGCTGTTTTTGCTACAAAAATACTATTTTATTAATTAGACATGATACCATGTTTTCAGACAACCAAATTATCCACTAAGCAACATTTCTAGTTATGCACTATTTGAGGTTAAGTGGATAAAAATGTTGTTTAGTGGATTGCACTCCCAGGTAAGGGCTTGATTTCATAATTTTACAATTAAAATATAAAAAAGTATGAATAACAAGAAAGACAATGGGAGTGCTCTTTACAACAATGAGCATGTGTTTGTGAAGATTGAGTGGGGACATAAGAGGGTATGCATCCACGACATCGTGTATTTGGAGGCACAGCAGAACTACTATGTCATACATCTGTTGAAGGGAAATGAAAAGAGTAGGATGATGGTTACGGTACCTATGTGTGAGGTGCTGGAAGATTTGAATCCAGACCTGTTTGTTCGTATCCATCGCTCATACGCCGTCAACATCGAACATATCAACATAATCGCTGGCTATATGGTGGAAATGGACAATGGTAAAGACATCAACATTGGCAGAGAGTATAGAAACAATTTGGATGATATGTTCGTATTTATCGGCTCCAGGAAACGAGTGAAGGAAAACAAAGCTAAAGCAAATGGTCAAGGATAAAGTTGTTATTCATCTTGAGCATCATTCGGGAAGAGATGTTTTTTGATGCGATAGTAGGTCTGACGGTCTTTAAATCCGGACTTGATGATGGATTCCTCCTTAGTAACTTCGGGATGTTGTTTGGCATAATTCTCGACGTGGCGACAGCGAAGCAAATTCACATAGTCGAAGAAACCGCCGTATTGCTCTCGCAAGACTCTCGAAACGTATGCCTGACTATAGCCGCAGACCTCAACGACCTCCTTTAGACCAAGATTTGGATTCAGATAGAGACGCTGCTTTACCAGTGCTTTTTCTATGCCGTCGGCGATCTTTTGGCGAGTCTGTTCGGGAATCTCTTTAAGCTTGCGCTCTGCCTTTGCAGACTTTTCGATATTAGACGTTTCCGGCGTAGTATCAGGCTGCTCTTTGGAGGGCGTGTAGCCCGGTTGGGGGGGGCAGTTTTTGTTCTCTTCTTCAGTCGGCAGTTTCTGTTCTAAGGCTTCCTCAATGTCAGCCTCACGGTTGTCTTCTATCATCTGTTCTAAAGGATTGCCCTTGCGTTTTGATGGTAGTATGGATATAAGGAAGATAGCATTAAACACCGAAAGCATAATTTGCATTGCAGCCAACCATGTGGGGCTGTCGAGTAGCACCATCGGCCAAACCAGCAGGGCATGTATGACAGGAATGATAAGCACACTACGGGCGTATGTGAGCGGGAAATCTTCTGTATTGGAGAAATTATCCGTACTGTACTCATGAATCCATTGCCACACCTGCCACATGGCAAAACCGCAGTAGGCAGTCATCAGCAGTCCGACGGAGAAGATAATGATGGTCAGCAATTCCTCCATAGCGGTGCTGATTTGCAAGCCTGGCCAAAGAGCAACAGCAAATAGCAAAATGACAGAAGCAAAAACCAGTACGGATGAGATGATACCCGACAGGTGCCACCGTTCCCATTGCTTGACCTTTCCGAAGTAGTTGAACAGCAGTACGGCACAGTAGAAGAGATGCGTCAGCGGGTAATAGCCTTTCACCAGCAGCCATGATCCATGACTGGCAGGATTGAATATGTAGGGAAAGAGGATGACAGGGACAGCATATAGCAAGGTGATTATCTTGCGGTCGGGATGGTAGTAACTTTTATTCTCCTTCGCACCCGGACAGACGTGAAACCACCGTACGGCTGCGAACATCAGACAAGTCACCACATACACCGTGCAGGCTATGCTATATATTAGTTCTGTTTGCGAAAACATTCTTTGCGTACCTATTATATAATAAACGGCTGCAAAGGTACTCATTTTTGTTAAATTATCAAAATATCCAGTACTCTGAAGCCCATCTTTTAGGATTATTTAGGGGAAAACATAAGTATTTGGGGGCTTTTTGTTTCATGAAATGAAATGGAGAGATTTATTATACCATCTCTCCATCTCAATTAGAATTCGTTCAGTTCTTTCTTTGTGTACTTACAATAAACATCATCATGAATGAGACCTGATGAATACCAACTTTCACAATTAGAATTACTCTGCCATGGGAAGCCAGTATCTGTACCTAACGAAACAACTTTCAGCTTCTTATCGATTTCCAAACCAAAACCAGTAACGAAATCATCCTGGGATACGCCATTGTTGACATTCTTGATTTTGACACCTACATACCTGTCTTTAAGACAACCTGTTACGCCTTCGTTAGAGTTGCTTCCACGGATTTGCCAATCTCCGTCAAAGTCACCTTTCTCATCGAAACGAACGTCAACAACTGCATTTCCCGTTGCGTGCCCCAATGCATAGTAGAAATAGAGACAACCCTTTTTAGCTCCTGTTACATGGTCAAAGACGTTTTCTTCAAGACGAAAATACTTGTTATGATTACTTGGATTTCCATCAATACCATAGCAGTATGATGGAGCCGTTTGGCCCTTATCAAATCGCTTAGCATAGATGTCAAGAATTACTTTTTTGTGTTTTGAAAGTTTTATAGAGTTCTCATTGATATATTCATCCAATGCCTCTTTCATTGCATAATAACGAGTATCATCAGAAGATAACAACTCATAAAGTGGAATCAAGCCACTATCTGAGGAATCAGAGCCATTGATGTTGTAGCCTAGCAAAGCAACAGATTATGGGTCATCGATTTTGCACGATTCAAGCCAAGTGTCAATGTCGGAAGAAGCGCTTGCACCTCCAATTCTCTTCTCTGAGGTGACTTTGCATGAGTAATCGAAGCATTGTTTGTCGTCAGCAGAAAAACTCACGTTGATGCTACCGTCAATATCAATGTCTTCAATCTTTCCCCCACCAGAATTTTCAATGGAAATCATAACATCCATGCCACTCTCCCATTTGTTTTGTTCTCTCACAAAGAATTTTGTGCTCAAACAACCATAAACGGCACGAGTTGTCAGATGTGTTCCATACTTTTTAAAGAGACTTTTAATCTCATTCTTGTCGGTACGATTGGCTTTGCCTGTTGCGTTGATTTCGCTCCAAGCCAAAGGTCCAACGAACTTACTCAATTCTGGGAAAAGTGAAGACTTAATGTTCAAAGAATAGAGTTTTTGGTAAATGATGCTAACTCCATACTCATAGTCATCACTATGATTTGTAGTGGAGCCAACATGCGAGTCTAAAGTTCTGCCGAATGCCAACTCTAACAAAGCGGCTTTAACCGAACCAACTAAAGTTGTGTTTAATTTGCTGGTCATACTGCTGTAGTTCGAGGCTGTTTCGTCCTTTTTGACGAGTTTCCTGCTGTTTTCATACTCCACGCCCTGCCAATTTGCCAACAGATCGAAGTCGAGGATTTGCGTTTTACAAGCTTCTTCTCCGATTACTTGAGTAACATCACAACCGCAGCCAAGGCCGGTTTTGTTCACCAATGAATCATCATAGATGTTCACTCCTTGAAGGTTTTGTTCATTATTTGCCATAAATAAAAAAATATAATGTTAATAAGATGAGTAAAAACTCTGGTGCAAAAATCGTAAGAATTGTTGAGCAATGGAAAATAAAATGCTAAACGAAGCTTTTATCCACTAAACGGCATGGATTTGCTGAAACCCTTGCCAATAGAATTGGTTTTTGAACGTTTTTTCGTTAAATGTGGACAAATTAATGAAAAAGTTTTGTATCTTTGCATCCAAATCGAAGAATAGAATTATAGGAATGAAGAGATATACTATAGCTCAACTGCAACAGATGCGTGAGTCGGAAGACCACGTTGAGTTCAAAAAAGGCGAATACGGCAACGTCTCGTATAACGGAGGCGGCAAGGAAAGGCCCAAAGACAGGCGTAAATGCATCTTGGGCTATGTTACTGCACTCTGTAATGAGGGTGGTGGCAGGATGGTTATCGGTATGCACGACAAGCATCCTCATCAAGTAACAGGCACCAAACAGAACGAGAACGCATTGGGTGAACTGGAGAGTAATATCTATAGGGATTCAGATATTCGTACTGAAGTTTACGAGCTATTCGAAGACGAAGTTAACAGGACAGGCCGGGTAGTAGTTATTGAAGTGCCGTCAAGACCAATCGGAAAGGTGTATAAGTTTGAGGATGTGCCATTGATGAGAGTCGGCGAGGACCTGTTACCGATGGATGACAAAACATATCTCTCCATCATTCAGGAGCAGGAGCCGGACTTCTCGGAGCAGTTCTGCGATGAAGCAACTTTCGATGATCTTGATCCAGAGGCAATCAAAGAAATGAAAGAGAAGTATGCCAAGAAACAGGAGAATCTTTCTTTTGTTTCATTGGACGATAAACAGGCATTGAGCGACTTGCATCTTATCGTTGGGAATCGTATCACTAACGCTGCCGTTTTGCTTGTAGGCAAGGGAGATTTCATCAATAGGGTGTTCCCACAGGCTAAGGTAATGCTGGAGTATCGCACTACAGAGCCTCAGATACATTTCGACAACCGTATGCAGTTCGGACAACCGTTCTTTCTCTTAATCGATAAGCTCTGGGATGCCATCAATCTTCGCAATGGCTCTGTGCCAATTAGGGAAGGAGCCTATATCTTTGGTATTCCGTTCTTCAATGAGGATGTGATAAGAGAGGTTGCCAATAACGCTTTCGCACATCGAAATTATCGGGTAAATAGCGAAATCGTGGTCAAGCAGTATCCTACAAAACTGGTTATCATCAATGCTGGAGGATTCCCCAAAGGTGTGACCATCGATAATCTGCTGACCACTCCGAGCATGCCGCGTAACAGACTTTTAGCTGACATCTTGGCAAAGACTGGTATTGTGGAACGTTCTGGCCAGGGTATGGACAAGATTTTCTTGAAAACCCTATCTGAAGGTAAACCTGACCCTGATTATACAGAGAGTGATGACTTCAATGTGACGGCAATCTTGTCAGCAACCGTAAAAGACAAGGCTTTCGCCATCTATGTGCAGAGTATACAGCAGTCATTGCCTGAAGATAAGAAACTGACAGTCTTTGACGTGATGGCTCTCTGCGAAGTACGTGATGGCAAGAAGGTGCCATCTAACAAGCTGATTGCACAGAAGCTGGAACAGATGGGATTCTTAGAAAAGCATGGCAAGACAAATGCCATCCATTACATTCTTCCCCGTCGCTACTATGAGTTTGCTGGAGATGTGGCAGCATATTCGTTAGCCACAGATTGGGATATAAATCAGGTTTGGGCTGTAATCAAACCCTTCTTGAATAAATATGGGAAAGCAAAAATCTCAGATTTGGAAAAGCTCGTCGGCAGTCATGTTTCTGAGAAACAGATGCGCAGTTATCTTGATGCCCTTAGAAAAGATGGACGACTAAAAACAGAAGGAAAGAACAAATATCTGTATTATGTCCTGGGAAAGGGCGAATAAAAGGGCGAATAGAGAGGCCTTCAGTAGTGGTCTTTTATGTCTAAGCATTTGATTATCAATATATTTGAAAGGGCGAATAAAAGGGCGAATAGAAGGATACCACCCCTTCCGTTCACCCTCTCCTGAGCCTGTACCTCGGTGTATGCATAACCTTGGCCATCTGATGACATCTTCGAGCAAAGGACAGTTCGTCCTCGTTGTCCTTCTTCTTGGGCAGTTCGTTATTACCGCCACCTCCGCCACAAGATTCAGAAATAGTGGTAGCCCCGTCAAAGTACCCGAAGAACAGACAGGCAGTCGTTGCAGCCACCTTATCCACATCTTCGACCACATCTTCGGCAATGTCAAGCCCAAGACTTTTCAGATAGTCCACGCCCGACTCTGCCGCTATCTCATAAACCTCTGCTTTCGTACCATTCACAATTTCACGGATGGTTCTGGCGGCATCTATCATCCAACTGGCATTAGCCAGACTGATTTCCGGTTCTTTACATAAGGCTTTCCTGATGGTTTCCTTCTCCTCATCAAACATCACGTATTTGTCGAGTCGCGGATTGACAATAGTCTGAACGGCGTCCCACATTCCCGGCCAAAGGGACTCCATAACTCGCTGCATGCTGTCGGACTTATCGGCTTTCTCCTTGACTTCTCCGGCGTTCTCCG
>LPNH01000047.1:6341-7815 GCA_001543385.1 Candidatus Hemicellulosilyticus sp. P3
TGATTTCCTCTGGCTCCTGACCTTATCCACCTCCTGAAATGCCGCCATAATCACGTCCATCATCGTCATCTTCGTCTTGCCCTTCGCTTTCAGGTTCTCGATAATGGCACCGCTGCTTTTCGGGTTATAGGTAAAGACCGCATCGCAGAAACCATTGAATGCCACCGACTCCGACGGGTCGCCAACGGCATCGGCCAGTTCCCTTGCCCGTAGTTCCAGTTCATTCTTCTCATTCCTGGCAGTTTCTTTCTCCTTATTGATTCTGTTCAGTTCCTGACGGGCATTGTCAATCATGTCGTTAAGTCTTGACGACGCTTCCCGTTTCTCGGCCAGTGATGACTCAAAATTGTCGAGTGCCCATGCTGCCTGATCAATTTTCTTCTCAGTTTCCTGAGCCTTCTTCTCTGCCTCTTCTGCTTTCTTCAGAGCCTCCAGTCTTTCTCGCTCCAACTGACGTTTGTTCTTCTTTCTGTGCTCCTTCCGTTCCTCCGCCGTCATCAGCGAAGTGTCCTCTCCACGGGATAACCCCCATTTGTCACCGACCTCATCGTGAAGCATCGTGTGCCACTGCTTATACGACTGCGAGGCTGCAAACCGGGTCTCGCCGAAGTAATGGGAGTAGCTGACCGCAAGCACCTTCTTCTTTTTTGCTGGCTTATAGAATCTCTGTTCATCCTCGCTCAGCCTGCCAAACTGTCGGGTAGTGATGTGCTCAGGACGTTCCTTGCCGTCGTCCTTTACATCCGGGTTGAGTTCATAGCCGCCAACCTTTCCACGTTTCACGCGCTCGGCAACGGGAATCACCAGTGCATGGAAATGCGGTGTCGTCTCGTCAAGGTGGCACTCGAAGCCGATGACATTCTCCTCTCCGAACTTCCGGCACAAGAAGTCATAGTAGTCCAAAGCCATCGTCTCAATCTGCTTGCGCCCGCGGCAGTTCGGGTCATCGGCAAGCGTAACGTTACCGTTGTCCTCCTGCCAGTCAAGATCCACCGGCTTGCCGAAAGCAATCTCCGTCATGCGGTCGTGGTCGCCACTGATGACGAAATCGACGCAGGTGTTCGGCTGGTTCGGCGCATCCTTTGCCCAAGGTTTGTAGTCCAGTTCTTTCAGTCTCTGCTCGTATCTTTGCTTTAAGGTCTTCCGTTGAGAGCCCAAAGGGATGATGCGAGGCTTAATGTAATGCGTCTGGCCGTTCTTCATAATCATTGTATGGCCTCTTTTTATATCAAAGTTCAGGTGCTTTCTCGACCAGTCATAGCGGTTGCCCGGCTGATTGTTCTTGGCCAGATAGGTTTCCTCAGTCCAATCACGTCGCTCGTTTTCCCGTCCCTGTGCAGTAGCGAAGGACGGGGAGGCAGATATGTTCAGCGACTGATATTGCTTGTCACAGATTTGCATAGTAACTACTGTTTTAATATAGGGTTCTTAGGGGCAGGCCCCTGAGCGGAGGTCCAGGAGAGGGTCACTCCTG
>LPNH01000048.1:0-3145 GCA_001543385.1 Candidatus Hemicellulosilyticus sp. P3
ACGCAGTTATTCCCATGCTCTTTGCATACGGTCGTGAAATGTCAAAAGAAGCCTATTGTGACCAAGCCTTTGACTTCATCGAGCAGTGCAAGGCGGAGAAAAACGCCATCACCAAACATTGGGAGCAATACGGCATCAAGAATGAGACCGCAGGAGACTCACAGGCATTAATCCAGTTGCAGCGCGAGTATTGTGACAAGCGCAAGTGCTTACGCTGCCGTTTCGGGTATGAGTATCTGAGAGGCAGGACGAAGATAGAGGGCTATAGGAACATGGTGATAGAACCCGACCTGTTCGCAGAATTGTATTAGTCAGAAGCCGAGGAAAGCAAAAATCCTCGGCTTCCGTTTCTTTCGTGAGCAGGCGGAAAAGAAACGGAGGCGGAAAGAAACCTGTCCGAAACGTAAGCCCTAAAAAGCGTCTTTTATCTAATTGCCCATGCCAGCCCTTTTGCTGTCCGAATGGCATTGTCCTTGAAATGGTTGCCTTCATTCCATTCCATCATCTTTTCGCAATCAAGCAGCTCGTGCATCCGCTCAATACATTCACCGACACCGGCCATCAGTGGATTCCTCGTCTTTGGCTCCATGTCGCCAAGGCTCAGATAAACCCTGTTGGCTTTCATCTGATGACTCTCTACAAATTCTATCCATATTGGGAACCAGACCGACGGTGAAGCCCCGACGATGGAAGTAAACACATTCGTCTGATACCCGCTCCACAGCGCAAACAACCCTGCAAGGGAGTAGCCGCCAAGACAATAGCGGTTGCCCTTGAATCGTGGAACCAGTTCGTCCAGCACATAGCATAACGTCTTCGAAGCACCTTCTCCGAAATCCTCACGACCGAATACGGCAGGCGCCCTCCAAGGTGACAATTCCGTATTCCAGTCACTGATGCGGAAGGCGACAAGGGTAAAAGTCGTTGACGAATGACTACTGAGCCAAGCGATTTCTTCATCCAGCCCCTGTTGGTCATGTTCGTCCACGGGCTGGATGATTACCCATTCCGGCCTCTCCGTTGTCTGGTGTATCCAGACCTGTCTTTCGGCTATCTCAATCTGTTTCATTCGTCAGTACCTCCCTTTATTGATAATGTAGATACCAAGTGCAG
Source organism: Candidatus Hemicellulosilyticus sp. P3 (assembly GCA_001543385.1). Classification (GTDB taxonomy): domain Bacteria; phylum Bacteroidota; class Bacteroidia; order Bacteroidales; family P3; genus Colimorpha. The sequence continues at coordinate 1,114 of LPNH01000048.1, forward strand.
CGAGTCCTCCGGCAAGGACGTATTTCGCATGGAACGTCTCGCCAAGACAGAGACAAGAGGTCACGGCACCAACGATGGGTATGAGTGAGTTGTATATGGCGACCTTTCCAACCGGATTCAGGCTGAGCAGTTTATTGTAGAGTGCAAATCCAATGGCAGATATGGCGATAAGGAGCAACAGGCAGACGATGCCGAGTATATTGACATTGGGAAGTGTACCACCGAAAGCAATCCCAGGGATAATGAGCAGCAGCCCTCCGATGGCGAGACTGTAACCCGTTCCGACAAAGACGTCCACACGACGGCTCAGTCCGCGAGTCATCAGGTTGGCACATGCCCCGCAGATGGCATTGAGGATAATCATACCGTCGCCCAGCCAAGTAAATTGTCCGCTTTCGGTTCCACCGAGATTCAATGCAAGGATGCCGCTGAACCCAACAGCACAACCGAGAATCTTCCGTGAGATCAGTTTATCGCTCTTGAAACAGGCACAGGCCAGCAGCACCACAAGGAAAGTACTCAGTGAATTGAGGATAGCAGCCCGTGAGCCTTCGCTATGCGACATGCCGACATAGAAGAAAAAATAGTGAAGCGTGGTGTTCATCAGCGCGAAGGCGAGGAAAAACCACCAGTCTTTCTTGATGTCCATTTTGAATGAACGCCCACTGCCACGGGCTACAGAAAGGACTATCAAACCAGCCGCAGCAAAGCGGATGCCCGCAAAGAGCATCTTGCTGCCTGTCATGTCTGTTGTGATGCCAAAGGCATTGAAGCCTATCTTGATAAGCGGGAATGCCCATCCCCATGCTATTGCAGCAGTGAGGGCAAATACCACCACCCAAGCGGGTCGCTGAAATATGGATGTTCTCGTCTGTTCCATCTGTTATCTCAAATCGGCTGCAAAATTACTCAAAAATTTCGAGAAACAGGGATCAACCCATCAAACCCAATTTCATAATTCACTCCGCGATAGGGTTTCTCCACCTTTATCATTCGGCCACGTGAATTTTGTTGGCTATAGGTGAACTGCGCCACATAACCGGGCTTGTTGCGCAAAGATGGATAATGAAGCTTAATCCAGTCAGTATATTTGGAGTTGATAGTGGTGAGCTTCGGAACTCGTCGCAACAGGATCCACTCCCAGCGGTTCTTTTTCTTATACCACAGTATTTCGTCGCCATCCAATCCCTTGTCACGATGCAGTTTGGCTTTTGGATGTTCGTCACGCAGGTACTCCATGACATAGAGCGCCATCTGGGTATTCAGTTCCCATGAAGACATTTCCACCAATCTCGGAACTACGAGAGATGACGGCACCAGGCTTTCCTCAGTTACGGCATGTCGCAGATTCCATCCCGTCGCATCCACTGGCTGCATCCCGTCGGGCGTGAGAATAAATAGACACGGCACAAGGCCATTCCGCAAACATCGATTGACAAACGCCTCGCGATGGATGCCGACGTCAGCCTCGCTGTCGAAGTCAGGATAGCGTTGCAGACGCATTCCGCCACGCAGGAAAATCTCGTCAAATGACAGTCTTACTTCCGCTGCACTCGTCAGCATGTAGCAGTGTCCCATCAGTGCCTTGCGGTCTGCCCGTTCGAGCAGGTCATTTATTTGTCTGACGGCTCGTTTTCGGGCTATCTGGAAATCGTGATGTCTCATTTTTCTGGCCTCGGCTTTGCGCTTGCTTTCTTCGTTCTCCCGTCGACGGCGTTCCTCCCATTCCCGATTCTCAGCTTCCCATTGGCGTAACTGTTCTTCACGTTCCTTTCGTTCAGCGGCACGCTGTTGCTTGCTCTCTTCGATTTCACTTTCCTGCTGTTTATGCTCTGCCGCCCACTTCTCCCGTTGGGCTTCCTGCTCCCGTATTCTTACATCCTCACGATACTTCCAATACCGCTCATGATGCTCTCGCTGCAATTCCCATTTCAGGTTCGTCCGCTTGTCATCAAGCCATAGGGGAAAGAACAGTAACGACACCAAGGCAATAAACACAGGTAGCCAGTCCCTTACCAAATCGGTCTCAAAA
>LPNH01000048.1:3296-5528 GCA_001543385.1 Candidatus Hemicellulosilyticus sp. P3
AATGGCCCTGCACCTTCTGCTGCATAGCCGAGGGCGAGGCAGGTCAGAATCTCTTCGTTCTCCGGCAACTGAAATGCTTCGGCCATCTTGTCGGGGTCGAAGAAGTTCACCCAACAGCTATCCACGCCTACACTCTTCGCACAGAGCATCATGTGGGTGGTTACGATGGAGGCATCTTCAATACCAGAATCGTATTTCTGACCAGGGTAAGTGAACACGTTGTTCTTGTCAAACGCCACGATGAGCATCGTCGGTGCACCGTATCGGCATGGTGTGAGCGTGTCAATCTTTGTCAGCCCTTCTGCCGACTGCACCACGTAGATGTGTTGCTCCTGCAGATTCTTTGCCGTTGGAGCCAAGCGTCCTGCCTCCAGAATGCTGTCGAGTTCTCCTTTACCGATTTGACGCGAGTCAAACTTCTTGCAGGAATACCTGCTTTTTGCTAATTCAATAAAATCCATAGTCCTATTATTTACATATCGCTGATAATCTTTCCAACGCCAAAGCATCCAATCTGTACACTGTCCATTCCTTCATCGGTACAGCTCCAAGAGAGAGATAAAAATCGATGCTTGGCTGGTTCCAGTTCAGGCAAGTCCACTCCATCCGTCCGCAATGATGCTCCAGTGCAATTTTCACCAGATGAAGTAGCAATGCCTTCCCATATCCCTTGCCTCGCTCTTCAGGCCAAACAAACAAGTCTTCCAAATAAAGTCCAGAGTGTCCGATGAACGTTGAGAAATTGTAGAAGAAGAGCGCAAAGCCTACCTCACGACCATCCACTACAGCAAAGACCGCTTCAGCCCTGTGCTCATCGAACATTTCCCGTTCCAGCACATCTGCCGAAGCAATAACCTCGTTCTCCATTTTCTCATATAGGGCAATGCCCTTGATAAACTCCAACAGCAGAGGTACATCTTGCCGCTCAGCCCTTCGAATCTCAATTTTCATCTCTCTTTCCTCGCTTCCTTCCAACGGGGGAAGTACTTGTCCATCAACGCATGGAAACGGGCATTGTGACTTGGTTCCAGCAGGTGGCACAGCTCATGCACTACCACATGCTCGACGCACCACTCAGGCAACAGCAGCACGTATGCCGAGAAGCAGATTGACTTGTCCTTGACATTGCACATACCCCATCGGGAAATCATCGACTTGTAATAAACGACGGAGGGTTTCACGCCCATCTCCTTTGAGTGCCGTTCCACCATCGGCTCAATCAGTGCCTTCAAGCGTCGCAGCGCATCATCGGCCTGTGCCTGAGTCCTCAATGGCAACTGACTATAGAACTCAGCCCGCTTCACCTGTCGCTCGTAGGTACTCTTACGTGCCTTGGCTATCCAGTCACGATGTTCCTCAATAAACCGCTTCACCTCAGCCTTTGGCATACCGATGGGTGCAGACACATGCACATCGCCATTCTTAACGATGCGCATCGACAGTCTGCTGGTTCTTCTGTATGTTACCTGTATTGGCATTATTACTTCACATTTGAAAACTGTTGTTCTTTTATCAACTCTATTGCTGCTTTACCTGTCAGATGCTCAATGTCGAAGCGGATCATTAGCATGCGAGAAAGACCTTTCTCTAATTCCTTCTGCAATGCTTCTTCTTGATTTGGGTTGTACCTATCACCAAGCAGTCGGGCTGTTTCTAACTTCTCCTGTTCATCCTCGATGATGTGGATGCGCCCAAAGGCTATCACGCTGCGGAAATAAGTGGTGTACTTCTCAGGCCGGACATCATCCTTATCAATGACACAGAACGAAGCCTTATCGCAGTTTCTGATGGCATCGATCTTATGACCACTCAATGCGCTGTGGAAATACAACTTGCCATCGGCATAGACATAGCTGATGGGAACGGCATATGGATAGCCGTTGTCACCCAACAGTGCCAATGTGCCTGCTGTAGCCTTCTGCAATATTCCAATGCTCTCCTCTTCTGAGAGTTGCTGGCGTTTGCGCCTCATTTCCCTATAATCACTCATATTACTTCCAAATAGTTAACCTTCTTACCGGTCTTTTCGGCATACGCGATCTCACGTCTGGTGCTTTCACCAATATAACCACCCACATTGATAACGAAAATCTCATCAGCCAGATCAATCTTGCGAAAGTGCATATCATCCAGCATTTCCTTCGTACCAGGTTTCCACACCTCTTCGTCACCAGAATGTCCGAACAAGCCAACGCTGATGACTATGCAGCCATCCAGCGTCAGTTGTTTCTG
>LPNH01000048.1:5540-14786 GCA_001543385.1 Candidatus Hemicellulosilyticus sp. P3
CTTCGTTGACATATCGTAGTATAGGGCTTCCAATTCCTGAAGGGTCAGGTTCTCTACAGAGTGCTCAATTATCCTAATCAGTTCTTCACGACGGAAATCGTCTGACTGTCCGAAACGTCCTGTGTATGCCATATTCCTATAGTCTTGACATGAATTTCTCCTTATCCACAATGAACCTCAGGTGTGTTCCTTCTCCAAGCAAAGTCTCGCCGGAATAAGCTGATACCTTGAATTCTATCTTCTTTCCATCTACCTTTGTTACCTCAGCAGTTGCTTTCACAACATCTCCAATCTTTGAGGGCTTCAGGTGAGAAGACTCAATATGGCCGCCAACAGTCGTACAACCTTCCGGCAGTTCATTCTTGACGGCAAGCATGGCCGCATTCTCCATCAGTGCCATCATCATCGGAGTGGCCAGAACAGGCAAATCACCAGAACCGACTGCAATAGCTGTAACGGCATCCGTTACCGTCAATTCGCTCGGATATTTCAGTCCTATTTCTATCATTTCTTACTAAACTATCATAAATGTCGATGCAAATTTAGCGAAAATTCCCTGATTATAACTATCTTTGCCGTTAGATTTAAGTGTATTTAGGTATTACGCGTATGATTGACCAGATTATTGCATACAATAAGGTCTTCGTGGAACAGAAGGGCTACGAGAAGTATCTGACCAGCAAGTACCCCGATAAGAAACTGGCGGTGCTCTCATGTATGGACACAAGACTCACTGAGCTACTCCCTGCAGCTTTAGGTTTAAAGAATGGCGATGCAAAGATTATCAAGAACGCTGGAGGCTTGGTGATTTCCGCCTTTGACTCGGCCATGCGTAGCCTCATTGTGGCTATTTATGAGCTGGGCGTGGAGGAAATCATGGTAGTTGCTCACTCACATTGCGGAGCCTGTCACATGAGCTTCGACCACTTCCATCATGAGATGATAGCCCGTGGTGTGACTGACGAAACGCTTGACACCATCCAGAAATGCGGTATCGACCTGCATCACTGGTTGGAGGGTTTCAAGGACACACCCGAATCTGTCCGAAAGACCGTTGAGACCATCAAGACTCACCCACTTGTGCCAAAGGATATCGTGGTTCGTGGTTTTATCATCGACTCTGAGACTGGCGAATTGGAAGAAATAAGATAGCACTTATGAAACATATCGCCTTTTCATTCATATTGATATCCATGTTGTTTTGCTCATGTGGCAGCAATACCACGAAGAGTGAAATAACGGCTGAGATGGCCTACGAAGGAGTCAGCAACTATTGCCATAATGCGTATGACTGGAGCGTAGCCGAAGAGAATCCTTCCATCATGTATGTACAGATGGGCGAAGAGACCGATTCTGCCTATCAGGTGGTATTCCGCAGTTATACGGGAGCTTTCGTCAATTTCTACGTCGATAAAGTCAGTGGCACAACGAGAATGGAAGAGTACGTTCCGACTCTTGATGTCAGAAACGACGCAGGTACGATTGATTTATTCGATTACATAAAAAAGAATCAATAATATGAAGTACGTAAAAAAGCCATCTGACGTTCAACCGTCAGGAGTTTGTAGCACAGGTGCCCACGTGGCTGCAGTTCAGTCCCGCATTTACTGACTTTGTCGTACTGGCATCGGGTGTGGTTGAGATTGCCTTTGGCCTTGGCATCATCTTCCTTGTAGCGAAGAAAAGAGCAATAGTTGGTGCACTGCTGGCACTCTTCTATGTAGCCATCTTCCCTGGCAACATCAACCAGTATGTGAACCACATCGATGCTTTCGGTCTCAACACAGACAATCTGCGTCTCATCCGACTGTTCTTCCAGCCCGTACTTATCTTCCTGGCATTGTGGACTACAGGTGGTTGGAAATACTGGAAGTTGTGGATAAAGGGCAAGTTTAAGAAATGAAAAAGATAATAAATCCTTGGCGCAACCATCCTGAGTACAACTGCTTTGGCTGTTGTCCTGAGAATCCAATCGGGCTTCACATGGAGTTCTATGAGGATGGAGATTATATCGTCAGCAAATGGCATCCTGAAAAGAACTATCAGGGTTGGGTGAACACCATGCATGGTGGCATCCTGAGTACGCTGATTGATGAAGTTTGTGGATGGGTCGTTACCCGCAAATTACAGACCAGCGGCTATACCGTTCAGCTGAATGTGAAGTTCCGCAAGGCTGTCTCTACCACAGAGCCAGAGCTGACCATACGTGCAAAAGTCACGAAACAGGTTAGAAATCTTGTGTATATCAATGCCGAGATAACAAACTCTAAAGGTGAACTTTGCAATGAGGGCGAAGTCGTTTACTTCCTGATGAATCAGGAGAAAGCCAAGGAAATGGGATTTATTCATTGCGAAGTTGAAGATGAATAGCAAAAAGGATCCGATGGGTAGAGCGATTGCCGACTACTTCAAGAATAAAAAGGCAAGTAAGCTCAGAGTGTTCTCCCCGATGTTTGAGGAGGACGAGATTCCCTTGACCACTCTTTTCCGTAGCTATGAGTCAATGCCGGAGATAGAGCGTAAGGCTCTGGATATGGCTAAGGGTAGAGTGCTGGATGTCGGAGCTGGCGCAGGATGCCATTCACTTGTCTTGCAGGAGAAAGGCATGGATGTGACTGCCATTGACATCTCCCCTCTTTCCGTTGAGACCATGAAGGAGCGAGGGGTTAAGAAGGTACAGGAACAGAACTTTTTTACTTTGGATGGCCAATATGACACTATCCTCATGCTGATGAATGGTATTGGAATAGTGGGAACCTTGGAGCGTATGCCTGAGTTCTTCAAGCAACTCGACAAAATACTAGCTCCCGAAGGTCAAGTCCTTTGTGATTCATCGGATATAAGCTACGTTTTCGAGACAGAGGACGGCATCATTGAATTGCCCGATGACATGAGTTATTATGGAGAGCATAGTTTCCAGATGCAGTATAAAGACACCATAGGCGAACCCTTCAATTGGCTCTATATTGATGCTGACACCCTGAAAGAGAGAGCAGGGAGAAGCGGATATGCTGTAGAGGTCGTGACTGAAGGTGAGCATTACGATTATTTGGCAAGAATTACAAAAAAAGTATGATGATAATGAATAGACCCAACCCCAACGAGGTTTTTCCAAATCCTAACCTGCCACGACTCTGTTTTATCAAGAACGTTGTAAAGAACCCGCGTATCATCATCGGCGACTATACCTATTACGATGATCCAGATGGTGCCGACCAATTTGAGAAGCACGTCACACACTTCTACGACTTCATCGGTGACAAGCTGATAATCGGGAAATTCTGTGCTATTGCCAAAGGCGTGGAGTTTGTGATGAACGGGGCCAATCATAGGATGGATTGCGCGACCACCTATCCGTTTTACATCATGGGTGGCGATTGGGGAAGTGCTATTGCTCCTGTAAAGGACGAACTGCCGCTGAAAGGAGATACCGTCGTTGGCAACGATGTTTGGATTGGTCAGAACGTGACTATTATGCCAGGCGTTCATATCGGTGATGGAGCTATCATTGGAACCAATTCGGTTGTCGCTAAAGACATACCTCCGTATGCTATTGCCGTTGGAAATCCCTGTCGAGTAGTTAGGAAACGCTTCGACGATGAATTGATAGATATTTTGCTCAAGCTCCGATGGTGGGACAAAAGCATTGAGGAGATAGAAAACCTCATACCGATACTATCGTGTGGTGATTTGGAGAAGGTCAAGGAAGAACTGAAGACAAGGCTATGATCATACTGATAACAGGTGCATCACATACAGGTAAGACTCGTCTGGCACAACGGATGCTGGAAGAGTACAAATATCCGTATCTATCCATCGACCATCTGAAAATGGGGTTGATTCGTAGTGGAAAGACCGACCTTACACCTGAGGATGACGCGGCATTGACTGATTATCTGTGGCCGATTGTCAGGGAGATGATAAAGACTGCGATTGAGAATCGACAGAACCTTATCGTGGAAGGCTGTTATATACCCTTTGACTGGAGGAAAGATTTTGATGAACAGTATTTGAAATCCATTCGGTTTGTTTGCCTTGCAATGACAGACAGTTTCATAGATGCTCATATCGATGAGATAAGAAATCATGCTCCTGACATTGAAACCAGACTGTATGACGTGGACTTTACATCAGATTCTCTGAAGGAAGACAATCATTACTATATCAATGGCTTTGCTCAATATAGAGAGCAAGTGATGCTAATAGACACTGATTTTGAAAATACAATAAAAACTATTCTGGAGAATAAATGAAGTGGACGGTACTAACAGATAATCGCACTCAGAATCCATTGCTTCAGACGGAGCATGGCCTGTCTATCCTATTAGAGACTGAGAAGCATCGTCTCTTGCTTGACACAGGAGCAAGCGATGTCTTTATTCGTAATTCAGAGCAATTGGGCATCGACCTCAGTACGGTGGACTATGTGTTCATCTCCCACGGACACAGCGACCATGCTGGAGGATTGAAGCATTTCATGGAGATTAACGACAAAGCAAAAGTCATCGTGTCGCCTGATGCGCTCAAAGGCAGATTCTTCTCTAAGCGCCGCATTTTACATAGCATCACCACAGAATGGCCAGAGATTCCGCAAGAGCGATTACTGATAATTGAACAAAGCGAAAGTATCGACGATGACATATTTATCTTAGCACACATACCTCAGATTCATCCGATGCCAGAGGGTAATCAGCACCTGTTCATAGAGAAATCAGATGGTAGCTATGTGAACGATGATTTCCGTCACGAGCTGGCACTATATACAGATGGACTGCTCTTTACAGGTTGTGCTCATAGCGGCTTGGAGAACATCCTTGCAGCATGTCTTTTCCCAGTGAATACCGTTGTGGGAGGATTCCATCTGCTCGACAATCATGAGAGCGAAGACAAGCTTTCAGAACTTGCCTACAGGTTGATGGATGCCTACCCCCAGACGCAGTTCTATACCAGCCATTGTACTGGAGACGCTGTGTTTACTACCTTACATCAAGTGATGGGCGACAAGATACATGCTTTTTCTTGTGGAACAACAAAATGCGAAGTATGAACATCGAACAAGTACGAGAATACACGTTGTCACTCTATGGTGTTACCGAAGACCAACCCTTTGGCGATGACATTATTACCTTCCGACTCGAGGGCAAGATATTCGTCTGTCTTTGGTTAGGTGGTGGCAAATATGACATGAAAGACGGTGAGCCAAGACTCGCCCTGAAACTGACACCAGAAAGGAATGAGGAACTTCGGGCGCACTTTTCTGCAGTAACACCAGCATACCATTGGAATAAGAAACATTGGAGCGACGTGTATTACGATCACTTGGATGATATACAGGTCGAGGAATGGATAAAAGAATCCTATCAACTTGTAGCTTCCAAACTCCCAAAGACCATTCGGCAAAAGTATATTTAATATGTCCTGGAAACTGAAATATCGCTGTAAGGCCTGCGGCTATGAAGCTGAGGTTTATGAAGGACGTGGTTTGTTCCGCCAGCAGATAACAGCCATGTCCTGCCCGGACTGCAAGACTATCCAGAACATTGTTGTGGGTGGTATCATTGCCGACGTGGCTCCATCCTACAGAAGCGAGGTGGGGCGTCTGTGTTTGCAATGTGGCAGCGATAATATAAGGATATGGAATATGAAAACTTGCCCTAAGTGTCAGGGAGAAATGGAAGAAACTGGAGAAAGAGAGTTTTGGACATGAGTAGAATAATCAGGGAAGCAAAGTCAACGGACATGGTCGCTATCATGCAAGTCATGGATGCTGCAAAGAATATTATGCGGCAGTCTGGCAATATGCACCAGTGGGGAGATGGATACCCATCTGAGGCTGTCATTTCCTCAGACATTGAAAAGAAGGGTGGTTTCGTTATTGAAGAAGCCAATAAAGTCGTTGGTTACTTTGCTTTTCTGCCCTCACCCGAACCCACATATTCAAAGATATATGATGGCAATTGGCTGGAAGACGAGAAGCCCTATCATGTCATCCATCGTATAGCCAGTCTGCCTGATGCACATGGTATCTTCAGCAGCATTATGGACTTTTGCTTTGCCAGTGAATCCAACATCCGCATTGACACCCATCGTGACAACAAAATCATGCGACACAACATCGAGAAGCATGGCTTTACCTATTGCGGCATCATCTATCTTGCCAATAGTGACGAAAGACTTGCATATCAGAAACAATTGGAAGAAACTGTTTGATTAACATGAACAAAGTACGAATTAAAGCCATACGTCAGACGGTCTATCCTGACCTGATGGCAAAGTATGAGAATCCCATCGAGCATACATGTGATGTCAAGGAGGGGCAGCAATGGATCTCTGAGAATGGCGAATGTCCTGAAGGGATGTGCCCTGCTGCTTGGTACTCCATGCGTGAGTTTGTGGAGTCGTTGGCCAGAGGCGAAGAAAACTTCTACGATGGCTGGATGAAAAACCCCATGAGTGCGATGATAAGCTGTAATGACGGATTCCGTCCGTTCAGTTTCTATATCGAAGCAATCGACGATTAACAAATCCCTTAAAAATGAAACGGAAACTGTTTTGCGAGATATGCCCATTCACCTATCGCCTGTCGATGGAGAAGGAAATCCTGAAGCGTCACCTGAAGGACTTCCTTCACAAAACCCGTTTTGCCAGGGAAATGACTGAGGACTCCTTGCCCGTCCTCGTCTATCAGCACAAGTCACTCATTCGTCGCAGGCTGGGCAATGTCAATATGCAGTTGCAGGAGAATAAGGCCACCAACCTTGCTCTGGCTGTTACCCATATCGACGGTCTGCTGATTCGTCCGGGCGAAGTATTCTCTGTATGGAAGCTTGTTGGAAGAACTACCAAGCAGAAAGGCTACAAGGAGGGGCTGACCATAGCCAAAGGACAGCCATCGCAAGGCATTGGAGGTGGAATGTGCCAACTGTCGAACCTGATTCATTGGCTTGTGTTGCACAGCGACCTTACCATCGTTGAGCATCACCACCATGACGGCTTAGACCTCTTCCCAGACTTTGGCCGTCAGATTCCCTTCGGCACAGGCACCAGCATCTCGTACAACTACATCGACTACCGCGTTAAGAACGAGACCACCAACACCTACCAACTCAGATTGTGTACCGACGACGAATATTTATGCGGCGAACTCCGTACCACGGAACTTCAGCCCCACACTTTCCACATTCATGCCGAAAACGAATACTTCTCTCGTGAGAATGATACCATCTACCGGAACGGACAAGTCTATCGCGACATCATAGACCGTGTATCAGGTCAGCATCTTGATAGCCAGCTCATCCGTACCAACCACGCCAAGGTTATGTACGACCTTCCCCCAACTGCCATCATCAAGGAATCATGATTATCTGGAATCACCGATTCACCCCTTAATCAGTTACCTCATCTTCATCATCGTCATCATCATCTGCCTCATTCAGTAACTTCGAGTTGTACTCCTCAACCATGCTCTTAAACAGGTCAAGTGCCTCTGGTTTATCAGCATATCTGATCTTCTCAATGCTCTTAACCAACTGATTCTTTACTTTCCGATGCTCCACCTTGAACCACGAAATGAAATCACGTATGTCATCTTCATCAGTCAGATCATAAGATATGCAGTTTGTCATGAAGATCAGCTTGATGGTTCCTGTTAAGGGTGGCGGTTTCTTCCTTATGTTTCTTCTTACTCTCCTCCAGTTCCTTTTTGTATTTCTTAGCAAGTGTGTTCAACTCTGTCTGGTGCTTGATGTTCAGTGCCTTGATTGCTTTTTCATTGTCGTTGGGGAAGGCTTCGGCTTCAATCCTCTCCTGAATGAATCTGTTGTAGAAACGGATATACGAGTCGAGATAATCAGCCGCTTCTTCGTCAACGGTTATAGACAGGATGGCATTCTTCATCCTTTTGCCGATGGGCTGTCTATAAGAAGCGAATGCCCAAAACAACTGTGCCATTGCGTGAATACTTGAAATCTGAGGGTAGCCCATGTCCTTCAGGGTCTTCACATCTTCCTCTGCGACCTCCAGGTCAGCAGACAAATCGCCTTTCTTCAATTCCGGCTCTGGCCTCTCTTCAAGGAATGCCTCAAACTCTTCACCTTTATAGTAGGAGAACGTACATTCAAGCCATTCCTTTTTACGCTCAATCCAACCATAAACGGCATTGACAAATGCCTCTGCTTCGGGATTGTCCTTGCAGAACTCTTCTACATAAGTCGTCTCAAAATCGAAAACAGCTCTATGGAAGATGATACTCAGTTCGTCATTATCTAACTCAGAGTTTATGATTCTCGATGTCCTTTTGTTAATCTCATTATATGGGAACATGATACCTGCCGTAGTGAGTTGGCGTTTCACAAAAGTCCTCGCCATCACCTCAACCTCCTCACCATTTTGGTTAATCTTCACAATAATGGGGCGATGGCCATAAGCCCGCAAAAGGTCTATTAGGTACGATTTTGCAAGTTCAAAACTACTATCTTTCATTTCTATCCTTATCCTTTATATGCTATAGTCGCATTTCTTGTTTTTTCGGTACAAAATTACGAAATAAAGCACGATTTTCGACCATAAGCGTCAAAATCCATGCTTGTTTTATCTAATTTTAGGCAAAACCGACAGGAATCCCATCTAAAATGAGTACTTTTGCAGACAACAACAAACAAATGGAAATCAAGTATGAAACAAGAATATGCAAGGGTATCAGTAGAAATGCCCGAAAACAAAGATAAGAAAACGCTCAGTCAGGATCTGACCTACGAGATTGATAACAACGACATCAATAATGAATTTACGGTAAGATTCTAATAATGGCAGAGCAATTTGAAGATATATTGAGAAAGGACTTACATCAGTTCCTGCTTTCGATGAAAGAGGTGGATGAACGGTTGCCAGAATGTCCTGACGTGGAAGATAAATGGGAAGCGATTGCTAAGGCATACATCCCTGATGGCATCCGTGAATTTCAGGATTTCCCGTCAGCCTCGCTGGGCTGGATGATGTATATCGGCATGGCTGTGGCAAAGATGTGGGACACGGAATGGGAGATTTACTCGAAGATTGAAGACCTCTATGCCTACATGCGCGACAAACGGGGTTATGACAGCATGGATGAATACATCCGTGAGGAAGTCTTGTTGCTGCAAGGCATAGACTACACGGTTCTGGAGAAGGTGACGGGCGAATGTGCCTCCCGTATCTATAATGCCCTGATGCACCAGCATATCGAGCCAGGCACCAAGGCTGCTTTCG